>NZ_BASE01000054.1 GCF_000813125.1 Mesobacillus selenatarsenatis SF-1
CAAAATGTCTAATAAAAGGGGGTTAATGGACATTTTGAGTTTGGAGTTCTTTCAAAATGTCTAATAAAAGAGGTTTAATGGACGTTTTGAGCAAGGAATTCATTCGAAATGTCTAATAAAAGAGGTTTAATGGACATTTTGAGCAAGGAATTCATTCGAAATGTCTAATAAAAGAGGTTTAATGGACATTTCGATTAAGGATGTCACTCAAAATGTCTAATAAGCAAACACTGTTGGGCGTGCTGCTACTAAAATCAATTTAATGAGTAGAACTCTACCTCTCATCTCCCTTTGTTTTAAATATTAAATCCTCAACAATTCAGACAAGTATTGTTTCATTCCTTAAAATGTGATAAATTTAAAATACTGTTAGCAGTTTTATCGGGAGGTACGTCATGCATACATTGTTAGTTGTTCTTTTAGTGATCGTCAGCATTGCTCTTATTGGAGTTGTTCTTCTTCAATCAGGCAAGAGTGCTGGTCTGTCCGGTGCGATTTCCGGCGGCGCTGAGCAATTGTTCGGTAAGCAAAAGGCAAGAGGCCTTGACCTTGTCTTGCACCGTGTTACGATCGTGTTGTCTGTTTTATTTTTTATCTTGACTATTGCCGTTACTTATTTCGAACTATAATACACACAATGACCCGGCTTCAATAGAGGCCGGGTTTTATTGTGTTTACATAAGCAAAATCCTCACATATTTCTGATGAATGTGGGTATTTACATATATAAAGGCTTTTAATTGAATGTTATAAGCATGTTTGTTAAAACTAAGTAAGATATCTGATAGAGGGAGTAGGAAAATGAGAAAGTTAGTGCCAAGACCTTTTACATTTAAAGCTGGAAAAAGAGCGGTATTGCTGCTCCATGGATTTACCGGCAATTCTGCAGACGTCAGAATGATGGGCCGATTTTTAGAAGGAAAAGGATATACATGCCATGCGCCTGTTTTTAAAGGACATGGTGTCCCGCCTGAAGAACTGATACATACTGGTCCTGAGGATTGGTGGCAGGATGCGCTTAATGGCTACGAATTCCTGAAAAGCGAAGGCTATGAGGAGATTGCTGTAGCTGGTTTATCACTAGGCGGCATCCTTTCGCTGAAACTCGGATATACCAAGCCACTCAAGGGAATCGTGCCAATGTGCGCGCCAATGCATCTTAAGACGGAAGAGTTGATGTACCGCGGTGTGCTTGAGTATGCGCGCGAATATAAGAGGATGGAAGGCAAGCCTGAAGAGCAAATCGAGGCGGAAGTAAAGGACCTCGAACAGAAATCGATGGCCACTTTAAAAGACCTCCAGGAACTGATCAAGGAAGTCCGAGGAAGCATCGACTTGATATATACCCCGACCTTTGTTGTCCAGGCCCGGAATGACATCATCATCGATCCTGACAGCGCCAATATCATCCATGACAACATCGAGTCTGAACATAAAAAGTTGAAGTGGTATGAGGAATCAGGCCATGTCATCACACTTGATAAAGAGCGTGATCAGCTGCACGAGGATGTTTACGAGTTTCTTGAGTCATTAAATTGGAAAGAATAAAAACATAGAAAAATTTATTGAGTTGTTTTTCACACCATGAGCGACAAAATTACGAAAATAGCCCAATAAAGGAGGGATTTATTAATGGATGAGAATATTAAAGGCCATATAGACAGGCTATTGCATTATATGAAGGATGAAGCTTACAAACCTCTTACAGTTCAGGAACTCGAAAGCGCCTTTGGAATCGAGGACTCCTCGACATTCAAGGATTTTGTTAAAGCGCTAGTGGTTATGGAGGAAAAGGGGCTAGTCGTCAGGACTCGAAGTGATAGGTACGGACTCCCTGAAAAAATGAATCTCGTACGCGGACGCTACAGTGCCCATGCCAAGGGGTTTGCTTTTGTCATCACAGAAGAACAGGGAATGGATGACGTCTTCATCCCGCCCAATGAAACAAGCAATGCAATGAATGGGGATACAGTTCTTGTACGAGTTTCATCAGACAGCTCTGGGCAGCGCCGAGAAGGCACTGTTGTACGTATCATTGAGAGAGGTGTCTCGCAAATCGTTGGTACCTATACCGAAAGCAAGCACTTCGGGTTTGTGATTCCTGATGATAAAAAGTTCACGAGTGACATCTTCATTCCTAAAGAGGCTGGAATGGGTGCAGTCGAGGGGCATAAGGTCGTCGTAAAACTGACGAGCTACCCTGAAGGCCGCAAAAGTGCTGAGGGTGAGGTTACCGCGATTCTTGGTCATAAAAATGATCCTGGCGTCGATATCCTGTCGGTTATTCACAAGCACGGACTGCCAATGGAGTTCCCGGATGAAGTTCTCAAGCAGGCGAATGATGCGCCTGACCAGATTAATGAGAGTGAGATTGCGAACCGCCGCGACCTGCGTGATGAAGTCATCGTGACGATTGACGGCGCAGATGCAAAGGACCTCGATGATGCAGTCCAGGTTACAAGGCTTGAAAACGGCAACTATAAACTTGGTGTCCATATCGCGGATGTTACGTATTATGTAACCGAGGACTCACCGATTGACCGCGAAGCAGAAGACCGTGCGACGAGTGTTTATTTGGTTGACCGGGTCATCCCGATGATTCCGCACCGCTTATCGAACGGTATTTGCTCGCTGAATCCGAAGGTCGACCGACTGACGCTTTCTTGTAATATGGAGATCGCTCCAGATGGACAAGTGGTAGACCATGAAATTTACCAGAGTGTCATCAAAACGACTGAGCGAATGACGTATTTTGATGTGAACAGGATTCTTGTTGATCAGGACGAAGAAACTCGCTCACGTTACGATTCTCTTGTTCCAATGTTCGAGATGATGGAAGAGCTTGCTGCTATCCTTCGTAAAAAAAGGATGGAAAGAGGCGCGATCGATTTTGATTTTAAAGAATCAAAGGTACTGGTTGATGAAGAAGGCCACCCAACGGAGGTCGTCCTGCGAGAGCGTTCTGTCGCTGAAAAGCTGATTGAAGAATTCATGCTGGCGGCGAACGAAACGGTAGCTGAGCATTTCCACTGGCTTGATGTGCCATTCATCTATCGTATTCACGAAGATCCAAAAGAGGATAAGCTAAGAAAGTTCTTTGATTTCATTACAAACTTCGGATACCTTGTCAGAGGATCTGCAAATGGAGTGCATCCAAGAGCGCTGCAGGAAATCATCGAGGAAGTCCAGGGCAAGCCGGAGGAAATGGTGGTTTCAACTGTCATGCTCCGTTCGATGCAGCAGGCGAAATACTATCCTGAAAGTCTTGGACACTTTGGTCTTTCAACAGAATTCTACACGCACTTCACATCACCTATCCGTCGTTATCCTGACTTGATTGTCCACCGCTTGATCAGGACCTACTTGATCGATGGCAAGCTTGACCAGGCAACGAAGGAAAAATGGAATGCGATGCTGCCGGATATCGCAGAGCATTCATCTAACATGGAACGCCGCGCAGTTGAAGCCGAACGTGAAACAGATGAGCTCAAGAAAGCGGAGTACATGGAAGACAAGGTTGGAACGGAATACGATGGAATCATCAGTTCCGTTACGAACTTTGGGATGTTCGTCGAGCTTCCTAACACAATCGAAGGCCTGGTACATGTCAGCTACATGACGGATGATTATTACCGGTATGATGAACGCCACCTGGCGATGATTGGCGAGCGAACAGGCAATGTCTTTAGAATCGGTGATGAAATTACTGTCCGAGTCATCAAGGTAAACAAAGATGAGCGCTCGATTGATTTTGAAATCGTCGGCATGAAGGGCACGCCAAGACGTGAGCGTCCGGCCCAGCCAAAGATCTTCAAAACCGGCAGCAGCGACAAAAAGCCGCGCCGCGGTAAAGAAGAAGAAGGCAAGCGAGGCGGCAGAGGTTCAGGCGGAGGCAGAAATGGCTCTGGTACCGGTTCAGGCTCCGGTTCAAAACCAAAGAACAAGAAGAAAAAATTCTTTGAGAACTCTCCGGCCGCTAAACGAAAATCAAAAAAGAGAAAATAGACAACCTAAAAAAAGAGAGCTCCTGGTGAAGGGGCTCTCTGTTGTCCTAGTGATACGAAGTACAAATTTTACTTTGAAAATTGTCTAGCTCCAGCGCCTAGTCAGTTTTCTTCCCTGAGAGAGCTTCTTAGAGTATCTTGCGAGAAGCGTTAGCTTTGAGCAGCTCGAGTCGCTTGTCTAGCTGCGGCTCCTAACTCCTCGAGACGTTTCGGTCCTGCCAATGAAGTCAAAAAGCGACTTCACTGTCTGGCCCTCCAACGCTTGTCGGAGTTGGGTAGTCGCCTCCGCTTTGCGAATTGTCTAGTGTCGCCTCCTAGAAACTCCGAAATTTCAACTCCGCCGGCAGAAGCAAAAAACACTTCTTTGTCGGAGTCTCCAGTTTCTGCGTTTCTGGACAGTCGGCTATACATTTCAATTTCGATCCGCCCAATGAAGTCAAAGAACGACTTCACCGGTCGACCCTCTGAGGCACAGGACGTGCAGACCCGCCAGCCACAGGATGTGGCGTTATAGGCGGGCGGCGCTTGTCGGGGCTGACCAAGGCGCTTTCGCTTTTAATTGTGGGAGAATGGGATATTTGCTAAAATGAGAGAAATAGAAGGGGGAAGTTTTAATGCCAAAAGGTGAGGGTAAAGTCGTCGCACAGAATAAAAAAGCAAACCACGACTATTTCATCGAAGAAACTTATGAAGCCGGAGTGGTCCTTCAGGGAACAGAGATTAAATCAATCCGTAACGGACGCGTCCAGCTAAAGGATTCATACGCAAAAGTCCATAATGGTGAGTTATTCTTATATAACCTTCACATCAGCCCATATGAACAGGGAAACCGTTATAACCATGATCCGCTGCGCACAAGGAAGCTATTGCTCCACAAACGGCAAATCGCCCAGCTGATTGGTGAAACGAAGGAAGCAGGCTATGCGCTTGTACCATTGAAGATTTATCTGAAGAACGGTTATGCGAAAGTTTTAATCGGTCTAGGTAAGGGTAAAAAGAACTATGACAAGCGTGAAACTCTGAAGAAGAAGGAAGCAGGCCGTGATATAGAGCGTGCATTCCGCGAACGCCAGAAAATGTAAGCTTGTCAACTGAGGAAGAGTGTACCAGTTGAAAAAAGTACTCAGTGTGTTATAATAAGAACTGTCACCACGAGTGACACATTACTTAATGCTCGGCTTAACCGAGTTCTCCTAACGTCTGTATCATGTATACAGCAACCTTTTATATGGGGACGTTACGGATTCGACAGGGGTAGTTTGAGCTTAGGTGGCGAGTCGAGGGGATCGGCCTCGTAAAAACGTCAACGCCTATAACTGGCAAAGAAAACAACAACTTCGCTTTCGCAGCTTAATACTGCATAGCGGTTCGCCCCTCCATCGCCCATGTGGTAGGGTAGCGGACTCACTCTAAGTGGGCTACGCCGGATTCCACCGCCTGAGGATGAAGGAAGAGAACAACCAGGCTAGCTGGCCGGCCGCCTGTCGGTAGGCAAAAGGACCAGCGAATCGCCAATATGCCGACTACACTCGTAGAAGCTTAAGTGCCAATATCTTTGGACGTGGGTTCGACTCCCACCGTCTCCACCAATACATATGTTGGTGGATTTTTATTTTTTGTAACTTAAAGCATAAGTTTGCCAATTGGCAGGCTTATGCTTTATTTTATTTTTGGCAAACTTATACTTTATTTATGATGATTAATGAACCATAGAGATAAGGCCAAATAGTCTACAATTAGTAAAATGTGTTTATAACTACGAAGTAAAATTAAACCTGCAAAACGCTATGATGAATCGCTTTTTGTAAAATAAATTACATTTATATCGTAGTGATATGGTCATTACATGGTACTATTAATATAAATGTGTATTTATGTCTAAGTATATTCTTAATTTATATTCAGATGACAAGACACTAATTTTATAGGAGGTAAAGTATGTCAACAGCAAACATTGGTTATGAAGAAAAGTTGTGGTTAATGGCAGATAAGTTAAGAGGAAGTATGGATGCCTCTGAATATAAAAATGTTGTATTAGGATTATTGTTCTTAAAATATGTATCTGATGCTTTTGAGGAGAAATACGCTGAATTACTGGTAGACGAGTTTGCCGATCCTGAAGACCAGGATGAATATCTAGCGGAAAATATATTTTGGGTTCCTAAAGAAGCCCGTTGGTCATATATAAAGGAAAATGCTAAAAAACCGGAGATAGGTCAAATCATCGACCAGGGTATGATTTCAATCGAAAAGGAAAATGATTCATTACGTGGGGTACTTCCTAAGGACTATGCACGCCCAGCACTTGATAAGGCTAGACTAGGGGAAACCATAGATTTGTTTTCCTTTAAAGTCGGAGATAAAGGTAGCCGTTCCAAAGATGTTCTTGGAAGAGTTTATGAATATTTCTTAAGCAAGTTTGCAAGTGCAGAAGGAAAGAACGGTGGAGAATTCTATACCCCTACATCTATAGTGAAATTATTAGTTGAAATGCTCGAGCCATATAAGGGGCGCATATATGACCCATGTTGCGGTTCGGGTGGCATGTTTGTCCAGAGTGAAAAATTTGTAGAAGAGCACCAAGGACGTTTAGGTGATATTGCTGTTTATGGTCAAGAATCAAACCCTACAACATGGCGTTTGTGTAAAATGAACCTTGCAATTCGCGGAATCGATGGAAATATTGGAGAACATAATGCTGATACTTTCCACAATGATCTTCATAAAGGATTAAAAGCTGACTATATCCTTGCCAATCCACCTTTTAACATCAGCGACTGGGGTGGGGAAAAACTTCGAGATGATGTCCGCTGGCAATATGGTATTCCGCCAGCGGGAAATGCAAACTATGCATGGATTCAACATATGGTTTCTAAGCTTGCTCCATCTGGAACTGCAGGTTTTGTCTTAGCGAACGGATCAATGTCTACAAGCACAACAAGTGAATTAGAAATTCGTAAAAATCTTATTCAGAACGATTTGATTGAATGTATTGTCACTCTTCCTGGACAGCTTTTCTATTCAACACAAATACCAGTGAGCTTATGGTTCTTAACTAGAAATAAAGCAGCCAAAGGGCAAAGGGATCGTAAAGAAGAAATCCTCTTCATAGATGCTCGGAAAATTGGCTTCATGGCTGACCGTACTCATAAAGAACTTTCCAAAAAGGACATTGCTAAGGTAACAGAAGTTTTCCATGCTTGGCGGGGTAAAAATGGACAATCCTATGAAGATATTGCGGGATTCTGTAGATCAGTCTCCATTGGTGAAGTTCGAGAACATGAGTATATTCTGACACCAGGCCGGTATGTTGGATTAGAAGAAGTCGAGGAGGATGGTGAGCCTTTTGAAGAAAAAATGCAACGTCTTACTACTGAGCTTGCTGAACAGTTAGCAAAATCAAAAAAACTAGAGAGTGAGATCCGTCAAGCACTTGGGGGCATTGGATATGAAATCTAGTCTGAAATTAAAAAACCTAACTATAAAAATAGGAAGTGGATCTACTCCACGAGGTGGAAAAGATTCGTATCTTGAAGAAGGCGTAATTAGTCTAATCAGAAGCCAAAATGTATATAATCATGAATTTACAACGGATGGTAGAGTTTTTATTTCAGAAGAACAAGCTAAAAAATTGAATAATGTTACACTACAGAAAAACGATGTATTACTTAATATTACTGGAGACTCAGTAGCAAGGTGTTGCATAGTTCCAGAAACAATTCTGCCAGCTAGGGTTAATCAACACGTAGCTATTATTAGGTGTGATACCGAGTTGTTAAATCCTCACTATCTTTTAGCGGTGTTAACATCTCCATTAATGCAACAATATCTTTTGTCCATAGCCCAAACTGGAGGGACGAGAGCTGCATTAACCAAAGGAATGATAGAGAATTTAGATATTCCTTATGTTCCTCTAATTATTCAAAATCAAATTGGTAATCTATTGAATAACATAAATTCAAAAATTGAATGTAATAATGCTTCTATCTCTACACTAAATCAACTTACACAAACAATTTTTAAATATTGGTTCATCGATTATGAATTTCCGAATGAACATGGTGAACCATATAATACTAGTGGAGGGAGTTTTAAAGAGAGCGATTTAGGTTATATCCCCACTGGGTGGGAAGTAAGAAGTTTAGGAGAGCTAATTGAATTTCAAAATGGCTATGCTTTTAAAAGTAAAGAATTATTAAAACAAGACACTGGTGATACCTTTCATGTATTTAAAATGGGTCATATTAACAAAGGAGGTGGCTTAAACAAATCAGGTACCAAAAGTTATATCGAAAGAGAAAAATGTAAAAGGTTAAATAGATATATAATAAAAAAAGGCGATTTATTAATGTGTATGACAGATATGAAAAGTAATGTGGCGTTACTTGGACATACTGCTCTTATGGATGAAGATGACAAATATATATTAAATCAACGAGTTGGGTTAATAAGGACATATAACCCAGAAATATTAAACTATTCTTATTTATATCTTTTGACAAATAGCCCAGATTTTATTGAAAATCTAAGAAATAGAGCTAATAGTGGAGTACAAGTAAATCTCACTACAAAGGAAATTAAAGACTCATTAATAGTCGTTCCTAATTCTAGTGTGCATAAGAAGTTTGATTTATTAGTATCAAAGTTATTCGATAAGATATTTCTTTTGAATCATGAAAATGTAATTCTAAAGAATTTAAGGGATAGTTTACTTCCAAAAATCCTTTCAGGAGAAATCGAAATTCCATTAGAAAGCGAGGAAATGGAACATGTACAGCTTTAATGAAGATGAATTAGAGCATGCTACGCTAGATTGGCTTGAAGAGTTAGGATATGAAGTTGCAAATGGTCCGGTTCTTGCTCCTGATGGCGATTCTCCAGAGCGGCAGGACTATTCCACTGTGTTTTTAGAAGGGCGTTTAATAGACGCTCTTTCTCGTATTAATAATAATGTGAAAATTTCGGAAATTGAGGAAGCAGTTCGGAAAATAACAGTTCCTCAGCATCCCAATCTTTTGATTAACAATCGTGCTTTTCATCGATTAATTACCGATGGAGTTGATGTTGAAGTTAGAGAAGAGGATGGCCGTAATTCAACAAAGAAGCTTTGGTTATTTGATTTTAAGAACCCTAAGAACAATGACTTTTTAGCTTTAAATCAGTTTACCATTATTGAGGGTTCATTAAATAAGCGCCCTGATGTAATATTGTTTATCAACGGGTTGCCGATGGTTGTATTCGAATTGAAAAATTCCACTGATGAACATGTTGGGATTTCTCAAGCTTATAACCAACTTCAAACCTATAAAAAGACGATTCCTTCGTTGTTTCACTACAATGCCTTTATGGTTACAAGTGATGGAGTAAATGCGCGTGCAGGTACACTTTCTTCAAATGAAGAACGTTTCATGATGTGGAGAACGATTGATGGACAGACTACTGCACCTAATAATATTCCACAATTAGAAGTTTTAATTAAAGGGATGTGTCAACCTGCCGTTCTAATAGATTTGATTCGTCATTTCATTCTGTTTCAGACCGATGGGGAAAAAATAGTAAAAATCCTTGCTGCATATCATCAATATTATGCAGTAAATAAAGCGGTTGAAGAGGCTAAGCGTGCGGCCGGTGAAGATGGTGACCGGAAAATTGGAGTCATTTGGCATACTCAGGGATCAGGAAAAAGTTTATCCATGGTCTTCTACACAGGAAAACTTGTCTTAGAAATGAACAATCCAACTATAGTTGTTTTAACAGACCGAAATGATTTGGATGATCAGCTATTTGCAACATTCAGCCAATCTAGTGATCTTCTTAGGCAGTCTCCCAAACAAGCAGAGAAACGCACCGATTTAAAGGAACTGTTAGCTGTTGAATCAGGAGGTATTATTTTTACCACCATGCAAAAATTCGCGCCTGAAGAAGGTTCAGATAAAATGGGCGCGTTAACTGAACGTCGAAATGTTATTGTTATGGTGGATGAAGCACATCGGTCCCAGTATGGATTTCAAGCACAAATGCAACGTAACTCTTCTGAAGCGAATGTAAAATACGGCTTTGCAAAACACCTTCGAGATGCTTTGCCAAATGCGTCTTACGTAGGATTTACGGGAACACCTATTGAAGCCACGGATAAAAACACACCAGCGGTATTTGGAAACTATATCGATATTTATGATATGACTCAAGCTGTCGAAGATGGTGCGACTGTTAAAATTTTTTATGAGAGTCGGATTGTAAAGCTCGATCTTCCAGAGGGTCTTGAGATTGACAGTGAATATGACGAAATCACAGAATATCAAGAAGTAGATGAACGTGAAAAGTTAAAGTCCAAATGGTCCAGGTTAGAAGCGCTTGCAGGTGCAAATGAAAGACTCAAACGTGTTGCTAAAGATGTAGTCAATCACTTTGAAAATCGCCAAGAAGCAATTTTTGGAAAAGCAATGATAGTTGTTATGTCCCGTAGGATAGCCATAGATCTATATAAGGAGATTGTAGCTCTACGTCCGGAATGGCATTCAGAGGACGATGACAAAGGGGTTATTAAAATTGTCATGACGGGATCCTCAAGTGATCCTGAAGAATGGCAAGGATTTATTGGTAATAAGCGTAGGCGTGAATACTTAGCTAAGAGAATGAAAGATACGAATGACGAGTTAAAACTTGTTCTGGTTCGTGATATGTGGTTGACTGGTTTCGATGTGCCATCAATGCATACTATGTATATCGATAAACCGATGAAGGGACATAATTTGATGCAGGCAATTGCCCGTGTAAATCGTGTCTTTAGGGATAAACCTGGCGGTTTGATTGTTGATTATATAGGAATTGCTGATAGTTTGAAAGAGGCATTAAAGCAATATACAGAGAGTGATCGTGAAAACGCTGGAGTCGATACATCGGTCGCTCTAGACCTTATGATGGAAAAATATGAATTGATACAGAGCATGCTTTACAGTCATGATTATAATCATTTTAACTCTGAACGTCCTACTGAGCGTATGAAAGCCATCATTGAAACTGTCGATTTTGTTATTGGTCTAGGGGAAGAGCAAAAGAAGTCATTCCTCCGTCTTGTTACAGAGTTAGCCAAAGCCTTTGCCCTGTGCTCCACAGAAGAGGAAGCACAAGAGTTGAACGCCGAAATTGGTTTCTTTAAAGCAGTTAAATCTGGAATTATAAAGTTGCTTCCTGATGATAAGAAAAAGAAAACTTCTTCACAGTTGGATGCGCAAATCAATCAGCTTATATCTAAGTCGGTTATTTCAGATGAAGTTGTTGATATTTACAGTTCACTCGGACTGGAGAACCCAGATATCTCTATACTGTCCGATCAATTCTTAGCAGATGTGCGTGCATTACCACATAAAAACCTGGCAGTCGAATTGTTAAATCGTTTGCTGCAAGGGAAGGTAAGAAGTGTTCAACGTACGAATCTTGTACAAGCTAAGAAGTTTTCTGACCTGCTGAATAACGCTATTAATAAATACAATAAACGAGCAATTGAGACTTCGAAGGTAATTGAAGAACTAATTGAATTAGCCAAAGAAATGAATGAATCCTACAAGCGTGGTGAAGAAACAGGGCTGATTAAAGAGGAAATAGCATTTTATGACGCGCTTGCATCTCATGAAACAGCTGAAGAGGTTTTAGGTGACGAAATACTAAAAGCTATTGCCCACGAACTTTCCAAGGCTATCAAGGAAAATATGAGTATTGACTGGAACCTACGCGAATCAGCCAGAGCAAAAATGCGTATTACAGTCCGAAGACTGCTTAAAAAGTATGGTTATCCGCCGGATTTACAGAAGATGGCTGTTGAGACAGTTGTAAAGCAGGCTGAGTTAATGGCAGAAAACATAGAGGTTTAGAAAGGTTCCAGGTTAATATAAAACTTGTCACTAAATAGACAAAATGATTATCGACTACTTTAATTCTTTTTATGATACTATTTGGGTGTAAGTCGAGTTGTCTTTTGACGAAAATATTTTGAATATGCCCGGAAATTGAATGGGAAGAATCTGACGCTGAGGAAGAACCACAGGTCGCACTAATTTATTTAGTGCGGCCTTTTTTGTTGGAAAATTAAAGGAATAGAATGAATGTTATTTGGAATAATACCTCAAAAAAAGAGGTTTATCCATGACATACCAATCCTTTTTAAAAAAACGATCAATTCTATACGATATTTCTCCTATTGGTGTAGGTTCGGCTGAAGTAGAAAGCATAACTAGTTACTTAATCAGACTCTCATACGAGCATAATCTATCAGTAGGACAGATTGTTAGTAAAGTGTTAGCCCCTTTAATGAAAAAAAACTCTTTATTAAGGAGTAGTCGAGAAGGAGGGAATCGATTTTATGATGGAGCCAAAACCTTAAATGGATATATGGAATACTCAGTTGATTTAGTAAATACTATTGAGTCGGCAACAGGTAGAGGTAATTTAGGAATTTTAACTCTACAAAAGTGGAAAGAGGTAATCCCTTTAAGAGAGCTACTAGATGAATCTCTTTCTTGGTGTCCTTATTGTTTACGAGAATCGAGTGAGAGCCAACAAACAATTTACTATCCTATGATTTGGAACTTTAAAATCATCACAACCTGTGTTCATCACCAGTGTGAGTTGTTAAAGGTGTGTGTAAATTGTAACAATAAAATTCCTATACTTCATAGACATTCAATTATTGGCTTGTGTCCAAATTGCGGCTCTAAACTAGATCAATTTTGTTCACCGATAGGCGGTAATCGAGAGCAGGATTCTTGGCAATCATTTGTTCTTAAGGAGATAGGAGAACTCCTAGCATTTGATTCTCTAAATGATGATAAACCTATTCGTAACAATATTGTTTCCCAGTTAACGCAAATCAATGATGATGAATTTTCGGGAAATATAACCAGTTTCTCTAAAGCCATAAAAACTCCTAACTCTACAATTAGGAGCTGGATTTCGGGTGATGCAATACCAACATTAGAAAGCCAATTGAGGATTTGTTATGCCCTGAATATTTCCTTAATTGATTTCCTTTTAAATCGATCATTGAGAGTCAGAATGAATTCTCCTATAACGTTTAAGAAGGACAGCAACATAGGGAAAGTAAAAAAGTTTGATCGGGAATTAGCTGAAAAGAAACTAAATGAATACCTAACAGGAAATGAAATTATCTCTATGACTCAAATAGCTATCGAGATTGGATTTAACAAAAGGGTTTTATACAGAAATTTTCCTTGGTTATGTCGTCAATTATCTAAAAGGTATATGGATTTGATTAGTATACAAAAAGAAAAGCGGTTACAGGGACTAAAGGGAAAAGTTAATTTTGCAGTTGAAACTTTGGTTAAGCAGGGAAATTATCCAAGTAGGCGAAAGGTTGAAGGTTACTTAAAGCTACCTGGACTATTGAAAGAAAGAGAGATCCAGGAATTCTGGAAGAAATTAATAACTGATAAAAGATAGTTATTTAACAAAGTTCAGAAGCGTATGGAGGTATTTTAGATGTTAACAAAAGAGCAGTTTAATCAATGGGCAGAAAACTCTGGATTACCTGAAAAGGCGATTAAAGAAATACAACTTATCAGGAATTCTCCTCCAGCAAGGCGAGTAGGTGGCGGGAAAAATAATGTACCTGGTGACCTCAAGAGTGCAAAAATGGGGTTCAGCATTCAATTTGAGAGTAATGATGTCGAGTTACCTACTGTATATATGATGGAAATAGATGAAAATATACTTGAGTATTATGATCAGCCACCATCCTTAAAAGTCAATTATGTAAATGACATTGGTCGTAATATTGGCTATATGTATACACCTGATTACTTTGTCATTAGTAAAAGTGGTGCTTACTGGATAGAGGTAAAAACGGAAGGTGACCTAATAAAGCTATCGCAAAAAAAGAATTCTAAGTACTTCAAAGACAAAGATAAAAGATGGCGCTACTCACCAGGTGAAGAATATGCAAAAAGACTAGGGTTGGACTTTAAAGTAATTTCAACTGAAGTCTTTAGCTGGACATTCATCAGGAATATGATGTTCTTAGAAGACTATATTGTGGATAAAGAGACGATAGTTAGTGAAGCTCATAGGTTGGCAATTCAGGAAAAGCTCATGGGCAATCCGGGTATATCCTTGTATGAAATGATTCATGATTCTGAGGGTAAATATACTGCAGATGATATTTACTATCTAGTAGCAAACCAATCAATTTATGTGAATCTTAATAAATATTTATTGGCTGAACCTATAGACACAAAGATTTTTATAAACAGGTCTCAAAATAAGGCCTTTAATAATCTGCTTGAGTCTACCAAAGAAATTAAGGTTCCGGCAAAGATTGAGTTGTCTATTGGTAACAAGGTCGTTTGGGGCGAGGGACAAATTTGGACGATCCTCAATAAGGATGCAAGTAGTATTTACTTGCTATCCGAGCAAAAGGTCGATATTAAAGTACCGTTAGATATCTTTGAAAATTATGTAAATGATGGTGATATTACTGCCTTAGAAAATGAGAAGGCAATCACATTTAAAGAGGTCGATGAGTTTTTTAGACGAGCAAATGACGATGATCTGGGAGTCGCAAACATGAAATACGACATCGTTCGCTCCGTATTGGAGGGGCAAGATTATGATAAAAAGGGCTACTCAGATAGGACGATAAGAGATTGGGTGAAAAAGTTTAACGATGCGCAAGAGTTGTATGGAAATGGTTTTGTAGGCCTTTTGCCAAAGCATAAGGATAAAGGAAATAAACAAAATCGATTACCTGATAGAACTCATCAACTAATGGATGAGTTAATCTCAAAAAGCTATGAAAACATCAAGTTAAAAACAGCATTAGAAGTACATAGAGAATTAATCGTTATATGCGAGGATGAGGGTGTACCAGCTCCTACTTATCAAAGTTTTTGTGAAAATATAAATAATAGAAGCAAGTATGAACAGGAAAAGAAAAGAAAGGGAGATAGGGCAGCATATAAATACCAGGAGTTCTACTGGGCAATGGAGCCTACAGTTCCTAAGCATGGGGATCGGCCGTTCGAAATATGCCATATTGATCATACACAGTTAGATGTAGAGTTAGTATCTAGTAGTACAGGGAAGAATTTAGGCCGTCCATGGTTAACTTTGTTAATTGATGCATTCACTAGAAAGATATTAGCACATTATATTACTTTTGATGCACCAAGTTATAGGTCAAATATGATGGTAATTCGTGAGTGTGTTAAACGTTACAATCGATTACCTTACTTCTTAGTAGTTGATGGAGGGAAAGACTTCCACAGCATCTATTTTGATACTCTTTTAGCCAAGTATTCTGTTCATAAGAAGACAAGACCAGCAGCTAAAGCGAGATTTGGAAGCGTCATTGAGAGAATATTTGGGATAGGTAATAAAATGTTTATTCACAACCTACAGGGAAATACCCAAATTATGAAGAATGTCCGTCAAGTTACAAAAACTGTTAACCCGAAAAATCATGCGGTCTGGAATCTAGCAGAGCTAAATGAACGGCTAACTTTATGGATAGATGAGGTTTACCATAAGATTGAGCATTCCTCTTTATTCCAATCACCAAATGAACTCTTTAATAGCTCCCTTTTAATGACAGGGAATAGACCTCTTACTTATATTCCCTACGATGAATCATTCATCATAATGACTTTACCTTCACCAAAAAGAAAAATGGTTAAAGTAGATCCAGGTAGGGGAATTAAGGTGAATTACTTTCACTATTGGAATGAAAAATTCCGCAGTCCTAGAATTGAGAGTACCACTGTAGAGGTGAGGTATGATCCATTTAATTTGGGAATAGTTTATGCGTATATTGATAATCGATGGGAAAAGTGCTTTTCGTCGTATCAAGGTCTATTGTGGAATAAAACAGAGAAGCAATTGCAATATATAACAACTGAAATTAGAAAGCAAAAACGGGATCAATCGAGAAACGGTTCTATTACTGCAAAAATGATTGCAACCTTTATTCTAAGAACCGAAGAAATTGAAGATGAGCTTACTGAGAAGCAGAAAGAAATCAAGAAAGTAGAAATGAATTTACAAATAGTTAAAAAGAACGGGGGAGTAGAGGAAAAAAGCAATATTGTAGAAACTCTAATGATCGAAGATGATAAATTTGAGTTTTTCGGTGAGTTCTAAAGACAAACAGTAGTTGGTACTCAACAATGTTTAAAACTAAAGTGACTCAGAGTAAGGTGGGATAGAATTGATAGAAAACGGAAGGGGATTTCCAATTGAATTACTTTCCAAATCTAATGAAGATAAGGAGGAGTTCTTCAGTAACTATACAATAACCCATCCAAAATTATTAGAAGTATACTCCGAATTAAATAGATCAATCAATAATTCTGGGGAGTCAGATATCATCTTAGTAATCGGTCCTTCAGGAGTTGGTAAGTCTCGGGTATTCGAAAAAATGATTGAAAATGTTTACAACGAAATGCTGCCAACGATGGAACTGGATAAATGTATTATCCCATTAGCAGGGATAGAGGTACCTAATCCTGAAACAGGTAAATTCAACTGGAAGGATTTCTATTTCAGAGTATTAGACGCTGTTAATGAACCCCTAATAACTGAAAAAGTAGATGTTGAGAAGTTACTTTTCAAAGACATCGTTAGCAAGAAAAAGATTAGTCCCTATCAACCAGGGACTAGTCCTGAATTAAGAAGATCTATAGAAAATGCTTTTAGGTACAGAAAGCCTAGAGCATTTCTAATAGATGAAGCCCAACATATTTTTAAAACCTCTACAGGAAAAGGATTAAATATCCAATTTGACAGTATTAAATCCCTGGCTAATATGACAAAAACCAAGTTTGTATTGATAGGGACCTATGAGATGAATGAGGTTATCAATCTTAGTGGTCAATTATCCAGACGTGTAAAGGAAATTCATTTCCCAAGATATGATGTACTGGATTCAAAGGATATTAAGCATTTTAGTAGCGTTCTTCATACATTTCAAAAAATTATTCCTGTTGAAGTAGAGCCGGACTTTATTTCAGAGTTTAATTTTCTCTATACTTTCAGTGTTGGATGTGTAGGGATATTGAAGCAATGGTTAGAAAGATCGTTATCCTACTCCCTTGAAAAAAATGAGAAAACAATAACACTTGAAACTTTAAAAAGAAATGCGTTAAAGCCAAGGAAAATTGACACTTTAGTTAACGAAGCCATTTCGGGTGAACAAGGTTTTTCATTTAGTATGGATGTGATTAATTCGATAGAAGAAAAACTAGGTGTTAGGGTGGAACAACAAGTGAAAAAGAAGTCTGGAAATTCAACGCCAGGTAAACGCAAACCGGAAAGAGATACAGTAGGAAGAAACGAAGCTGATGTAGGGTAACACTTCTAGTGATATTGAATTGTTATTTATAACTGCTTGTTCCAATCAATTTCAAAAGGGGAAGTCTAAATTGATTGTTATGCCAGAGAGAAGTATTTGTTATAACTTAGAACCTTATAATATTGAATCAGCTAATGTAGAAAGTCTGACGAATTTCATAAAGAGACTTTCAGAAGAACACGTGATTCCCCCTGGAGCCTTTTTGAGAGAATTTATTCCAAGATATTCAAATGAGGAATCTTACGAAGAAAGAAATAAAACTAATACGATTTATAGTAATTTTACAAAGGGTTATGCAATAAATAGTATTGGAAAAAAGGCTGAAAATCTGTCTGAAATTCTTAATATATTGACTGGGAGAGATGATCTTCAGAATTTGACCCTTTTACCATTAAAAACCTTAATAGAGATTAGTGATATTAGAACTAATCTCTATTGGTGTCCAAAATGCTGGGAGAGTGAAAATGGTAGGTATGAAAAGTTAGTATGGAATTTAAAGGTGGTTCGGGTTTGCACCAAACATGGTTGTTATCTTGAGTCGATTTGTCCGAGTTGTAAAAGAAAGATTAAGCATTTAGACACTAGAACTACGAGAGCAGGGTGTAACTATTGCGGTAAGGAAATTCCTAATGATTTAGTTCCTCAGCAGGTCGAAGAATTAGAGTTGGAATATCAAAAATACATATACCTCTGCCTGGATTTTTTAATTTATGAAGTTTTTGCAACTCAGAAGGGGTTAGAAGGTGAGAATCTATATGGCAATATAAAATATCTAATCGAGAATTGTATGGTTGGACTAAGTATTAAAGAATTAGCCATTAAGAGCAACGTGAATAGACATACTATTTTCTCATGGCTAAATGGTTCAAAAAGAATATCCTTGGAAACTCTATTGAAGTTAGCATTTTCACTTGGCGTTCAATTTAGTGAGATTTACTCTTTAAACCTGACTGACATAAAACTTATTAAAATACTAGAATTAAAAACTACTCCAATTTCAAAACTAGAATCTAAAATTGATACTAGCTTAAAGGTTGATATAACAGAAAGAGAAGTTTATTTAGATAAAGTTATCAATGAAAATTCTAATCCTCCTCAATCATTAGAAGAAGTTACTAGATCACTTGGATATAAGAGTATTGAGTCATTAAGAGAACATTTCCCAGAAAAGTGTTCTTTAATAAGTAAAAGGTATAAAGAATATAAAAGAAACTTACGAGAAAATAATGAAAAAGCAATAGAAAATCAAATAAAAAATGAGGTGTATAAGTGTTTTAAAACAGGAGTAAATCCTACGATACAGCATATAGAAGATATAATAGGGATTAACGGAGTATTTATGGCAAAGAGGTTTAGAGCATTTAGAAGACAAACGATAGAAGAAATTCACAAAATAAAAGATCAAGAATTATAGTAAGTGGTAATTTCAATTAATAATAGAGAGGATTGCTATAACTAGTAATCCTCTTTATTCTATTATACAAACCACATATAATTTATAGTTATTGTAGTTATTGATTGAAATAAGAAAATAGATATACACCCTTTGCATATCTAATATTGCCTTTCCTAAGATATATAAATTGATGGTATAATTTAGTAAATGGTATTTAGGCGATGTTATTCAGTAGGGGGTGTTATATTATGCAGAAACGATTAACTGAGGAAGAGTTAATCGATTTTGGGTTTAAAAAAACTAAATTTGGTGGCTTTGAAACCCTGTTTGGAGGCATATGTTTTACGCTTATTTACGACCCTATTCATCAAAGCTATGAACTAATATGGAATATGGTAAGCCAGCGTAGAGCTATAGAAGGCCAGAAGTTATTACCACAACATGCTACGATAAAAACAATTATTATTGAACTTGCTAGAATAAACGACGAGTGTTATGAATTCATTAATTGTAAAACTAAAGAAGAAGCAGAAAAAATGGTTGTGAAAAGGGGGTTCGAGGTTGACGAATCCACTTTCATAGCAGCGATTGAACACAACTACCCTAATTTACTTAAACTTTTATGCATAGCTGGAATCCAACCCAACAAGGTATATATACATGGATATGATATTCTTCAAGCAGCTATTTCTTATTATAAATATCATAAGGATCCTTCGCGTTTAGAAATCGTGCAAATATTAGTCAATAACTCTAATTTTGATGACATAAATTACTATGAGCATGCTTTGGAAGATATAAATTTGTTGAAGGTATTATTAGAAGGAAACATCGACACAGATGGAAAGATGAAAATGGAAGCATTACATCAAAGTGTTGGATTCGATAAATATGATCCTACTCATCTCCTTTTAAACGACGGGGTAAATCCTAACGAAAAAGATAAAAAGAATGAATCCCTAATTAATAAGGCTATTCGGAATGATAATATTGATATAGTTCATTTACTTTTAAAGTCTGGAGCAGACCCTGCAACCGTAAATGTAGATATAAGATATATTCCGGAAGGTATATTATTATTGCTTTTTCAATATGGTATGCCACTGAAAGATGATAAAGTTTCTACTATTCTTAATAAGATAGATTCTAACCTGGATTCTATTGAAGAGTTACTATGTTACTTAATAAAGTATGGTTATACAAAAAAATATATATTGGAAGAGAACAGTAGTGTACTTTTTGGTAGGGTTTCTGACCTTCTTCTTACTGATGCTACAAAAGCAATCGAAATGAATCTATATTGGGAAGAGTATCTCATATTAACTATTTTTCAAACTCTATATCCTGAAATCCAAAAGGACACACAAATAGCCATTATAAGACTTTTATTGAGTGAGTATCGTGATGAAAGTGCAAATAGAAATGAAAAAATACAACTTATTTTTAAAGCGGTTAACCTTCATGACGAACTTAAAAATAATACATTAACTATTTTTTTGAAGAACTTATATTTTTACCATAAAGAATTCTTGTTACCTGAATTACAAGAGGATTTAGAAAATACAAGAGGCTTTTGGGAATCTATTGAAATTGACACTTCCGATGAAGAAGAGGAAACCGTAAGAACATTAATTAGACGACTTAGTAAATATGTACCTTGGATTCCTTGGAGATATTACTTATACGAATATACTGGCTCTGATGAACCTATTACTTGGCCAGAGATAAGAGTTCCTTATTATTTTTCTGGCATTGCAGGTGAAGTATACCAAGCGTATAAGGCAACGAATGAAGTTGTAAAATTTTAAATACGCCTATACAAAAGATAATTGGTACCTAAAAACCGGTATAGAAGAATTAAAGGATCTCATTCACAAAATGAATTTTAATTAATTATTTTTAGCTATCAAGGAGGAATTTTCATGGCAATAGAACGTTTTGAAAATGAGTCTGTTACTCAATTGTATGAAGGCTGGAGAATAAGAAACCCACATGGTTATGTTCTTAACATAAATATTAAGAATCCAGGAACATCTAATTGTATAAACATTATACATAGAGCGGGAGGATGTGCTTCTTTAGATAGCCCACCTATAGTTAATCGTGATCGCCCAGTAACAATTGAACATCCCAAACTTTGCTCAACAGATGCTCAAGAGCTTATTAAAGAAATGCAGGTTAGGAATTTACCATATAAAGCTTGTGGTAGATGTAAGCCCGAAATTTTATAGTTTTTTTTCCTCTATATTAAAATAATTCAAGAAAGTATTAATATGATGGAGTTTAAGGGTTTTTTACGTGCTATACACTAATCTTGTTTATAGAATAATTATCATATATTCAACAAGAAGGTAGAGATTACTCTCTACCCTTTTGTTTTATCGAATCCTTTTTAAAACATATTTACCTTCGTCAACCCGCTTGAATATCTTTTTAAAGTTCTTGCTATGATCAGGACTTGAGGAGTTTGCTAAGAAGACGTTTAAGTAGTTCTCAGGAGGATACCATCCATTAGAGTTCATATGATTTTTTACATCTTGAGCACTAATAGGTTCTTTTAGCTTACCTTTATTAATAGCATCGATTATTTCATTTCCTAGTCCTCTACCATATTTAGGTGCCATCTTACTTACCCCCTTCTTACAATTAATTTTATTAAAAGATGAATAATTTGGAAATAACAATTTGTATATTTAAAGAGAAATAAAGTACGTGAGTTTGAGTTTGTATCTTTTCATGCGATAAGACTATCTAAATTTAATGTATGAGAACGTTTGTTTTGGGGAAGCTGGAATGATATAATAAAAGAAAAATAGGAATATATTTACAATAGGGGGAGTTAATATGGTTTTATGTCAGACTCAGTTCATAAGTTTCCACGAAGCTATTAAGCTAAAAGAAGAGAATGAAGAGCTTGCTTCGAAGAGAGAAATCATACTTAAGCGACTTAGGGATTGCATGCCTGAAGAGGCAAAGTCTTTTGATGTATTCACTCAAGGATCGTATGCTATGAACACAGGAATTAAACCACTTGATGGGGATTTCGATATTGACGTTGGGTTATGGTTTGATATGTCACGTGAGGATGCCGGACCTGTTGAGGCAAAAGAATGGGTGTTCAAGGCACTCGAAGGCCATACGAAGGATGTGAAAATGAAAACCCCTTGTGTGACAGTAACCTATGCTGCCGGTTATCACGTGGATGTAACAGTATATTCAGCCACAAATGAAAACTGCAAGGTATATCTTGCAAAAGGAAAGACAACGAGTAAAAGGGAAGAAAAATACTGGGATGAGTCCAATCCTAAAGATTTAATAAAAGAGATTAGGGATCATCTAACTGATAAGGACGACCGGAGGCAGTTCCGCCGTGTTGTAAGGTATCTAAAAAGGTGGAAAGATGTAAATTTTAAAAGCGCTACTGGGAAACCGTCTGGTATTGCTCTAACCTCTTGTGTATATCATTGGCTTGATATCCAAAAAGATATTGATCTTTTTAACGGAAAGGTTACCTATCGGGATTTAGATGCTCTTATTTCTCTTATACGAAGCATGATTAGCCGTTTCCAGACTGTTTATGAGGTTGAAGGAGGAGAACTTGTCAGTTATCCAAGGATAAATGTCGAATTGCCAGTATCACCGTGGCCTAACTTGTTTGAGCTAATGACTAATAAACAGATGGTAACATTCAAGGAAAAACTGGAGTGTCTCCTTGATGCTTTGGAAGAGGCGAAGGCGAAAAGCGATCCAACAGACGCGTGCGAAATATTAAGAAAGCAGTTTGGCGATGATTTTCCAGTTCCGCCCCGTCCTATGACAGGAAAGAGGTCTGTTGCACCAGCTGTTCTGCCAAGCACGGAATCCGCCTAAGGAGTCAAGGGGATGGAAATTCTAAACAGCTTGGAACAAGAACTGGAAGTTTTAGATCAGACCCTATTCCATAGATATGAAAGAATAGATGACATTGATCCAAAAGAATTTAGGGGCTGTAGGGTTGCTTATGATATCGAAGTAACCATTAATGGCAAGCAGGCGAAACTCCGGGTTGGAATTCCGCCTCGCTTTCCTGCAGAACTTCCGGACTTTTACGACATTGAAAATTTATTTGGATCGATACCGCATAAAGAATCGGATGGGTTCTTTTGCTATACCAGAAACGAATCTTTAATACTCGATGAACGGTTTCCAGGTTCTATTTTAGTTAACTGTCTGGAGAAAGTTTTGAAGCTTATTGAAGATGGGATAAACGGTATAAATCGTATAGATTTCTTTAAAGAATTTGAAGTTTATTGGAGAAGGCAGAAAGGCTGTGGAACCCTTTTTGGGAACATAAACACCGAACTGAATTATGTCAGACAACTTGATTTTTGGGTGGTCCCGGTGGAAGAGGGACTTGCAATGATTGCAATGGAGAAAGAAGAAGGGTTGACAAGGGTAGTTGAAAGTTTGTTTAAAGTAAATATTAAGGACGGGCACAAAGTACGCTGCATCTATTTACCCCTTGAAAGAGAGCCTTTATTACTTCCGCCTTTATACGGTGAATTATGGGATTTTAAGATGCTGAAAGAGGTAGTCTTATCTAACCTATCATCCGACAACTGGAAGCGGTTTCGGAAGATAACACGAAAAAGTATCCCGGGTGATGTTTCAGTGGGAGGGGAATGTGTTATTTTGGGTGTTCCTTTACCAGAAGGCGGCCATGTATTATTTGGTTCACTTATGACCCTCCCCAACAAAGGCAAACTGAGAGATAGGAAAGGAAGGCAGATGCCTGATCTTCAGATTCACCCATTTGTTCAGAAGCCGGCAGGAATAAAAAATTATCCTTTGAGTATCAAACGTTGGAACAAAGAACATCTCATCGAGCGAACTGGTGGCGAAGCTTCCATTATTGATAAACATGTTGTAATTGTCGGAACTGGTGCTGTTGGTGGTGAAATCACTGTAAGGATGGCAAAAGCAGGAGTGAAAAAGTTAACATTAATAGACAACGACACATATAGCCTTGAGAATATTCACCGCCACCCGCTCGGGAGCGAGCATGTGTATATAAAAAGTAAAAAAGGTATAGAGGTGAAAGACAAAGTCCACGCACTAATGGACGAATTGAATCGAAAGTACCCATTCACATCTGTTGAACCAATCCCCAAACGATGGGACAGAGTTGAAAAAGAAGGAAATATCGATTGGGAAACAGTCGATTTAGTGATTGTAGCCATAGGTAGCCCGAATATTGAAATGGGAATAAATCGTTTTCTCGCCTATAAAAATATTCCAACAATTTTCACTTGGGTAGAACCTCTTGGTATTGGTGGACACGCAATTGTTTCACATAACAACAATCGGAATGGCTGTTATCAATGTCTGTTTAAACCTGAAGAAGGGGATCCCTTGATGAACCGTTCTGCTTTTGCTAAACCGAACCAATCATTTACAAAGGCAATTACAGGATGTGGCTCTACTTTTGTTCCATACAGTTTCTTAGATAGTGAAAGGACAGCAATCCTTGCTACAGAAATCGCTATAAAAACCCTCATAGGCCAAGAAGAGGACAATCCCCTTTTATCATGGAAAGGAGACCAGAATTTATTTATAAAGAATGGGTTTCTTACAACCAGGAGATTCGACTTCTCAGCAGAGGAGCTTTTTGATAAGAGGTACCTGTATAAGGATCCTAATTGTCCTGTTTGTAGCGGAGGTAGAAAAATGTCATGAAAGAACTATTGTTTAATTTACCAGATGGCAGGACACTATTTATTCGTGAACCTGCCATTCAAAAAATGCTTGGATATCAACAGAGCAATGAGAATGATTGCGAAGCAGGCGGGATTCTGATCGGGAGGATTCTCATAGAAAACAATCATTTTATCATTGATGAGGTTTCGGAACCCTATCCAACGGATACAAGGAAGCGGCACAGATTTATCCGGTCTCAAAAAGGGCACCAGGAATATTTTAATGCTCTTTGGGAGGAATATGAGGGGCGCTGTTTTTATCTAGGAGAATGGCATACACATCCTGAAAAAGTGCCTCTCCCTTCTACAGTAGATCGGCGAGGCTGGAGGGAGAATCTAAGTTTACTCTACGAGACGGATTCGTTATTTTTTATTATTGTTGGAACTGAAAAGATAAAAGTCTGGTACGGTAAATGTGGAACAGGGGAAATTGCTTGTATGGAAGGCGGATGGGAAAATGAAAGAAAAACCTCGAAAAAAACCATCTAGAAGGTCACTGTCTCAAGCAGAACTTAATTATTTATGGATGGTTTCTGGAGGGTTATGCTCATTTGAGAAATGCAGGAAGCGCTTGGTCGCTTCTACAAACGGGGCATTAACAAATGTAGGCATTGTCGCTCATATTATCGGACATGCGGAAGGGTCAGCAAGGCATGAACATGCTAATATATATAATTTTGAGACACTCGAGGATGTCAGGAATCTTATGCTAATGTGCTATCATCATTCAAAACTGATAGATGATAAGCATACTAGAAATGAATTTCCTCCTGAAAGGTTGTTTCAAATGAAAAAAGATCATGAAGATTGGGTCCGTTCATGGTCTGGGAATAAGAAGAAGAAAAGCATAGCTTTGATACATAAAAAATTGGGTCCGCCTTTAACTGAGCTTACGTTCGAAGGCGGAGAAGCCCCTTTTATCATGATTGAGGCGGTAGAGGATCAGGAGGAGTTTGTTAATTATACGTATGAATCTTGGGAGAAGGCAAAGCGAAATAATGAAGCAATATACTCGAAATTTAAGAAGAAAGTAAGGGAAAGAGAGGCCAATGTAGCAGAGGTATTCCCTCTTTCACCTATACCGCTTCTCATTCATTTGGGTTTTCTTTTAACGGATACGGTTCCGTTAACTGTTTACCAATATGATCGGGTAAGGGAAGTTTGGGTTTCTGAATTCCAAAATCCGAAAGGAATAGAAAGAGTTCAGGTAGATAAGAGTTTTACTTCTAAAGGAAGCAATGAACTAGCTGTTGCTGTATCGGTTAGTGGGACGATTCATAAGAAAGATATGGAGGAATCGTTAGGAAAGCCTGTAGATTTTTTAAAAATTGGGATTCCGAGTCCTGGTGTAAAAAGGGTTCTCTACAAAGAAGATGTGAAAATCATTCAGGAAGTAATTAAAGATACTACTGAAGAAATTTTCCAAGCCAATGGGTATGAAAAAATTCACTTTTTTTATGCTGGTCCAGCTGGACTAGCAATAGAAATCGGACGGGGGATCAACCCTCGAATATGGAGTGAGGTGCTCCTATATGAATATGCTACAAGAAGCCAACCAAAATATCAATTTGCATTGAAAATATAAAAGAAAAGATGACTAAAAGTGTACGGAATATTAGAAGAATAGCTAAGTAAAGTAGAGCAGCGATTTAACTTTAAGTTTTAAAGGGAAGCAAGAAATTGTAACTTCCTTAAGGAATTATCTATTGCCTGTCAAGGTCAAATCCCTTATTGCGTTAACCGGGAATTAGAGAAACTTAATCTAAGTAAAGAAGCTGTTTCTTTGTATTTCCATTTATTCCTCAGTTTCAGGTGATTTTGTGAAAGAGTTGAAAAAATGATCCCTTACAACTAGGAATAACAAATATTAAAAATAATCGTTAGATTATTTGGAAATGCGTATTGATAAAGTTACCTCTATAGGAAGATAATTAAAGAAAAGTTAATAAAGTGGGGGGACTGCAACACTAGGTTCATTAATATTATTTTTAGAAAATCCATTAAAGGAGGAGTTTAAATTGGAAGAGATTTTTGATGTTTTCAATATAAAAGAAATATCAACAAATACTTCTTTTAACCGGGAGTATTTAGTCAATAAAGCATTGCATGGTGAGTATAACCTTCTTATTGATCAAGCGAGGTATCCTTTAGAAAACTTACCGCTTATTTTTGTTAATTACAATTTAAATCCAGAATATCAGAGAAAAAGAGTGTGGGATATTAAAAGAAAATCAAAATTAATAGAGAGTTGTTTGGTTAATGTTCCTATACCTCCCGTTTTTCTCTATGAGACAGACTATAATAAATATGAAGTAATGGATGGGCTCCAAAGAATTTCAACAATAATAAGTTTCTTTAATAATGAATTTAAGCTAGAGGGACTGGAATTGTGGAGTGAAATAAATGAATATACATATAGCGACTTACCTGAGGAGTTAAGAAATTTAATCCACAGACGCTATTTGTCTGCAATAATAATTTTAAAAGAATCGAACAAGGGAAAAGAAAGAGAGTTAGAGTTAAAACAATTTGTATTTGAAAGACTTAACACGGGGGGGATGGAATTATCTCCACAAGAAATTAGAAACGCACTACATCCTTCTCCTTTTAATAATATGGTAAATGAAATAGCCAACAATCAGATATTTAAATCTATGATAAAGAATACTGAGGATGAACTCATCCGCATGGAAGACAGAGAAATGATTCTTAGGTTTTTTGCATTCAAAAGTGCTATTAAGTGTAATTACAAAAGAGGAATTAAAGTAACCCTCGACAACTATCAAAATGTAGCAACAAATTTTGATGAAGACCAAGTTGAACAAGCATATGAATATTTTTTGAATGTTATTGAAAACGTGCATGCTATATACGGAGATAAGGCATTCATCAAGAGTAATAAAGGTAAGTTCGAAAAAATGGTATACGATACTGTAATGCAATCAGTGTCTAAATTATTAGATGAAGGTTATGATTTGGGGGTGCTTCGTCGGAAGGGTGCTATAAATGCAACTAAAAAATATGGTCTATTTAAAAAAAATAAGGACCAATTTAACGGAAAATATACAGCTTTGGTAAATGTAAAAGCAAGGATAGACATATTTTATAATTTTTTAATTGAGGAATTATCTAATGAGTAAGAAAGTTGCTTTTGAGACATTGGATGAATTACTAAAAACATTAGAACTTAAACGGAAATATCCATCAAAAAGATTGGAAAAAATATTAATTAGAAACTACATTTTATCACTCTATACAATTTGGGAAACATATGCTAAAAATAAGATTTATGACACTTATTCAGACTTCGAGTATATATTGCATACAGAGGAATTTATAAAAAGATATTTAAAGAAAAGTTTTGGTAAATCATATCTTTCTAAGGAATTTTTAAAAGATATAAAAGATACAAAAGTAAAGAAAGAAATTTTATGTCAATCTAATAATCTTAATTGGACTGAATTTGCAGAGTTATTTTCTATTGTAGGTCTTGATATTAATCCGCTGGTTTCATTAATCGATGATTCCGAAGAAATTGAGAAAATAGTTAACTTATTAAAAAGTTCTGGCCTCATTCCTGTTCATACAAATATTTCAACTAGACTTTCAGGATCTGTAAGTGGCTATTTTCAACTTGTTGTAGATTTAAGAAATACAATATCACATACGTATAAGATGGAAATTGGTGAACAGTTAAATTCAAAACAGATGACACTACTTATTCATTTATTTAAGTGTACGATTAACTTAATTGAGAAACATATCGAGACTGAGATTTCAAAAAAATACATAGAGAGTTCAAACTTAAGGCCTGTTATTTCGGTTACAAACGTTATTAGAGGTTGTAATGCTTCCGGGAACCAGGAGGCTATAATTGAGATTAATGTTCTTGACCAAACAATTGACCAAGCTACAAAAAAACTAGTGATAAAAAGTGCAACAAATAGTGGCTATTGTAACATATCTGGAATAAGAATCGGTAATTTCAATCTTAATAAGATACCACTGAATAAAACTTGTACTTTAACAGTAACATCCACAATGAAAATTCGTAATGGATATCAGTATGAGTTATGTATGGGACCACATAAGAGTACAAGAAGTCAAAATATTATTCAATACGCGTAAAAATTCTACTCAGAGGCTATAACTATATTTTTTTATTTGGTGTCATTTAAAGAAAAAGCAACACAAAAAAGATAAGTTTCTTTCAGTTCGTAACTATTCCACCATTAAGGATTACTTTGAGCAATTTCCTAGTGGAAGATAATTCAAGTTAGAACTATGCAACTTGTGTCGACGGAGAAAATGGAATAAATGGAACCTTTGTTGAGGATCCTCCAAAATAAATCAAAAGCTTGCCTAAGTCAAAAAAATAAAGTAAAAAAATGCCTTGTAGAACCAAAAACAAGAAAAATATATATAATTTTGTTTTTGGGTTACCCAAATAAGCTTTTAAAGATATGCCATCACCTTTAGAAGTTCCGCCATATCAAGGGTTGGAAGGTAATTGATTTATTCCTTGGCAATCTTTTAGTTTAAGTCACATTTTTTATGTGACTTAAAGCATAAACTTTCCGATTGGGAAGCTTATGCTTTATTTTATTTCAGGATATTTTAATGCTATATTTTATAAATTTAATAAAAGTATGGTGCTTTTATTGGAGTTAATCTGAGTCCTTTAGGGATACATATTTGTTTTACGATAAAAGTTTATGTCGATAATTTAACATAAAGGAAGGCTGCTTCCGTAATGATTGTTGTTAGTATCATAAAGCGGTTTAAATAACGTAATATAAAGCCATTTTGTAGGTCGGTATTAAGTTTGAATGCTCTTTCCTCATTTCAGGAGTCTACTTTGCGAAGAAAAAATAGTTCATTTTCTTCTATTATGTAGTCATTAGCAACAAAGTTTGAGAAAAGTGCCTAAAGAAAATATCCCAAAAATATGCTTCACTTTGTGAATGGAATGCTTTACGTGATAAACTAATATTAAGTATAAATTTACAAAAGTTAACATAGGGGAATTCAGGTTTATTTTAAAAAGAAAGTTTGGCCCCTTGTTGTTCTCCACAGCGAATTTCTAAGAAGAGTAACTTTCAGACAGGACGGTTACTCTTTTTTCCTTACACTAAAATAAGTTTACATTTTATAAACAATATGTATACTAAAATAGGATTTGGTGAATTTTTAAAGAAGGGCAACGGGTGGTTTTATGAAAGTAGCGGTTTTATTACCTTGTTACAATGAAGAAAAAACAATTGGTAAAGTCATTGATGATTTCCGAAAAGAGTTACCTCATACTGATATATATGTTTATGATAACAATTCAACAGATCGTACCTTTGAAGTTGCTACCGAACATGGTGCTATTGTAAGAAGGGAACCTTTACAAGGTAAAGGGAATGTTGTGAGATCCATGTTCAGAGAAATTGATGCCGATTATTATATTATGGTGGATGGAGACGATACCTACCCTGCCGAATTTATTCATGAGATATTAAAACCTCTTCAATCAGGAGAGGCGAATATGGTCATCGGTGACAGGCTATCAAACCAAACATATTATAAGGAAAATAAACGTAACTTCCATGGTTTAGGAAATAACCTTGTAAAAGGATTAATAAATAAATTATATGGTAGTAAATTATCTGATATTATGACTGGATACCGCGGATTCGACCGCTTGTTTGTTAAGTCCATGCCAGTTTTAAGTCCTGGCTTTGAGATAGAAACTGAAATGAGTATACATGCACTGGATAAACGATTTAAAATTAAAGAGATTCCAATTGATTATAGGGACCGACCAGAAGGCAGTGAATCAAAACTAAATACATTTTCAGATGGCTATAAAGTTTTGAAAATGATCTTTATTTTATTTAAAGATTATAAGCCATTTCTATTTTTTTTAATTTGGGCATTAATTTTTCTGGTTTTTGGGTTGCTTGTGGGAACACCAGTTATTTATGAGTTCTTGAAAACTCATTATATAACAAAAGTTCCTTCGGCTATTTTAGCAGTAGGCTTAGTTATTTTATCTATGCTTTCTTTTAGTTGTGGATTAATACTAGATACAGTTGCTTCAGTAAACAAAAAGCAATATGAGTTAGAATTAAATAAAATTTATAGTAAATTGGTGAAGAATAGTGATGAATAATCAAACAAGGTTTCTAGTTACTATTTTTCTTTCTGCTTTGGCTAGTTTAGGTTTAGGTTATTTTTTTGACGTAAAGGAATGGATACTCTACGTGTTCATTTTCTTAGTCGGAGTTATAGCTATTCATTTTGTAAACAAAAATCTATCTACGTATACGATAGGAAATTATATAATAATATCCCTATTTTCCATTTTTCTATTAGTTAGCACAAAAGGAGAACAATTACTTCTACAAGGTAATCATTTTATTCTATATCTCCTTGTCTTTCTATTGGGGTTTATTTATGTAAACTTCATATTATTGGCCATTTTAACCATTGTTTTAAGGTATAAAGTCGAAAGTAAGGAGCTGGAAATCAGTAAATTCAGAATCCTAATCTATGGATTGCCAACTATTTTAATTGCTCCGCTCTATTTAATTGCGTTTTTTCCTGGGGTTTTAACACCTGACTCTTTTGCGCAATGGGGGCAAGCACATGGGGCGCCTTATAATAACTGGCATCCCCTCATGTATACTCTCCTTATTGAAACGTTAATACAAATTATTGATTCACCTGCTATAGTGGCTGGATTTCAAATACTTTTAATGGTGCTGATCTTTGGCTATTGTCTATATCGTTTTGAGTTACGAGGGGTTCCACGGAAAATCTTATATATAGTAGCTATAGTTTTAGCCCTGCTACCTATGAACGGAATCTACTCAGTTACCGTTTGGAAGGATATTCTTTATAACTTGTTTCTTTTGTTATTTACTATGAACATTATTGAGATGGTCCTTTCGAAAGGAAGATGGATCAGTAAAAGTGGAAATATTAGTGTTTTTATTTTCTCTTCATTAGGCTTAATTTTCTTCAGACATAACGGATTCCCGGTGTTTCTAGTGTTTTCTATGTTTTTATTTCTAGCTTATTGGAGACAGTGGAAACAATTATTACCTATTACACTTAGTATTGTTATTGTTCATTCTATATACACTGGGCCGATTTTTGAAGCGTTGAAGGTAAGGGATTCGGATCCTAATGAGCTGTTGAGTATTCCATCTCAACAGCTAGCTAACGTCATTGTCCATGATGGTATAATGACAGAGGGTCAAAAGAATTACATAAATGAAATCTTTCCTTTAGCTATGTGGAAGGAGTATTACCACCCATATACATCAGATCCTATAAAGTTTTCCGATGAATACAATCGTGAAGCGATATTCCCTAATCGATTTAATGAATATTTAAAGGTTTGGTGGAGTGTTAGCCTGCAAAATCCAACCCTAGTTATAGACGCCTTTGTAAAGCAAACATCTATTGTATGGCAGATAAATGAGCCAGAAGGTCTTGGACAACAATCAACCTATGTAACATATATTCATGAGAATAAATATGGAATTGAACGAATAACAGTAAGTGAAAATATTCGGAACATGATGACCGAATATCTTGAGGTTTCAAAAACAGAAGGAGTAGTAAAAATGGTCATTTGGAGACCTGCACTTCATATGTTTATCGCTTTATATTTTGGATATATCGCGTATCTCAGGTTTGGGATGAAATCTCTATTGGTTCTATTACCTTTCATGCTAAATATCATGAGTATATTTGTTGCTGTTCCAGCTCAGAGTTATCGTTATTTGTATGGGACCACGTTAGTCATGGTCATAATCATCTTGTATAGTTTTCTATCCGAGAAGGAGAAAAGTAAGAATGTTAGCTAATCTTTCTGCCTTCAAAAATAATCAAAAAGGTATAATATTCATGATACTGGCAGCAGTTTGTACATCAACTGGTCAGCTATTTTGGAAAGTCTCAGAAGGACAACTTAGTTGGTCCTTATTTTTAGGGCTTGTATTATATGGCCTAGGTGCCATTACCATGATGGTTGCCTTTCGTTATGGAAAACTGTCTGTCCTTCATCCGCTAATGAGTATAAGTTATGTACTGGCTATCTTACTTGGACAATGGTTCCTTCAGGAAGCGCTATCCTTAATCAATTATGTGGGAATACTATTCATAATATTTGGATCAATTATTATGGGTGGAGAAACAGAATGATTACACCATTTTTAATGATTGTTCTCATGACTATTCTTGGTGCACTTGGGGGATTTTGTTTTAAGCTAGCTACTGCGGGGCAAAAGTTAATTAGTACTAAATTTGTAGTTATGTTTAGCCTAGGTGGGTTGTTGTATCTAACAGCAGCGATTATAAATATATATGTACTAAAATTACTTCCCTATACAGTTGTTTTTCCTTTAACGTCAATCACGTATATTTGGACGTTAATCATTTCTTCTAAATGGTTAGATGAAAAGGTGACTAAGAAAAAAATGATTGGCGTATTATCGATTCTTCTTGGGGCTTACCTTCTTGTCCTGTAAAATGAAGTTCTGATGGGATAGATTGGAAATGAACAAGTATAATGATAAATCATAAATTTTCTTATGTTTCCTAAAGTATGATAATACCTATTATTTTCAAAAGTATTTTTATTTTATATGTAATAAATGCCCGTTTATTAGCTGAAAAGTAGTAATTAAAGCCTTGGGTATTTAGGGTTGGAAACTTTATGCTTTGTTCTTTGAAAATAAATTTGTTTACGTCACGTTTTATAGGAAAAAAAGCATAAGATTGCCAAATGGCAGGCTTATGCTTTTTTTAATTTTTTCATTCTGTTAGACACCCAGAACGGCAAATACAAAATAAAGAATGTAACAAGCGCAATGGCTTCTAATGAAAGGATATACCATGGCCATGGTCCGAGATAGTCAATCAGCGACGGGTTGACTGGTTTTTCGGAAATGTACATATAGTTGCCTTCGATCAAAAAGTTGACGATGAAGACGATGAGTGTATAGACGTTCAGCCAGAGAAATGCTTTCCAGATGGATTTCCCGGTCGGCCTGTATCCAGCCACAAACACCATGAACAGGTTGGCAAACACCGTCCCTCCATGGGATATGAAGAAATGGACATAGCGGTAGTGGGGGAAGGTGTACAGGCTGATGTCTGGCGTGATCATTGCCTGCAGCGCGCTGCCGACTCCGACAAAATAGGTGAATTCAAATAATCTATAACTTTTAGTTAAAAGTAGAATGGCGGATAGGATGAGTGAAATACTGCTCAGATGAAGGGGGAGTGAATATTGGTAGCTCCAATTGCCGCTCCACCAAAGCCATGCTTGCAGGCTAATTTCAGAAATGATCAAAACAAGAAATAATCCAACTCGTGTAATACGGTTGATACTTGGATTTTTCAGCTCTTTGCGAAGCAAGAATAGCATGATGATAATAAACAGGAAAGCCGCGAGCGTAAACAGGTGAACACTGGAAAATAGCTGAAAGACATTTTCTGTACCTGGCTCAAATAGTTCTCTCATAAGCCCTCCTCCAATCGTTTAATAGTTCAATTTTTCCAAATCATACTCTTAATTTAACATATTCTCAGCTGGCATATATATGGTTAGAAAAACACTCTAATAATTTAGTATATGAAAATATGTATTTCATCAGTAAAATAAAGGTAACGAAAAAAGAATCTGGAACAGCCAGTGGATGCTGACTAGTTCCAAATTCTTCATCATCAAAAACAGCTGATGTTTGAGAGGGTTTACCATGAAAGTATTGATTTTTTCCTTTAAAAGAATCATGATCGCCATTCCTAGTTTGCTGCTGACCTCCATGGTTGTCTTCTTTTTGTTCATGATGATGCCAAGGGTGATGGGGACGGACTATGACCTTGCAATTCTATGGGTGGAATATAAAAAGTGGATTGTCAGTTTTCTGACGGGCGATCTGGGGATGTCGTCGTATTATCGTGTGCCCGTTTCGATGATTCTCCGGGAAAAAATGACCAATACCCTTGTTCTCGGAATTGTATCCTTGCTGATTACCTATGTGCTGTCTTTTTTCATGGGGAGGTACGCTGGCCGGAACCCTAATACAATGGGAGACAGGCTGATCAGTGGGTTGAATTATACTGGACTTTCCCTGCCGTTGATTGTTGTTTCCGTTTACTCGATCTATTTCTTTTCGTTCGAGCTGAACTGGTTTCCTTCCAATGGCTCAGTCGATATCACTGTGCCTGAAGGGACATGGGAATATTGGCTGGACAGGGTTCATCATCTCATTTTGCCGGCAACTGTATTGGGGATTGTCGGGACAGCTACATACACACAATTTCTGAGAGATGATATCGTGGAAAACAGTCGAAAGGAATTTGTCAGAACGGCAAAATCCATTGGGCTATCGGAAAAGAGAATTTACAATGTCCATATCTTAAAAAATTCCCTGATTCCAATCGTCACCTTTCTGGGAATTGATTTAGTCAACATCGTGAATGGTGCAATCATTGTTGAAACAATTTTTACTTATCCAGGCATCGGCCAGCTGTTCATCAAGTCGATTAACATGCGGGATCACGCGATGGTAATGAATCTGACGATGATGTTCTCCACCATCATGATCATTGGAAATATGATCTCCGATATCCTCTACGGTATGGTTGACCCGCGAATTAAGCTGGAGTAGCTCATCCAATTGGGTTAGTTTTTTTGTGATAAAACTCCTAGTTTTAAAACTTTCGTTTATAGAAGGATATCTGATATGATTATAATGAAATAGAGAAAAGGAGGAATTTTCCTATGTATGATGTAGCAATTATTGGAGCAGGCCCTGCAGGCGGAAGCGCAGCGATTTTCGCAGCAAAGGCTGGCAAGAAAACAGTCGTGCTGGACAACAATAAAAGTGTAACGAAGCGTGCCTGGATGGAGAACCACTACGGAGCTCCTGAAATCGCAGGTCCTGACCTAGTAGAAACTGGCATCAAGCAGGCGAAAAAATTTGGTGCTGAGTTCGTTGAAACAACAGTGACTTCTGTCAGCAAAACAGACAGCGGCGTTAAAGTCGTAACGGAAAGCGGCGAGTATGAAGCAAAGCATGTCATCATCGCGTCAGGCATGATGACGGATGTAGCTGAAGCATCAGGTCTTGCAACAAAGGATGGCACAGAGCCAAGAATCAAGACAATTTTTGATGTCGATGCTGCTGGTAAAACAAATGTTGAAGGCGTTTGGGCTGCAGGCACATGCGCAGGCGTAAGCATGCACACAATCATCACAGCTGGAGACGGTGCGAAGGTTGCCATCAACGTCATCAGTGAACTGAACGGTGAGCGTTATGTCGATCATGATGTTTTAAAAGCTTAATTGTAAAAAGCCTTGCAGCAATCTGCAAGGCTTCGCTTATTTTAATAGGTTGTTAGAGATATTTGCCATTTGAGTAGATTATGGCGTCCTGCTTAAAATGTCCGCTAATTGTTATATTTAAACTGGTCCTCGATTCTTCCATCCTTATCGTGGATGTAAGCCATCGTGCCAGCATCTTCAGCCATTCGTTTTGCTTCACTCACAGCCTCAGATCTTGAGTCAGTAGTAAGCTCTGGGTCATCCTGGCCTTCCTTCTTTACAGCCCAACCCTTTTCGTCATGAGGCACAGCATGGAATCGTGCATCAACTGTACCGGCACGGTCCTTGAAATATTCCTCACGTTCCATTCCATTTTCCTGATTCTTTGCCATGTAAAAATACCTCCTCGAATGCTGGATTACCTAATAAAGGTATTATAAATTTACCCAGGCTATTTTTAAGGAAACAAGAATATTTCTGCTTTTCACCCAGTTTCATCCATATAATCTATTGTGGAACCAACTGCCTCAATAATGGAGCCTGTAGCCTGAATCCAGCTCCCGGCTGTATTGATATTTTTCCCTTCCCCGCCTTGAAGCTCAATGATGCCTGAGATCGCTTGCATTGAATTCCCGATGATTTGAAGCAGGCTTCCGTATAAATGGTAGAGTGACTCAACGGAATGATCATTTGCTAAAGTATCTTTAAGGACGGCGCTGCCTCCTAGTGCCTGCATCAGATTACCTTTGATATCCAGCACCTGTTCCGTTTCTTCATTCACAGGAAGAAGAATGCCCGCAACCACCGTAATATTCCCTGCCGACTGGATCATGTTTTCCAATCTTCTCCATTGTAAAATAGAGCTCACTGTCTGCAATCAGTGCATTACCCAAAGCCTGAAGCTCGTTTCCCCACAGGTTAAAGCTGGTCAGCTGGCCTTCGGTAAAATTCTTCAAAGGGGTGCTTCCAATTGCCGCAAGAGTGGTTCCGGATGCCTGAATCCACGCGCCAAAAAGTTCCTTCCGCTCATTTTCCATGATTATCGCCGCCTTCGTCCTGATATCATCTTATACGTGCAAAGGGGATTTGTTATGGACTATGAACAAGAAATCCGTATAGCCCAAGCTCTTGAATAATAGGAATAGAAGTGAAGGAGTGTAGCCCTGGAACCAGGTGGGTTATATACCTATGAACGGAGAATCCGATGGTGGAGGTTATGCCATGGCAGTAGTAAAGCATACGGAGGCTGATGTCGATCTGCTGGCGCGATTGTTACGAGCGGAGGCTGAGGCTGAGGGGCAACAGGGAATGCTGATGGTGGGAAACGTAGGGATTAACAGGATACGTGCGAACTGTTCGGATTTTGAGGGGTTAAGGACGGTTCCGCAGATGATTTATCAGGAACATGCTTTTGAAGCAACACAAAAGGGATATTTTTATCAGCGGGCAAGAGAGTCTGAAAAAAGACTTGCGAGGCGTGCACTTAAGGGAGAAAGACTATGGCCGTCAAAATTTAGCCTCTGGTATTTCCGTCCGCCAGGGGATTGTCCGCCAACATGGTACAATCAGCCGCATGTCGGCCGATTTAAGCTTCACTGCTTTTATGAGCCAACAGGTGAAGAGTGTGCGAATATTTATAACACCTTTTAAATAGCTGGACTGTCTGGTTTTGAACCTGGCAGTCTTTTTTTGTTTCCATATTGACATAGGAAGTGGTTAGGATTAAAGTTAAAAAGGTTAATAGTTAAACAGTTGAACAGTTAAACAATGGAATAAGTTTTAGACGGGGTGAATATATAAACATGTGTGATAAATCGATCAAGGATTTAGTTGACCATTATATCCATGTTTCTTTCTCGGTCAACAAGATTGCCGAGGGGATGATCAAGGAAGAAATAAGTTCTGATCTGACCAATGACCAGCACTATACACTGCGTTATATCAATAAAGTCGGCACTTGTACGTCCTCCGAGCTGGCAGAAGTATTCGATGTCAAAAAAAGTGCAATCACAGCGATTATTACACGGTTATGGGAAAAAGGGCTGATACTAAGGACACGAGATGAAAATGACAGACGTCTCGTGCACCTGTCTTTGACTGAAGAGGGAGATGAATTATTCCGGAAGACGGAGGAGCGAATCCAGGCATTGGTAGGATCGTTTATAGAAAAGTTTGATCAAGATGAAATCGTCCAGTTCCTCAAGACTTACGACAAACTGAATGAAATTTTAACAGATAGAAAGAGCAGGGTGGAATAAAAGTGAACTTTATCATTAAACAGAAATGGTTTGTTATCTTTGCTTGGATTTTGGTTGCTGCTGGCCTGTTCATGGCTGCGCCGAACATGGCTGAACTTGTCAGAGAAAAGGGGCAGATTACTGTACCTGACGAGTACTCGTCAACTTTGGCTGGTAAAATAATGGATGACGTAAGAAAACAAGAAGGCGGAGGGGATGATACCCAGGTCGCACTTGTTTTCCATAGTGAAAAGAAATTGACACCGAAGGAAATCGAAGAAGCGGAGAAGGCGATTTCCGAGCTTGAAAAAAACAGCGAAGAAATCGGGATCACCGATATCCTGACACACTTTAATGAAGAGAGTTTGAAGGATCAGCTCGTCTCCGACGATGGGAAATCGATCCTGACCTCAGTCACGGTAAACTGGAACGACCGCGAACCAGGCGAGGTCAGCAAGCTGCTCTATGAAACTATTGAGGATGTTAAAGTGGACCACTACTACACAAGTCAATGGCTAATCAACGAGGATTTGATGAACAGCTCTGAAGAAGGGTTGAAAAAGACTGAGGGAATCACGGTCGTCTTTATTCTTGTCGTGCTTTTGCTCGTATTCAGATCAGTTGTCGCACCTGTCATTCCGTTGTTAACAGTCGGGATGTCCTATCTTGTTTCACAATCAATCGTAGCAATGCTTGTTGATCGGTTCGATTTCCCGCTTTCGAACTATACGCAGATTTTCCTTGTTGCTGTATTATTTGGGATTGGAACGGATTACTGTATTTTGCTCCTCAGCCGATTTAAAGAAGAGATGGCGCATAACGAAAGCGTGCCGGCTGCGATTGTCGCAACATACAAGAATGCGGGACGTACAGTATTTTTTAGCGGTGTAGCTGTTATGATTGGGTTTGCCGCTATTGGGTTCTCGCAATTCATTCTCTACCAGTCTGCTGCAGCCGTAGCGATAGGTGTCGCGATGCTTTTGCTTGGATTATTCACTATTGTCCCATTTTTTATGGCGGTATTAGGACATAAGATATTCTGGCCTTCTAAACAAAGCGCCGAACATGGTGAAAGCAAGCTATGGGGAACGGTCGGCAGCTTTTCACTCGCCCGTCCATTCCTCAGCCTCCTGATTGTAGCCGCGGTATGCGTTCCGTTCCTGTTCGCCTACGATGGGGAGTTAAGCTATAACTCACTGGATGAAATCAGCGGCGATGTAAACTCAATCAAGGCCTTTAACGCCATTGCTGACAGTTTTGGCCCTGGTGAATCGATGCCGACACAGGTCATCCTGAAAAATGACGAAAGAATGGATTCAGCTGAATACATCGAGCTGGCTGAGAAAATCAGCTCCGAATTGGAAAAGGTCAATCTCGTTGATACAGTTCGCTCGGTCACCAGACCAACTGGTGAACCGATTGAAGACTTCTTTGTGTCGAAGCAAGCAGAGACCCTGGGTTCAGGCATTGGTGAAGGAAAAGAAGGCCTGGATAAAATCAGTGAAGGCCTTCAGGAAGCAGAAACTGAGCTGTCTAAATCAGCTCCAGAATTGGAAGGTGCTGCTGACGGTATCAACCAGTTAATTAATGGCACAACCGAAATCAAGTCAGGCCTTGGTGAAATCCAGAACAACCTGGTAAAAATCGAAAATGGTATCCGCCAGGGTTCTTCCGGATCTGATCAGATTCAGGCTGGGTTAGCCGAAGCTAAGGCTGGAGCGGAGGCGTTGCTGGCGGGGTATAAACAGCTTCAGTCTAAATATGTTGAGATGCAGACTGGTTTGGCACAGCTTGAAGGTGGATATCAGCGAATAGGTGATGGGCTTTCTGGATTATCTGCAGGTATATCACAGACACAGCAAACATTATTCAGTCACATTGAAAGTGAATACGGGGCAGACGATGACACATATAAAACCCTTAAAACTAATCTCTTAGGTATGCAGAATCAATTAGCTCAAACATCTGCTGGACTGGATCAGCTGAATGACGGTCTCTCCCAGCTAACCGGCGGCATGGCCCAAGCAAATGAAGCCTTTGCCGGAGCGCTTGCACAGCAAGCTAATTTCGGACCTGGACTTCAGCAGCTCATCGACGGAATCGAGCAGCAACAGGCGGGATTGAATCAGCTCGCTGACGGGCAGGGGCAGATTGTTGCTAACTTCCCTAAGTTATCGGATGGATTGACTGGTATCAATGCCGGCCAGCAACAGCTGCTTGCCGGATTTGGCGGTCTGGGAGGCCAGTTGGACCAGCTTACAGACGGTCTTGGACAGAGTACCGATGGCTTGAACCAGGTATCTGAAGGTCTTGGCTCTGCGCAGGAATATCTGGCTGGACTGGCTAAATCGGATTCCAACAGCTTCTATTTGCCAGCTGATGTTCTTGAGAGTGAAGAATTCACCCGGGTATTTGATGTTTATATGTCAAACGACCGTAAAGTCATGACGATGGACGTCATTTTCGAAGCAAATCCTTATTCAAACGAAGCAATGGCTCAGGTGGCTGAAATCGAGGAAGCAGTCGAGCGTGCGACGAAAGGTACGAAACTTGAGAACGCAGATGTAGCAATCGGTGGCATAACGAGTACGAACGCAGACCTTGATACAATGTCCGGACAGGATTACTCACGTACGGTCATCTTGATGCTGCTAGGGATCGGAATCATTCTGGTATTCCTGTTCCGTTCGATCATCATGCCAATCTACATCATAGGCTCGCTGATTTTAACCTATTATACGGCAATGGCTGTCAACGAGGTTATCTATGTTGATATCCTTGGTTACTCAGGCATCAGCTGGGCAGTACCGTTCTTTGCCTTTGTTATCCTTGTTGCCCTAGGTGTAGACTACAGCATCTTCTTGATGGACCGTTTCAATGAATATAAGAATCTATCAATCTCTGAAGCGATGCTGCTGTCGATGAAAAAGATGGGAACAGTCATCATTTCGGCAGCCATCATCCTAGGTGGAACATTCGCGGCTATGATGCCCTCGGGAATGATGTCCTTGCTGCAAATCGCATCAATCCTCCTAGTAGGATTGTTCTTATACGCCTTTATCATGCTGCCGCTTTTCATTCCGGTACTGGTGAAGAACTTTGGTGAAGCAAACTGGTGGCCGTTTAAAAGAGTGTAGTAAGAAAAGCGTAAGCGCATTGGTCAGTCCCGACAAGCGCTGGAGGACCGACCAGTGAAGTCGTTCTTTGACTTCATTGGGCGGACCGAAAATGAAATGTATAGCCGACTGTCCAGAAACGCAGAAACTGGAGACTTCGACAAAGAAGCGCTTTTTGCTTCTGCCGGCGAAGTTGAAGTTTCGGAGTTTCTAGGAGGCGAAACTAGACATGCGACTCTAGGGGCTAGGCGCTGAAGCTGGACAAGTGGCGAAGTGAATTTTATACATTTAAATATTTTAAAAAGAGGCAGACCACTTTGTGGCTGCCTTTTCTGCTATTAACATCCATCCACTCCACATGATAATCCACCATCGGAGCCTTCCATTTCTGAGTTGATTATTTGTTCCAGTGCTTCTTTGGATCTCATCCCTGGAACGAGCCTGTCGCCAATGATAAAGGTTGGTACAGCGGTTATATCAACCTCGTTATAGGCGTGGTTAAGAGCCTGCTGATGTGCTTCTTTATATTTCCTTGTTTCAAGAGCATCACGGTACTCTATTTTATCCAGTCCAATCTCTTCAGCAAGCATAGTCAATATCTCAATACTCCCAATATCCAGCCCCCTCTGGAAAAAAGCCCTTAGCATATGGTCATTGTACTCATTTCCTTTTCCTTTCTCCTTGGCATACTGATAGCCCTCGAAGGCCAGATGAGTATATGGCTGGGGAGACACATCCGGAAGTACAATATCGATACCCATACGTTCAGCAATAGGGTAAACCGATTGCCTCCACGTGCTTTGCAGATAATGTTCTTCCGGCTTAAGCGTTTTGTTCGGATAAGGCCTTAATTCAAAAGGCATCCATTCAAGTTGAATATCCTTTCTTTTTATCGCCTCCATTAGCGGAAACTCCGCCAAAAAACAGAAGGGTCAAACGTAATCAGAATAGATTTTAATAGTTAATGTCATGGGAACCTCCTGTAAACTTGTTATCTTTAGATTTTGATTGGATTATACCTTTATGCGCAGGAGATAAACTTTCAGGAAAAATTTTCATTGCCTATAATCCCGTGAAACCATAAGATGGAAATATCAAACTTTAAGGGGATAGAATATTGCGTACATATAACTTGTTTTTTTAGATGAAGAGGTGAACTTAATACTAGAATAGGAGAAAAAAATAATGACAACAAATCTTTTTCGTGGACAAACGCTAAAGCTCACAGCTAAAAGGGAAGGGGATACAGAAATCATCGCTTCCTGGGATGAAGACCCGGAGTACCTGAGGAATGTTGACACGGATATTGCGATACCGCGCCCGGTGGAACATTTTGAAGGCGAGGGGGATCCTGGTTCGAACAGCTTTTACTTCCGCTTACGGACGATAGAGGATGACAGGCTGATTGGATTTATCGTCATCCACAGCATCGAATGGAATAACAGGGCTGGAATGCTTGCGATGGGCATCGGCAACGCCAATGATCGGGGAAAAGGATACGGGTCCGAAGCGTTGCAGCTCATCCTTCGCTATGCATTTCATGAGCTAAACCTGCACCGTGTCGGCCTGGACGTCATCGAATATAATGAGCGGGGGATACGTGCCTATCAAAAAGCCGGTTTTCAAATTGAAGGAAGGAGCAGACAAGCAGTCCATCGTGATGGCAAAATTTACGATCGAATCAATATGGGAATCCTGCGGTCGGAGTGGGAAGAAATCTTTCAATAAAAAATAAAGGACCGGGCATCTTCATGCCCGGTCCTTTATTCCATTTATTCTGAAGCTGTCTTTAACTCTTTAGACGATACTAGCCTGTCAAAAGCCCAACCGGCAAGTGCACCAACTAGCGCAGGCAGAAGCCAGCCTAATCCCTCCGCATAAAGCGGCAGTGATTTTAAAAGTGTTGCCAGCGCTTCTGACTCAACTCCGAATGTCTTCAATCCGTCGACTACGCTGACAAGTGTGGTTGCTAACACCGACCCGACATATACTCCACGTGCTCCTTTGAAGAAACGGTCCAGGAAGCTCAGGATGACAAGCACGATTGTGATCGGATAAAGAACGATCAAAACGGGTACCGAGATTGAAATGATCTGGTTAAGCCCAAGATTTGCGATCAATAAGCTGACCAATGTTACAACCACTGTGAAAGTCTTATAAGGAACCTTTGGCATCATCTTGGCGAAAAATTGGCTTGTCGCCGCTACAAGGCCAACTGCCGTTGTAAAGCAGGCAAGCGTTACAATCAAGCCGAGCAGCAGCATGCCAGGTGCCCCGAACATCAGCTTTGCGAATTCTGTTAAAATTACACCGCCATTTTCATATTCGCCAACTGAGGCCATTTTAGCACCAAGAAGGCCTACCGTTATATATACAAAAGCCAGTCCGATGCCAGCGATTATGCCAGCTTTCAATGTTTCCCTTACAACCTGCTTGCGTTCAAGAGCTTTTTTTTGCTGGATAGCTCCGACCACAATGATACCGAAGGCCAAAGCAGCAATAGTATCCATCGTGAGGTACCCTTCCAGGAATCCCTTAGCAAATGGAGCTGATGAATATTTTTCAGATACCTGCCCAAACGAACCGTCCAGTTTGAAAAAGCTGCCAATCACGAGCAGGACAATCGCTGCAAGTAAAACAGGCGTCAAAATGCTTCCAATTCGTTCAACCATTTTTGAAGGGTTTAACGTAACCCAGTAAACTAGTGCAAAAAAGACTAATGTAAACAGTAAAAGTACTATCGAATTTGTTCCAGATTCACCAAGGAACGGCTTAACGGACATTTCAAAAGCAACGTTGGCGCTTCTAGGAATACCGAAGAAAGGCCCAATCGACAAATAAACAGCAGCGCTGAAAACGATCGCAAAAACTGGGTGTACCCTAGAACCGATTTCTTTTATCCCATCCTTAGCCATTGAAATGACAACAACAGTCAATAACGGCAGTCCAACTCCGGTTACAACAAAACCAAGCATCGCTGGCCAAAAATTCGCTCCGGCTTCCTGCCCCAGGAACGGCGGGAAAATCAGATTCCCTGCTCCAAAGAATAATGCAAATAACATCAGACCGATTGTGAGTGTTTCTTTACCCCTTAAGCTTCCCATCCTTTTTCTCCTCCTAAAATAATGTTTTGGCACTGAGAGTATAGGAAATTTGGAACGGAATGTTATGAAATGAAAAACAAAAAAACTCGCCCCTATAATAGGGACGAGTTGTGCTCGCGTTACCACCCTGATTCCGCACAAACATGCGGCTCTCATCAACGTACCATCATACGTGTTCCATTTAACGGCGGACAAGCCGGCAAAAGCTTACTACGTCTAGGTTTCAGCTCTGCATCTCAGAGATGATGTTCCTCTACAATCTGAACACCGGCTTGCAGCAAATCACCGGCTCTCTGTGGATCAGGTTCCATAAAGGACGTGTTCTCGTCATCGATTTTTATTATTGTAAAATATATTAACAAGAACTATATTAATATTCAGATAATAATATGTCAATACTGTTAGCCAAGGAAAGTTTTTCTTTTTAAGCTCGATACCCTCGGAATGGCTATGTGACCCTGCATAACAGACACTTTAAAGCCTGTTTTCTTAGAAAGGTCTAAGAAGCTCTGTTTAATAGACATTTTGACGTCCGTTACTCTTCGAAAGGTCTAAGAAGTGCTGTTTAATAGACATTTTGAAGTCGGTTACTCTTTGAAAGGTCTAAGAAGTGCTGTTTAATAGACATTTTGACGTCCGTTACTCTCCGAAATGTCTAAGAAGTGCTGTTTAATAGACATTTTGATGTCCGTTACTCTCCGAAATGTCTAAGAAGTGCTGTTTAATAGACATTTTGACATCCGTCACTCTTCGAAATGTCCAATAAGCTCCTGTTAATAGACATTTTGATCGCTGTCACGAAGTAAAATGTCTAAGATATGCTGTTGAATAGATACTTTGACGCCAGCCATCCCATAAAATGTCTAATAAAATCTTTTTAGCTAAAATTTATTGTCCATATCAGGGCAATTCGTATTAATATTGGATTATATAATATGTCTGGAATTGGAGAAATGCATGAATCTAAAAAAGCTAGAGGCATTCATAATGGTTGTCGAAAAGAATAGTTTTTCCGAAGCAGCAGCCGCGCTTAAAAGCTCACAGCCTTCTGTCAGCCTGAAAATCAAAAGCCTTGAAGATGGGCTAGGATTTGAACTGCTTGACAGGGGAGCGGCAGGAATCAGGCCAACGCCAGCAGGTATGCTTGTTTATACAGCGGCAAAGGACATTGCCAATCGGTGGAGGACTCTTGAGGACGAACTCGGAGAATTCCAGGGAACCCTGACAGGCACACTGACAATTGGGGCGAGTACCATACCCGGAACCTATTTGCTTCCTGGCTGGGTTAAAAAGTTCCGCAGCCTTTTTCCAAAGGTGGATGTCAAAATTGAAATCGGTGATTCGAAAAAGGTCGTAGAAAAACTGCAGAACCACCAGATCGATGCTGCGATCATCGGGATGAAGGTAGAATCCCGATTGTTACAAAGCAACCCGGTTGCCGTTGATTCCCTTGTTTTAGTCACGCCAGAAGATCATCCATTAGTCCATACGCCATCAGCCGATTTTTCGCAACTTCAACAATATGATTTCGTACTCCGTGAAGAGGGATCAGGCACACGCAAAATGATGGAGCGTTACTTAGCCGAAAAAGGGCTGTCGCTTAAAGATTTGAAAGTTGCCGTATCGATTGGAAGTACGGAATCCGTCATCGCTGCAGTTGAAGCAGGGCTAGGCATCAGTTTTATTTCAAGGCTGGCGGCTATGCCTGCAGAAAGAGCTGGCCGCATTAAAATCGTCGATACTTTCGAACCATATGAGCGAGAATTCTATCTCGTGACTCATTCAGATGCTGAAAATCGGCCGATTATCAGACAGTTTTCAGAGATAGTCGATTAAGAGTGAAGGATCCGGACTGAAAGAGATAATGACATTTTTCATTTTTCAATTTATTATTACATTAAGGAGAAAGGGGCGTTCGGGATGCAGGTTAAGGTATTTGCTAATCTTAGGGAGATTTGCGGAGGCGTGACCGTCGAAGTGAAGCCTGATGGAGACAGGGTAATGGATGTACTTGATAAAATGTGCGAAATGTTCCCGGAATTACACGAAGAAATTTATACAGAAGAGAAGACGCTCAAGCCATTTGTACATGTCTATATTAATGGCCGTAACATCGTCCATGATCAAGACCTTGAAACTCATGTAAAAGAAAGCGACCAGTTTGCGCTGTTTCCTCCGGTTGCCGGTGGCTGATATGGTTGATAGAATACTAGAATTTCGCGGAATCAACAGGGAACATCTTGGTATGTATTTTGAAGAACTAGGCGGCACGCTCGTTACCGACTCCTTCCCGTTTGTTTACGAGGCGGCAGGATGGAAAGCGGAGATTTTAAGCGAGGATGAGCTTGCTTTTACAAAAACATTCATCGTCAACGCTGTACATATCCGTTTTGCGGCAGAAAGTATGGAAGAACTCGAGCAACTGATTAAAAATTACCGTTATAAAACAACCCGGGTAGGCGGGTAGCAGTGGTTTCGGCATATGATTGCCGGAACCTTTTATTTTTGCTTAAAAATTTTGTGTGAAACTCTTATTTTCTGGCTTGAATTGAGGAGTATGGCACAGGAAATGGTTTTCTGGTCGTTTATTATGCAAAAAACTGCTAATTGTAAGGGGAATTTACACCTCAAAGGAGCCCACTTTAGAACATATCGACCACATTTTGGATTTTATTGGCGAATTTCAAGGTAATTCGACCACATTTCCAATTTATTTGGCGGATTTTAAAATAATTCGACCACATTTCCAAATATTTCGACCAAGTTGCTCCATCCGCTTTATTCAAGTCTATCAAAAAAAAAACCAGGCAAAATCGCCTGGTTTTCTTCAAAACTATTAAACTTCCTCTGTAGCTGGAGTTGTTTCTTCGCCAATGATGCCTAGTTCGCGAAGTTTTTCTTCTGTAACAACGCCATCTTTCCAGCCGCGGACATTGTAGTAATCATCAAGCATGATATCCATGCGTGAAACAAGTCCTTCACTGTTGCCTGAAGCACCTTCTTCAGTAAAGCGTTTTGGCAGGAAGTCGTCCTCACGCTTGTTGAAGCCGGCTAGGTTGTTATAGTAACGCTCAAGGTTGTAAATTCTTTCCCCTGCAAGCATGACATCATCAGCTGTCATAGGGATGCCTGTCATTGTGCTGTATTGCTCAGCATAGTGCTCTGCATTTTCAGAGAAAGAAGAGAACTTACAGATATTCATAGAGTCAGAGAATGAAAGCAGGTTCTGGAATACATTCAGAAGCTCAGCTTTGCCTTCTGCTACTGTACGGTCTGTCGGCTCAGGAATGCCAGCGATTTCAGATGCGATTGTGTAGCCGCGAAGGTGGCAGGCACCACGGTTACTTGTCGCATATCCAAGGCCGATACCCTGGATGCCGCGTGGATCGTAAGCCGGGATGGACTGGCCTTTAACTGACATTGACAATTCAGGAACGCCCCATGCAGCCGTCGCGCGTGCAGGACCTTCAGCAAGGATGCCGCCGAAGCCTTCACGGAATGCGATTTTGCGAGCGATTTCAATCATGCCGTCAGCGTCGCCCCAATCAAGCTTCTCGTCAACGATGCCTTTTTCATAGGCTTCCATTGTCACAGAGATGGCGTGGCCAAGCTCGATTGTATCCATGCCGTATTCGTTACAGATGTCGATTAAGTATGCGATTGCTTCAGAGTCGCTCAATCCGCTGTTCGCACCAAGTGCCCATGCAGATTCGAACTCAAAGCTCTCAACGCGAGTCTTATATTTGCCTTCTTTTACTTCAACTTCAATTTTACAGCCAACCGGGCAAGCGTGGCATGTGTTGTTGGCAACAAGCAGGTGCTCGTTTACCCATTCACCAGAGTGCTTTTCTGCTTCATCCCAGTGTGTCAATTGAGAGTTGCGAGTTGGAAGCGCTCCCACTTCATTGATCAAGTTAGTAAGGACGTTTGTTCCATATACGGATAATCCGCCTTTGTTAGGAGCAGTCAGGCCGCCTTCAAGAATCGCTTTAACCGCTTTCTTGTTAGCCTGGTTGTAATCATCTTTTTGTGCCGGCTCAGGCATATTGCCTTTTTGTGCAGCTTTGATGACGATTGCTTTCAATTTCTTGAATCCTGCAACCGCACCAGTACCGCCTCGTCCTGCAGAACGGTCATGCTCGTTCATGAAACCAGCAAAACGTACTCCGTTTTCGCCAGCCTGGCCGATTGTCATTACGCTTAAATTTTCTTCGCCATGTGCATCTTTTAAAGACTGTACAGTCGCACGCGTGCTCAATCCCCACAATTGAGAAGCGTCGCGGATTTCAGCCTGACCATTTTCGATGAAAAGATAAACCGGCTTGTCACTTTTGCCTTTGAAAATAACGTTATCGATGCCAGCCCACTTCAAACGAGCTGCAGTCCATCCACCCATGTGCGAGTCAGTAACCGTGCCAGTCAATGGAGACTTCGTTACGACTGCAAGACGTCCGCTCATCGATGAACGTGAACCTGTTACAGGGCCAGTCATGATGCATAGAATGTTTTCTTCAGATAGAGGCTCTACTTCAGGTCCGTTGTCAAGAACATACTTAACCCCAAGACCGCGGCCGCCGACATACTTCTTTACGTCGTCCTCGTTGATGCCTCTGTAATCGACAGTGCCATTTGACAAATCAACTACTACTTCTTTGTTTTTAAATCCCCCAAAATTCATCTTAACTAATCCACCTCTTTCTTTTAGTATGGATAAAAAATAATACAAGAGGCCTATTTTCCTCTTAATCTTAAGTATAGTGAAAATTCAGGCTAAAAAAAAGCTTTATTTAAAGATATAATGAAATAGAAATGAGGGGATATGGATGAAAGATTTGGAACGTTATTCAAGGCAGATTTTATTCCAGCCAATTGGAAGTGGAGGGCAGGATAAGCTATTGAGAAGCTCTGCCGTCATCGTCGGCATGGGGGCACTGGGAACGGTGATTTCCAACCATTTAGTCCGATCAGGTGTCGGGCATGTCCGAATTATCGACCGTGACCTGGTGGAGCTTTCCAACCTTCAGCGCCAGACTCTCTATGATGAAGATGATGCGCTCGAGAACCTTCCGAAGGTCATCGCCGCTGAAAAAAAACTGAGAAAGATCAATTCAGAAGTTAAAGTAGAAGCCATCATCGCTGATTTAACGCTCGACAACGCAGAGGACCTGCTTGCAGGCTTTGATGTAATCGTCGATGGAACCGATAATTTCATGGCCCGTTATCTTATAAATGATGTTGCCGTCAAGCATGGCATTCCGTGGGTTTATGGCGGTGCGGTCAGCTCGAGGGGGATGTTCGCGGCCATCAAACCGGGCGAGACCCCTTGCTATCGTTGCTTATTCCCATCCGTTCCAGCAGGTCTTGGAGAGACATGCGACAGCATCGGTGTGCTTTCACCGATTACGGATATCATTGGATCCTTCGAAGCAGTCGAGGCAATTAAGCTCCTCGTAGGGGCAGAGTCGAACCCGAATCTTGAGCAGATGGATATCTGGTACAACTCCTTTTTGCAAATGGACATCAGCCAGGGGCGCAATCCAGAATGCCCGGCATGTGTCCATCATGAATACGAATTCTTGGATCGGTCATCACACCAGCAAATTAACTATGCATCCTTATGCGGCCGAAACACCATCCAGATCAATCCGAGGCAAAAAACGAAACAGGATCTGGAGAAGCTCGCTGTCCGCCTGAAAAATAATGGCGAGGTAAAAGGCAATCCATTTTTGCTGCGCTTCATGCCGGATGATGAAATCACGATGGTGATTTTCCAGGACGGAAGGGTGCTTGTCCATGGCACGAATGATACTGTAAAAGCAAAATCATATTATACAAGATACCTTGGTTCATAATGTATGATACGGTAAAGGCAATATTCTGATATGAGACAAACCTTGGCTCATAACTTTTTATAAAAGGGGAGATTGAATTGGCAGGCTACATAGATGAGTTGAAGAAAGTCATAGATGAGGAACTTGTAACTGTGAATGAAACAATTTTGGAGCTTCACGGCCGGGATGAGTCCTATCACGAACCACGCCTGCCGGATGTCGTTGTATTTCCGCGGAATAAAGAGGACGTCAGCAAGGTACTCCAATTCGCGAACGAGCGGAAAATTCCTGTTGTGCCATTCGGATTGGGAACGAGTCTGGAAGGACATGTCATTCCGGTGAATGGCGGAATCTCGCTTGACCTTTCACAGATGAATGCAATCGTTGAAGTGAAGGAAAGTGACTTTCTCGTAAAAGTCCAGCCTGGTGTAACGCGTTCTGTCCTGAATAAGGAGCTGAAGAAGTATGGCTTGTTTTTCACCGTTGACCCAGGTGCAGATGCGACGCTTGGCGGGATGGCGGCAACGAATGCGAGCGGCACGACGTCTGTGCGCTATGGCATCATGCGCGACCAGGTCAGAGACCTTGAAGTGGTGCTTGCGAACGGTGATATCATCCATACCGGCAGTCTTGCTGCTAAATCTTCATCAGGAATCCACCTGAACGGCATGTTTGTCGGCTCTGAGGGAACACTTGGTGTCATCACTGAACTTACGCTGAAAGTATACGGCATTCCGGAAGCAATCACTGCGGCACGGGCTGTTTTTCCTTCTGTAAAAAATGCCGTCGACGCAGTGGTTGGCATTTTAGCCGGCGGCATACCGGTGGCCCGGATTGAGTTTGTCGATGCAGAGTCGGTGAAAAAAGTGAATGAATACATGGAAACAGATTACGAGGAAAGCACGACGCTGTTCATGGAATTCCACGGCAACGAAGCGGGTCTGGCGCAGGATGTTGAGTTTGCCACTGAGATTTTGAAGGACCACGGCTGCTTGAACTTTCAATTTGAGGCAGACTCAAAAGCACGCAACCAGCTTTGGGAAGCCAGGCATAATCTGCTTTACGCTTATAAGCACACAGCCGGCAAGAAAAGCATCATGCTGACAGATGTCAGTGTCCCTGTTTCTGAATTGACCGGCGCAATTCTTCACACCCGTGGGTTGATTGATGCTTCAGCGATTGAAGGCTCAATTGTCGGCCATGTCGGGGACGGCAACTATCATGTTTTGCTGCTGATGGACAAAGAAAATCCTGAAGAGGTAAAAGAAGGCGAACGGATCAATGAAGAAATCGTCCACTACGCACTGAAGCGTGGCGGCACCTGCACCGGAGAACATGGAGTCGGACTAGGGAAGGCAAAATACCAACGACTTGAGCATGGCGCTGCCTATGAAGTCATGAAATCCATTAAGAAAACCCTCGATCCAAACGGAATTTTGAATCCTGGGAAGATTTTTGTAGATTAGTAGGATTGAAAGCGGCGGCAAGTGCCCCGCTTTTTATCTTTCTCTATGAAATGAACGTTAATCTCTATGAAAAAGCTGTTATTCTCTACAAAATGAACGATAATCTCTATGAAAAAGCTGTTAATCGCTACGAAATGAACGATAATCTCTATGAAAAAGCTGTTAATCGCTACGAAATGAACGATTAACCTCAATGAAAAGGCTATTGATCTCTACGAAATAGATGATAATCTCTACCAAAATCCACATAATCTCTACGTTTTTAACGATAATCTCTACTTTTTCCAAAACAATGGGAAGGTTTAATTCTGGAATTTTCGTAAATAAAGAGGTTAAGAGTCTTTTTAGCGAGGAGCATGTGGAATGAACAACGAAGCAATCCTGCAAAAATCAGCGGAACAGCAGCAGCTAAAAGACATCCAGAATAAAATTGTTGAAGACATATACAGTGATGAGGATCTGGTTCGATTACTTGATTTGCTGAAGGAAAATACCGATAAAATGGATTATCTTCAGACGAGAAAGCTTTGTGAGCTGGTGCAGTACTTGTATACGAACGAGCGGGAGGAACGCCAGGCAAACAAACTTCTCGACATCATCAATGGGATGTTTTATAAGCAGTGAACTACCCACCACTTACCACCCTTACAGGTTGCTTGAAGTGGGGGCTTCTTGGGTAATCGCCACTTTTGGTAGCTGACGAAATGGACCAAGCTAACCCTCTTGTTCCAAGAGTTTTATTTTTTCACTAGGCACTTGCTAATAAGCGAATGCCTTCTTTTTTGATATTGATTGCTGAATTGTAGTCTCTATCGAGATTTAGCCCACACGAACAAGTGTATGTCCTCCATAGGCATTGGCTGGGTATTTCCACAACTGGAACAAGTTTTGGTAGACGGGAACCATTTATCGATCTTGATCAGCTGTTTTCCCTGCTCTTTTAGTTTGTACTTCAAGTAGGAAGTGAACATACCCCAACCGTTGTCTGCAACGCTTTTACCGAATTTTAGTGCCTGTGACATACCTTTCATATCCAAATCTTCAATCACAACAGCATCATAGTTAGTGACTAATTCTTTTGATTTATGGTGAAGAAAATTTTTGCGTTGATTGGCGACTCTCTCTTGAATTTTAGCTACTCGAATACGTTGTTTATTCCAATTCAAAGAGCCTTTCTTTTTACGAGAAAGGTTACGTTGTTCGATAGCTAATTTATCAAGCATTTGTCGATAAAACTTAGGGTAATTGGCTTTCTCACCCTCACTATCGACAAACAACCCATCCATCGCAAAATCTAATCCAACTATCTTTTCAATTTCCTTGCTTTCAATCTCCTTCTTGTACTCTGTAAGGATCGAAATATAGTATTTTCCTGATGATGTCGTCGATACGGTACATGATTTGATTTTGTATTCCGCAGGGATCTCTCTATGTTGTCTGATTTTGACCATTTTCATTTTAGGTAACTTGATATGACCATCCAACAATTGAATATTCCCGTTTACTACATTTGTTGTGTAACTTTGTTTGTGGCGTTTACTTTTATATTTTGGGAACTTGGCATTCCCCTTGAAGAATGCTTTATAAGCATTATCCAAATTTAGTTGTGCGTTCGCTAACGCTAATGAATCAACTTCCTTTAGCCATTCATACTCTTTTTTGTACTTGGCAGGCGTTGGATGTTTCATCTTCTTCAATGCTTCTTCATCATCTTTCAGTAACTCATAGGTTTCTTTTCGTTCAGCTAACATCTTGTTGTAAACGAACCGAACACAGCCGAATGTTTTGCGAAAAATCAAAGCCTGTTCATCATTTGGATACAATCTGAACTTGTATGCCTTATTTTGTCTAGCCATATCAAACCACCTACTCACACGAACGTTTGTTCTGATTTTACCATAAAAATGACCTTTGGGCTATCACCCAACCGAAATTCCTCTCCCCCTTACCATTGGGCTATGCCCTTCACGCGCTTGAAGAGGGAGACTTCTTTCGAAAGTACGTTAAAAAAAGGGAAAGCAGCCAACACAATCATGGTTTTGGCTGCTTTTTCGCATTTTTAAGTGAAACGAAGAAATTGATCAGGAAACTGCATAACAATAAGGCAAGCAGCACCGAAGAATTCAGGCTGTTCCAGATTGTTTTAAGGATAATAAAGATTATGAGTGAGCTCAGCACGGCTATGAGCCACGATGATTTTTGCATAAAATTCACTTCCCATTAAAGTAAAAGAACAACTAACAAATACCCAAAAAACGATAGCAGCACAGAACCAGCAAGTCCTGCCGACAATGCTTTTCCGCCCATTTGCTTGAATGATTTAAAGTCGACATTCAATCCAAGTCCGGCCATTGCCATGCCGATGAGCAAATAGGCAAGGCTGACGATGGCAGACGCAGCACCATCGCTGACAACTCCTGTCGTATTGAACGCACTCACCGCAAGAAATCCAAGAATAAACCAGGGAATCGGCAAGGTAGACAGCGTCATTTTTTGGCCAGCCGCACCGGATTCCTTACGCTGGATAAGGAATCCTATTAAAATAGCAACCGGAACAAGCAGCGCTACCCTGGTCAATTTTACGATAATGGCGAGGTCGAGGGCAGCCTGTCCAGCCGGGTCGGCAGCAGCGACGACATGGGCGATTTCATGCAGGGTGCCACCAGCAAATACCCCATAATCAAGTGCTTTCAAGTCAAGGTACGAGAAGATCAGGGTATAAAGGATTGTGAAAATCGTTCCGAGCACTGCCACATTGGCTGCACCCACAGCGGTTTCTTTTTCATTGGCCTTGATGACTGGCGCGATGGCGACAACTGCGGCTGCTCCACAAATCGCTGTCCCGCAGGCAGTCAGGATGCCAAGTCTTTTCTCCACCTTGAAAAGTCTGCTCAACGCATAGACGACCACCAGAGCAAACACCAGATTAGCAAATGCAATTAAAAATACCGTCGATCCTGCATTGTAAATATCATACAGATTAAGCCTGAATCCAAGCAATATGATTCCGAGACGGAGCAGCTTTTTGCTGGAATATGAGGCACCTTCCAACAGGCCGCCGTTCACTCCGGCAGACGCCCGCCATATCATCCCTAGCATGATGGCAATGACAAGCTGGCCCAAGATCGAAAAGAATGGCAGGCCGGCAATCAACCGGGCAGCCAGCGCAAGCGCCAGAGTTAATAAAATACCCTTGATGACGGGCACGGTAAAACGAGGCAGTAGATCATTTATTTTCATTTATTACACGTCCTTCAAATCTATCTAACTAACACTTTACCGAATAAAAGAAAAATAGCAAAACCCATATGTGTATCTATCCGGAATTGGCAATATTCACAAAACGGCTATATGTAAGCTGAGCAGGGGTATTGGATGGTGCTTATAATAAAGGTAATTATATCCTCCCTAAGCAGGTGAGCAAAATGGAGAAGAGCATGTCGGAGGGAAGGTTTCTCATATATATTGTAGCTGCGGTCATGCTTTTGATGGTGATCCATCTCTATCATGCCGACCTTTCGTCCTATTTGAACCCTGAAAATTATATTGCCATCCATACGATTTTGGAATTTTTCAGTATTGCTGTTTCCTTTTCGATTTTCTCATATGGCTGGAAAGCGTTCGGCTTCTCGCAGTCCAGGAAAATCCTGATGCTGAGCTTTTTGTTTTTCATTGTCGGAATGCTAGATTTATTGCATACACTCACATTCCAGGGAATGCCCTTTTTTATAACTGAAAGTTCCATCGCGAAGGCGACATGGTTCTGGGTTTCGGCCCGCAGCATTGAATCATTATTGATCGTGCTGGTACTCGTCCTGCCCGAACGGAAGCTGCAACAGGATCCAAGGCGCATTTGCCTGGCAGTTTGCACTGCGGTTATAGGAGTCATTATGTTTGTGATTTTCAGGTATGAACAGAGCCTTCCGCTACTCGTCATTGAAGGTGAAGGGACAACCATCTTGAAAAATCTCATAGAATACGCTGCCAGTTTCCTGCACTTCATCTCAATTGTCATTTCGCTTTACTTTTACAATGAAGGAAAGAATGGCCAGCATCTGTATGTAGCGCTGGCATTCACGTTTCTGTTTTTGTCCGAACTCGTTTTCACGATTTACCAGAGCGTTTATGATATCGACAATTTCACCGGTCATCTGTACAAGGCGCTTGGCTACTTTTTCATCATGAGAGGTTTCTACTTCTCGACGATTGCGGATGACAGCTTTCTGAAGGATCCTCATGAAAAAATGTGGCGACAGACGGAAGAGATGATCCAGAGCCATTATGGAATCATTTTCAAGCTATCAAAGCAGGGTGAGGACTTTATCCACCACATCGTTGGCGGCGGGCTGCTGAATGATCTTGGCTTCACCCCGAATGAGATTAATGGCAAGACCCTCGATGAATTCCTGCCCGATAAGGCGTGGAGAATTGAAAGGTACTATGACTGTGTCTGGAAAAATAATGAGAAGATTGTCTTTGAAATTGAAATTGGCGGACAAACGTATGCGATCTCGCTCGTGCCTGTTATGAACAATGGCGAGGTAGTGGAGATAGCCGGAGCCGTTATGGGGATCGTCAAATATTCGCGGTTGGACCGCTGTTCACGAAACACGAAAGAAAATGCTATGTAAGATTGAATTAACCCGCCGGAAAGCTGGTTTTTCTTTTGGATTGAACCTGCAGAAATGCAGGTTTTTTTGTTTCTACAATGCCCTCCAGTACCGAAAGGAATTTTATAAAAAACGGCGAATAAGCTATAAGTATCAGCCCTGTCCGATTACGAGGGTGACATACTCAGGAAGGGAGCGCCGGAACTTCTGAAGTCTAAATATTAAAAATAGTCTTTTTTTAGGATATTATTTAGAGAGTCGAAGTGTTAAACTGGGTGTATGTTTACAAATTTCTACAATGTTCCTGAAAAATGTAAGCATTTACAATTATAACGGAAGAGGTGTTGAAGGTGCTAGGATTTTTACAAAGAATCGGGAAGGCTTTGATGCTTCCAATCGCTGTTTTACCTGCAGCTGCGTTATTGCTGCGTCTTGGGCAGCCGGACTTATTAGATATTCCTTTCATTTCTGCAGCAGGTGACGCAATTTTTGCGAATCTTGCATTGTTGTTCGCGATCGGTGTGGCAGTCGGTATTTCGAAGGATGGTCACGGTGCTGCCGGGCTCGCTGGTGCAATAGGCTATTTTGTTTTGACAAAGGGTGCAGGTGCTGTCAATGAAAGCATCAATATGGCGGTGCTCGGCGGGATTTTATCCGGGGTAATCGCCGGTTTGCTATACAACCGTTTTCATGATATTAAGCTGCCGGACTGGCTCGGTTTCTTCGGTGGTAAACGTTTTGTTCCGATCATTACTTCATTGGTGATGATTGTTTTAGCCGGTATTTTCGGTTATGTTTGGCCGCCAATCCAAACAGGCATTAACAATGTCGGTGAATGGATTGTTGGTGCGGGTGCAGTTGGAGTAGGCGTATTCGGTTTCCTGAACCGTCTATTGATTCCAATGGGCCTTCACCACGTTCTAAATACGCTTGTGTGGTTCGAATTTGGTGAATTTACGAATGCGGCAGGGGATATTGTAAAAGGTGACCTGAACCGTTTCTTCGCAGGTGACCCTAAAGCCGGTATCTTCATGAACGGTTTCTTCCCAGTCATGATGTTCGGCCTTCCAGCTGCAGCATTCGCGATGATTGCCGCGGCGAAAAAGGAACGCAAGAAGGCTACTGCAGGAGCGCTTATTGGTTTAGCGTTCACATCATTCCTGACAGGGATCACAGAGCCAATCGAATTCTTGTTTATGTTCCTGTCTCCAGTCCTTTACGGAATTCACGCCGTTTTGACTGGTCTGGCAATGTCGATTACCTACATGCTCGATATCCACCATGGATTCGGATTCTCAGCCGGTGCAATCGACTTTGTGCTGAACTACGGGATCGCCCAAAAGCCACTGCTGCTGCTCGGTGTCGGCCTCGTGTACGCAGTGCTCTATTTCGTGATTTTCTACTTCCTGATCATCAAGCTTGACCTCAAGACGCCAGGACGGGAAGACGAGGTTGAGGGTGAATTCACGGAAAGCGGCGCGTCAAAAGGAAATTACGCAGAGCTTGCAGATCATTATCTTGCGGCACTAGGCGGCAAAAGCAATCTTAAGGAACTGGACAACTGCGTAACCCGCCTTCGTTTAAAAGTCGATGATATGGCAAAAGTAAATGAAGCAGAGCTGAAGCGCCTTGGCGCAAAAGGTGTGTTAAAGCTTAATAAAACAGAACTTCAAGTCATTGTTGGAACCGATGTAGAATTTTTGTCCAATGAAATGAAGCGAAAATAGAAAAGCGGAGGCGACTGCCCAACTCCGACAAGCGTTGGAGAGCCTGACAGTGAAGTCGCTCTTTGACTTCATTGGCAGGACCGAAATCGAAAAGTATAGCCGACTGCCCAGAAACACAGAAACTGGAGACTCCGACAAAGAAGCGCTTTTTTGCTTCTGCCGGCGGAGTTGAAGTTTCGGAGTTTCTAGGCGGCGACACTAGACAACCGTCTCGAGGAGTTAGGAGCCGCAGCTAGACACTAATCTAAGTGTGAAAATTTATACATTTAAATAAGAAAGACAGACTTGGCGGTGGGTAACACTGCCAGGTCTTTTTTACAAGGCTGTTTTCGTAAAAATTGTTGTTAAAATCCTAAAGCCGATTTTAACGTGATAAAAGGCTATTTTGCAGGTCGGTATTAAGAGTGCAGGCTCTTTTCTCATAATAAGCTTCAATTTTGTAAAGAAGCATAGGTCATTCAATCCTATTTTGTAGTCAATAGCAACAAAGTTTGAGAAAAGAGCCTTTTTCAAAGAATGATTTTGCTTGGAGAAATTGGTGAAATAGAACCTATACATATATGGAGGGTTATTCATGAAGCGTCTACTGGATTGCACAGCATCTGATTTTGAACAAATGACGGGACAGGATTTGAAAAAGGCGATCATCGCTTCGGAGGGTCGGACGATTTTATCTGAGGTCATCGGGGCATTCTCACCGCTTTATCCGGCAGTGACGAATGCGGAAATAGCAGCAGCATTCGGTGCTGACCTTATCCTGTTGAACTTTTTCGATGTGATGAACCCTTCGGTCGAGAGCTTGCCGGAAGCAACGCCTGCTGAAGTGGTCCGCCAATTAAAGAAGCTGGTTGGCCGTCCAATTGGCCTGAACCTTGAGCCGGTCGATCTCCAGGCGGATAAGCTTGAGGCACTGCAGCAGCTTCCTGAAGGAAGAATGGCTACCGATGCTTCACTTAAAAGAGCGAAGGAACTTGGCTTTGATTTCGTCTGCCTGACAGGCAATCCAAAAACAGGTGTGACGAATGCTGAGATCACAAAAGCGATTGAACTAGCCCGTGCAGCATTTGGTTCAGACGGATTGATCATTGCTGGCAAAATGCATGGTGCAGGGGTGGCAGGTGAGACGGGAAGCTCAATGATGACGGAAGAAACCTTGCATAGTTTTGTCGAGGCGGGTGCGGACATAATCCTGATTCCTTCGCCGGGCACTGTGCCGGGTTTTACGGTTGAAAAGACGGCGAAGCTTGTTGAGCTTGTCCACCAAAAAGGGGCGCTCGCCATCCTGACGACCGGAACCAGCCAGGAGGGGGCGGATGAGCAAACAATCAAACAAATCGCCCTGAACAGCAAGATGGCGGGTGCTGATCTCTACCATATCGGGGACGCTGGGGCAGCGGGCATCGCTTCTCCTGAGAACATCATGGCCTATTCGATTGTCGTACGTGGCAAACGGCATACTTATGTCCGGATGGCAGCCTCTGTCAGGAGATAAATTCCTGATTTTTCAAGTTGTTATCAGCTTTAATCCGGGTAAAAGTAAAGTCTAACGCTGATACTAACTTCAGGAGGGATACAACATGGAAAAGGACAAGTTGGTTAATATCAATCCAAAAGCAAAGCCTGTCAATCCAGGTTCTGAACAAGAGCAAATGGAAACAGCGGAAGCGAACATGAAGCTCCAGGACGCTTTTTACGATGAAAATGAAAGCAACGGAGTAGATCCGGCAAACCTGAATAACCAGACAGCCATCCTGACTGATATGGACTAAAAGCCGGCAAGTTTGATTGCCGGCTTTTCCTTTTATCAAATTCCAGAAGCCTAATGATGTCGGTCTGTTTTGTCGCTCTGGTCTTTGTTGTGTTTGTTCCCCTTGCTGTTGTCACCGCTCGTCAATTCACCGGAAAACTCGGCCATCTGGTTACCGAGCTTTGGGGAGTTTTGATTTTTGCTGCCTTTATTGAACTTTTTCGTCATTGTAAGCCCTCCTTTTAGTGAGTACTAAGCTAGTTTTCCCGGTAGAAGGGGGGCAATATGTAAAAACTTTTTAAACTGTGGTTCTGTTACCTCATTTCTCCAATAAAAAAGGACAGCTTGCAATCAGCTGCCCTTTAAAACTCATTTTTTAACTAACTGGTCAATCTCTTCCTCGCTCACTAACTCAACCTCTGCGAGACCTTTCAACTCCTGGATCAGCCCGTTCGCTTCCTCATACAGTGTGTCATCCGTAAATACTTCTGAGTAATAAAGGGTATCATTCAGCAAAGCTTTCACGTGGAGCCTCGTGCCGGATTCTGTGTCTTCGTCACCCAAAGTGACAGCGGAGCGTGAGGTTTCGTGCTGATTGAGCAAGACTTTATTGCCATTGCGTTCTTTCTTCACAGCTTCAACAATTTCCACCAACGAATTAACTCGTTTCAATGACATCACCCCTCTAGTTATGTATTCCATGTTTCACACATTTAAAACCACTCAAAGAATTATTTCGAACGTAGTTCCCTTGCCTAGCTCGCTGCGCAGGGTGATTTTTCCGCCATGCGCTTCTACAAGTTCCTTTACGATCGCAAGTCCGAGCCCTGAACCTCCCAAAGCTTTCGACCGTGACTTGTCGACCCGGTAAAAGCGGTCAAAAACCCACGTCTGGTCTTCATCAGGAATGCCTTTTCCTTCATCCATGACGGTGATATGGGTATGGCCATTCTTTTTAAAAACCTGCATTGTGGTCGTAGTTCCTTCTTCTGAATACTTTCTGGCATTATCCAGCAGATTAATGAGAATTTGTTCAAAGCGGACCGGGTCAGCCTCGATATAGACTTCCCCGTGACAGGCAAAATTAAGCGTCATATTTTTCTCGGTAAAAGATGGTGCCATCCTCGAGTGAATTCCGCGCATGAATGTACAGAGTTCCAAACGTTCTTTTTCGATGGTAAAAGTGTTCTCATCCATTTTTGCGAGGTCAAATAACCCTTTTACCAGACCAGTAAGCTTGGTTGCCTCTTCGTGGATAATTTGCAGGTAGTGGCTTCTATCCTCAGATGTTGTTCCTGCTTTACCGGCGATGTCAGCATACCCTTTAATATAGGTGAGCGGTGTCCGCAATTCATGTGAAATGCTCGCGAGGAACTCATTCCGCTGCCTCTTCATGTGGCTAAGGTCGTCTGCCAGCACCTGAATCGATTCTGCAAGCTCGCCCAATTCATCATTACCACGGCGGGGCAGAGTGACAGAATAGTCGCCCTGGCGGATTTTTGAAGTCGCTTCATTCATCTTAATGACTGGCTTAGTAATAAATCTGGATAGGAAAAGGGTAATCACGGCCATTGATGTCAACAGCAGGATTCCGGCAAGCCAGAAGTGCTTGTTCAACTTGGCAATCAGGCTCTGGACCCGCTGGGTATTCTTGAACATATAAACAGCACCGTCGTTCTCCAGGGGGCTTACCGACGCAATATATTGCTTGTCCTGCCAGTCATCTTCTAAAATCAACCCAGCTCTCGGAACATCTCCTGGCGTTTCTGTTATGATGTCCTTCATTGAGGAATCGGCCGGTACGGAAGAAGAAACGATTACGCCTGTTTGATCCGTGATAATGACATGGGTGTCCGTCCGTGATTCCATTGTCGTGATATGGTGGATGGTTTCCTGAGAATAGGAAGTTTCCAGAATATCACGATGGTTATTGCCGCGAGTCTGCAGGGAAGCTAGCTCCTCGTCGATCCTAGAATGGATGATAGAAGAGTGCAGGTAGTAGAATAACACACCTTCGACCAGCAATATCGTTATGAAAAAAACAACCCCGATTTTAAAAGAGATCCGATCCATTTATGCCACTCCCATGATCAATCTTAGGTTTATCATACTAAAAAAGTATCCAGAAACAGAGCAGAATGAGGTTGTAGAAGGAAATATAGATAATTACTTAAAAGGTGGAAAAACGAAATTTTATGCAAAAAGGCGAAGAAGCATTGCTCCTCCGCATTTTGTGATTATAACAAGTCATTCACCTTATAAATCTTCCCGTTTTCGAGGTTATCAGCCAGTACTAGTTTTACAAGCGCTCCAGCAACAGTATCAGGACTGCGAAGACTGCCGCTTTCTTTGTAATTCCTGAAGGTATCCACATCGGCGAATGATTCTTCGGAGGAAGAACGGATTGTCACCTGCATATCAGTATCCATGATTCCCGGGCTGAAGGCGATAACCTTACTGCTGCTTCCGCTGTTCTCAAGCTCAAGGCCGGCGGTCATCGTGAACATATTGACGGCGGCTTTCGTACTGCAATAAATGCTCCAACCCTGGATTGGGCGCTCACCAGCACCGGAGGTTACATTTGCGATGATGACTCTGGTGCCGGTTTCTTTTGCTTTTTGTAAAAACAAATTACTGATCAGGATTGGCGCTGTCAGATTGACCTGGACATTCGTCTGGACTAAAGACGAATCAAGCTCACCGGTCATATCAATCGGCTCGATGACTCCGGCATTATTGATGACATAGACGGCTTCCGCATTTTTAAAAACATCAGCTGCAATCGCAGTGAATACACTTTGGACCTGAACCTCGGAGCTAAGATCGCAGCTGTGATGGATATATCCGGCCCCGGCTTTTTCCGCAGCCTGCTTCAAACTGCTGTTTTCATTACGGGAAACAGAAATAACATGGATTCCTTCTGCCAGCATTTGCTGTGCGGCAGATGCCCCAAGTCCCCTCGATGCACCTGTGATGATGGCGTATTTCATTCCAGACACTCCTTTATGTAAGGCTTTTATGATCAACCTCCGGGTTCGTAAAATAGCTTAATCTGGACTAGTAACAATTATTTTTCACAATCAGACTGGAATCGCCCCGGTGCTGACTGATGTAATATTTTTCAAAAGCCAATTTTTATTGTCTTCCTGTTCCACTTTTTCAGCACATTTCAGTGCCAATGAAAGATATCGTTCCTGTTCGTCGGAATTTCCGGCAGCATGATAGGCACGCGCCAATGCTTCATAAGCGAATGCGAGGTCAAAATCACCAAGCTGATGCTCAGTGCAAAGGCTTAATGATTTCCTGGCGTGATGGAGAGCAGCCTCGCTTCTTTCAAGTATCGCATAGACTCTTGAAATCTGCCATTCACCTCGGGCAAAGTTCAGCGGAGTGCCGACAACACTCCAATGGTAGCGAGAGGCATTAGCCGCATAGAGCATCATATCATCGTCATTTTCCGTCCGGTCAGTTTTCTCAATCAAATCCCAGGTCAGGTTGAACAAGTCCATTGCCATTTGCTTATGTGTCGTAAAATCCATAGTGATTTCCATCCGAGAGGTCTCCTTTGAAAACTTTTTATATAATAATATATTTCACAAATTTTGGAGGAACCCTTTTTTTGGTTAAAAGAAAAGCATGGCGTGTCGGCCATGCTTGCAGCAAATCAATTTAATAGGCTCTGCCAATCGTTGATGAACCCGGAGGTGGAAGAATTGGGGGATGCCAAAACTTCTTCTGTGGGACCGGTCTGCTTTAGATCCCCATCCATCAGGATTGCCAGCGTATCTGCGAGGAACTTCAATTCCATAAGATCGTGGCTGACAAAAACAGTCGTCGTGTTTGTCTGCTGGATGATGGACTTGATATCCTTCAATAACTGGACTTTGGTGGGGAAGTCAAGGGCTGAGAATGGTTCGTCCAGAAACAGAACTTCCGGCTCAAGTACCATTGCCCTTGCCAAATTGACTCGCTGTGCTTCTCCACCAGAGAGGTTTGCTCCATGTTTTTTCGCAAGAGAGCTGATTTGGAATTTTTCCAGCCAGTAGGCGACCTTTTGTTTCACTTCTTGTCGGGGCAGCTTGCGAAGCTTTAAGCCGACCGCGACGTTTTGGAAGACTGTTGTATCAAGGAGAAGCGGCTGCTGCATCGCGACAGCGAATCTTCTGCGCATATCCAGCGTCAAGTCATTCGTAATATCCTTACCTTTAAGAAAAATCGTACCCTGTGAGGGCTTTTCCAGCAGAGCCAGCGCCTTGATGAACGTACTTTTTCCAGCACCGTTCGGGCCCATGATCCCGAGCACTTCACCCTCTTGAAGCTCAAAGTGGGGGATGGAAAGAAGAACTTTTTTACCGGCTCTCACTTCTAGATTTTTTGCAGTGATCATAGGCTCCGCTTCCTTTGCTGTAAGTAAGTTAAGCTGAATGTAATGATGAATGCCAGCGTCATCAGGATGAACGAAAGCGCTAGGGCGATGTCAAAGTTACCTTTCGAAACCTCCATCACAATCGAGGTCGTCAAAATCCGGGTTTCGCCGCTGATATTGCCGCCGACCATCATTGCGGCACCGACCTCGGCAATAACCCGTCCGAACCCTGCGATGATGGCTGCAAGGATGGCAAGCTTTACCTCTTTCGTCAATATCCAGTACAGCTGCAGTTTTGTGGCGCCAAGTGCCTTCACCTGAAGGATCAATTTAGGGTTGATCTGCTGAAATGCTGTGCTTGTAAGCGCGGTAACAATCGGCAGCGACACTAAAATCTGTGCCATGATGATGGCTGTTGGCGTATAAAGCCAGGCTAAATCGCCAAGCGGTCCTGACCGCCAGAGGAATAGAGTGATCCAAAGGCCGGCGACCACCGGAGGAAGGCCCATGCCAATGTTAATGATGGCGAGTATGAACTTCCTTCCCGGAAAGCGGGCAAGTCCAAGAAACATGCCGACCGGGATGCCGATCAATGTGCTGATCAAGACAGCAGTGATCGACACCTTTAGAGTCAGCAGGGTGATCTCGAGAATCTCCGGGTCACCAGAGAGAATCATTTCTATGGCTTTTTTTAATCCTTCTAGTAAAAGTTCCATATGCAATCAGGCTTTCTTTTTAAAATTTTGCGCATGGTAAAATTATACACCACTTAGATTATTCGAATAGAAAGAAAAGAGGCTCGCCGTATTCGTCTACACCGAATTCCTTGATCAACTTCTTTGTGTCTTCTGCAATCATGAATTCTACAAATGCTCTTGCACCCTCTGCATTCACTTTTTCATGCTCATCGTTGTTGACCTGCATGACGTGGTAAATGTTCAGCAGACTTTCGTCACCTTCTACTAAAATTTCAGTTTCAGGCATATTTTTCTTCTGCGCAAGGAAAGTAGCACGATCCGTCAAAGTATAGCCTTTTTTCTCTGCTGCAATCTGGAGTGTCGCCCCCATGCCTTGTCCAGCCTCCATATAAGCTTCTCCAAGAGCTTTCGGGTCAAGGGACGATTTCTTCCATAGTTCAAGTTCCTTTTTATGAGTACCGGAATCATCGCCGCGAGAAACAAAAGCATTTTTGGAATCGGTGATTTTCTTCAATGCCTCTGGAACTGATAACCCTTTTACTTCAGCCGGATCTTCTGCAGGGCCGACCAGGATGAAATCATTGAACATGACCTTCTGGCGGTTGATCGCATCGCCGCTTTTTACTAATTCCTCCTCTGCTGCAGGTGCGTGGACAAGCAGGACATCCGCTTCGCCGCGCGTACCCATTTCAAGTGCCTGGCCTGTCCCTACAGCAATGATTTTAAGGTTATAATTATGCTTCCCCTCAAATTCAGGACGAAGGACATCGAGCAATCCGCTGTCCTGGGTGCTCGTTGTCGTCGCGAGGATCAGGTCCGTTTTTCCTTCTTTTACGGAAGTTTCCTTAGTAGATGAATCGGAACAACTGGAAACGATAGCAAGCATGAGTACAATCATAAAAGAAAGAAGTGGTTTGAGTTTCATGTTCTATGCCTCCGTTAAGTGGTTTCCATAAATGATTTTTCCGAAATCTTCAGCATCATAGCCATCGAGGTCTGCGATGCTTTCTTTAAAATTGGTGAGCTGAATCAGGTCGAGCAAGTGCTGCAGTGCTCCTTTATTTTCAGGAGTCCAGCGGAACACGAGATCAAACTGTTCTTTTGTCAGCGGGATGAAATCCAATCCGAGCTGGCTCGCCGCGCATCTGATTCCAAAAGCGGCATCTGCTGATCCTCTGCTGATATGTGCTGCGGCACCCAGGTGAGTCCATTCCTCAGTTGCATAGCCTTTTACAGCTGCAGGCTCAAGTTTTGCATTGGCAAGAAAGTAATCGAGCAGGAAACGGGTTCCGGCTCCTTTTTGGCGATTGATGAAGGTGATATCGCTCCTTGCCAGGTCTTTGACCCCGGTAATATTCTTTGGATTTCCTTTAGCCACGATCAAGCCCTGTTCCCTTGATGCGAATCTCATTACCGTTATAGGCTCATGGACAAACAATTGGCGGATGAAGGGAAGATTGTATTGCTGTGATGCCGGATCCAGCAAATGAATTGCGGCGATGTCAGCGCTGCCACGATAAATCATCATCAACCCTTCCAGGCTTCCGATGTAGGAGGGGGTGATCGAAAGTCCCGTTCCCTCTGATGCTATGTACTTAACAAGCTGCTCAACAAGGAAATCATGGCTGCCCGCCAGCTGCAAGGTATTCAGTTCCTTTGATTCCTTGGCTCTGGCTGGATTTGCGGACATACTGGCTTTATATCTTTCAAACTCACTTTCTTCTATTCGCATTTTATTGCCCACTTTAAAGGCAGACAGATCCCCACGTTTGATTATTTCATAGACGGTATGCTTTGATATTTTCAGCATGGCAGCAATTTCGTCAGGAGTATAAATTTGCAAAGAGATTCCCTCCTTTTCTTCCTAAACTAAATATAATAAAATATTTGATAGATAGGTATAGTTTTCGTTAAGTTTTGTTATGTTTTGTTTAGTTTTATTGTGAGATTATCGAAAAATGTTCACAATTCAGGTAGGGAATTGCCAATACAGTGCCGGTTACTTCCAAATATAACCTTCACAAAATACTCCGGGCAGTATTATGTATTTCTTGTAGATACCATGGTAAACTAAGCATTAGACAGAATTGATGTAGAAAGGAACAGGGAGAATGCAAATTTCAGATAAAGCGCGCGACATTTTAAAAGAAATCCTCGCTGAGCGCAACGCAGCAGGTATCCGCGTCTACTTCGGCGGCTTTGGCTGAGGAGGCCCGCAGATTGGCCTGGCTCTGGAGGAGCCGGAAGAAGATGATCATGTAACAGTAATCAATGAAATCCAAGTCGCAATTGAATCCAATATCGTCGACTATACTGAAGGTATGGCGCTTGAATATGACGAGTATCGCGAAGGTCTGGTCCTGATGGGCGGAGACGGCGGCTGCTGATAAAAATAGCGAAAACACGAAACACGTTGAAGCTGCTGATAAATGAAGAAATGCACACCATTTTGAGGATGGTGTGCATTTTTCGGTTCAAGAACTGGAAAAAACATGTCGGATTTTCCAGTTCGCGAATAAATCTTAATTATCGCCAATAAAGTTGTGAAAATCGCCAATAAAACGAAATTATCGCCAATAAAATTGTGAACTCCGCCAATAAAATCAAATTATCGCCAATAAACCTTTTTAGAACTGCCCAGTAAACTGAAAATACAAAACAACAAGCCCCATTATCCACACATAAATCGCAAAAGGCTTCAAAGAATGATTTTTCAGGTAGCCAATCATCCATTTTACGGCGATATAACCAAAAATCGCTGCTGAAATGATCCCAATCAACAACGCCTGAATCGAAATCGTCTCACTTCCGCCGCTGAAAAGGTCTTTGCCCTGTAGGACGATTGCTCCAAGAATCGCTGGTGTCGACAGCAGGAAGGAGAAGTATGCCGCAGTCTCGCGGTCTAGCTTACGCCAAAGCGCCGCGACAATCGTCAAACCGGATCGGGAAATCGCCGGAAAAATCGCCGCCGCCTGGAAGCTGCCAATCACCAGTGCATCTGTATAACTGATATCATCCATTTTTTTGCGGCCATTCTTGATAGAGTCGGCAAACCACATCAATGTCCCAGTAATCAGAAATTCCCAGCCAATCGTCACGCCAGTTTTGGAGATCTCATCAAAGTAATCCTCAAACAGCAATCCGACAACGACAGCCGGCAGCGTACCGACAACAAGGAGGAAGGTGAGCTTCCCAAACGGATTTTTCAAAATCTTGATGAATTCATATCTATAAAACACAAACACCGCCAGCAACGTACCCACGTGAAGCATCGTGTCGAGCAGCAGGCCGGCCTCTTCCAGACCGAATAAATTCCTGCCTAGATAAAGGTGTCCGGTACTGCTGATCGGCAAAAACTCAGTCAGACCCTGAATAATTCCAAGAAAGAAAGCTTCAATTTTTGATAGCATACAGAATCCCCACTTTTTCAAAGACTTTGTCCCTTACAAAGCTATGAAACATGTCCCAACTCTATGCACGTAAAATTTACAGCGGTCACGATGACGGACACAAATCCGGAAAAATCAGGGGAACTGTCAGTCATCAAAGTCATGACGGACACAAACTCCGAAAAAATCAGAAAAACTGTCCGTCATCAGTGTTATGACGGACATAAATCCGGGAAAAAATAGAAAAACTGTCCGTCATGAGGGTTATGACGCCCACAAATCCACGACAAATCAGAATACCTGTCCGTCATTCTATTTCCTTTATAAAATAAATCAGCCCAACAATCAAAAAGTAAGCTACATCCATTTACCTGCGTCAAATTGCCTGAATAAAAATATTCTGATATGTAATAATAACCATTTCATAGTCAGAAGTTGTGATTTATTGTCGAAAAAAATATAATGAAGTATTGAACAGTTCTTCAATTAAGGCTCGATTCTATGCCTTATAAAATAGCTTCCTTAGTTCTCAGTTGGAAATTGCCTTCATTTTAAAAGGGGAATAAAAATGACTTCGAATCCGAAAACGAATTCCCGGCTCGACTATGGGCTGGTTACGATATTGATCCTATTATTTCTTTCAAGCTGCGTTGCCATTTACAGTGCCCAGACGACGGGACAGTATGGCTCGGAAAACTTTTTAATAAAGCAAATTATCTGGTACGTCATCGGTGCTGGCATCATTGCCGCGGTCATCACCCTGGATTCCGATCAGCTGCAAAAACTCAGCTGGTATGCATATGGCTTTGGGCTCGTCCTGCTGGCAGGGCTAATCGTCGCGCCTTCAAGCATTGCTCCTGTCATCAATGGGGCGAAAAGCTGGTACAGGGTGCCGGCAATGGGTACCCTGCAGCCGTCGGAGTTAGTGAAGGTGTTCATCATCCTGGCACTTGCTAGGGTGATTGTCGACCACCATCAGAAATATCGGCTTAAAACGATTCAATCGGACTTTTGGCTTTTGCTCAAAATCGGTATTGTCACGATGGTGCCGCTCATGCTCGTCATGCAGCAGCCTGACCTTGGTACATCGCTTGTTTATATTGCGATCATGCTTGGGATGATTTTCATCTCGGGTATCACCTGGAAGCTGCTTGTGCCAATTTTCGGGACAGGACTTACACTTATTTCGATCATATTTTATTTTGTGATCTGGAAGCCTGAAATCCTTGAAAAATATCTTGGTGTAAAGGAATATCAATTCGGAAGGATTTATTCCTGGCTTGACCCTTATAATTATCAGAGCACGACCGGCTTCCAGCTGACGAGGTCGCTGCTGGCCATAGGCTCAGGTGAAACAGTGGGGAAGGGCTATGGTACAAGGGAAGTGTACCTGCCTGAGAGCCATACTGACTTCATATTCAGCATCATCGGCGAGGAGTTCGGCTTCGTCGGTGCAAGTATCATCGTAAGCTTGTTTTTCCTGCTGATTTACCAAATCACAAAAATCGGTATGGAAACGAAAAATGATTTTTACACCTATATTTGTGTAGGAGTCATCAGCATGATCACGTTCCATGTATTCCAGAATATCGGTATGACGATCGGCCTGCTGCCAATCACGGGTATCCCTCTGCCATTCATCAGTTACGGAGGCAGCTCGCTAATGGGAAATATGCTGGCGGTAAGCCTGATTTTCTCAATACGGTACCATTACAAGAAATATATGTTCTCGACGACTGCATAAGCAAAATGAAAGGGTGTCCCAAAGTACTTTGGGACACCCTATTTCGATTTACTCAACAATCCCTACCTCTGTTATAATCATATCGGTTTTAACATTGACGGTTAAATTCTTATATTCGTCTTCCCATCTTTTAAAATCGAAGCCTCTTGTCTTGCTTTTGATGAACTGGCCAAATCCCACGGGATCGATGCCCTGCTCCTGGAAATCCTTGATCATCGCGCTGGCTTCTTTGTTGACCTGTTCTTCGAATTCTTTTTCGATCTTCTTAATAATCTCTGGTGTTACAATATGTCCTGTGTATTCACGGATTAGGCCTTTGATCTTGATTTCCACGGTAATGTTGTAGGGATCCCGTTTCGTCAGCTTGATTTTATGTTTTGAATCCAAATCTTTTATTACCACCTTCTCCTTACCGACATCCAGTTTATATGCCCCTTCGCTGAACTTGTCCGTAAGCAGCTTAAAGAAGAACATTTTATCTGGAGGAAGTTCGCTCTTGAGCTTATCATCTTTAAATAAAGCAATCCCAACTATATCAATAATTTCGGGCTCTACCTTTTTTAAAATAGGAAGGTAGGGGTCTTTCCCTTCCTGATAGAGGTCAAATAAATAAAGGTGCATGTTTGTAATTGGAAGATTCCGTGTTTCCATATTGTGTTTAATCAGCTGGGATAAATGGACTGCGTTCCCCCTGTTGCCATATGTCCCTGATAAGATGCTTTTTGCTGACTCATCAGCGACAGCAAAATAAACCCTCGCACCGATGCTTGCATCGCGTTCGAATGCATCTGTAAACTCTCTAATTCCCTTTTTAGCAATGCCTTCTCCAAATAAAGCAATTTCCAATGACCCAGTTACGAGTGGCTGAGCCGATTTTCGCTGAACTTCCTGAATGAGGTCCCTGCTGCTCGCGGCAGTCGCAGAATAGGTGAAATTGCCAATTTTTTTATCAGGATTGAAAATGGGAATCATGACCGTACCTTCAATTTTGTCATCCTCAACAAAATCATAGCCAACGCCCATCTCAATATTGACATCATCAATGATTTCTTTTTCGACACAACCTGAAAGTGTGATGCCTGCTGCTAAAACCCAAAAAAAACTTCTAATTCTCATTTTTATTCTTCACCTTCTTGGCGATCAAAGTGGCGATAAATAAAATCGGTATATAAACATAGGTAACAGCGAAGCCGATTTTTGCAGTCCAATCATTTAAAAGATTGATTTTCGCACGAGTATCAAAAAAGGAAACCGCAACCAGACAGATCAGTGCTAATAATATGACGCCTTTCTTTTGGCGCAATTTATATGCCCTCTTTAAAATCATGCTGCCTCCCCAAAGTGCTATGCAGATATTTGGCAGGATGATCAAGTTCCAGTTGGCAATACCGATATATTCAAAACGCTCGACAAATGGCATGCTGACAATCTTCCACATTTCCAGTGTGGCCCAGATGGATTTGGCCAGCTGAGCTTCTGAAAAATAAGTGAAAGTAATAATTGCTAGAACAGTGTAGATGATTGTCGTCAAAAAGACCCCTAAATGTGCCCACTTCTGGGACTTGGGTGCATCTTTTATAAAAGGGTAGAAAAACAAGGGTATTTCGAATCCGATATAGGTAAGGGACATGTTATATGCACTAGTAGCGAATTCTTTAAGAGAATGATCAAAAATTGGCAGTAGATTCCTGTATTCTGCGTACTTGAGCGCGAACCCGAATGTCAGCAGCAGATAGCTCGGCAGGACTATACAGAAAAAAGCAATACCTGTCACGGTCCGGAAACCGCCAAATACGATATAAACAGACAGAAGCAAAAAGACAAGGCTGTACCAGAAAGTACTGATCTCTGGGAACATCCATACCTGAATGACTTCGATAAATGTCCTTAAGACAGCCAAAGCAAAAATTAGCAGGTAGAAGATAAAAACAGAACTTATGACATTGCCGATTTTTTTACCGAAAACATAGGCATTGGCAGCAACAATATCTCCTTCAACCGTACCGCAAATTTTATAAATCATCCAAATGATAATATGGATACTCAAGCCAGCAGCAAGGACCGATATCCATGCATCATAGCCAGCATCCTTCGCGATGATTCGCTGGTAGCCAAGGACCCCGATGCCAATCTGCATGGACATGATCAGGTAGAGAACGAGAAATGGTGAAACTTGCAATCTTTCGGGTACTGGCTGCTGCATTCATCAAACCTCCAATGCTCATTCATCGATGTCCTTCTTTTGCTTCGCTTTTTTTTCACTGAAACGAACCGGGTTTTCTGTCCTCAAATATTGTGGCCGGTTATACTGCATTGTAAAAGGCAGCCGAATAATTGCATCTTTGAAGTCTGTTATCCTTGGAGGATACAGCGGTTCCAAAAATGGCCTTCCCAATGATGTCAATTTGAGTAGATGCGCCAAGAGAAAAGAAAACGAAACGACGATTCCAAGCATTCCCCAAAGCTCAGCGAAGAACAGGAACGGGAACCGCAGCAGCCTGATAGTATTGCCCATCCGGTATACTGGAGTAGTGAAAGACGCCAGCGCTGCCAATGCGACAATGATCAGCAGGACGTTACTTGTCAGGCCGGCTTCAACGGAAGCTGTACCGATTACGATTCCGCCCACGATACCGATCGTCTGGCCGACTTTTGTCGGCAGGCGGGCACCGGCCTCACGCAATAGCTCAATTGTCAGTTCAAGGAACAAGGCTTCAAGAATAGGAGGGAGCGGAATTTCCCTCCTTGATGTAATCAACGTACTTAATAGATCCTTTGGTATCAATTCATAGTGATAGGAAAGGGCTGCTACATAAATAGGTGTAATCAAAATCGAGAACGCAACGGCGAATAGACGGACCAAACGGAAAAAGGAAGATAGTAAATAATTAAGGAAATAGTCTTCGAATGATCCGAAGAATTCTACTAAGGTCGTTGGCCCAATCAATGCGTGGGGCGAACCATCTACAAGGATGGCGACTTTACCTTCTGCAAGTATTGCAGCAATGCGATCCGGTCTTTCTGTATCGAGCAGCTGCGGGAAGGGAGAGTTCTGGTTATCTGAAATCAACTGGACGATATAAGAGCTATCTGTGATTTCATCAAACTCAATATCTTTGACCCGCTGAACTACAGTATTGACGTTATCTTTATTTGTAATTCCATCAATATACAGGATGGCCACACCCGATTTGGAAAGCGAACCTACCGTGTAATTCTCAATGATCAGCTCTTTCACAGGGACCCTTTTGCGAATCATATTTAGATTATGATCCAGGGACTCAACAAAAGATTCCTTTGGCCCGATAACACTGAATTCTACCTCAGGCTGGGCAACGTTTCTGACAACTTCTTTTTGGGCTGCAATAAAGGCAAAATATTTTTCTTCACCCTCAAGCGTCAGGAGTACATATCCGTTAAATAATTTCGTTTCAATATCCTCATTGTGGTCTGAAACCTGGACATCAGCAATAGGAATCAGGCTTTTAACATCTACGATTTCCGTTAATTCGCCTTCCAGCAGATAAGGGAGGGCGTTGTTCTGAAGAATGCTTTCATCTACTAGAGTTGATATAAAAGAGAAGCAGAACTTTTTTTCTGTTTTTTGATTCACGTAAAAAGTCCTTTTAAAATCATGTGATTTTAAAAGTGCTTTTTCCCATTCGTGCTCATTGAGGTATTGCTCTGGCTTTTGTCCTTCGGTATCTTGACGTGCCGCTTCCTTCTCAATATCTTGCATCAGTTTTTTTTTGAATAGCTGTCTCATGAATAATCTCCGCCAATCTGGATTTACGCTTATTCTTTCCGAAAATGGGAGGATTATGAAGACTGTTTACGAATTTTCATTTGTATAGGCAAAAAGAAAAACCCGCAGGTTTTTGCGGGTTTTTTCAACTTATATATAGGGAAGGGGGATTAGTTTAATAAAATCTTGGGGGGATTTTATTTTAACAAATGTTTTTCAAGATCATCCAGCATCAAATTAGCAGCTTTTACGCCGCCAGCTGTATTCCAGATAGCGTCATTTACTTTATGGACTTCACCTTTTTTAGCTACCTCAAGATTTTGGAATAGCGGGTCCTCAATCCATTCCTTTTCAACTTCAGTCGCTTTCCCATCACCTTCATCATATGTGAAGTAGAAGAGGATATCTCCGTCCATTGCCGGAATTCTTTCCTTAGTCACACCTTTTTCAGCAAAGTCTTCTTTATCCTGGCTTTCAGGACGAGCCATTCCGATTTGCTCCAGGATTACGCCCGAGAATGAATCCTTGTGGTAAATACGTACGTCACCAGCCATGAAGCGAACCATAGAAACTTCCATATTTACTTTATCACCAAGTTTTTCTTTTAGGTCTTCGATTCGCTGGTCATAAGCAGCAAGTACTTCCTTGCCCTTTTCTTCTTTGTTTACAGCTTTTGCATAAAGTTCAAAGTTGTTTTTCCAGTTTCCGCGGAGATCCTCTGCAAACACAGTTGGGGCAATTGCTTTAAGTTGTTCATAAATATCTTCCTGGCGCATTTTATTGCCGATAATCAAGTCAGGCTGCAATGCCGCGATTGCTTCTACATTAACCTGGCTCTCGACACCAACAACCTGGACATCCTTCATTTCATCAGCGATATGGTCATACCAAAGGTCGCCTGTCCATGACTGAACGGCACCAACTGGAGTAACTCCAAGCGCAAGAAGGGCTTCAGTACCTTCGTTCGTTAAAATCACGACTTTTTCTGGTGTTTTTTCTAATGTAGTGGAACCCATGGCATGTTCAACAGTGTAGCTCGTTTCTTCTTTTTCTTTTGGTTGTTCAGCTGTCTCCTTTTCTTTATCCTCATTACCGCCGCATGCTGCCAAAAGCAGGACAGTGAAGATTGTAATAAGAGTCAGCAATAATTTTGAAGCTTTCATATGTATTTCCTCCTAGAATGTGATTGATAATCATTTTCAATTACTGCTCCTTTATGATAAAATGCATAGGGAGACCTTGTCAATAACTAATTGATAATGATTTTCATATTCATTGACGATTTTGTGAACTTTCCCATGAACTAATGAAAATGAATCTCATATAGCTTAAAGTTAAATAACAATATAAACAACTTCCTTAAAAAAGAAAGGTAAATTGAAATGCTGCTAAAAACCAATGGACAAAGATTGGGCGGATTATTGATTGCCACACTATTAATTTTATTTTTAATATGTGCAAGTATCGTGTACGGATATACGGACACATCGTGGGGAACCGCGTTTAATGCTTTCACGAATTATAACGGGTCAAATGAACATATTATTATCCAATCAGTACGCCTTCCACGGGCGCTGATTGCCGCGGCTGTCGGTGCCAGCCTGGCGATTGCGGGTGTCCTGATGCAAACATTGACGAAAAACCCTCTAGCTTCACCGGGGATTTTCGGTGTGAACGCCGGAGCCGGTTTTGCTGTTGTCATCGCTGTGACGCTTTTCTCAGTCGGCAGTCTGCAGGCCTTTGCCTGGATTTCCTTTCTGGGTGCGGCCATAGCGGCAGTCAGTGTGTATGTGATCGGTTCGGCAGGCCGGGAAGGGCTGACTCCGATGAAGCTGACGCTTGCCGGTGCAGCGATGACGGCCATGTTTTCATCGTTCACCCAGGGGTTGCTCGTATTGGATGAGGCTGCTCTTGAGCAGGTACTGTACTGGCTCGCAGGCTCAGTACAAGGACGCAAGCTGGAGACTCTCATTGGGGTCATCCCATATTTAGCGATTGGCTGGATTGCAGCTGTTTTGATTTCATCTAAAATGAATGTTTTATCAATGGGGGAAGATGTAGCTAAGGGACTTGGCTTGAATACTAGTTTTGTGAAGCTTGGCGCTGGAGTCATCATCGTTCTTTTATCAGGTGGGGCAGTCGCTGTTGCTGGTCCAATTGGTTTTATCGGGATTGTGATCCCGCATTTGACGAGAGCGGTTGTTGGCATTGACCACCGCTGGGTCGTACCTTTCTCGGCGATTTTTGGAGGGATGCTGTTATTAGCGGCGGATATCGCTGCCCGATATGTGTTAATGCCGCAGGAAATCCCTGTTGGTGTCATGACGGCAATGATTGGAACTCCATTTTTCATTTATATTGCGAGAAAGGGGTTCAACGGAAAATGAGTCAGTTTAAAAGTTTAAGGCTGTTTAAGGATAGAGTATCCTTCTTGATTGATCAAAGGGCGGCGGCGATTTTTGCCGGGCTGCTTGTTACGGCATTTGCCGTGTTTGTCATCAGTACAGGATTAGGTGATATGGATATAAGTCCATTAAAAGTCCTTGCCGTGTTTTTTGGCGGGGGAAGCGATATGGAGAGGTTGGTCGTACAATCTTTCCGGCTGCCAAGAATCATAGTAGCTTTGATGGTCGGGGTAAGTTTGGCTGTGGCAGGTGGCCTGCTGCAAGGAATGATCAGGAATCCACTTGCGTCACCTGATATTTTAGGGATTACCGGCGGTGCTTCTGTAGCAGTAGTTGGATTTTTGGCTGTTTTTAGTGATGATAAGAATGCATTAACAGTAAGTATAGAATGGATGCCGGTCGCAGCATTTGCCGGTGCTTCACTGGTAGCATTCCTTGTCTATTTCCTATCATGGAAAAACGGAGTCTCGCCTGTTCGTCTAGTTTTGATTGGTATTGGCATTTCGGCGATGATGCAGGCATTGACCACGTTGATGATGATCATGGGGCCAATATACCGGGCAAGCCAGGCGAATATCTGGATAACAGGAACAGTCTATGGATCAACATGGGGAAATGTAGCAGTGCTCGTTCCCTGGACAGTTGTTATGTTATTGATTGCATTTATTCTTTCAAGGAATGTAAATGTTCAGGAGCTGGGGGAAGATATTGCAACCGGTGTTGGAGGGCATGTTCAGCGCCAGCGTTTTGTCCTGCTGCTTGTCAGCACGGCGCTGGTTGCAAGCTCAGTTGCTTTTGCCGGCGGAATTGGTTTCGTTGGCCTGATGGCTCCGCATATGGCAAGGAGACTGGTTGGCTCAGCATTCGGTGCTCTTTTGCCTGTATCAGCATTAATTGGCGGAATCCTTGTCATGCTGGCAGATTTGGTTGGCCGCACAATGTTTTCGCCATTAGAGGTTCCAGCGGGCGTTTTTACCGCAGGTATTGGCGCTCCCTATTTTGTTTACCTGCTATTCAAGACACGAAATTCTTAAGTTGAGAGAAAGGGGAATGAACATGACCCAGGCAATTGAAACGGAAAAACTGACGCTATCCTATGGAGATTCCATTATTATAAATGAACTAGACATACACATTCCTAAAGGCGAGATTACTGTCTTTATCGGAGGGAATGGCTGCGGAAAATCGACCTTGCTGCGTTCAATTGCAAGGCTCCTTAAACCACAGTCAGGATCAATCCTTCTTGAAGGCGAGGCAATCTCGAAGCTGTCGACAAAGGAAGTTGCCCGCAAGATGGCCATCCTTCCCCAATCGCCTTCAGCACCGGAAGGCTTGACGGTTCTGCAGCTTGTAAAACAAGGCAGATATCCTTATCAGACGTGGCTGAAACAATGGTCGGAAGAGGATGAAAAAAGTGTTGAAAACGCTTTGAAGGCGACAGGTATCGATCACCTGAAGGATCGAACCGTCGACTCCTTGTCAGGGGGACAGCGGCAGCGTGCCTGGATTGCGATGACCCTTGCCCAGGATACAGATATCATACTCCTTGATGAACCGACAACCTATCTGGATATGACGCACCAGATTGAGATTTTGGATTTACTTTATGAACTAAATGAAACTGAAGGAAGAACCATCGTCATGGTGCTGCATGACTTGAACCTTGCCTGCAGATATGCCCATAATATTGTTGCAATTAAGGATCAGAAGATCTTTGACCAGGGGAAGCCGGAAGTGGTGATTAACTGCGGGCTTGTCCAACATGTTTTCGGCATGGCATGTGAAGTGACAATTGACCCGCTTTTCGGCACGCCACTTTGCATCCCTTATGGAAAGGGACGCTGCATCCTTAAGGACAAAGTTGGAGTATGAACATGAAAGCTGACCTGACCCCCAAGGAATTAGCGATTCTCGCTAACTATCGTTTTGTGGTTTCTGAACCAGACAAAGATGTCCAAATTAAGTTCAGCCCTTTTTTAAATGAGTCAACGATGAGCAGCTATCTGAACAAGTTCAAAAACGAGCTAGAGGCTCCTGACCTGAAGACTGCAGCTTCTGTATTCATGAAGAGACATGCTTTTCTTGCAGCTCTATATTTATATTCAATGAGCGCTTTTAACAAAAAGATGGATGTATCACCTGAGAATATTATTCTGGAGGATGCCATTCAGGATGGTCTTTGGCTGCCTGGGTTTTATCTGATAAACAAAAGTACAGAAGTATGCCCGGCAGATAGACGCGATGAATGGAGAACGGAAGCAGTCAGGCACTTGTTCGCAGAAAATTTATTCCCGGTTATGGATGCCATCTCGAAATCTGCGAAAATCTCAAAATTGATTCTATGGGAAAATGTCGCTGTCTATATTTTCTGGCTTTATGAAAAAATCTTAAGCCAAACCGAGGATCATGCTGTGAAGACGAGAGCTGCAGAGGACTTTTCTTTTCTGGTCGAGTCGGCCCCTGGAAAACTATTTGGACGGTATAATAACAATCCAATTACGAGATATTACAGTAAACCAGTCTATCAGGAAGAGACCGATTCTTATAACAGGATACGAAAAACCTGCTGTTTCAGCTATATGCTCAAGGAGAAAGGAAGTTACTGCAAAACCTGTCCTCGAACATGCGGAATGTAAATTAGGGAGTGTGAAAATGGATAAAAATTTTACAGAACAAATTGATGGATTACTGGAAAAATACACAGAGCTTTTGGTTGGCGAAGGCTCAGCTGAAAATGTCGAGAAGGTAAAAACATGGATAATTTACAGCCATATCGCCAAGTCGATGCCGCCGCTGGCAAAGCACTGGAATGCAGAATATCCTGATGCCAAGGACCAAATCAAGAACGTAATCGCAGAAGTCAAAGAACTGAATGAGAAGAACCGCCAGAAATAAGGAAGAACCATCTCAATCATGAGGTGGTTCTTTGTTTGCATAATGCAACTGAAGTTTAAGTATCCAAATGATGGTGAAAGGACTAAGAAATAGAAAACAACAAAGTTTCTACTGGGCCCCAGCCTGCAAGTAAATCTATGTAATTCATGAAAAGAACCGGACATTGTTTGCCCGGTTCAAAAATGCTGAAGAATTAAGCTTAGACATGATTATTGAAGCTGCTGGCCACCGTAAGGGAATTGGTTTGAGTATCCCTGGAATTGCTGGTGTGACTGGTGCAGTTTTTGTGCGTCTGCCGCTTCTACTCCATACCAGCCTTTTTTAAACATGAGATTATAAATGCTGCGCTGGGCATTCGCTGTTTCTGTGTAGATGGCAAGTACATCCTGGTAGAGCTGATCGTGGCTTACTTCATTTAGCGCAGTATCATAACCTCGAGTCATGTATTTTTCAGTCGTTAAAATATCATTGATAAAATCACGGTCATTCATCTGCGGTGTTTTTTGGACCTGTGTTTCTGGATTCTGGATTTTTTGCTGGTTCTGGTTCTGATTCATCCGCTTTTCCTCCTGTAAAGTTCAGATATTTTGCAGCTTTCTTTATTGCATACCTGGAGTTCCTGAATAGTTTTGGTTCTGCGGGCTATTAAGGTGGGTTAGGATTTTTTGGTAGTGCTTCTGGTGCATTTGGCCGCACTTTTCAATTTCCATCTTCAGCTCCTGGTCCTGGCACTGCCCTGCAAAGAAATGTGCTTTTTTCATGGCAAGTAAATTCCATGAAAGCATATCAGTTAAATATAGAGAGTCTTTAGTTGAAACTACTGAAGGCGGTGTCTGCATGATCCCTTGCTGCTGACCCTGAAAATTCATGTTTTGCTGCTGCATAATTGAACCTCCTGATTTTTGATAATTCCATCGGATATTATCGTTCCCGAGGCAAATTAAAGTATGCAAAACAAGATTCGTCAAAAAAGAACATTTTTCTACGAAAGTAATATTCAAACTTCTGAAAAAGTGATAAAATGATTCTGCAAAATAGATATAGATGAAGTAATTTTTTTAAAGGACAATGTAATCGTTTTCATTAAGGGGAGGAAAAGCTATGGAACAACTAATGAGGAACTTTTTTCTTTTTCTATCGAAAAATAAATTTTTCACGAAGATGGCCAAGAAATACGGCCTTCGTCTAGGGGCAAAACGCTTTGTTTCCGGAGAAACGGTCGAGCAGTCTGTGGAAGTCATCAAAGAGCTAAACAGCAAGAATCTTGCGGCAACCGTCGATTTTTTGGGCGAATTCGTCGACAATGAAAGAGAAGCGAACGAGAGAGCCGAAAGTTCAATTGCAATGATTAAAGCGATTGGGCGTGAAAAACTAAATTCCCAAATGAGCGTTAAAATGACTTCACTTGGCTTTGACATTTCTGAAAAAGTTGTCATGAATAATATGCGCCGAATCATGGATACAGCCAAAGAGAATAATGTATTTGTGACCATCGACATGGAGGACTACGAGCGCTGCCAGAGGACTCTGGATATTTTTAAGCAGCTGAAGTCTGAATACGACAACATTGGCACAGTCATCCAGGCTTATTTATACAGAACTGAAAAAGATATTGAGGACCTGAATCAATATTCACCAAACCTCCGCCTAGTGAAGGGTGCCTATAAAGAGTCACCGGAAGTTGCTTTCCCAGAGAAGAAGGATGTCGATGAAAACTTTAAGAAAATCATCAAGATGCATCTGCTGAACGGCAACTATACAGCTGTTGCCTCACACGATGACAATATCATTAACTTCACGAAGGAATTCGCGAAGGCAAATAATATCCCGAAAAGCCAGTTCGAATTCCAGATGCTGTTTGGAATTATGCCGGAAAGGCAGCTCCAACTTGCCGAAGAAGGTTACACTATGAGGGTTTATGTCCCATTCGGAACTGACTGGTACGGCTACTTCATGCGCCGCCTTGCAGAACGTCCGGCAAACGTGGCATTTGTATTAAAAGGAATGTTAAAGAAATAATGACCAACAGGCTGACAGATGTCAGCCTGTTATATTTTATTTCATATAGGAAGGTGTAAAACTTTATTTTGAGAATTATCCAGCTCCAGCGCCTAGCCTCTCGAGACTTGTCTAGCTGCGGCTCCTAACTCCTCGAGACGCTTGTCTAGTGTCGCCTCCTAGAAACTCCGAAACTTTAACTCCGCCGGCAGAAGCAAAAAGCGCTTCTTTGTCGGAGTCTCCAGTTTCTGCGTTTCTGGACAGTCGGCTATACATTTCGGTTTCGGTCCTGCCAATGAAGTCAAAGAGCGACTTCACTGTCAGGCCCTCCAGCGCTTGTCGGAGTTGGGCAGTCGCCTCCGCATTTCGATTTCGTTCCGCCCAATGAAGTCAAAGAACGACTTCAATGGTCGGCCCTCCAACGCTTATCGAGGCTGACCGAGGCGCTTACGTTTTTATTTTTTGTACTGGCTATTCTGGCTGTTCTGCTTTCTTTCGCCACCCTGTCCCATTGACGGGCCTGCGTTTCCTTTGACGCTGGCTGCGCTGACTCCAGCCTTTGACGGATCCTTTTTCAATCTTGCCATGATATTACCTCCGTGTTTTTAAAAAGATAATAGTAACGCTTTTTTATGTTGCCCAAGTCTGTCGAAATAAGCATGAGATTTAAAGATTCAAAAAATTTTCTTTTTTCACCACCTTATTATTGCGGAAATTTTTTAAATATTTTATTATAGTAAATAACAGAACTCATTTATATGCATATTTTTTTTGGTGCAAAAATGAATGAGTATTCATTCAAAAAGAGTCAAAGGGGGAGACAAATTTGATGCGACAAATTCAAAAGGCAGCGGTGCTTGGTTCAGGTGTCATGGGATCAGGGATTGCCGCACATCTGGCAAACATCGGGATTCCGACATTGCTGCTTGATATTGTACCTCGGGAATTAACGGAACAGGAAAAAGCGAAAGGCCTGACACTTGAAGATAAGCAGGTGCGCAACCGGATCAGTGCAGGTGCACTGCAAAAGTTATTGAAACAAAAACCAGCACCTTTGGCCTCCAAAAAGAATCTTGCTCTGATTGAAGCGGGCAACTTCGAAGATGATATGGAAAAACTCAAGGATGTAGACTGGGTAATCGAGGTAGTTGTTGAAAACCTTGATATAAAAAAGAAAGTTTTTACTGATGTAGATAAATACCGCAAGCAAGGAAGCATCATCAGCTCTAACACGTCAGGGATTTCTGTCGAGGCAATGGCTGAAGGGCGTTCAGAAGATTTCAGGAAACATTTCCTGGGCACGCATTTCTTCAACCCGCCGCGCTATCTGAAACTGCTTGAAGTAATCCCTACTAAAGATACCGACCCTGAAGTCCTTTCATTCGTGAAGACTTTCGGTGAAGACCAGCTAGGGAAAGGTGTCGTTGAAGCGAAGGATACACCTAACTTCATCGCCAACCGAATTGGTACTTACGGATTGCTGGTAACAGTAAGAGAAATGGTAAAAGGCGGTTACAGTGTTGGTGAAGTTGACTCCGTAACTGGCCCAATGATCGGCCGTCCTAAGAGCGCCACATTCCGTACGCTGGATGTAGTCGGTCTTGATACTTTCACGCATGTTGCGAAAAACGTGTATGACCAGGTTGAAGGTGAAGAAAAGGAAGTCTTTGAAGTACCTGAGTTCATGAAGAAGATGCTTGAGAACGGCTGGCTTGGAAGTAAGTCAGGACAGGGCTTCTTCCTGAAACAGGGCAAGGAAATCCTTGAACTTGACCCACAGACTCTGGAATATGGACCGCGCAAAAAATTAAAGACAGCGTCTACTGAAATGGCCAAGCAGGAAAAAGGCCTTGCCAATAAAATGAAAGCGCTTGTTTATAGTAAGGACCGCGCAGGCGAGCTTTTATGGAATATTTTCAGCCCTGTGCTCGTTTACTCAGCTGATCTGCTGGGCACAATTGCCGACGATATCGTCGCCGTGGACCGTGCGATGAAGTGGGGCTTCGGATGGGAAATAGGACCTTTTGAAGCATGGGATGCACTAGGTGTAGAAAAGGCAATCAGCAAAATGGAGTCTGAAGGCAAGACTGTTCCTGCATGGGTAAAAGAAATGGTCGAGAAAGGCCACACTTCATTCTATAAAGAAGAAGATGGCAAGCTGAGCTACTACCATAATGGTGAGTATGTTGCTGTAGAAGAGAACCCTAAAGCAATCAACCTTAAGCTTCTAAAGAAGCAAAATGGTGTAATTAAAAAGAATGGCGGCGCAAGCCTGATCGACCTTGGAGATGGCATCGCATTGCTCGAGTTCCATTCGCACAGCAATTCTATCGGGCCAGACATCCTTCAAATGATCAACTTCGCGATTGATGAAGTTGAAAAGAACTTTAAGGGACTTGTAATCGGCAACCAGGGCAAAAACTTCTCAGTTGGTGCAAATCTGGCCATGATCCTGATGGAAGCGCAAGACGATAACATTTGGGATCTTGATATGGTCGTTCGCCAATTCCAGCAAACGACTATGAAAATCAAATATAGCTCTAAGCCAATTGTAGCTGCTCCATTTGGAATGACGCTGGGCGGAGGCGCTGAAATGTGCTTGCCGGCGGCCCATATCCAGGCTTCTATGGAAACATATATGGGACTTGTTGAAGCCGGTGTAGGCCTGATTCCTGGCGGCGGCGGAAACAAGGAGCTTTACATCAAGCATCTTGAAGGGCTGCCAAAAGGCGTTGACTTTGACCTTCAAAAGGTTGCCAATAAAGTATTTGAAACAATCGCAATGGCTAAAGTCTCCACTTCAGGGGAAGAAGCCCGTGAAAATAATTTCTTGAATGAAGCAGATGGCATCAGTGTGAACAGCGATCACTTGTTATATGATGCGAAACAGGCTGCATTGAATTTATATGAAAGCGGTTATAAGGCGCCAGTGAGAAAGAAAGTCCCTGTAACGGGTGAGCCAGGATATGCAACCTTGCTGTTAGGTGCTCAAACGATGCAGCTATCAGGTTACATTTCTGAGCATGACTTAAAAATCGCGAAGAAGCTTGCGTATGTTATCGCCGGCGGAAAAGTGCCATATGGATCCGAAGTAGATGAGCAATACTTGCTTGATCTTGAAAGAGAAGCGTTCCTAAGCCTTGTGGCAGAACCGAAATCACAGCAGCGCATGCAGCATATGCTCGTAAAAGGCAAGCCGTTGCGCAACTAATAGATTGATAGTTTTGAAGTGAAATATAAAATTAACATCCGAGGAAAGAGAGGGAATGAGATGAGAGAAGCGGTAATCGTAGCCGGAGCCAGGACACCGGTCGGAAAAGCAAAAAAAGGAACTCTTGCTAATGTCCGCCCTGATGATCTTGGAGCTCTTGTAGTAAGAGAAACTCTAAAGCGAGCAGGCAATTATGAAGGGAATATTGATGATTTAATCATCGGCTGTGCAATGCCAGAAGCAGAGCAGGGCTTGAATATGGCGCGGAATATTGGTGCACTAGCCGGTCTGTCACATGAAGTGCCGGCGATCACAATCAACCGTTATTGTTCTTCAGGACTGCAGGCAATTGCGAATGCATCGGAAAGAATTATGCTTGGGCATACAGACACAATCATCGCCGGCGGTGCGGAGTCAATGAGCCTGGTGCCAATGATGGGCCATGTCGTCCGCCCGAATTCAAAGTTGGCTGAAACTGCTCCGCAATATTATATGGGAATGGGCCATACAGCTGAGGAAGTAGCCAAGAAGTACGGCATTTCCCGTGAAGACCAGGATGCTTTTGCAGTAAGAAGCCATCAGCGCGCGGCAAAAGCAATCCAGGAAGGCAAATTCGAGGATGAAATCGTTCCTGTCGATGTAACCCTCCGTACAGTAGGAAAAGACAATAAGCTTGTTGAAAAGACAATCCAATTCAAGCAGGATGAGGGTGTACGTCCTGACACGAACATGGAAACACTTGCGAAACTGCGTCCGGCCTTCAATATTAAAGGCACAGTAACTGCAGGAAACTCCTCACAGACTAGTGACGGAGCAGCGGCTGTCATGGTGATGGACCGTGAAAAAGCGGAATCTCTAGGATTGAAGCCACTCGCTAAATTCAGGTCATTCGCACTTGGCGGAGTACCGCCTGAAATCATGGGAATCGGTCCCGTGGTAGCGATTCCTAAAGCATTGAAGCTTGCTGGACTGCAAGTCTCAGATATCGGTGTATTCGAACTGAACGAAGCATTCGCTTCGCAATCAATCCAGGTAATCCGTGAGCTAGGCCTTGATGAAGATAAAGTCAACGTCAACGGTGGAGCGATCGCATTGGGCCACCCACTTGGAACAACTGGCGCGAAGCTGACATTAACAGTGATCCATGAAATGAAACGCAGAAATGAGCAATTCGGTGTCGTTACAATGTGTATCGGCGGCGGCATGGGTGCAGCTGGAGTCTTTGAACTACTATAAAACAATATATGGAGGGGCCTCAGCCCCTCCCAAAAATAGATAGGAGGAACAATAAATGGGTAACCAAACAGAAAAGCTTGTAAAAGGCGGAAGCTTCTTAATCGAGGATGTAACATACGACCATGTTTTCACTCCAGAGGATTACACAGATGAGCACAAAATGATTGCAAAAACAACTGAGGATTTCGTCACGAACGAAGTATTGCCTCAGGTTGAATATATCGAGCAGCACGAGTTTGACCGCACTGTAAAACTATTGAAGGAAGCTGGAGAGCTTGGCCTTCTTGGAGCAGACGTTCCTGAAGAATACGGTGGTTTAAGCCTTGATAAAATCAGCTCAGCTTTGATCGCTGAGAAAATGGCAGTTGCAGGCGGCTTCTCAATTTCCCACGGTGCACACGTAGGAATCGGTTCATTGCCAATCGTGCTTTTCGGTAATGAAGAGCAAAAGCAAAAATACCTTCCTTCACTGGCAACTGGCGAAAAGCTTGCAGCTTACGCTCTTACTGAGCCAGGTTCAGGTTCAGACGCATTGGGTGCAAAGACAACTGCTAAGCTGAATGCTGAAGGCACTCACTATGTACTTAACGGCGAAAAGCAATGGATTACAAACGCTGGCTTTGCGGACGTATTTGTTGTTTATGCTAAAATCGATGGCGAACAATTCACAGCCTTCATCGTGGAAAGAGAATACCCTGGAGTATCAGTAGGCGCAGAAGAAAAGAAAATGGGAATCAAAAGCTCTTCTACACGTACATTGATTCTTGAGGATGCTCAAGTTCCAGTGGAAAACCTTCTTGGTGAAGCTGGAAAAGGCCACCTTATCGCCTTCAATATTCTGAACATTGGACGCTACAAGTTAGGTGTAGGCGCAACTGGCGGAGCTAAGCAGGCTTTCGGATTGACTGTAAAGTATGCTAACCAGCGCCAGCAGTTCAAGACGCCGATTTCTCAATTCAACCTTACAAAAGAAAAGCTTGCGACAATGGCTTCAAAAATCTATGCAACAGAAAGCTCTGTATACCGTACAGTAGGCTTGTTCGAAGAAAGAATGAACCAGTTGTCTGAAGAAGAAATCAATAACGGCAAAGCAGTTGCTGATTCAATTGCTGAGTATGCGATCGAGTGCTCAATGAACAAAGTATTCGCGACTGAAACTCTTGACTATGTTGTTGATGAAGGTGTTCAGATCCACGGTGGATACGGCTTCATGCAGGAGTATGAAATCGAAAGAGCTTACCGTGATTCAAGAATCAACCGTATTTTCGAAGGAACAAACGAAATCAACCGCCTGTTGGTACCTGGAACTTTCTTGCGTAAGGCAATGAAAGGCGAACTTCCATTATTGCAAAAAGCACAGCAGCTTCAAGAAGAGCTAATGATGCTTATGCCTGAAGAGCCAGGCGATGAGCCGCTTGCACAGGAAAAGTACCTTGTGAAAAACGCGAAGAAAATCGGCTTGCTTGCAGCTGGCTTGGCTGCTCAGAAGTTTGGCAAAGCATTGGAAAAAGAGCAGGAAATCCTCGTAAATATCGCGGATATCATCTCAAATGCTTATTCAATGGAATCTGCTGTTCTTCGTACCGAGAAAGCAATCGCAAAAGACGGAGTGGAGAAGAGCAAGCAAAAGCTTCTTTACACACAAATCTTCTGCCAGGAAGCTTTTAATGAAATCGAGCGTGACGCAAAAGAAACTCTTGTTGCAACAGAAGAAGGAGACGCGCTTCGCATGCTGACTTCAGCATTGCGCAAGTTCACAAGACATACTCCAATCAACGTAATTGCTAAGAAACGTGAAGCATCTGAAAAGCTGATCGAAGCAGAACGTTTCATCGTTTAATTTGATGATAATCGAACACTTCTCCTGTTTTCCAGGAGGAGTGTTTTCACTTTTTATGAACGACCATTTTAATTCATGCAGGAATTTTGCGAATTATGTTGAATAAAGTAATGGATGCCGAAAATATCGGGGAAATTAAACACGGAATGTTAGTATTTTTCAGTCCTATTATGTTACTATCCGATTAGAGGGTTTCATTAATGGGATACTAGCAAAGGGTGGTGAAAAGTATGGCAAAGACGTTTTATTGGTACCCTAAATGCGGTACATGCAGGAACGCCAAGAAATGGCTGGACCAGCATGAAGTGGACTATAATGAAGTACATATTGTCGAAAATCCGCCTTCCCAATCCCAGCTTGAAGAAATGCTGGAAAAAAGTGGCCTTGATATTAAGAAATTTTTCAATACGAGCGGCCAAAAGTACCGGGAACTGGGGATGAAAGACAAAGTCAAGACAGCATCTAAAAGTGAGCTGCTGGAACTGCTTGCATCTGATGGCATGCTCATCAAACGCCCGCTGATGACAGACGGTGAAAATGTAACTGTAGGTTTCAAAGAGGAAGAATTCGAAAAAGCCTGGCTGTAATTTTGGTCCCATCGATATTAATCGATAGAGATATACAATTTGGAGGGATAGTCAATGAATGCACCGAAAGAGTTGCGTTATTCTGAAGAACACGAATGGGTAAAAGTAGAAGGAGAAAAGGTTACCATCGGAATCACTGATTTCGCTCAATCTGAACTTGGCGACATCGTATTCGTCGAACTGCCAGAAGTAGGCGACGAAATCACTGTTGACCAGCCATTCGGAAGTGTAGAATCCGTAAAGACGGTATCAGAGCTTTATGCACCAGTAAGCGGCAAGGTAGTGGGAATTAACGAAGAGTTAAATGACAGCCCTGAATTCGTTAACGAATCTCCTTACGAGAAAGCATGGATGATTACTGTCGAGCTATCTGACAACAGCGAAGTAGAAAAGCTTATGACAGCTGAACAATACGAAGACATGATCAAAGAATAAATCTAACTGACGCCTTGATGCTTTCAAGGCGTTTTCTATTGTGAAATATACTTATGTAAAATTTCATCGTCGAAAGTTTTCCAGCTCCAGCGCCTAGCCTCTCGACGTTTCGAACCTCCCAATGAAGTCAAAGGGCGACTTCAGTGGTCGGCCATCCAACGCTTTTGGGGATGAACAAGGCGATTCCGCTTTCCTTATAAACTCCTTCATTTTACCATCAATTCATTGCCTGAATTCGGACAAGCTAAAAGTAATCAACTATCGAAGAAGGGTGAAATTCATGACACTGAATAAACAAAAACTTGATATAACAGACAGAGTGACAGGAAAACTTGAAAACGGCCAGGTACAACTTTACCTGGAAAACGAGCACATTGGATCCATAGAGCTTCCAGAAGGAATGCAGTTGAAATTGGAGCATCACTTTGAAGCAGAACAGAATAAGATTTACCAGCATGTATCAGTGCCGGATCAATCAGAACCTCGGTATACTGATTGTGATGAAGGCGGCTGGTGTTAAGTATATCCAAACAGCGGCCATCCATGCCGCTGTTTTTTCTTTAAATTCACACATAAAAGTTCAGCAGCTTTCCTTAAAGCAGGCTAGTTTAATCTTTTGCATTCTCCTTTAAAAACAGTGACAATAGAAATATGAACATAACAGCACAAATTCAGTATACATGTTTATAATATTGTAAGGTAATTATCTCTGGTGCATAGGTGGTTATGATGATGGACGAAAATCACAAGGTGATCATAGTAGAGGGTTCGTCTGACAAAAAGAAAGTGCAAGCCGTGCTAAATGAACCGGTCGAAATTATTTGTACGAATGGGACTATTGGTGTTTCAAAGCTTGATGAGCTGATTGATTCCCTTTTTGATAAAGATGTATATATCCTCGTGGATGCGGATGCGTCAGGGGAAAAATTGAGAAAGCAATTTAAGAGGGAATTTCCTGAGGCGAACCATTTGTACATTGACAGAATGTACAGGGAAGTGGCGACAGCACCGGAAAATCACCTTGCTACAGTTTTAATTGGAGCAAATATCGACGTTCATGCAGAGTACTTAGAAAAAGGATGACTGTAGATGGAAGAATGGACTAAGGGAGATATCGAAACCTTCCTGGAGAAAAAACAAACAGGTTACCTATACTTTTACACGCCAATGTGCGGAACTTGCCAGGTGGCCAGTAAGATGCTGACGGTTATAGAGCAGCTGTTACCTGATGTATCTTCAGGGAAAGCTGACTTAAATTACCTCCCTGAACTGGCGGAGCGTTTTGAAATCGAAAGTGTTCCATGTCTGATTTTATTAAAGAAAGGAGAAGAGCAGGAGAAAGTCTATGCTTTTCAGTCCGTTCCTTACCTTTATGAAAAGCTTAAAGACTTAAAAATATAAAACGAACGGCTAAGCTGTTTGTTTTTTTTTGCTTAAATTGCCGATTCAATCGTACAACAAAAAGATTTACATATCGTTCCAAAAACATTATTATACTTAGTGTATCGAAATAATCGAGGAGCGAAATACAATGGCTCTATACCAGGAATGGGCGGCACAAATTAAAACTTATAATCGAAACATACGACTGACCTTCGTTGCTAACATTTTGACACAGGTTGGCCTTGGGATTTTCATGGTCATCTATAACTTTTACATCAGGGAATTAGGCTATAATGAGCTTGTAAACGGTAAGGTCATTGCCATGACCTCGCTGGCAACTGCTCTCATTCTTATTCCGGCAGGCATACTGAGTGATAAAACAGGCAGGAAAAAGCTGATGCTGTATGGAGCGGTCGGAACAGGGTTGATCTTATTCACCCGGAGTATCGTTGAGAGTCAGTCATTATTAATTCTTTTTGCGTTTGGAACAGGCCTCGCTTCAGCATTTATCCAGGTGTCGATTATTCCGTGGCTAGCGGAGAATTCGAAGCCTGAACAGCGTGTGCATTTATTCAGTATTCATTTTGCGGTGATGACGGGTGCCAATGTAATAGGAAGTCTTTTGGGCGGGATTCTCACAGACCTATTCGGAATGATGATCCCGGGACTTGAAAGTATCAGATATACATTGATCATTGGATCACTCTTGTTTATGGCTGCTCTGATACCGATTATGAAGTTGAATGAAAATCGGCAACCACGCATATCGGCTAGCGATACAAAAGAAAAAACAAAAGGAATTCCCCACAAAGCCAGTTTCAAAATCATACTGCTGTTTGCGGTTGCGCAATTGATGATAGGCTTTGGAGCCGGATTGGTCATTCCATATTTGAACCTTTATTTTGCGGACCGATTCATGGCATCGAATTCACTTATTGGTCTCGTGATTTCACTTGGACAGGGAGCGACTGCTGTGGCGATGATTATCGGACCTATGGTTGTTCGCAGGCTTGGGGAAGTGAGAGCAGTGGTTGTTTTGCAGATGCTATCCCTGCCGTTTCTGCTGCTGACAGCGTACACACAGAATTTTTGGCTCGCTGCTCTAGGGTTCTTATTTCGTCAGGCACTAATGAATGCTGGAAATCCAATCCAGATGTCGTTAATGATGTCGAAGGTTGATGATTCCATGAAGGGTTTGGCCAACTCGGTGAATCAAATGGTGTTTAATCTCGGATGGGCCGTTATGGGACCAGTATCGACTGGAATCGTCTTGAAATATGGTTCCTATTGGGGATATGCAACTGTATTTTCCATTACTGCAGGTCTTTACTTAGTAGGATCCACGTATTTCTTCATAGTTTTCAAAAGTATGGATAAGCCAAAATCCGTCATGGTAAATTCAAAACCAGCTTGATTACTGTATTTGTTTGGATATATTTCTCGGGAAATGAAAGACGGTGCCGAAATAACATGCGGCATTGTCTTTTTTTTACGTTATTCACAATGTAAATTCAACTTTAATCGAATTATTTGTCGAAGGGTTTTAACAGGTTTTTCCCTGATTACAAGGAATATGTATTTTAAGGGAGTTGATCGGAATGCGAGAACGAATCGACAGGTTTGCGAGTGAAATCCAGAATAAAAAGCATGTTCTGCTACTAGTAAATAAACTGGAATTATGTTTAAAAATTGAAGCAGAAAGTGGTACATTCTACTTGTCTTTCAAGGATGGCAGGGTGGATTTCCATGAAACCTGCATGCATGCCGGATACACTGCAAGTATTTCTGGAAAGGATGCGCTTTTGGAACAATTATTTGATGGAGACCTGAAACTGCGTCAGGGAGTAAATATGAATCATATCTCAACTGATTGTCCTTTTCGCTCCCAATTGGTGCTGGAATCGTTATTTTATCTTGCGAGACCACTTCCTGTATAAAATTTTATCTGAATAGTCGAAATATATTGACCGGTACATTGCGACGTGATATTATCACTTTAACGCAGTAAAAACGAATTGAATATACTTATCCAGAGAGGCGGAGGGACTGGCCCTATGAAGCCCGGCAACCGGTTGTGAAACACGGTGCTAATTCCAGCAGAGTTTTTTGCTCTGAAAAGATAAGGAGAGATGATAAATGACCCTCTTCTTAGGAAGAGGGTTTTTTGTTTCAGTTTTTTTAAAAAAATTTTTGATTGGAGAGATGGAGATGGCTAATGAGCAAAAAAACTACAGAATTGAAACGCTGGGGGTACATGGTGGTCAGTCACCAGATCCGGTAACAGGAGCGAGGGCAGTTCCGATTTATTCGAGCAATGCGTTCCAATTTGAAAACACAGAACATGCAGCGGATTTATTTGCGCTTAAGGAAGCGGGCTATATTTACTCACGGATACATAATCCGACAGTTACTGCCCTGGAAGAAAAGGTGGCTCTTCTTGAGGGCGGTATAGGTGCTCTTGCGTTATCCAGCGGGATGTCTGCCATCACGATGGCGATCCTGAACATTGCGCATGCGGGTGATGAAATTGTTGCTGCATCAAATCTATATGGAGGTACTTACAATCTATTTGCTGTAACACTGCCGAAGTATGGAATAAAAGTTCATCTAGTTGATCCAGCTGATCCTGAAAATTTTAGAAAGGCGATCACTCCGAAAACAAAAGCAGTCTACGCAGAAACAATCGGTAATCCAAGTCTCAGAGTTTTGGACATTGAAGCTGTAGCGGAAGTTGCCCATGAAGCAGATCTTCCGCTAATCATTGATAACACATTTGCAACTCCTTATCTTTGCCGGCCAATTGAACATGGCGCCGATATCGTTGTCCACTCAGCTACCAAGTGGCTATTAGGAAATGGTACAGTCATGGGCGGAATCATTGTGGATGGAGGAAAGTTCGATTGGAAGTCGCCTAAGTTTCCGGGCTTCAATGAGCCGGACTCTAGTTACCATGATCTTGTCTATAGTGAGGCAATCGGAGCTGCCGCATTTATCGTAAAGGCAAGAGTCCAGCTGTTGCGTGACCTTGGACCGGCGATTAGTCCTCAAAGCGCCTTCCAATTCAATCTTGGAATAGAAACTTTGCATGTCCGTATGAAGGAGCATGTTGCAAATACACGTAAAATCGTAGACTACCTTGAGTCCCACCCTGCTGTTACCTGGGTAAGTTATCCTGGCCATGAATCACATCCTGATAAAGAACTCGCGGATCGATATCTTCCAAAGGGAGCAGGGGCAGTTGTCATATTTGGGATTGAAGGCGGCAGGGAATCCGGTGCAAAGCTGATCAACTCATTAGAATTGTGGTCCCATGTCGCGAATGTCGGTGATGCAAAAAGCCTGATCATCCATCCAGCAAGTACGACACACCAGCAGCTGGATTCAGAGGGTCTCAAAGCTGCAGGAGTTCCAGAAGATTTAATCCGCCTCTCTGTCGGGATTGAAAATGCCGAGGATATCATCGAGGATCTGGAGCAGGCAATCGAAAAAGCGACTGGAGTGCCAGGAATACCGGCTAGGGCTTAATATCCATAAACATCCAAAAAATATTTGAAAATAATTTTATTGACACTCTTTTTTACTACGTGCTACAATCACACTCGTAACTTAAAACCGGTTAGATAATTTAATAGCGTGCTCTTATCAAGAGAGGTGGAGGGAAGTGCCCTATGAAACCCGGCAACCGTCAGTAAGCATTGCTTGCTGAAATGGTGCCAATTCACACAAAGCGAATCGCTTTGGCAGATGAGAGAAAGGAATCCACTATGACTATGCCTTTCTGCTCACTTGCAGGAAGGCTTTTATTTTGCCCTTTTCGAAAAACGCTTTAAAAGTTATAGCCAAAAAGCTTGTTCGAAAAGAATTTATAACTAGAGCATAATCATCCCCGTTTAAGATAGAGTCTATTACCCATTTTTACTGGAGTTTGAATTTTTTCGGTTAGGGAATGGGAAACTAGATTGATAACCTTCTTAATTTTCGGGGGAATTTAACGGTTTTAATAAGTGTAGATGTAAAGAGGGGGAGTCAATTGATTACGATAAAAAATGCCAGAAAGATTTACCCTTCCAACAAGGGAGAGGTTAAAGCGGTAGATGATGTCAACCTTGAAGTCAAGGAAGGCGAAATCTTTGGAGTCATCGGCTATAGTGGCGCCGGCAAAAGTACTTTGATCCGGATGCTAAACGGTCTGGAGATCCCAACTTCAGGTTCAGTCGTGGTTGCAGGCAGGGAAGTTTCAAGAATTAAGGGAGCGGAACTGCGGAAGGCTCGACAGGAAATTAGCATGATTTTCCAGCACTTCAACCTGCTCTGGTCAAGAACAGTAGCAGAAAATATCGCTTTCCCGCTTGAAATTGCCGATGTAGCTAAAGCTGAAAGAGATAAACGGGTAAAAGAGTTAATCGAACTTGTTGGCCTTGAGGGCAGAGGAGATGCTTATCCTTCCCAGTTGAGTGGGGGCCAAAAGCAAAGGGTCGGAATCGCGAGGGCACTGGCTAATAACCCTAAAGTACTTCTTGGGGATGAAGCAACTTCAGCGCTTGATCCGCAGACAACTGACCAGATTCTGGATCTGCTTGTTGATATCAATAAGAGGCTTGGTCTTACAATCGTCCTGATTACGCACGAAATGCATGTTATCAGGAAAATCTGTCACCGAGTCGCTGTCATGGAAGGCGGAAAGATTGTTGAAACAGGGCCAGTATTGGATGTGTTCAGAAACCCGCAGCAGCCTATTACGAAAAGATTCGTCCAGCAGGTGACAGAACCTGAGGAAACAAAGGAAACTGTTGATCACTTGCTTGAGCGATATCCACATGGTCGCGTTGTCCAGCTGACATTCGTAGGTGAAGGAACTGAACAGCCGCTGATCACCAACTTGATTCGTGAGTTTTCCATAACGGTCAATATTGTTCAGGGTAAAATTTCGCAGACACAAGATGGTTCATATGGAACCTTGTTCATCCATCTTGATGGTGAAGAGGGCGAAGTGGCCCGGGCAATAGAGTATATTGGCCAGCATGAGGTCGGTGTGGAGGTGATTTCGAATGGCTGAAAAATTGTTTCCGAATGTTAACTGGGACCGAATGTGGGAAGCGACAGTTGAGACACTGTATATGAGTGCCATTTCTGTAGTGGCTACCTTCATCCTTGGTGCAATCCTTGGACTGCTGCTCTTTTTGACTTCGAAGGGAAATATATGGGAAAACAGGCCGGTCAATTTAGTATTGAGTGCAGTCGTTAATATTTTCAGATCAATACCATTCATTATTTTAATCGTCCTTTTGATTCCTTTTACAAAGTTCATTGTGGGATCGATGATCGGGGAAAACGCTGCATTGCCTGCATTGATCATTGGATCGGCTCCATTTTACGCAAGGATGGTTGAGATTGGCTTGCGTGAGATTGATAAAGGTGTCATTGAAGCAGCAAAATCTATGGGAGCCAGGACGACAACGATCATATGGAAGGTGCTGCTCCCGGAATCGATGCCAGCGTTGGTATCCGGTATAACGGTAACGGCAATCGCGCTTGTAAGTTACACTGCGATGGCAGGAGTCATCGGGGCAGGCGGCCTCGGAAACCTAGCTTATATGGAAGGCTTTCAGAGAAGCCGGAATGATGTCACCTTGATGGCAACCATCATTATTTTGATTATCGTGTTTTTAATTCAGTTTGTTGGTGATTTCTACACAAGAAAATTAGATAAGAGATAAAGGAGAGATTTGAATTGAAAAAATGGTTATTAGCTCTATTCGTATTAGTATTAACTGCAGGACTTGCAGCTTGTGGAACTTCTGAGGATAACACATCGGGAGAAGGCGGCAAGGAAGAAAGTAAGAAAATTGTCGTTGGTGCTTCTAACGTACCACACGCAGAAATTTTGGAAGAAGCAAAAGCGCTGCTTGAAGAAAAAGGTTATGAAATGGAAATTAAGACTTTCAACGATTATGTTGTTCCAAACCAGGCACTTGATTCGGGAGAACTTGATGCAAACTACTTCCAGCACATCCCTTACCTTGAGTCTCAAATGGCTGAACACGGCTATAAGTTTGAAAACGCAGGCGGAATCCACATCGAGCCAATTGGTGTCTATTCCCAAGACCATACTACTCTTGATGACCTGCCAAAAGGTGCGCACATTATCATGAGCAGCTCGGTAGCAGACCATGGCCGTATCTTGACAATGCTTGAAAAAGAGGGCTTGATTACTCTTAAAGAAGGCGTAGAAAAAGTAAAGGCTACAATTGAAGATATCGCAGAAAACCCTAAAGAATTGAAGTTTGATACAGAATATGAAGCAGCATTGCTTCCACAAATCTTCAACAATGGCGAAGGCGATGCAGTTCTAATCAATTCTAACTATGCAATTGATGCTGGACTTAATCCATTAGAGGATTCTATCGCGATTGAGGAAAGCGATTCTCCATACGTGAACGTAATTGCAGTCCGTGAAGGAGACAAAGACAAGCCGGCAATCAAGGCGTTAGTTGAAGTACTTCACTCAAAAGAGATCCAAGATTTTATTCTTGAAAAATATGAAGGTGCAGTTGTACCGGTAAAAGAATAATGAGATAAAAGCAGGCGTGCAGCCTGCTTTTTCTTTTTGCCGAATAACCGACTGTGAAAATTAACATACTAACCGAGAAAAAAGCAGAATGGAGTGGAAGCAATGGAGCATCATTATGAACCTCGGAATTCAACGGAAGCAGCACTGCATGAATATAAGCAAGGCCTGGGTGTCTTTACGCAAAGGATGCCGGAGCTTGCCAGACATTATAATGCGTTTACTGAAGTTTGTTTTCAGGAAGGGACTTTGACACAAAAAGAAAAGCAGCTGATTGCTTTGGGGATTTCATTGTATTCACAGGATGAATATTGCATTATATATCATTTAAAAGGCTGCCTTGACCAGGGAGCATCGGAAGAGCAAATTCTGGAAGCTGTTGGAGTGACGGCTGCTTTTGGTGGCGGTGCGGCAATGAGCCAGGCAGTGACACTCGTCCAGGAAGCAATGGCCGAACTTAATACTTTGAAGCAGTAAAAGCTGTCTTATACAGCATAATGGGCTGTTAAATAACAGGAAAGGCTTCATTTGGGAGGATATTGCCAGTATTCTAAGAATGGCAGAGGTGAAGTCGCGTTAGGACCCCTTACTCCATCACATCCAAAAATTAACGGTTTTAACCGCTTTGATAGTGGTAAATAAAAGGTGTTAAGATTGCACTATCAAAAAAATCGCTTATTAAAGCGAAAAACCGAAGGGATGATTCACTATTAGTCAGCTAAAACTGAACTACACAAGTGAAATGGAAAAAGCAATGCATGGAGCTCATGGAATTAGTTACGAGGTATACAGCATGAACCATGACGCAAGAATGGAAGTCGAAAGAAAACGCGAAAGAGACTATATCAAAAGCCAACGGATGGTCGCTGACCTGGACAGAAAAGTCCACTCGTAAGCGAGAGCATATATATATAATAGAAGAAATGTTTTGGGAACCAGTGTGATTTATGCACTGGTTTCTTTATTATGTAATGTTGAATTAACCTGATCGAGATCGGTTTTCCTTAGATGTCCTTTATCAGCCGTTATTGTGACAGGTTCGGGGTGTTAGAGGGAAAAGCTGTCAAGAAAAGGCCGTTATTGTGACAGGTTTGGGGTGCCAGGACGAAAAGCTGTCAAGAAAAAGCCGTATTGTGACAGGTTTGAGGTGTCAAGACGAAAAGATGTCAGAAGTAGGATCAAGTTCAGACAGGTTTGGAGAATCAAGTGAAAAGTTGTCAGAAGTCGGTCTAACTCTCTAACTTCTCATCGGGCTGGGCCTATCCTCCGCAATTAATCCAGCAGGATACTACATTGCTTCGGCCATCTATGTACATTTTTTTATAACAGAAGGTGAAAAATAAAATGATGTACAACCTGTGAGCGGCATATCCGACTTTACATTGCTTGTTCTGGTAAAATGGAATTGTGTTTTGTCGTCGCTTGTCGCCATTCAGCGAGCTGAACGGCGGGGTGGGGGAAGTGGAACGAAGACAAGGGAATCAATGTGCAGAATTAATGTATATCAGGATTCCTGCTGATTTTTGGCTCACTTCGTGAAGCTGACGCTTCACTGGCTTTTCCGCTGACGCTGAAAAGCTGCCGAGAGTAATTGAAACGCTGCGGGCAAATACCTTTGCCCGGTCGTTTCACTCACTCTCGGCATGAACCAAAAATCAATGGCAATTATCAACAGGGTTCTTTGTTTTTCTTTCCACTTTTAAGGTGTTGCTAACACTTTTCATTTGTTATAAGATTGTAATGAGAATAAAATGAGAATAGAGTTAAAGACGGCAAAAGTCGGCTTAAAATCTTTTCTATATTGACGGAGGTAATATTATGGCAGGATCTGTATTATCAATTAAGGACCTTCAAGTTGAGATTGAAGGCAAGCAGATATTAAAAGGTGTGGATATTGAAGTTAAGGGTGGAGAAATCCATGCGATAATGGGACCAAACGGTACTGGTAAATCCACTTTGTCTTCTTCTATCATGGGACACCCTAAGTATGAAGTAACAAATGGAACAATTACGCTTGATGGCGAAGATGTTCTTGAAATGGAAGTTGATGAAAGAGCACGCGCGGGTTTGTTCCTTGCTATGCAATATCCAAGCGAAATCAGCGGTGTAACGAATGCTGACTTCTTGCGTTCTGCATTGAACAGCCGTCTTGGCGAAGGAAATGAAATTTCTCTTATGAAGTTCATCCGCAAGATGGATAAGCAAATGGAATTCCTTGAAATGGACCTTGATATGGCACAGCGTTACTTAAACGAAGGTTTCTCCGGCGGTGAGAAGAAGCGTAACGAGATCCTTCAATTGATGATGCTTGAACCAAAAATCGCAATCCTTGACGAAATCGATTCAGGACTTGATATCGACGCATTGAAGGTTGTTTCTAAAGGTATCAATCAAATGCGCGGCGAAGATTTCGGCTGCTTGATTATCACTCACTACCAGCGCCTTCTTGACTACATCACTCCTGACTATGTTCACGTTATGATGCAGGGCCGCATTGTGAAGTCCGGCGGACCGGAACTTGCACAGCGCTTAGAAGCAGAAGGATACGACTGGATTAAGAAAGAACTGGGCATCGAAGACGAAACAGTTGGGCAAGAAGCTTAAGCGTTGGGGGGATTTATAATGACTACGGAAACGAAATGGGCTTTTGACCAGGAGTACATTACTTCCTTCTCAAAAGAAATGAATGAACCGGAATGGCTAACAGAGCTTCGTGTACAATCTCTTGCAAAAGCAGAGGATCTCTCAATGCCAAGACCGGATAAGACGAAGATTGATAAATGGAATTTTACACAATTCGAAAAACTGCTCGTAAAAAGCGATGTTTTTTCATCAATCGACGAGCTTCCTGAAGATGTAAAAGCACTTGTCGACCTTGAAGCAAAGGATAGCAGCCTGTATGTTCAACGCAACAACAAGCCTGCATATCTTCAGCTTTCAAAGGAAATGCAAGAACAAGGCGTCATTTTCACGGATATTTTCACAGCGGCTCGCGAATACAGTGATTTGCTGAAGAAATATTTCATGACTGCCGTTAAGACAGATGAGCACCGTTTGACTGCTCTTCACACAGCATTCATGAACGGCGGAGCATTCCTTTATGTTCCGAAAAATGTTCAAATCGAAAATCCTATCCAGGCGATCTTCCTGCATGATGATGCAGAAGCAAACCTTTTCAACCACGTGCTTGTCGTTGCAGAAGACAATAGCTCTGTAACATACGTTGAGAACTACATCTCAACAACTGGCAAAGTGAACGGATTGGTGAATATCGTAACAGAAGCTATCACAGGCCAAAATGCTAAAATCCAGTATGGCGCAGTAGATACACTTGCTGAAGGTATTACTACGTATGTGAACCGTCGCGGTCACGCTGGAAGAGACTCCCGTATCGAGTGGGCTCTTGGCATGATGAACGATGGCAACACAATTTCTGAAAACACTACGAACCTTGTTGGTGACGGTTCATACGGCGATACGAAGACAGTTGTTGTCGGTCGCGGAGAACAGACTCAGAACTTCACAACAGCCATCATCCATTTCGGTAAAAATTCAGAAGGCTATATCCTGAAGCACGGTGTTGTGAAGGATAGCGCGACTTCTATCTTTAACGGAATTGGAAAAATCGAGCATGGTGCTTCTAAGTCAAACGCAGAACAAGAATCTCGGGTACTTATGTTAAGCGAAAAAGCTCGTGGGGACGCTAACCCAATTCTTCTAATTGATGAAGATGATGTAACAGCTGGCCACGCGGCTTCTGTTGGACGCGTTGACCCGCTTCAGCTTTACTACTTGATGAGCCGCGGTATTCCGAAGCACGAAGCAGAGCGCCTTGTCATCCACGGATTCCTTGCACCAGTTGTAAATGAGCTTCCGATCGAGGGAGTTAAAAAGCAGTTGGTTGAGGTAATCGAAAGGAAAGTTAAATAATGAACGCCCGCGAAATTCGTGAACTATTTCCGATTTTAAATCAGGAAGTCAATGGCAGCCCGCTTGTCTACCTAGACAGCGCGGCGACATCACAAAAGCCTGTGCAGGTTATCGAAGCACTGGACAAATATTATCGCGAATACAACTCCAACGTACACCGAGGTGTCCATACTCTTGGAACAAGAGCAACTGATGGTTACGAAGGATCAAGGGAAAAAGTCCGAAAGTTCATTAACGCAAAATCAATCGAAGAAATCATTTTCACCCGTGGTACCACTACAGCCATCAACACGGTAGCTGCAAGTTACGGCCGTGATCATCTTAAAGAGGGTGATGAAATTGTCATCTCCTACATGGAGCATCACAGCAATATCATCCCTTGGCAGCAGGTGGCAAAACAAACGGGTGCAACATTGAAATATATCGACTTGCAGGAAGATGGCACAATCTCACTTGATACTGTAAGAGAAGTGGTTACAGAGAATACGAAAATCGTCTCCATCATGCAGGTTTCTAATGTGCTTGGTGTCATGAATCCGATCAAGGAGATTGCCGAGATTGCCCACCAAAATGGTGCGATCATGGTTGTCGATGGCGCTCAAAGCGCTCCGCATATGAAGATTGATGTTCAGGACCTAAACTGCGATTTTTTCGCTTTTTCCGGACATAAGATGTGCGGGCCGACCGGTATTGGCGTATTATATGGCAAGAAGGCACTTCTTGAAAAAATGGAGCCGGTTGAGTTTGGCGGTGAAATGATTGATTTCGTAGGTTTGTACGAGTCAACATGGAAAGAGCTGCCGTGGAAATTCGAAGGCGGAACTCCGATCATCGCAGGTGCGATCGGTCTTGGGGCCGCAATCGACTTCCTGAATGAAATTGGTCTCGATAATATCGAGAAGCACGAACACGCTCTTGCGGCTTACGCAATGGATAAAATGTCTGAAATCGATGGCATGACCATCTATGGACCGAAGGAAGCCGGCAAGCGTGCTGGACTTGTAACATTCAATATTGATGACGTACATCCGCATGATGTAGCGACAGTACTTGATGCTGAAGGAATCGCCGTCCGCGCGGGGCACCATTGCGCACAGCCGCTGATGAAATGGCTGAAGGCGTCCGCGACAGCACGTGCAAGCTTCTACCTGTACAACACAGAAGAAGATATTGACAAGCTCGTAGCCGGACTTGTCAAAACAAAGGAGTATTTCAGCGATGTCTTTTAATAATTTAGATAACCTTTATCGGCAAGTTATTATGGATCACTATAAGAACCCTCGCAATAAAGGTGTTTTGGAAGAAGGCAGCCTGACAGTCAATATGAACAACCCGACATGCGGCGACCGCATCCAGCTGACGATGAAAGTCGAAGACGGCATGGTAACGGACGCGAAATTTGAAGGGGAAGGCTGCTCGATTTCCATGTCCTCTGCTTCTATGATGACGCAGGCGGTCAAAGGAAGACCCATCGAGGAAGCTTTAAAGCTTTCAACGGTTTTTTCTGACATCATGCAGGGAAAAGAATATGAAGAGGATGATGATCTGGACCTCGGGGATATCGAAGCACTGCAAGGTGTTGCGAAATTCCCTGCAAGGATCAAATGTGCTACTCTTGCATGGAAGGCAATGGAGAAAGGCCTCAAGGAAGAGGAAGACAGCCAATAAGAAATCATCGCATGATGATTTCTTTTCGAAACAGCTGTGGGGGATTGGCCTGCAGCGAACAACTACAAAGCGGGAAACCCCGGTTTCCCTGCTTTAAGAATGGAGGAATTCGACGATGGCTAAAAAAATGCCAGAGATCGGTGATTATAAATACGGATTTTCCGATAAAGACGTTTCCATCTTCCGGTCTAAGCGCGGTCTGACGCGTGAAATCGTTGAAGAAATTTCAAAAATGAAGGAAGAGCCCCAGTGGATGCTGGACTTCCGTTTAAAATCTTTGGAGCACTTCTACAATATGCCAATGCCTCAATGGGGCGGAGACATGGCTTCATTGAACTTTGATGAAATCACATATTACGTAAAACCTTCTGAGCGCTCTGAAAAATCATGGGATGAAGTTCCTGATGAAATCAAGGCGACCTTTGATAAACTTGGGATACCTGAAGCTGAACAAAAATACCTTGCGGGTGTTTCTGCACAGTACGAATCAGAGGTAGTATACCACAACATGAAGGAAGAGCTTGAGGATCTTGGAATCGTCTTTAAAGACACAGATTCAGCCCTTAAAGAAAATGAAGATATCTTCCGTGAGCATTTCGGAAAAGTCATCCCTCCGACAGACAACAAGTTTTCAGCATTGAACTCTGCGGTTTGGTCTGGCGGATCTTTCATCTATGTTCCTAAGGGAATCAAAGTGGATACTCCGCTTCAGGCGTACTTCCGCATCAACTCTGAGAACATGGGTCAGTTCGAGCGTACTTTGATCATCGTTGATGAAGGCGCGCACGTACACTATGTTGAAGGATGTACAGCTCCTGTTTACACAACGAACTCACTTCATAGTGCGGTCGTTGAAATCATCATCAAAAAAGACGCGTATTGCCGTTATACAACGATCCAGAACTGGGCAAACAACGTATTCAACCTTGTTACAAAGCGTGCGGTCTGTGAAGCGAACGCGACAATGGAATGGATCGATGGCAACATCGGTTCCAAGCTGACAATGAAATACCCAGCAGTCATCCTTAAGGGTGAAGGCGCACGTGGTATGACATTATCAATCGCGATTGCTGGTAAAGGCCAGCACCAGGATGCAGGTGCGAAAATGATCCACCTTGCTCCAAACACATCATCAACAATCGTATCAAAATCAATCTCAAAGCAAGGCGGAAAAGTAACATACCGCGGTATCGTCCACTTCGGACGCAAAGCTGACGGCGCCCGTTCTAACATTGAGTGCGATACGTTGATCATGGATAACAAGTCTACTTCAGACACAATTCCATACAATGAAATCCTGAACGACAACATTTCTCTTGAGCATGAAGCTAAGGTTTCCAAAGTATCAGAAGAGCAATTGTTCTATCTAATGAGCCGCGGAGTCTCCGAAGAAGAAGCAACAGAAATGATCGTAATGGGTTTCATCGAGCCATTCACAAAAGAATTGCCAATGGAATACGCAGTCGAAATGAACCGCCTGATCAAGTTCGAAATGGAAGGTTCTATCGGTTAATAATGATAGATACGGGAATCCACCTGCCTCGGCAGGTGGATTTTTTGCATGCTAAAATCATATGTATTTTACAGAGATGAAGTTTTTCTCCAGTCATATGGAAGATTTTGCGATTATGGGAGATGTTTAGCGCAATAAAAGGGTTTCATTAAGAGATTCCGTCGTTTTTCGGTGCAATTAAGGGGTTTGAGTGTGCGAATTTGCTTTAGTAGTGTGCAATTCTGGATTTGCGGATTGACATTTTTATGTAAAAAGTAGTGATTATCTAGAATTTCGTAGTGATTCGGTCTAATTTCGTAGTGATAAACATCAAAAGTGTAGTGATTCCTGGCAAAAACGTAGTGATTCATCTCAAAAACGTAGTGATTAGCAATTACCAAAGCCAACCCGTCAATAAAAAATGTGTTTTTCCCCTTTTAGAAGGGGGAATTAAGGTTAAACGAAGTCTTAGTTCTTATTCAAAAGTTAATTATGCTATCATGAAGTTAAAACGGAGGTGCACAGATGATTATTGTTGGCTTAACGGGCTGGGGAGACCATGACAGTTTATATGAGGGCAAGGTTTCCCCGCGTGATAAACTGAAGGAGTACTCCAGCCACTTTCCTGCAGTCGAGGTCGATGCCTCTTTTTACGCTGTGCAGCCTGTGAAGAATGCCGCGAAATGGGTAGATGACACACCTGACAATTTTCAATTTATAGTTAAAGCGTACCAGGGAATGACCGGGCACCAGCGCGGTGAAATTCCTTTTACTGATAAAAATGAGATGTTCACTGCATACAAAGAATCGCTAAAGCCTTATCTCGAAGCGAATAAGCACGCAATGACGCTTTTTCAGTTTCCGCCGTGGTTTGACCTGCGCAAGGAAAATGTCGATTATTTGCGCTGGTGCCGCGATCAGATGGGGGAAATCGACTGTGCGCTCGAATTCCGCAACCAGTCATGGTTCACAGATGATATGCGAGAGAAGACTCTGGATTTTATGAGAGAGGAAAAATGGATCCACAGCATCTGCGATGAACCGCAGGCAGGTGAAGGCTCAATTCCAACGGTTCTTCAATCTACATCGAAAGATAAGGTGCTTGTCCGTTTCCATGGCCGCAATATCCATGGCTGGAACAAGAAAGGAAAAGGCGAGGACTGGCGCGAAGTTCGCTATTTATATCGCTATAATCAGGCAGAACTAACAGAGTGGACAGAAAACCTGAAGAAATTAAACGAAAGCACATCACAGGTTTTCGCATTGTTTAACAACAATTCCGGCGGGGATGCTGCGGATAATGCTAAACAGATGGTTGAGCTATTGGATATCGAATATGAAGGGTTAAACCCGAGGCAGTTGGATTTGTTTTAAAACTCCAGAACCCTCCTGGCAATTTACAGGGGGGCACTTCATTTTAAAAAGAGGATGGATGGTTAAATGGAAGAAGTTATTCATATTTACCATACGAATGATTTGCATAGCCATTTGGAGCACTGGCCAAGCATCCATAAGCTACTGACTGAGCGCCGGCGCTGGCACGAGGAAGAGGGCGACGAGGTTCTTGTTTTCGATATTGGCGATCATATGGACCGCTGGCATCCATTATCAGATGCAACCAGGGGAAAGGCTAATTGCCGTCTTTTGAATGAAGCTGGCTATGATGCAGCGACCATAGGAAATAACGAAGGCATCACTCTTCCTTTCGAGGATTTGGATTCGATGTATCTGGAAAAAAATTTCGAACTGCTTGCGGCGAATCTTTTTAAACAGGATGGAAACAGGCCCGAGTGGGCGAAGCCTTATCATGTATACATAAGCAGCAGCGGGACGAGAATCGGTGTCATTGGCATTACGGTTAATTTTGCGAGGTTTTATGAACAGCTGGGCTGGAAGCTGAACGACCCGATTGATGAGCTGAAGAATTGCGTCGATCAATTAAAAGGAGAAACGGATGTTATTATCCTTCTATCGCATCTTGGAATCCATGATGATGAACTGGTTGCAAGGATGTTCCCTGAGATTGACGTCATTCTCGGCGGCCACACCCACCATATTTTACATGAGGGAAAAGAAGTTGGTTCCAGCTTACTGGCGGGAGCCGGGAAGTTTGGGTACTACACCGGGCATGTGACTTTGAAGCTGGATGGGAATACAAAGGAAATTCTACATAAGAAAGCGTTACTCTATGATATGAACGAAGCAGATCAAGCTCAGGACGAGCAGCATATGGCAGAAGGGTACTTCATGGAAGGCAAAAGGCTGATGGCAGAAAGTGTTGCTTTACTGCCAGAGGATTTAAAGGCAGACCCATTGCAGCATTCTGAGCTTTCCAAGATGCTCACTCAGGCGTTACGGGAATGGTGTGATGCCGATTGTGCGTTCATGAATGCCGGGATGATTCTTAAAGGCCTGAAGCAGGGAAATGTAACAAAGTTCGACCTGCTCGAAATTTGTCCACATCCAATCAATCCTTGCACGATCAGGATGTCAGGAGCAGAGCTGAAAGAGGTGCTCCTGCAGACCAGTGATGAAAAATGGCCACATCTCCAGATCAAAGGTCTTGGCTTTCGCGGCACCGTCATGGGCGTCATGGAGTACGATGGAATCGAGTTTCAGCAAAAAGGGAATTACACTCAAATCTTCATCAATGGCAAGCTGATTGAGGCGAAGGAACACTACACACTGGCGATTCCTGATATGTTCACCTTCGGACGCTTTTTCCCTGAGATTCAACGAGCGGAGGAAAAGAAATACTGGCTGCCGGAATTTCTCCGCAACTTGCTAGAGTGGAAGCTTGCGTCTTATTAAAATAATCCCGCATGCTTTAATGGACTTTTGTCGAATTTAATAAGCTGAAATTTCCAACCAACTTTCACCAATATCTGATCAAAATATCACGCTTTTCGCCTCTCCTTCATAGAGTGTTATTGGGATTGAAGGAAGGAGTTGTGGTCATGATCGACATGTCACCTATTGAAATAGAAGGCAGGACGTTTTTATGTATTTCAGTAAAACTGCCGAAGACAAACCTGCTTGTCGTTACAGGAGATAAAGGATACATTATGTGCGGAGCTCTGGATGTCGCACTTCTCAATGAAAAACTTAAGGGCAGGAAGGTTATTGCCGGCAGGGCGGTTGGCGTAAAAACAATCGAGGAATTGCTCGATGCCCCGCTGGAGTCTGTCACGTATGAAGCGGAGAACCTTGGTGCAACAAAAGGTATGATCGGCAAAGAAGCATTGCTGCTCATGAATTAAAAAGACAGCCTGTTTTGGCTGTTTTTTTGCTTTTATAAGAAACTATTAACTCTTTACACTTAGATTAGTGTCTAGCTCCAGCACCTAGCCCCTCGAGTCGCTCGTCTAGTTGCGGCTCCTAACTCCTCGAGACGCTTCGGTCCTGCCAATGAAGTCAAAGACTTCACTGTCAGGACCTCCAGCGCTTGTCGGGGCTGAACAAGGTGCCTGCGCATTTCTAGTTATCATGTGAACATATTGTGGCAATTTGTTAAGAATCAATGGAGTTATCCGATATATTAGTTGAACTGCTATTTTCCCAACTTAAAAATACAAAAGGTATCACCACTCTTATAATTATTGTGATAGAATATAAGAAAATATTGTCGTTTTATGTAAAATTTTCTTGTTACTCTGGTTTTTTTCGCAAGTTATCGCCGAAATTAGCCACCACCAACTAACAGATAAAGTGGGAATTGACATGAGACTCGTAGCCACCACTTCGGTAGAGGAAGGGGCTTTACTTGGAAAAGCCATCTATAATGACAAGGGCCAGGTTCTTTTAAACGTAGGCGCACGGCTAGAAGGCAAAATTCTTAGCAGACTTGAAGAGTTTGGTATTGACTATATTTATATCAAAGACCCTGATACAGACGATATCATCGTGAGAAACTCCATATCAGATGAATTGCGCGTCAATGCGATTATGACGATTGGGGATACATTCAAGCAAATTCAGCTGGATTCGAAGGTTTCACAAACCTTTGTACTGGAAAAATCAGCGAGGAAATTCAAGAAGTTGATCAGTGCTTTGCTTGATGAGCTTCAAAGAAGCAAAGAACTGTTGAATTTGCTGTCCGATGTGTTTATGCATGACCACTATATTTTTTCTCATTCATTGAATGTTACTTTATATGCCTTGGCGATTGGCATCGAAATGAAGCTGACTCCAAAAGAGCTTGAGCAGCTGGGGCTCGGTGCGATTTTACACGATGTTGGAAAAATGATGGTTCCAGAAGAAATCCTATCAAAACCAGGCAAGCTGACTGTGGAAGAGTTCCAAGTCATTAAAGCCCACGCTGAGGATGGCTTTCAGATGCTCAGGAATATCCCGACCGTTCCGCTGATAGTGGCTCATTGTGCCTATCAGCATCACGAACGCTTGAATGGTGCAGGATATCCACGTGGATTGAAGGATGACGAAATCCACTTATTCGGAAAGATACTTGGTGTGGCTGATGTGTTTGATGCCGTTACTTCTAATCGTGTATATCGGCCAGCGATGCTTCCGCATGAAGGCCTTGAAATCCTCTATTCGGGTTCAGGCAGCCTGTTTGATCCGAAGATAGTCGATGCCTTCCGAAGAGCAGTGGCGATATATCCGGTCGGACTTACCGTTATGTTGAGCGATGGGCGAAAGGGAGTAGTGGCTGAGCAGAATCCTGGTCTGAGTGAACGCCCTATTATTCGTATACTCGAGGAAAGCGGCCGTAAAGTAGAGCCATACCAACTTGATTTGCAATCGAACCTATCCCTGATGATTGTTAGCTGTGATACGATTATTAAATATGAGTACGCCGCTAATTATTAACTTTTCCGGATTGGTATTTTAGAAATGCGGACACAAACTTTAAATACTTTTTAGGCTAGTTCCCCCCTTTAAAGCATACACATAGCTTTAGAGGGGGGATTTGTTTTGGCAAAATTCGGCCGGCGGCTGCCTCGAAAAGGGCCCTTGCCTTTCAGGTATGTATTCCTGCTGACATTCGTTTTTTTTCCTTTTCAACAGCAGCAGGACTCTGGATCATAGATAAAGGGCTCGAGCCCACATTGATGAAATATGCAGAATCCCAGACTAGGAAAATTGCTACGCTTGTAATCAATAAGGCGATCAATAAGAAGATTGCCAACGGGATGGATATTGATAAAGTAATTGAATTTGTTCCGGTCGACGGCGGAACGACCACTGTAGTGAAATTCAATACTGAAATCATCAACAGGGTAAAAGCAGAAACGACTAACATTGTGCAAATGAACCTGAAGGAAGCAGAAAGAGGGCATCTCACTTCACTCGAGATGCTGACAGATGTCGAGCTTGTCACCGATGAAGAGGACAGGGAAGCAGGAATCATTTATTACGTTCCATTGGGCCAGGCCACCAATAATGCACTTCTTGGTAATATGGGCCCGAGAGTTCCTGTGAAATTCAATGCAATCGGGGATGTGACATCGGATGTGGTCTGGGATACCGAGGAGCACGGAATCAACAATACGTTAATCAATGTTTCAGTCAGAGTCAAGGTCAACGTCCAAATTATTATACCGTTTGCGACTAAAATAGCCACTGTGCAGGAAAATATTCCGATTGGCAGCTTCTACTACCCTGGAAAGGTTCCGCAGTTTTACAATGGCGGCGGTGGGGCCGTACCACCTGCTATTCAGGTTCCTGGTACGCCTGGGCAATAAAAACAGTTGTCAAGTTAGCGATATTGTTATATTATAAAATCAATTGAATAATAAACCACATCATTCCGATGGGGTAGAGGCGCAGGATTCAAGAGTAAGCTGTGTGAGGATGACAACGTTGATCACAGCTAAAAGGGAATTTTGCCGAAGCAATAATCAGTGAGTCACATTTTTTATTGCTGGGGATACTTTGAACAAGAGTATCACTGTCATTATGGAGGTATATCCATAATGGGGAGCTACAGATCGTGATGGAGACACTAGTTGCTTATTAAGGGCAGCGATAGAATGTTCTCTATCGTTGCCCTTTTTTATTTATTTTTAAAAAGTAGCTACAACTCTTTTCATGTAAAAGTTTCCCCCTGTCAAAAACAAGGAGGAGAAAGAAAGAATGGAGAACACAATTTTTTCATTGCTGCCGCCATTAGTGGCAATCTTAATGGTAGTGATCACAAGGCGAGTGCTATTGTCTTTGGGGACAGGCATCATCGCAGCGGCTTTTTTGCTCGCTGAATTTAATATCGCAGAAACATTTGCTATTATGTGGGACGCGATCAAGGGGATTGTCGTCGCAGATGGCGAACTGAACACATATAGCTTGTACATCATCCTATTCTTATTATTATTGGGTACAATCACAGCGTTCATTTCCATTTCAGGCGGAAGCCGTGCGTTTGGCGAATGGGCGATGAAGCGTGTGAAAACAAGAGTCGGAGCACAGCTTGTCGGCGCATTTTTAGGAGTTATTATTTTCATTGATGATTATTTCAATGCTTTGGCAGTCGGGCAAATTACACGCCCAATCACAGACCGCCAGAAGGTTTCGCGTGCAAAGCTTGCTTACTTGATTGACTCTACTTCTGCACCTGTCTGTGTTATCTCACCGATTTCGAGCTGGGGTGCTTACATTATTGCGTTGATTGGTACGATCCTCGCTGCTCATGGAGTTAGCGAATATACGGCATTTTCAGCGTTCATGCAAATGGCGCCAATGAACTTTTACGCACTTGCAGCATTAGCTATGGTCTTTATCGTAGCGCTAAGAAATATTGAAATTGGACCTATGAAAAAGCATGAAGAACGTGCAATCACTGAAGGAATCGTCGTTCCACAGGACAAGCCTGTACCGGGCGAACTGAAGGATGACCTTCCTACAAGCACAAAAGGGACAGTTGGAGACCTTGTATGGCCGATTGTAGCCCTTGTCGCTGGAACGGTAGGCATGATGCTTTGGACTGGAGCAAGCGCTGTGGAAGGCAATGTTACCATCTTAGCGATTTTCGAAAACACAGATGTAACGAAGTCTCTTGTTACTGGCGGATTGCTGGGCCTAGCTGTTGCACTGCTTCTGTTTGTAAGGCAGGCAGTAGTGTTAAAAGGCGTCAATGCCAATGTTTTTGGCAAAGGAATGGTTGAGGGCATTAAGTCAATGCTCCCGGCTATTTATATCCTGGTCTTCGCATGGGTCATTGTTGATTTGATTGGAAGACTTGAAACTGGCAAGTATCTTGCTGGCATTGTTGAAAGCTCTAATATTAATATCTCATTCCTGCCGTTCCTGCTATTCCTCGTAGCTGGAATCATGGCTTTCTCAACAGGAACTTCATGGGGGTCATTCGGCATCCTGCTTCCAATTGCCGGAGACATCGCTGCTGCAGCTGATATCACGCTCATGCTGCCAGCATTAGCAGCTGTATTGGCGGGCGCGGTTTTTGGTGACCACTGTTCACCAATTTCCGATACGACGATCCTATCTTCAACAGGGGCTGGCTCACACCACTTAGACCATGTCATGACCCAGCTGCCATACGCTTTGATTTCTGCTGCGATTGCATCTGTTGGATTTCTGATCCTTGGTTTCACTGGCAGCACTTTAGGAGCACTTGCGGTTGTGGCAATCTTGCTTGTTGCCTTTGCTTTTATTTTTGGAAGCAAGACAACCCAGGAAGAAGTGTTAAAAGAAAATCTTGCAGAATAATGTTAAGGCTGTCTGACTTTCAGACAGCTTTTTTCATATTTTTTAAAAAGTGGGAATAGAATCCTAATTAATAGGGTGTTTTGGTATAGTTGGGAAAATATTTTACGAAAAATTTTATTATGACCTAAATAATATTTTGACAAGCAATTAAAAACTAGCTATACTATTCCTAGACTAAATAATCTGAAAATATAAAACTTTCTAATTATCAACATTTTCCAGGTGATTAGAAGGCGAGGGGGATTAAAAATGGAAAATCGTCCACAGTGGGGAACGAGGGCAGGATTCATTCTTGCCGCAGTAGGATCGGCAGTCGGGTTGGGAAATATTTGGCGCTTCCCGGGAGTAGCATATGAGAATGGCGGGGGAGCATTCTTCTTCCCATACCTATTCGCACTCTTGACAGCAGGTATTCCAATTTTGATATTGGAATTTACAATCGGTCACAAGTATCGTGGTTCTGCACCATTAAGTTACTTTAGAATGCGTAAAGGTGCTGAATGGATTGGCTGGTGGCAGCTTGCCGTTTCCTTTGTCATTTCAACTTATTATGCAGTCATCATCGCATGGGCAATGTCTTACGCTTATTTCTCACTAAGCAAGCAGTGGGGAGATGACCCGCTATCATTCCTTGTAGGTGATTATCTAAAGGTGGTTGACGCTGGTCAAGTCGGAAGTATCGTACCTGGTGTATTCCTTCCATTGGTCATTGTATGGGTCATCACTCTTGGTATTTTGTTCAAGGGAGTCAAGAAAGGTATTGAAGTTGCGAACAAGATTTTTATTCCTGCACTTGTTATTTTATTCATGGTTATCGTTGTTCGCGCATTGACTCTTGATGGAGCTGTTGATGGTATCAATGCATTCTTCAAGCCAGACTGGAGCCAGATCTTTAATGGTAAAGTATGGGTTGCGGCTTATGGACAGATTTTCTTCAGTTTATCCATTGCTTTTGCAATCATGATCACTTATTCAAGTTATCTTCCAAAGAAATCTGACATTACAAACAACGCATTCATTACAGCATTTGCTAACTCTTCCTTTGAGTTGCTGGCTGGTATCGGGGTATTCGCAGCATTGGGCTTCATGGCAATGCAGTCGGGTCAACCAATCGACCAAGTAGTAAGCAAAGGTGTAATCCTTGCATTCGCGGTATTCCCGCAGATCATTAATGAGTTACCGGCATTCAGTGCAGCGTTCGGAGTATTGTTCTTCGTCAGCTTGACACTGGCGGGATTGTCTTCATTAATTTCAATCGTTGAGACTTATGTTGCTGGTGTGCAGGATAAATTCAATGTTTCTCGTACAAAAGCTGTTGCAATCGGCGGCGGTCTATCTGCTTTGATTTCTGTCCTGTTTGCAACTCAGGGTGGTTTGAACTTCCTTGACTCAGCGGATGCATTCATCAATAACTATGGTGTTGCTCTTGCTGGTCTGGTAGAAGTAGTCTTCATTGTATGGGTAGCAAAGGAACTGAAAAGCTTGCAAAGCCATGCTGATGCCATCTCGGATATTCGCCTTGGAAGCTGGTGGGTCATTTCCTTGAAATATATCACACCAATCGTTTTGGGTATCATGATGGTCATGAATATCATGACAGATATTAAAACAAGCTACGGCGGCTACCCAGTGCTGTTTAACGTTTACTCTGGCTGGCTAGTTGCAATCGGTGCGATCGTTGCCGGATTTGTCTTTGCCAATGCAAAGAAATGGGATAAAGCGCTATACGAAATTCCAGAAGATAAGGGGGTTTCAAAATAATGGATCTTAGTGCATTAGTAATGATGGTTGTAGGTATGGTAATTATCTGGGGAGGACTTGCAGCGAGTGTCATTCACGCGGTAAGGAAAGCTCGTTCATAAAATGGGAAGGCCAACCGGAATGGTTGGCCTTTTTGTTTACTTATTTCTTCAGCCTTGCTCTTTCCTGCCTGGCCCACATTTTCAGATGTGGATATGGATCAAATGACCATTCAGTGTAGCCGTTGTCCTTATACATACCGTAATGCAGATGAGGAGGGAATTTACCGCTTGTTCCTGGAGGCCCATACCCCGAGCTGCCGACACCGCCAATCACAGTTCCTGGCTCGACTATCTGCCCTACCTTAAGGTCTTTCGCGAAGCCGCTCAAATGGGCGAAATAATGGTAAGTATTATTGATATCTCGAATTCCGACACGCCATCCGCCATACTTGTTCCAGCCCTTCATTTCAACGATTCCATATCCTGTCGCGCGTACAGGGACACCATAACCAGCAAAAATATCTGTTCCTTCATGAATCCGCCTGCCGCCCCAGCCACGGGCGTCGCCCCATGTATTGTTATAACTGTGGTTGCTCCTTAGTGGCATAGGAAAGACATGAGTATCAAGGTCTAAACGCCCAAAGTGCTTGTAAATCATCGCTTTGCCAATGATAATCCCAACAGTTTTATCGCGCTTATAATAGTTCCACAGCCCAATTTTCAAGTTCTCATGATCGGTTCCATATGAAAGCAAGTATTGTGCAAAAGCCTGGAGTACATCTTCATCATCCTTTAAACTTGCTTTGCCATCACCGTTTCCGTCGAAACCAATTCCATTGAAAAATTGAATGGAAACGGGATTATTATCTTCAAGATTAGGGTTCAAGAGCCCTGCCCATTCTTCCGGTTTGAAATAAACCCCAGCAACTCCTTCTGCCTTGGGCAAATCTTTTCTTGCCTGGCGGACATTTCGCTCATATTGGTCCACCGCGGCAATATAATACCAGGGGATCTGGGTAACAGCTTCTACTTTGGTATAGAGTTCCATCCTTTTTTTATAAACATCTTCTTGATCCTGCTCAGCTGCAGTTGCTTTATCCATGAACAGGCAAGGGGATAGTAAAAAAAGAACGATAACTGCTTTAAGGAATTTCACCGTAATCCTCCCTTCATGATCTAGCTCCTTTAATTTCCAGCGTTAACGCTTCATTTTGGAAATAGCAAGCGTCTCCGCTTTTCTTGTTATAGTTTGCGATGATGAGGATTTTTCATAAATATCAAATAATGGTAATCGCAAGGTTATCGTACTTGTCGATAGTTTTTCATTGTGTTAAAGTGACATCAGAAGCTGTATACCGGCCTTGATTTTTACATGGTGTTCTTGATGTAATGCAGCAGGAATGGAGTGAAAATAATGAGCAAAAAAGAGGTACAGAGAAAGCCTGATTGGCTGAAAATAAAGTTAAATACGAATGAAAACTATACAGGCCTAAAAAAGATGATGCGCGAGAAAAATCTACATACTGTATGTGAAGAAGCAAAATGCCCGAACATCCACGAGTGCTGGGCAGTTAGAAGGACCGCGACCTTCATGATTCTTGGGGATGTATGTACACGTGCATGCCGTTTTTGTGCTGTAAAAACTGGCCTTCCAACTGAGCTTGACTGGCAGGAGCCAGAAAGAGTGGCGGATTCAGTTACACTTATGAACCTTAAGCATGTCGTAGTAACTGCCGTTGCCCGCGATGACCTGAAGGATGGGGGAGCAGCAGTTTTTGCCGAGACGGTCAGAGCGATTCGCAAGAAAAATCCATTTACCTCAATTGAAGTATTGCCTTCAGATATGGGCGGAGTTGAGGAAAACCTGAAAACTCTAATGGATGCACGTCCAGATATCCTGAACCACAACATCGAAACGGTTAGAAGCTTGACGCCAAGAATCCGTGCACGTGCAACTTATGAGCGTTCACTTGAGTTCCTGCGCCGCGCTAAAGAAATGCAGCCTGATATTCCGACGAAATCCAGCATCATGGTTGGCTTAGGCGAAACGAAAGAAGAATTAATTGAAGCGATGGATGATTTGCGTGCCAACAATGTGGACATTCTTACGCTTGGTCAATACCTGCAGCCTTCCAAGAAGCATCTTGAGGTTCAAAAATACTATCATCCGGACGAATTTGCCGAGCTAAGGGAAATCGCGATTGAAAAAGGCTTTAGCCATTGCGAAGCAGGCCCACTTGTACGTTCATCGTATCATGCGGATGAGCAGGTTAATTCAGCTGCAAAACATAGACAGCAGCTTGCAGAGCAGGAAGCTCAACAGGCGTAATTTAGAGTGCGTATAGACACTATAAAATGTTATCTTTTTAAAAAAGAGTTCAGCATACACCACATGCTGAACTCTTTTCATTATTTACCTTGTTTCATCTGTCTTGAAATATCGTCTTTGTCCGTTTCTTCATTCAATTCGCCCTCTGCTTCACCATTGGCATTTTCACCTGAGGTCATATCACGACCTTGAGGAGACTTAAGCATTTGTTTGACGACGCCATCGACCAATTCGTCCACATCGCGGCTATCTGTATCGAGTGAGGCAAAGTTCTCGACTTCATTGCGCAGGTTTGTATCATCTGATACGTACACGTGGAACCAGCGTGGTACAACTGACATTGCCATTCGCTTCACCTGGTCCGCAGTCTGGTCGCGGTTTTCCGAGTCTGTTTCGTATACGATCAAGACTTCTTCGTCGGTTACAAGTGTCGACACATCATCTACATTCTGTGCCATTAAACTAAACCTGCTGATCATTTCTGCAATTTGCTCGCGGTCGATTGCCTGGTACGCATTCTCCATATCATCGGCGCCCATTACACCTGTTTTTTGATGGCGCACATAACCAAAATCCTCGCTTTTATCATTGAACCCTTTTCTGCCATCCTCATTGTATAATTCTGGACGCTGGTCATTGGCATTCAATGTATTCCCGCTTTGCTGGTAAATTCCAGCTCCGCCATCCCGGCCGGCTGGTGAGGCGTTATCGTCTCCGCCTGCACATCCCGTCATAGCCACTGTTCCGCAAATGCCAAGAGCCATTATTGCTTTTTTCAATTAAAACACCCCCTAATCATTAGAATGGCTCTGAAATTATTTTTTTTGCTTAGTAATTGATGGGGAATAAGTTATAATTAAGAAAAGTGCAAGGTTCCATCCTTGCCATTGGACAGAGAACAATCCAGATCGTTACGGAAAAAGAGGTGGACCTACCGATGATTTGCATCAATAATTTATGTTATGAAATAGTGGACGAAAGCAGGGATGGCTTTAATGAAGAAGCCTTTCGCGCCAGATACAGTGAAATCTTAACGAAATATGACTATATTGTTGGCGACTGGGGATATGGACAACTCCGTTTAAGAGGCTTTTTCGATGATCAAAACCAGAAGTCAACTTTCGATACGAAAATCAGTACTGTCAGCGAGTACTTATATGAGTATTGCAATTTTGGCTGTGCTTATTTTGTCGCCAAGAAGGTCGCGAAACAAGGATAGTATGATAAAAAAGCCCCGGATTGTGGACTGTATTCAGTCCAATTCGGGGCTTTTTTTATTTCATTGGATGGTGATTTGTAAGGGTTGGATTCTGAAAGTTTCAGCAGTAGAAGAGGCACAATTTTCCTATAAGAACTTAAAATCTGCACTGAATCCAGACATAAAAAAACGCCCCAATAACCAGCATTGGAGCATATCAAGGTACTACTATAAATCACTATACGGCGGCTGTTCGCTTTCATTCGGGTCATCATGGGTTGGGTGGGCACCCGCTTCTTTACGCGGTGTTCCTTGATGAAGGGACTTGAACTCGTAGTTGAAGTTGCTGTAGCTCCGCTGTCCCTCACGCCAAGGAGTGCTTTTGCCTTCTACGGGCTCGTCCTTCCGGAACGGGGACCCATATGCGCCCTCTGGAAAGTCTTCGGCCGTTATATAGTTGCGTTGTTTTTCAACATTCGAAAAATCAGAGTACTTTTCACTGTCTTCCTTGCTCATGAACTCACCTCTTTGCTTGTTGTCCCCTTAGTATTTCTTTGGTAAGACAAATCAAACAAACAGTTCATTCCAGATTTATAGGATCGGTTGCAGGAATGAGCGAAGTTCCTCCGCGTCTTCTTCAGATAGGTTGTAGGCAAATTCGAGATAACCTTCTTCAGCGAGGTCATCCTGGCCGAGGATGGCGAAGCGGCTTCCCTGGATATCCATCACGATGCTCTTGCCGTAGTACCGCCCAGTCTGCATGATGGCAAGGTCAAAGCGCTGATTTTCACCAACAAAGCTTACATAACGCGTTTTTGTTTCTTCAGTTTCATCGTATAAAAAAAATTGTTCGGTCATCGTGATCCCCCTTAGTATGTATTGCTTCTAAACCATCACTAGGTGTGGCTTGTGTTCAAGATGATGGTGTGCTGTGATGTAACGGACCGTTTTGGTTTTGGAACGCATGACAATGGAGTGTGTTTCAACAAGATCTCCACCGAGGAAACGTACACCGTCGAGCAGTTCGCCGCTCGAAACACCAGTTGCGGCAAAAATCGCATCGTCTCCGGAAACAAGGTCATGTAGCATCAGCAATTGTCTCGGATCCTTCAAGCCCATTGCAATGCAACGCTCTTCTTCTTCCAGGGTTTGCGGTACAAGCCTTGCTTGCATATCACCGCCAAGAGCCTTGAGGGCTGCAGCTGAAATGACCCCTTCAGGCGCACCGCCTGTCCCCACGAATAAGTCGACACCTGTATGGGGCAGAGCAGTCGCAATCGAAGCACCTACGTCGCCGTCACCAAACAGTTTCACTCTGGCTCCTTTTTGCCTTACTCGCTCAATCAGATCATTGTGGCGGTCACGCTCCTGAATGATAACAGTTAAATCCTGGATTCGTTTATTGTTGGCCTCTGCGACGATTTCAATCGTCTTTTCAATTGGGTCATCAAGACTTACTTTACCAGCGGCACTTTTACCGACAGCGATTTTCTGCATGTACATATCAGGTGCATGGAGGAGAGTTCCTTTATCTGCGACCGCAATAACGGCCATTGCATTATTATGCCCCTTGGCGACGATATTCGTCCCCTCCAGCGGGTCCACCGCAATATCCACTTTTGGACCCATCCTTGTGCCCAGCCTTTCTCCGATGTAAAGCATCGGAGCCTCATCCAATTCCCCTTCTCCAATGACGACGATTCCATCCATATTGACTGAATCGAACATCTTGCGCATTGCAGTTGTGGCTGCATCATCCGCTTCATTTTTCTTGCCGCGGCCCAGCCACTGAGCAGATGCCAGTGCAGCAGCCTCCGTAACTCTGACGATCTCAAGTGCCAATTCGCGTTCCAAATGTTTCTCCTCCATTTTCGACAGCATTCTCACTCAACATCAATCTTACCAGAAAAACAATAATTTCTGAATTTTTCAGGGGATTTTTTGTATTTGAAAAAGGCGTGTGGAAGACTCAATGAGATCGGAACGCCGAATTCAGACAGCTTTGGAGGGAGACGGGGAAAAGCTGTCTGAAGTAGCATCAAGTTCGGACAGGTTTGGTCGGGTAAGAGGAAAAGCTGTCCAAAGTAGCATCAAGTTCTGACAACTTTGGCCGGGTAAGAGGAAAAGCTGTCAGGAGAAGCGCCAAGTTCTGACAGGTTTGCTGGGGTAAGAGGAAAAGCTGTCAGAAGAAGCGCAATGTTCGAACGGCTTTGGTAGCGGAAGAGGAAAAGCTGTCAAAAGTAGGTCCAAGTTCGGACAGGTTTGATCGGGGAAGAGGAAAAGCTGTCAGAAGTAGCATCAAGTTCGGACAGCTTTGGTCGGGGAAGAGGAAAAGCTGTCAAGAAAACCTCGGAATCGTGACAGGTTTGAAGGGAAATCAGGAAAAGCTGTCAAGAAAACCTCGGAATCATGACAGGTTTGAAGGAAAACCAGGAAAAGCTGTCAAGAAAACCCCGGAATCGTGACAGGTTTAAAGGCGAAGCAGGAAAAGGTGTCAAAATCCATATACACCCAACATTAATGCAACCCTTACCCACATTATCACTATAAATAAAGAAGTAAAAATATTTCGAAATAACTATCTAGGAAAAAAGGTCTATTTTAGCTAAATATGGTACAATTAATAAAAAGTTCTAGTCATCTTCTGAGAGGATTGAAACCTATGGCCCGCCGTGTTACTAGCATATTAGACAACCTGCTTGGTTGGGGAAAAATAATGTTGCCGCATTCTACAATATGTTATTACCCTCCACAGTTCATTTTACGGAACCCTGTCGTTTCTGGGGTGAAGAAAGCTTTTAACAGTGGCTTTGAAGTTGCTGTTATTGCATACACAATCAAGAATCACCAGGAGCTTGCTTCGCAGCTTGGTGAGGAAAGCTGGAAGTTTCGTAAGGCTTTGAAACGGCATTTCAAAAGCGTTATTGAAAAAGAAATCGACAAAGAGGACATGATTGTCCTGCATGATTACTATAGCGACAGCCTGAGCCTGTTCATGAGGATTGACCATAACAGGTACTGTATCTCTGAAATTGATGTGAAAATGAAGAAAATCCTCAGGGAAGCGGAGAGCAGGATTTTTCAAGAGTATCCTACTGTCCAGCCTATCTTTGATACTGGGTTTATTTTTATCGATAAATCGGTGGATTCCGTTCATGGAGCGGTCTTAAAGGCACATCAGCAAGCGTTTGCGATGGCTGAGAAACGAATCCAAACTGAATTCAATGAAATGGTTTATGAAATGAAAAGAATTATCGCACAGCAAAATATAAAGCTTTTAGCGCAGCCGATCATAGACGTCGCGACTAAGGAAATCCGGGCGTGGGAGATGCTGACGAGGGGACCTGAGGGCACGGCGCTTGAGAGTCCCTTGCAGCTTTTCTCAGTTGCGCGGCAGACGAATACGCTCTATGACCTGGAAATGATCGTGTTGAGAAAAACGCTTGATCAAATCACTTCGACTGGTTGTCGGGATGATATCTTTATCAATTTCACGCCGATTACCCTCGGAAATTCCCGATTCGTCCGGGACCTGAAAAACATGATGCAATCATATGACACTATCCAGCCAAATCAGATTACTTTAGAAATTACCGAAAGGGACTCGATTGAGGGAATCGAGAATTTTATCTATAATATAAAGGTGTTAAGAGGAATGGGAATCAAAATAGCGGTTGATGATACAGGAGCAGGTTATGCCAGCTTGAATACCATCAGTGAAATCATGCCGGATGTCATTAAGATCGACCGTTCCGTTATCGAAAATATTGATAAGAACTCTGTGAAGGAGTCCATGCTGAAAGGGCTGCTCCTTGTTGCGCGGGAAGCGGGGTCCACCGTCATTGCGGAAGGGATTGAGAATGAGCATGAAGCATCGGTTCTTTCACGGAACAAGGTCGAACTGGCACAAGGTTATTTTTATGCCCGTCCTGGATTACTGAAAACCGTCTAGCATCTTTATGAGGTGATAATGAATGTACTTTGTCGACAGAGATCAAATCGAAGAAACATTGCAGTTTTTAGAGAGACAAATCGGCTTTTTTGAAAGCAATGGACCATGGGAAACGCCGATGGAAAAATCAGCACTCGAGCGTGCGGCGCATACAATGGTAGAAGCCGTACTTGATGTGGGCAATGCAATGATCGATGGCTTCATCATGCGTGACCCGGGAAGCTATGAAGACATTATTGATATCCTGGATGATGAAAAGGTTGTTACTAAGGAAATGAGCGCAGGGTTGAAAAAAATCGTCCTGTTCAGAAAGATGCTTGTCCAGCAGTATACTGCCGTAGACCATGCCGGCCTGATCGAAACCTTTAAGACCGAGCTTCCTCATCTTAAGCATTTTTCAGTAAAAGTGAGAGAGTACTTAACGAATGAGTTAGGGCCAGTATCCGCTTTTAAAAAGTAAACCATGACAGAGGAGACCGTTAAACTGCGGTCTCTTTTCTGTTAAGGATAAATAACAGGTCCTTTGGATTTTCATAATCCAGCTCCAGCGCCTAGCCCCTCGAGTCGCTTCGGTCCGTCCAATGAAGTCAAAGAACGACTTCGCCGGTCGGCCCTCCAGCGCTTGTCGAGGCTAAACAAGGCGCTTCCGCTTTTTGGTCTTGTGAGCTTTGTCCTTTGCACTCATTGCCTGGCTTATATAAAATGGGAGTATTCGTTTTTGAACGACATGGGAACGATATAGTTAGGAGTGATCAAATATGAAAAAATATAAAGGGTATTTAATTGATTTGGATGGGACGATGTACCGGGGATCAGAACGAATCGAAGCGGCTTCTGATTTTATAAAAAGGCTGATTGAAACGGAAATCCCATATTTATTCGTTACGAATAATTCATCGCGCACACCTGCACAGGTGGCGGAAAAGCTTCGCTCCTTTGATATTCCAACGACTGAGGAGCAGGTTTTTACAACAAGCCAGGCAACAGCCAACTATATTTATGAGCAAAAACAGGATGCGACTGTATATGTGATTGGCGAAGAGGGAATCCAGACAGCGATCCAGGAAAAAGGACTGAAATTTGCCGGGGAAAACGCTGATTTTGTTGTTTCAGGAATCGATCGTGGCATTACATATGAAAAGCTGGCTGTCGGCTGCCTTGCGGTCAGGAATGGAGCGACCTTCATATCGACAAATGGGGATATCGCAATCCCGACTGAACGGGGCCTGCTGCCTGGCAACGGTTCGTTGACTTCCGTGATTGCTGTATCTACACAAACAGACCCGATTTTTATCGGGAAGCCGGAATCTGTGATCATGGAACAGGCTTTAAAGGTACTTGGGACAGAAAAAGAGGAAACCCTTATGGTCGGGGACTACTACGATACCGACATCCTCGCAGGCATGAGAGCAGGGATGGACACACTCCTCGTCCACACTGGTGTAACTACCAGGGAACTGCTGAAAGGGTATGAAGAAATGCCAACGTATACAGTGGATTCGCTGGACGATTGGGAAGTTTAAGTAGATAAGCTAAAAAGGGACTTGAGCCGCTGAAGGCATCAAGTCCCTTCTTTTATCCAGCGCTTGTCGGGGCTGACCAAGGCGCTTGCGCTTTTCTTATGTCCAGCTCCAGCGCTTAGTCAGTTTTCATCCCCGAATTCGCTCCTTGAGTATCTTGCGTGAAGCGTTAGCTTTGAGCAGCTCGAGTCGCTTTTCTTTTAATCTTCTACATTTGCCGCTCTATGTGCAAGACGGCTTGATGCTGCAGCAGCGACTGCTCCGACGATATCATCAAGGAAAGTATGGCACTTGCCGGATGCTTCCTTATCATTAAGCTTCTCTAGAATTCCTGGTTTTGCTTTATCGATGTATCCATAATTGGTAAAACCGATCGACCCATATATATTTACGATTGAAAATGCGAGGATTTCATCGACGCCGTATAAACTTTCGTCTGTGTCGATAATGGATTGAAGTGGTTCGCCAAGCTTCTTCTGTTCAGCGAGGATATCCAGCTGGATTCCAGTCAGTATCGCATTCTGAACCTCGCGCTTGGATAGAACTCGTTCAACGTTTTCGATACAATCCTCCATCTGCAGGTTTGGATGGTATTTTTCCTGCAGGAAATAGACGAGATCGGCGATATCTTCTATTTCAACTCCACGTTCATGGAGCCACTTCCGGGCAGTTTCCTCTGTCATATGGATGGCGCGTTTCTTTTCTAACATCTGCATCACCTTTCTGTTTTTGATTGCAGCATAATCATATTCATACTCTTTATCCTATTTAACCTAAAATATTCCGCTTAATCCGTTTTAGTGAAAGAATTCATTCCTTTAAATCATTTCCCTAATGAAGCCGCTTATTCATTGTAATGTTCATTCAAGTTTTACAATCCAATACATATATTTGTAAAAGAATGGCTTGGAAATGAGGTGCTAATATGTTTCAAAAGATGTTAAAAGAAGTATATGGGATTTTGGCAGATTCAGAAGTATCTCTTGGAAGATATCATGGATATAAGCATAATGAAGGGCTTTATTTGATTATGGACGCTAACGGTGTAAAAGAGCAAGAGATAAGCGAGCTGGCGAGGATTGCTGACCATATGCAAACAACTGGGGATCGGAATGTCTCGAGGGTGCTAGCGGATAAGGAAGGAAAACAAATTTGCGAATGGGAGGGGAGAAAATACTGCGTGTTGATGAACCGCGCAGCCCCTATGCCAGAAAAAATAAGAACTGGCAGGAAATTGGCTAAATTCCACGCAAGGGGCCGGCAAATCCCCTTTAAAGTTGAAAGCATGAACAGGGTTGGACAGTGGAAACAGCTCTGGGAAAAACGGCTTGACCAGATGGAAAAGGTATGGAGTGGCAAGCTTTATACTGAGCCGGAGAATGATTTTGAGAAGATGTTCATGGAATCTTTTCCGTATTATATGGGGCTATCTGAAAATGCCATTCAATACCTCGCTGATACTGAGATTGATGATAAGCCGTCAAAGATTGACCATGGCACTGTTTGCCATGAGCGCTTTACAAATACGGTCTGGAGAGGAACGTATTTTGTCAAAAATCCTTTCGAATGGGTATTTGATCACGGTAGCAGGGATCTCGCTGAATGGGTCAGGGATCGTTATTTTGCCAACATCCAGACGAGCCAGCCGGAAATCAAGAACTTCCTGGCAGAATACCAATCAATGACCGTGCTGTCGCCATTTTCGTGGAGGCTGCTTTACGCGAGATTGCTGTTCCCGCTCCACTATTATGAGACAGTCGAAAATTACTATATAACTCAATCGGAACAGACGAAGCGCCAGCTTGAAGACCGCTTGCGGAAATATTTGAATCAAAGCAGTGATCATGAGCGGTTCCTGAGCCATTTTTACCATCTTAGCGAAGCGCCGGTAAAAGCAGCGAAACTTCCGGCAGTCGATTGGTTGTTACGATAGTCGAAGCTTTTTTTCTAAGGAAAGTGTGACTTTGTGGTAGAATGAAATTATTCTACTATATTAAACGCTTTCAAAAGGAGTTAGACTATGAAACCGTATGTTTATATCACCAGGAAGTTGCCTGAAGAAACAATTGTGGATCTCACCGAGCTTTTTGAAGTGAAAATGTGGGATCATGAAGATATCCCTGCACCTAGGGAAGTTATTTTAAAAGAAGCCCAAAAAGCCAGCGCTTTAATCACAATGCTCTCTGACAAAGTCGACGAGGAAGTGTTATCAGCAGGTGAAAGCCTCAAAGTGGTCGCAAATCTGGCAGTCGGCTTTGACAATATTGACCTTGAAGCAGCAACAAAGCGTGGAATCATCGTTACGAACACACCTGACGTGCTGACAGAGACAACAGCAGACCTTACCTTTTCCTTGCTGATGGCATCCGCAAGACGTATAGTCGAAGCGGCGGAATATATAAAGGCTGGCAAGTGGGGAGGCTGGAGTCCGTACCTGCTTGCTGGGCATGATGTTTTTGGCAAGACAATCGGGATTGTCGGTATGGGTAAAATCGGTGAAGCGGTCGCTCGCAGGGCCAAAGGCTTCGGGATGGAGATCCTTTACCATAACCGCTCACAAAAACATGAGGCTGAAAAAGAACTGTGCGCTGTCTACAGTTCTTTCGAGGATCTTGTGACGAAAGCTGATTTTGTAGTGTCACTTGCTCCATTGACTGAGGAAACGAGAAATCTTTTTACCGCCGATGTCTTTGCGAAAATGAAAAAAAACGCGATTTTCATCAATGCAGGCCGCGGCCCGGTTATGGACGAGCAGGCTTTATACGATGCGCTTAAAAATGGTGAGATTGCGGCAGCAGGACTCGACGTCTTTGAAAAAGAGCCAATTTCCGCTGACCATCCGCTGCTGGAACTGCCAAACGTAACTGCGATCCCGCACATTGGCAGTGCAAGCACTGAAACCAGGACAACCATGATCAAGCTGTGCGGTGCAAATGTTAAAGCTGTCCTGACTGGCGACAGCCCAAAGACAATCGTTAACAAAGAAGTGCTTCAATAATCTACAAATCCTTCCCTTATGAACGGGAAGGATTTTTTTAATATGGAAAAACTTTTAATATAATCAAAATTTTTATAATTTTTTACACTTAGAGCCACATAGGATTAAGCGTTTACACAGGAAAAGTACCCTAAATATTCCTTGTAAAAGCTGTTTCTGGTATTTATAATGTCTACTATACAAAAACAAATGTACATTTGAAACAGACACAAAGAGAGGGGAAAAGAAAATGCAGGCAATCTCGGTTGGACTTCTAGGTTTGGGAACAGTAGGGTCAGGTGTGGTTAGGATTATTGAAAACCACCAGGATAAATTGATGCACCAGGTTGGGTGCCCGATTAAAGTGAAGAAAATCCTCGTACAGGATGTTGAAAAAGAAAGGTCGGTAAAAGTGGACCCATCACTCCTGACGGTGAATCCAGCTGATATTATGGAAGACCCGGAGATTGAAGTGGTAATCGAGGTCATGGGCGGGATTGAAGATACTCGGGAACACTTGATTCAGGCATTAAGGAGCAAAAAGAATATTGTGACGGCAAACAAGGACTTGATGGCCGTCCACGGTTCCGAGCTTTTAACAGTGGCCAATGAAAATGGCTGCGACCTCTTTTTTGAAGCGAGTGTCGCCGGAGGAATCCCAATCCTGCGCAGTCTGGTGGATGGCCTTGCCTCTGACAGAATCACAAAGATGATGGGGATTGTGAATGGCACAACAAACTACATTTTAACGAAAATGAGCCAGGAGGGACTGGCATATGATAGCGTGTTAAAGGAAGCGCAGCAGCTCGGGTACGCGGAGGCAAACCCTGCATCTGACGTAGAAGGACTGGATGCGGCTCGAAAAATGGCGATCATGGCATCACTAGGGTTTTCAATGAAGATTGATCTTGATGATGTCAAATTCAAAGGAATAACTACTGTAACTGAAGAGGACCTACAATATGGGAAGCAGCTGGGGTATACGATGAAACTGCTCGGCATCGCCGTTCTTGACGGCGATAAGGTCGAGGTGTGCGTTGAGCCGGCATTGCTGCCATCAACCCACCCGCTTGCGTCTGTCAATAATGAGTACAATGCGGTGTATGTGTATGGAGAAGCAGTCGGGGAGACAATGTTTTACGGTCCTGGAGCTGGAAGCTTGCCAACTGCCACAGCTGTAGTCTCAGATCTTGTAGGCGTCGTCAAGAACATGCGCCTCGGAGTAAACGGCAGTTCTTTTGTCACTCCGCAGTATGAGAAACAGCTTAAAGATGATGGAGAAGTGAATTCAAAGCACTTCCTGCGTCTCCACGTCCATGACGAAGTCGGAGTTTTCTCAAAAATCACATCTCTTTTCGCAAGCCATAACGTCAGCTTTGAGAAAATCCTCCAGATGCCTTTGAAGGAAAAGGAGCTTGCGGAGATTGTGGTCGTTACGCATCAAGCCTCCTTGAAGGATTACCAGGATATTCTAATGGAGCTGCGTGACCTAAAGTTTGTGAAGGATGTCAAAAGCTCATACAGGGTCGAAGGAAGTGTCGGAGCATGAGATGGCGGGGGCTGTTAAGTGAATACCGTGAATACTTGCCAGTCAATGCCGAGACACCATTGCTCACCCTGCATGAGGGCAATACCCCGCTGATCAGGCTTGACCAGCTATCAGAGAAATGGGGAGTCGATTTATACGTAAAAGTAGAAGGAGTGAATCCTACCGGCTCTTTTAAAGATAGAGGGATGGTCATGGCAGTCGCCAAAGCTAAGGAGGCAGGAAGTGACACTGTGATCTGCGCTTCAACTGGCAATACTTCCGCCTCCGCGGCTGCTTATGCAGCAAGAGCAGGATTAAGATGCATCGTCGTCATCCCTGAAGGGAAAATCGCGATGGGCAAACTTGCACAGGCCGTGATGTATGGTGCAAGTATTGTTTCAATTGAAGGAAACTTTGATGAAGCGTTAAAAATGGTCAGGGCAATCAGTGAAACAGAACCGGTCACCCTCGTGAATTCAGTCAATCCTTACCGGCTTGAAGGACAAAAAACCGCCGCGTTTGAAATTTGTGACCAGCTGGGCGGCACACCTGACATCCTCGCGATCCCGGTGGGTAATGCCGGCAATATCAGCGCATATTGGAAAGGATTCAAAGAATACGATTCCAGTAAACGCACTGGTTTGCCGCGGATGTTCGGCTTTGAGGCGGAAGGAGCGGCTGCGATTGTAAAGGGACAGCCGATCGCACATCCTGAAACAATCGCGACGGCAATCCGCATTGGCAACCCGGCAAGCTGGGATCTTGCCGTCGCAGCGCGTGACGAATCAGAAGGCAAAATCGATTTCGTCTCAGATGACGAAATTTTACAAGCCTACAGCAAACTGGCGAGCACGGAAGGGATTTTCGCTGAACCAGGATCTTGCGCATCGCTTGCAGGGATTCATAAACTTTTACAGCGAGGAGAAATTCCTTCTGGATCCAGAATAGTTGCCGTACTGACCGGAAATGGGTTGAAAGATCCTTCAACCGCTATCGACATCAGCTCGATTTCACCAGTGCTGCTTCCAAATGACGAGAGGATCGTCAGCGACTATATCAGGGGAGTTGTCCGGCAATGAAGGGAGTCGAGGAGCCATTAGCTGCTGCTGAGATAGCGAGGGGGCAAGTCCTTTCAGTAAAAGTTCCGGCCAGCTCAGCGAACCTGGGCCCAGGTTTTGACTCCCTAGGCGTCGCTTTGAATCTCTACATGGAAGTCCAGGCTGAACAAAGTGATAAATGGAAGGTTACGCCTTTATCTCATTCATTAACAGGTTTCCCTAGTGATGAAAAAAATTTCATTTGCCAGATTGCGATGAAAACAGCTGAAATGTACAAGCAGGAAATGCCTTCGCTCCATGTCTATGTAAAAAGCGAGATCCCGCTTGCGAGAGGACTTGGTTCCAGTGCAGCGGCGATTGTCGCAGGAGTGGAACTGGCCAATGAATTCTGCGGCTTACAATTGACACGTTCTGAAAAACTGGCAGCCGCCACTCTGTTCGAAGGTCATCCTGATAATGCCGGTGCGAGCCTGTTTGGAGGCGTCGTAGTTGGCAGCCAACTCGGGGATGAGGTTGATTTAACCGTTCTTGACCAGATTCATTTTGATCCGATTCTTGTTGTTCCTAAAGATGAGTTGCTGACAGAAACGTCACGTGATGTCCTACCCGCAGTGATCGATTTTCAGCGAAGTGTCCAGGCAAGTGCAGTAGCTAATCAGTTGCTTGCCGCCCTGATGACACAGAATTGGGCCCTCGCAGGTAAGATGATGAGCGCTGATTTGTTCCATCAGCCGTATAGGAAAGCACTTGTGCCTTTTTTTGAAAATGTGGAGGAAAAGGCCATTCAATCAGGAGCATTCGGAGTTGCATTGAGCGGAGCGGGACCATCCATTATGTGCCTTGCTGAACCCGGCAAAGGAGAAACAGTAGCGGAAAAATTGAGACAGCATCTAGTGGGGTTGGAGGTCTTCAGATTGCAGATTGATAAGGAAGGATGCAGGTCATCAGTTAGGTGATGATTTTTGAAAATCGGTCCTCTCAAAAGGCTGTTTTCGTAAATATTGTTGTTAAAATCCTAAAGCCGATTTTAACGTAATATACACCCATTTTGCAGGTCGGTATTAAGTTTGCATGCTCTTTTCTCATAAGAAGCGTCAACTTTACGAAGGAATATAGGTAATTCAATCAAATTTTGTATTCAATAGCAAAGAAGTTTGAGAAAAGAGCCTCTCAAAAAGAGCCTTAAAAAAAAGCGGTTTTGCCTATTTGGCAAAACCGCTTTATTATTGGTTAATTAGAATACCTGTTCAACCTCAACGACACCAGGTACTTCTTCTAAAAGTGCGCGTTCAATTCCAGCTTTAAGCGTGATTGTGGAGCTCGGGCAGCTACCGCATGCACCCAGCAGGCGAAGTTTAACAATGCCATCCTCAATATCAACTAGTTCGCAGTCTCCACCATCGCGAAGAAGGAATGGACGCAATTTATCTAATACTTCCTGTACTTGCTCAAACATTTGCTGTTCAGTCATGCAAATCGACTCCTTTCATAATACTTATTATAATCTTATCGGCCGGAAAAATCTATCCAATAAAACCGAAAAACCAGTGAACACAGTTTTTTCCTTATGCATCTTTTTCATCGTATAGTAAAATAAAAGAAAATAACAGGGGGTAATTGATAATGGAACGTAAAGAGGTAGAAATCGTCGTTTATGGTGCAGAAGTATTGTGCCCAAGCTGTGTGAACCTGCCATCCTCAAAAGAAACGTATGAATGGCTCGAAGCCGCGATCAGCCGCAAATATGCAGACCAGCCATTCAAAATTGTTTATGTTGATATCCACAATCCTCCATCAGAGGAAGACAAAAAGAATTACGCTGAAAAAGTAATTGAAGAAGACATGTTCTACCCTGTCGTCCTGCTCGAAGGCAAGCTCGTCGGCGAAGGAAACCCGAAATTGAAAACAATTTACGCAGAATTAGAGAAATATGGGTACGTTCCAGCGTAAAGCATTCCAATTTGGAGTGCTTTTTCTAATTGTAGGGTTGAGTTGCAGCCTAATTGTGGTGTTATCGAATGAAGCAAAACACTTTATTGGCGAAGTTCACAACTTTATTGGCGATTTTTTTATTTTATTGGCGATTTTGAAAATATATTGGCGAAAATCAAATTTTATTGGCGGTTTTCACAATTTTATTGGCGAACTGGAAAATTTCATTGATTTTTACCAGTTTGAGACTCGAGAAAAACCACGATTCCAAATTTTCGAAGTTCTAAAATATACAAATAAAAAACCGGGCATCGCCCGGTTTCCAACACATCACCCATTATGATATTTATACATCCACAAAATCCCTGATTTCAGCAAGCGTGCGACGCGGCCGGTAATCGGGCGTTCGGCGACTAGTCCGAAGCCGTGCTTTTTGCCGAGTGAGCCGATGACACCTTTGAGCTTGATCGGTGGGAATGATTCAGGTGGTTCTTCGCCTTTCCAGCGTTTTTGTAAAACCTGGACGATTTGTTCTGCCTGGCCTTCTGCAAGCTGTGCACTTGGTGCGTGAGGAAGGCTAGCACAATCTCCGACTATATAAACCTTTTCATAGCCTGGCAGATTATGTTGTGGAGTAACCACTGCGCGGCCCATGCTGTCTTTCTCAACGTCCATCTCGCGGACAAGTCGATTCGCCTGGATGCCGGCTGTCCAAACGATAGCGTCACATACAATCGGCTCATCGTGGTTATAGAGAACATTTTTCTGGACTTCCGTGATATTCGCGTTGTTGATGATTTCAACATTGTGATTATCGAACCAATTCTCCACATACGTGCTCAGGCGTTCAGAGAAGGCTGAGAGGATATGGTTGCCACGGTCAAAAAGCTTAATTTTCAAATCTTTGCGGCTTTCAGCCAATTCACTCGCAAGCTCAACGCCGCTTAACCCTGCACCTACGATTGCAACGGTTGAACCTGCTGGCAAATTATTAAGTGCCTGGTAGGTCGCGCGGGACTTTTCAATTGATTGGATGCTGTATGTGAACTTGTCAGCTCCTGGGACATTGTGATATTTATCTTCACAGCCGAGACCGATAATAAGGTCATCATATTGAACAAAGTCATCACCCTGGAGCTCAACCTTCTGATCCTCAAGATTGATGGCTGTTACTTCCGCATATTTTACCTGAAGGCGGGGATGCTCAGGAAATGCCACCCGGATATGCTGGTCAGAAATCGTACCTGCAGCCAGGGCATAGTATTCTGTTTTTAAACAGTGGTATGGAACACGGTCAATCAGCGTAATTGATACATCTTCCGGCAGGTCATTCGGCAGCAATTTATTAAGGACGCGCATGCCGCCATAGCCGCCGCCAAGGATAACGAGATTCTTCATGTGAATTTCCCCTTTTTAACTCTTCAGAGACAGTTAATGATGTTTTTCCAGCTCGCTCTTTAAACTCGTAAACGGATACATTTTTCGAAATTATTTTGCAATATTTTTTTGCTCAATAAATCACCATAAAAAGTATAACGAAATTGTGACAAAATAACAACAATTTTATGGATGCCCTAAGCCCGGGAAATTGACGATTTTCTATAAAAAGGTTACGATTAAAAATTAGTAGAGAGGTGAAACAAATGATTAAGCCAATCATTGAATTTTGTATCAGCAATCTAGCAAGCGGTGCCCAAAAAGCAAGGGCGGAGCTGGAGCGTGACCCTGATCTTGATGTGATTGAATACGGCTGCCTTGGTTACTGCGGGAAATGCGCACAGTCCATGTTTGCCCTTGTAAACGGTGACCCAGTAGTGGGAGATACACCCGAAGAACTAGTAGAAAATATCTATCAATATTTGGACGAGAATCCGATGTTTTAATATAGGAAGGGCTGGCATGGTAGAATCCCATTGCCAGCCCTTTTCATTTTTTTCTAAATTGGACCTAACTCACTTTCCAACCGTTTGTTCTTCACGCATCTCCTGCCAGCGATCTTTTGCCAGCTGGATGATTTGCGGTTCCACAGACTGCCTCTGCTTTTCGATTACTTTTGAGAAAAAGCGGACCGCGTCCTGCGTTTGGCCAATCCTTCTTGAGAGATCACCAATCAGATACATCAGCCGCAGCTCTGAGACTTGAGTTCCTTTATAGTCTCCGGTGCTGTACGACTCAGTATATTCTTTAAGGGCGAGTTTTAAAAAACGCATTTCCTGTTCGTGGTTATCTATTGATCGGTACAGCCAGGCAAGTCTTATGTACAACCCTGCTGAAACGATATGTTTCTCTTTTTTTAGAGTCGAGCTATAAGCTGCGAGTTTGAAAGTGTTCATAGCTTCCTGGATTGTTCGCTTATCTCCATAGTTATGATGAGCCCATTGACTGCATATTTTATCCTGGATGAGCTGTTTACCGCCCGGCGGAAAATAGTTGCTGAAATCATCGGTAAACGAGTAGCCGCAATTCGGGCAGACATTAACATAATAAAAATTAGGGTTTTCGAAACCATCGGCATAAATAGGGGCGAAATCAGTATCAAAACGGAGGACTTTCACAAAACGGGAACGCACTTTTTTGGTGGTAAAAGATTGTTCACACATTTCACAGTGATATTTTTTATCATAGAGCGGTTCTATTTGAGTCATTTTCGTCACCTACCCTTATCCCTATTATAGTATGGGTATATTATACCAAGTTAATTGGATGTTCGGTGGGAAAATATGAATATAATTCTTTTTCGGCTTGATTGGTTGAGGATTGGAAGTTGTGTGAGTATACTAATAAGAAAGGGATCAAGGAGGTTTTATCGTGGATAATATTGTGATTCTTACTGAAGATGCTGCATTGCAGGTTAAAGATATGATGAAACAAAATGAGACGGAAGACGCTTACCTTCGCGTTTCTGTAAAAGGCGGCGGCTGCAGCGGTCTATCTTATGGCATGGGTTTTGCCCATGAAGTGGAAGAAGGAGACAAACAGCTGGAGCAGCACGGCATTAAAATCCTTGTCGATAAGGACAGCGCTCCAGTGCTGAATGGCACAACAATCAGCTATAAGCAGTCTTTAATGGGCGGCGGCTTCACAATCGACAACCCGAACGCAATCGCATCATGCGGCTGTGGTTCTAGTTTCAAGACAGCGACACGCGAAGGAACACCTGAAGAATGTTAATCTAAAACAAAAAGCAAGGTCCGCGGACCTTGCTTTGTTTTATGCTTACCAGCAAAAATTCTATTTGAACATGGAAGAACTGTGAAGCGGCTGTGTCTTCGCTTTTGGATCCATGTAGGATTTTGCGTTGTTGACAGCTGTTGGAGCTTCACCGAATCCTGTCGCGATCAGCTTTACTTTGCCTTCGTATGTGCAGATATCGCCTGCAGCGTAAACGCCAGGGATATTCGTTTCCATTTTTGAGTTGACGACGATTGAGTTCTTTTCGATTTCAAGGCCCCATTCCTTGATTGGTCCAAGAGATGAAACGAAACCGAAGTTGCAGATGACCGCGTCAACGTCGACGGCTACAGTATCTTCGCCATTCGCGTCCTTAAGAACGATCTGGCTGATCTTTTCTCCATCACCAACAAGTTCAGTTGGCACATAAGGAGTCTTGATATCAACCTTTGAGTTTTGCAGGTTTTCAACACTGTGCTCATGTGCGCGGAACTTATCGCGACGGTGGACGATTGTTACTTGTTCAGCGATTGGCTCAAGCATCAATGCCCAGTCAACAGCTGAATCGCCTCCGCCTAATACCGCGACCTTTTGGCCAGCGAACTGATTCAGGTCATCTATGAAATAGTGCAGGTTCTTGCCTTCGTATTGGGCAGCGCTTTCAAGTTCAAGCCTGCGCGGCTGGAATGCACCGTTTCCTGCTGTGATAATGACTGCTTTTGTATAGTGAACTTCTTTATCAGTAGTCAGCTTAATTGTTCCATCTTCCAGCTTTTCAAGCTTTTCAACAGATTGCTCAAGAGCAGTAGCAGGCTCGAATTTCGCCATTTGCTCTTTCAGGTTGTTGATCAGCTCCTGGGCACGGACTTTTGGAAAGCCGGCAACATCGTATATGTACTTTTCAGGATAAAGTGCTGATAATTGCCCGCCCAACTGTGGCAAACTTTCAATAATCTTAACAGATGCTTGTCTCATTCCGCCGTAGAAAGCAGTGAACAGACCAGCAGGCCCCCCGCCGATAATCGTGATGTCATAAACTTTTTGATCTTCTTTCACTCCATATCCCCCTCACTATGTAGTAAAATTGCTCCAATTTTTATAATACCATAAATCGTAAAAATAAACTCCTTATCATAATAGAACATTCCTTGTGGAACAATATATTTCATAGAAAAATACCTTTATCATACTGAAAAATAGTGAAATCAGCCTATTTTCTGAATATTTCTAAGTTAACTCAATCGCTTGAAAATGCGACGCAAAAAGAATAAGATGGATGGTAGGCAATAATGTTAAGATTTTGTGACATTTTTAGGACATTTTTTTGAACATTCTAGTGAATAATATCACAAACTTATTCGGAAAAAGATGGCGGCAGATAGAGATGGGCCATTCGACCAAAAATATTTTAAAAAGGTGGAAGTGATCACTTTGAGAAAGCCAAAGATCGTAATCTTAGGAGCAGGATACGGGGGATTAATGACAGCTACCCGTTTACAAAAAGCTGTTGGAGTAAACGAGGCTGACATTGTCCTTATTAACAAAAATGATTACCACTATGAAACTACATGGCTGCATGAAGCATCGGCAGGAACTTTGCACCATGACAAAGTCCGCTATGATGTGCGTGATGTAATCGATCGCCATAAGGTTGAATTCGTCCAGGGTTCTGTCGAAGAAATCAAAATGGATGAGAAGCGTGTAATCCTCGAGAACGGTGACATTGTCTATGATTACCTTGTCATTGCCCTTGGTGCTGAACCTGAAACTTTTGGTATTAAAGGTTTGAAAGAGTATGCTTTCTCTATCGTCAACGTCAATTCAGCCAGACAAATCCGCGAGCATATCGAATATCAATTCGCAACCTACAACACGGAAGCTGAAAAGAAAGATGAGCGCCTAACAATCGTTGTTGGCGGTGCGGGCTTCACAGGAATCGAGTTCCTTGGTGAACTGACAAATCGCGTTCCTGAACTTTGCCGTGAATATGATGTAGATTACCATAAAGTAAAAATCGTTTGTGTCGAAGCGGCACCAATGGTTCTTCCTGGTTTCGACCCTGAGCTTGTCAACTATGCGGTAGCTACGCTTGAGAAAAAAGGTGTGGAATTCCGTATCGGTACGGCAATCAAAGAAGCGACTCCAGAAGGCATCATCGTTGCTAAAGGCGAAGAAGAAGTCGAAGAAATCAAAGCAGGCACAGTTGTTTGGGCAGCAGGTGTCCGTGGAAACTCTGTCATTGAAAAATCAGGAATCGAAGCAATGCGCGGACGCGTAAAAGTGCAGCCAGACCTACGCCTTCCAGGATCAGACGATGTATTCATTGTCGGCGACTGCTCATTGATCATCAACGAAGAAATCAACCGTCCATATCCTCCAACGGCACAAATCGCCATGCAGCAGGGTGAAGTATGTGCCAGGAATATTGCCGCTCTAGTCCGTGGTAAATCCGAGATGGAGACATTCACACCAGATATCAAGGGTACAGTATGTTCACTTGGTGAGGATGACGCAATTGGTGTTGCTTTCGGCAAGAAGATGGTCGGCACAAAAGCTTCCTTCATGAAAAAGATGATCGACAACCGTGCGCTTTACATGATTGGCGGTCCTTCATTGGTTCTAAAAAAAGGTAAATTCAACGTTCTATAATAGATATATGGAAACAGACTCCTACTGGGGTCTGTTTTTTATTTAATTATCTAGCTCCAGGGCTTGTCGGGGCAGAACAAGGCGCCTGCGCTTTTCTTTGCAACCAGGCGGACAGATGCAAAGACGAATCAGAATCCTATAGGTTACAATATTAGTATAAACTAGCTATTGGATGGGGAAATGAATGGGGAAACGAGAAAATGTCTGGCTTGGTGTCGCTGGTGTTGTTATTTCGGAAGCTGGGCGCTGGCTGGTCGTTAAAAAGCGCTATGGAGGTCTGAAAGGAAGCTGGTCGCTGCCAGCAGGCTTCGTAGATGAAGGGGAAACGGCCGATCAGGCAGTCCTCCGGGAAGTGAAAGAAGAAACAGGTGTGGTCTGTACAATCACAGGGCTGCTGGGTTTACGAACTGGTGTAATCCGGGAGTCCATCAGCGATAATATGCTCGTATTTCTATTGGCACCATTACCAGGTCAGAGGGTGACGGTTGAGGAAAGTGAGTTATACGATGCAAAATTCATGACATCTGACGAACTAAAAGCAGACCCCGATACCTCGCTGCTGCTACACTACCTTTTAAGTAAACCAATTGGTCAAGTTTTGTCTGGAGCGGAGGGATTGGATCCAGGCAAGCAGTTTCATTATAGTGCATATAAATTATTTTTATAATTTTCTGAAATTTTGAGGAAGTGACAGATAATTAAAGAAAATATATGATGTATCCGTTTTCAATGTGGTTTTTTGGTCAAATTTGAACCTTTTCAAAAACAATGAAGATCTGATATATTATCAGAAAATTCAATAATATAAAGGAGAGGTTCTCAAATGAAAATGCATACACATGATTCGAAGGAATGTCCATACTGTTCTGGTAAAGGCTATTTCCAACTGTTGCTTGGCGGTTCAGAAACGTGCACTTGCTGCAGCGGATCCGGCAAATCAAAAAAATAAGGCAATGCATCTTTGACCTTCGCAGAATGCGAGGTTTTTCTTTTTGCCTAAACATGGACCAAGGTGAAAGTCACACCATTTCATTGACTGTAAAACGGACAAACAGTAAACTAGAAATGATGTTTAATGGGGGGATATAGACATGATGACGGTTGTCACTCTGATCATTTCGATGTTATTGTTTTTTGTCCTGTTTTTCGGGATTGGGTTTTTACTGAATATGCTGTTGAGGATGTCATGGATCATGGCTGTCGTGTATCCATTGATTGCAATTTTCATTATTGATAAGTATCCGTTTATTGATTATTTCAGGAATAGCGGTGAAGCCTTCAATGATCTTGGACGGCGGCTTTCACAATTGGCAATGGCAGACATTCTGATTTTAAGCAGCGGTTTGGCAGGCGCTATTTTAGCGGGTATAGTCATCAGGCTTTTGCGAAAAAAAGGATATCAAATGTTCTAATACAAGAAACCTTCAATATTTGGAGGTTTTTTTTGTGCATAAAATCGAATGTATGTTGGATACTAAAAGTAATATTTTACTTTTAATGGAAGTGTAAATAGGTCTTTTGGCACTTTTTTGCTCCTTTTGGAATATTTCTTGTTTCGTTGGGAAATTAATAGATTTGGGAGGAGTGAAAAATTATATGAATATTTTAAAAATGTGGGCCAGACGCTCAGCGATGGCAGTTTTATTTTTTGCTGCTATAACTTCTACGTTTCAATCTATTTCGGGAGTTGAAGCTTCTACTGTATCTACATATGTTTTTGATAACTCGGGAATCCAACAAGAGGATAACGCAAGTACTGATCATACAAAGAAATCCATAGGACTTGCTTTTAAGTTTTTGAAAAAAGTATCTGACTTCACGACTAAAATTTCTTCAAGTGAAAAGGTTGCCGGAAAGCAGCCCACACTTGAGGAATCACTGAACTGGTCACAATACCCGACAAAGAAAATTATAGCGACAGGGTATACTGCCGGTATTGAATCGACGGGCAAAAACCCTGGGCATCCTGGGTATGGAATCACTTATTCTGGTGTAAAAGTTAAACGTGACTTATATTCAACTGTCGCGGCTGATTTAAACGTATTCCCGATTGGGACAATCCTTTTCATCCCGGGATATGGATTCGGTGTTGTTGCCGATAAAGGTGGCGCAATCAAAGGGAATAAGGTCGACCTTTACTATGATACGGTCAAAGATGTATACGAACAGTGGGGTAAAAAGACATTGGATGTATATGTAATCGAAATGGGCAATGGTAAGCTGACAGAAGAAGATTTAAAAGCCCTTAATGAGAATGAATCGATGCAAGTTTTCCGCCAGCAGTATATAAGCGGTAAAAAATCATAAAAGTTTAGGCACTTTCCGGTGATTGGAAAGTGCCTTTTGTCATTAGTTATGGATAAGGTGATGCAGTTTTTCCAGGCCTTCCAAAAGCCGTGGTGACGGACGGCAATATAGTTCTTCTTCGAGAATCAGGATCCGGTCATTTTTGACAGCATCAAGTTCTTCCCAGCCAGGCCTGTTTGTGATCAATTCCTTCTTCACCTTTTGCTTCCTGACACCGACCCAGGCGACGCATATATAATCCGGATTTCGTGATTTCACATCATTCCAGTCCGTTTGCACGCTTGCGAGCTCAACGTCTTTGAAAAGATTTTCGGCACCGGCAGCCTCGGATATCTCGGTCAGCCAGTTAATGCTGCCAGGAGTGAAAACGGGTTTTGGCCACCATTCCCAGTAAAGTTTCGGTCTCCAATCGGCATTGGCGGATTCTTGCTTGATGTTCTCAAGCCTGCTCCTGAACTGGGCTGCTGCTTCCTGGCCGCGATCCGGCATGTTCAGGGCATTTGCCGTTATTATCAAATCATTCTCAATATCCGCCAACGATTGCGGATTCAATATGATGTGTGGAATGTTGCGTGCTGTCAAACCTTCAATGTTTTTTTCCATCCCTGGAACACTTAATGAGGCAAGGACGAGGTCTGGCTTCAATTCCTCGACGAGGTCAAGGTCGATCGATAAATCGGGACCGAGCTGGGGAAGTGATTTTACCGAATCAGGCCAGTCTGAAAAATCATCGACTCCAACAAGGAGATCAGTCAGTCCTAAGTATTCCATGATTTCAGTATTGCTGGGACATAAAGAAATGACTCTCATGTGATTCACCCGCTTTTATAGTAAATAGTGCAGCAGTAAGGTCAAGATTACACCTGTCAATCCTCCAAAGAACACTTCGATCGGTTTGTGGCCGAGCAATTCTTTCAATTCTTTTTGCTTTTCCTTTTCAGGCTTATCCTGCCAGCCTTTTGCCTCCTGTGCGAATCGGCCGAAATCAGCTACAAGCTGGTTCAAAACGATGGCCTGCTCGCCTGCCTGCCTGCGGACACCTGATGCATCAAACATCGTGATAATCGCAAAAACAGCGGCGACCGCGAAAACGGCTGAACCCATTCCCGTTTCAAGCGCTACACCTGTAGCCAATGCTGTGACAGCTGCCGAGTGGGAACTTGGCATTCCGCCTGTGCTTGTCAAAAGCGACCAATCGATTTTCCTCGTCGCAATATATTGAATTGGAACCTTTACGAACTGCGCGAAAAATATTGCAGCAAGCGAAGCCCATAATGGGAAATTCGTTAATAATTCCATGGCTGTTCCCCCTCATTCTAAAAAAGTACCTTTTAAAGTAATACCCAAGTTTAATTATAACATTACAGCTAATTTTCAAGGTCTGATAAAATAGTTTTAATACTTCAAGATGGAGGTGAAGAATTTGACGGACTACCCAGATGAGTATTATGAGTTCTTTGTTAAATTCAACGAAGGGGATTATTATACCTGCCATGACTTGCTTGAAGATATGTGGATGACCGATAAAGGGAATCTGTTTTTAAAAGGCCTGCTGCAAATGAGTGTTGCCATTTACCACTACAGTTATGGGAATGTGAAGGGAGCCCGGCTGATGATGCAGGCAGCACATGACTATTTGCAAACGTACCGTCCGGTATACTGGGGACTTGATTTAGAGAAGGTTTATCCGTTCATTGAAGAGTGCCTGGGAACATTCCCAGCTGAAATCGACCGGTTGCCATACGAGGAAATTGCCGGGCTGCCAGAGCTTCCGGTTTTATATTTGTATCTTGAGGATTGAAAGTGCACTTATTGCAGGAGAAAGTACCTGTCACAAGATTAGGAAGTCGAAATATTTTAAGAGTTTCGATATAATGAAGTTATAAATATGTAGGGGTGAATGATTTGTTTAAAGTGAATGATCAATTTAATTTTTCAAACAGCCATGAGTGTCTGGTGATTGGCTTGTTCAACAAGCCGTCGGGTCTTGAAGGATTCTTGGGAGAAGCCGATGAACTTTTTGATGGGCAGCTAACAGAACTTGTCAAAAGTGGGGACATTTCAACTAAGAAAAAAGCAATTTCCAAAATACATACTTTCAGTAAAATTGGCGCAAAAAAGATTTATTTTGTCGGTCTTGGCCATGAAAAGGAATATAATTTCGAAACATTAAGGGACGCATTCGGGCGCCTGTTCAAGACGGCGAAGAATGAGAAGTGGACGGAAGCAGCCGTGCTTTTAGATACTTTTACAAGCGAAAAGTTTGAGCTTAATGATGCTGCGCATGCATTAGGTGAAGCGTTACCGATGGCTACATATGAGTTCGAAGGCTACAAGCAAAAATCAAACGAGCCTGAAAAGCGAATTGAAAGCCTGACAGTATACAGCGCAGACGAAGAGGGCGAAGTGGAAGCAGCAGTTGAAGTTGGCTATATTTTCGGAAAGGGAACGAATTCGGCTCGTACGCTCGTGAATACTCCAGGAAACCTTTTGACAGCTACAGACATGGCTGAATATGCGATGAAGCTGGCAGAGAAATATGAATTCGAAGCAGAAATTTTAGAAAAAGAAGAAATGGAAAAGCTGGGCATGGGTGCGCTTCTTGCGGTCAATCAGGGATCTTCACAGCCGCCAAAAATGATCGTCCTGAAGTATCAAGGCAAGGAAGAGTGGAAGGATGTAATTGGTCTTGTCGGCAAGGGCATCACGTTTGATACAGGCGGATACTCAATCAAAACAAAGACTGGTATCGTCGGCATGAAGTCCGATATGGGCGGGGCGGCAGCGGTTCTTGGTGCAATGGAAATCATCGGTGAACTGAAGCCTGAGCAAAACGTCGTAGCGGTTATTCCTTCAACAGACAATATGATCTCGGGCACAGCCTTCAAACCGGATGATGTCATCACATCAATGAGCGGCAAAACAATTGAAGTATTGAACACAGATGCAGAAGGACGCCTCGTGCTTGCTGACGCAATGACTTACGCGAAGCATCATGGTGCGAACTATCTAGTGGATATCGCAACCCTGACAGGCGGTGTCATTACTGCGTTAGGTCTGCATACATCCGGAGCATTGACGAACAACGAAGAGTTCTTTGAACAAGTGCTGGAGGCTTCCTATGAATCGGGAGAGCCAATCTGGCGCCTGCCATTGTTCGAGCGCGACATTGAACGTGTACGTGGCAGCAAAATCGCAGACCTGAATAATTCCCCAGGCGCAGAAGGCCATGCGATCATGGGCGGAGCGTTTGTCGGCGAATTTGCAGAAGGCACTCCATGGGTGCACCTCGACATCGCCGGAACAGCAACAACAAGCAAGGAATACGACCTTGGTCCATCAGGCGCAACCGGCGTCATGGCCCGCACACTGGCATTGCTAGTTGAAAGATTTGAAACAGGAGAATAAATTGAGTTTGAAAACCCCAAAGTCTACGCGGCTTTGGGGTTTTTCTATTTACACTTATAGCAGGTAACACACCTTTATTTATTCGCTCCTTCAAACATATTTAATTAACTCAATCCAAAAACTATTAACAAACCCATTGACACAAAAAACAAATCTATGATAATTTAATACTTGTCATTTTAATTCTCTACCGATTTACCATACTAAAGTAAAATGAGAGACAAAAATATTAAACCAACGAGAGGAGCACTTATCATGAATGCAGTTATTATTGCTGTCCTGGCGATGCTGATCCTAAGCTTGCTTCGCGTCAATGTTGTGTTGGCATTGATTGCAGGAGCGCTGATTGGCGGGCTGACAGGCGGCTTAAGTATAGAGAAGACGATTGAAGTTTTTTCAGGAGGGCTTGGCGGCAGTGCCGAGGTTGCGCTAAGTTACGCGCTGCTTGGAGGATTCGCTGTTGCCATTTCCAAGACTGGATTGCCCAATCTGATGGTTGACTGGATGATCGGAATGATTGGCAAGAACGGAGAGTCGAAAGCTAAGACGTATTCTAAAGCGATTATTGTCATTTTGATTTTAATAATGGCGATTTTCTCGCAAAACTTGATTCCGATCCACATCGCGTTTATTCCGATTTTGATTCCGCCATTGTTGATTGTCCTCAACGAACTGAAAATTGACCGCCGCTTAATTGCTTCGGTATTGACATTTGGTCTTACGGCGCCTTATATTTTGCTGCCAGTTGGATTCGGGGGTATTTTCCATGACATCCTGGTTACGAACATGGCTGACAGCGGAATGGAAATCGATAAGGCTGATATCCCGACAGCGATGCTGCTTCCGGTTGCTGGACTTGTTGTCGGATTGTTGATCGCGATTTTCGTATCTTACCGAAAGCCTAGAATCTATCAGGATTATCAAGTGGTCCAGGTAGAGAAAAGTGAGTACTCCAAAATGGGAATCATTTTCTCAATCGTTGCCATTGTTGCAGCACTTGCTGCCCAGCTTTACTTTGGATCGATGATTATCGGTGCGCTTGCTGGTATCCTTGTCGTGTACGCGAGCGGAGCGATTAAGTGGCGTGAAGCTGATAATCTTTTAACAGAAGGCATGAAGATGATGGCGTTCATCGGATTCGTCATGCTTGCTGCATTCGGTTTCGCTGACGTTCTGAAAGAAACCGGACACGTTGAAACGCTTGTAGCGCAGGCTGCTGATGCAATTGGCAATAATAAAGCCCTGGGCGCTTTGGCAATGCTTGTTGTAGGACTTCTGGTTACAATGGGAATTGGTTCTTCGTTTTCAACGATTCCTATTATCGCCACAATATTTGTACCGCTGAGCCTTCAACTTGGGTTCAGCCCGATGGCGACGATTGCGATTGTGGGAACGGCTGCTGCACTGGGTGACGCAGGTTCACCTGCCTCTGACAGTACACTTGGACCTACAGCCGGTTTGAATGCTGATACTCAGCACAACCACATCTGGGACACGGTTGTTCCGACATTCGTTCACTATAATATTCCTTTGATCATTTTCGGCTGGATTGCCGCGATGGTTTTATAATTCAGGAAATTCAAGCCGTCTTGTCTTCGGGCAGGGCGGCTCTGTTTATTTTAAAAAAGAAATTCTGTAGGATAATACAAAGGGGTGATCAATATGTATTTCGGAAAAGCGCGTAAGAAGGGCCCTTCGGACAGAGTGCCACCGAACCAAAATGTAACGACCTCTTTTCCTATCCTGCATTATGGCAATGTGCCGTATTATAAGCATCTCGATGATTGGACCTTGAAAATTTTTGGTCAAGTAGAAAACGAAGTTGTATTACGATATAAAGAGTTAATGGCCTTGCCGCAAACGACCTCTGGCAATGACATCCACTGTGTGACTGGCTGGTCAAAGCTGGACAATGTCTGGGAGGGGATATCCACTCAGGAACTAGCCAGGCTGGCCAGTCCAAAGGAAACAGCTAAATATGTCATTCTCCATGCTGAGGAAAATTGGACGACGAATCTCCCGATTGAGGATTTTCTAAAAGAAACAAGTCTGCTTGCCCATTCCCATAATGGGGCGAAGCTAACCCCGGAACATGGCTATCCATTGAGAGCCGTCATTCCGCATCTATATTTCTGGAAGAGTGCGAAGTGGATCAGAGGAATTGAGTTCTCCTCTGAAAACAAGCCTGGTTTCTGGGAAGAGAATGGCTACCATATGTATGGAGATCCATGGAAGGAACAGCGGATGACCTGGGACTAGGCTTTTTTTCTAGTGTAATGGACAAACGCCCATTCAACAGCCTCCCTGTTTGCATATGAAGTAATGTAGGCAAAGATATGAGGGAGGTAGCTTGATGTATAGAAGACCATTCTACGGTGGCAGACGCCCATTTGGTTTTGGCTTTGGAGGTCCGTTTGTTGGAGGAGTACTCGGGGGCCTTTTAGGCAGCGCACTATTATATCCACGTCCATATGGCTACGGTTACGGCGGTTTCCCGCCTTACGGCTATGGATACGGATATGGATATCCGTTTTATTATTAAATGAAAAAACAATGATATGGCCGCTGTTCAGTGAACAGCGGCTTTTTTAGCTTTCTTATAACCATCTCAGTTGTGTGATGATATGGCAGCATTCTTTGTCACCTGCATAATCCACGAAGTTCATTGTGATTCCATCTGGGTTATAAGTGATTTTTGGCTTTTTCTTAATGCCTGTTGATTGGATCATTCTTTCTACTTCCTTTTGGTTGGATTGTTGAGCGGCAGTCATTAATTCGCTGGAAAAAGAATCCGAGGAAGTTATTTTGGACATCACAAGGTTAGCGTCTTCCATTAGGGCAATTGCTTTATCAGCTGAGGTTCTGAATAGTGTTGCATTCACTTCTTGATACGGACGATCTGGGTGAGTTCCGATCCAATCAGCTATCCTATTATTATGAAAAAATAAACAATGCATAAGTAGCTACCCCTTCCTTACGGGTAAGTTTTAGACCTTTTTCAATGTATGAACATAAATCCCTAAGTATGAGGGTGGGAATAGCCAAAAGCGATTCAATAAGGAAAAAAAGAGGGTAAATAAGGCAGAAGGGAGAATTGTTATACATATTAACTTCTATCGTGAAATAGAATCGAACCAAGATGGAATGAAGGGGGGAGACCCATGGATCTGGAGCTGGTCATTAATATTATTGAAGATAATGGCTATTTGGGTTTATTTTTATGGTTATGGTTCGGGGTTTTCGTCATTCCTGTTCCCAATGAGGTTATTCTGATGACTGTAGGTCTCGCTTCGTCCAAAGGAGCATTGAACCCTATTCTTGCATTTTTGGTTACATACATGGGCATCTCTGCGGCCTTTACCTCCAGCTACCTGCTGGGGAGGATAATAGGGACAAGACTGCTTCGGGTGTTAGGGAAAAAAAAGCGTTTTGCGAATTCGATTGAATCTGCCATGAAGCTGATGGAGAAATACCATGCATTTTCATTGTCGTTGAGCTGCTTTGCTCCAGGAGTCCGCTATTTGCTGCCATTGCTTTACGGCTTTAGCAGGCTTCCTTTTAAAACCTTTGCTATTTTTGCCTATAGTGGTGCATTCGTATGGGTCTCAATCATTTTTGTGCTAGGCTATCTATTTGGAGATAAAATGGATATAGTCATGAAGTACAATAAAGAATTTTGGTTGGTCGTACTCGCTTTCGCGATGATCAGCATCATATTCGTGTACCGCCGGAGAAAAATAAGGGCTGCAGCTGTTCCTGAAGAAGTAATTCTTCAGGAAGGGCAGCAAAAATAACCCTTCCTTCAGAAACACTCTATTACTGTGAAATGCTAGGGTTGACTGTCTGGCTAAAATTCATTCCGGTGTTCGACCAAATCGATGGCCCCAAGGACAATATGGGCCAATCCGAAACCGAATAAAGTGTTTGAAACCATTTTATCGATTTTGCGATTTTGTTTCATAGCGTAACCAGCTGCTGTAACAGCAGTTCCTAACACCGCAGGAATCATGCCTTCACGAATTCGGTTCATATGGATCACCTCATTTGAATGATGCGTCCTTTTGCGAAGGACAGTATTAGTTTTTCCTGAAACCAACGTAAATTGTTTGCCAAATATAAGGAGGTAATTAAAGTTGGAACTTAACAACACACTGCTTGGCTCACTCGGAATAGAAATAACAGAACTGCAAAAAGGAAAGGTTATCGCTACAATGCCTGTCGATGACCGTACAAGGCAGCCATTTGGCCTGCTGCATGGGGGTGCCTCTGTAGCCCTGGCAGAAACGGTCGCCAGCGTTGGAGCATTCGAACTAGTCGACAAGGAAAACGAAGTGGTGGTCGGCCTTGAAATCAACGCCAACCATATAAGGGCAAAAAAGGCCGGACTGGTTACCGCTGTCGGCACTGTCCTCCACCAGGGAAAAACAACCATGGTTTGGGATATAAAAATCACCGATGAAGATGAAAAGCTTGTCTGCGTCTCAAGATGTACGATTGCTGTTATAAAACGCAGAAAATGAACCAGCCGATTTGGCTGGTTTTGTTTTTGGATGGGCTTGGAAAGGAAAGGTTCTTTAATCGGTGATAACGGCTTATTATTGTGACAGGTTTGCATGGATAGGAGCAAAAGCTGTCAAGAAAGAGCTGTTATTATGACAGGTTTGGGTGGATAGAGC
>NZ_BASE01000053.1 GCF_000813125.1 Mesobacillus selenatarsenatis SF-1
TATTTGATGCGGCATCTGCCCCTGCATCATCCCGCCTACCTGTGGCATTTGGTTATCCATCATTCCACCGACTTGAGGCATCATCGGCATCTGGCCCTGCATCATTCCACCAACTTGTGGCATTTGGTTATCCATCATTCCACCTACCTGCGGCATCATCGGCATCTGGCCCTGCATCATTCCGCCTACCTGTGGCATATGGTTATCCATCATACCTCCAACTTGTGGCATCTGAGGCATCGGCATTTCTGATGATTCGTCATCCATCATTCCGCCTACCTGTGGCATTTGCTGATTATCCATCATTCCACCTACCTGTGGCTGCAATGGCATTTGATCCTCCATCGCTCCCGCTACCTGCGGCATATATGGCATCGGTTGCTGATATCCCTGCTCATATGGCGGGCAATATCCCGGCCCAGGCATTACAGGTGAAATAGGTACACCATGGAAAGTAGGACCTGTCATTTGTGGTGCTCCATAATGAGGCATATTTTCTCCCATACCCGGGCTCAATGGCATTTGCATCTGGGCAAAGGATGATGATTCCATATCTTCGGCTGGCATTGCCATGTTTGGCATCATTCCCGGGTACTGGGACATTCCCTGTACCTGAGGGTATGGCATTTGCTGTCCTGGATGGCCATATGCGGGACCTGTCATGGAAGGCGCACCTGGATAACAGTTATAAGGATAAGGGATCATTGGCTGCTGGTAACCTCCTTGAACGAATGGCATCATTGATGGTGATTCATCCATGAAATCATTCTTTTCAATTTTTATATCGGGCTTTATTTCTGATTTCACATTTGGTTTCATTTCAGCTTTTGGCAGCTGAGGCTTTAATTCTTGCTTAACCTGTGGTTTAACCTGCTGCTTGACTGGAGCCTTGACCTCAGGCTTGACTTCAGGTTTTACCTCTGGTTTGATTTCCGGGAAGATATTATCTGGTTTAGGCGGGAGCTGCGGCTTTGGTTGCGGCTTTGGTTGCGGCTTTGGTTGCGGCTTTGGCTGCGGCGGCATCTGCATATTAGCCATATTCATCATATAGTAGTTGTTAATATCAATCTCCGGCTTTATTTGCACTGGCATCTTAGGTTTATATGGTTTAACAGGCTCTTCCTTCTTAACCGGTTTAGGCATTTCCTTCTTCGGCTGTTCCTTTACGGGAGCCTCTTTTGGCACTTCTTTCTTCACTTCTGGTATTGGCATCGGTTTCTCTTTGGCAATCGGCATTTCCTTTTTGCCACCCATATTGATTTTTGCTTGAGGCGTTCCACCTGTGATCGGAGCTTCTTTCTTTACTGTTCCTCCAGCGGTTGGAACTTTTATTTTCATACCGGGCATAATCATATCAGGGTTGCTGAGCTGCGCGTTCATCTTTTTCAGCTCTTCAAAGTTCACGCCGTACTTCTTGGCGATCTTCCAAAGAGTATCCCCTTTCTGTACGATATGGATTTTCACTCTGATTCCCTCCTATGGCATAAGTCCATATATTCTATGTTGGTGTGGGCAAATTGCTAACAATCTTCAAAAAAACTTATGCTTCTATGTAAATAAATATGTTTTTCAGCATGAGATTAAGCTTTTCCCAAAAAAAAAATCCTTCCCAATCTGGGAAGGATTCCAATTTACGATTGCTCAAGCATGCGGTTTAGGGCAAGCTTCGCATTAAATGCTGTTTCTTCATCCACTTTTATAAGATTAGTTTCCTGCCCCTGGACAACTGAATCGAGACTCCAGGCAAGATGCTGCAGGTCGATTCTATTCATTGTCAGGCATGGACACATATGTGGGTTCAAAGAAATAATTTGCTTATCCGGGTGTTGTGAAATCAGCCGGTTAACCAAATTCATTTCTGTCCCGACCGCCCATGATGAGCCGGCAGGGGATGCTTCGATCGCTTCAATAATATAATTTGTTGAGCCTGCCATATCTGATAACGCAACAACTTCACGTGAGCATTCAGGGTGAACAATGATTTTCATGTCCGGGTATGCTTCACGGACATGGGCGATATTTTGCACTGTAAAATTCTCATGAACAGAGCAATGTCCCTTCCAAAGTATAACCTTCACTTTTTCAAGCGGTCCATCAAATTCAAGGATATTCTCAATCGGGTTGTAAACGGCCATTTCGTCCAGGTTGACGCCGATATTAAAAGCAGTATTCCTTCCTAAATGCTGATCTGGAAGGAAAAGCAGGCGTTCCTTTTTCGAAAAAGCCCAGCGCACCATCTTCTCGGCGTTGGAGGATGTTACAGTAGCACCGCTATTAGCCCCGACAAATGATTTGATTGCTGCTGTTGAGTTCACATACGTTAACGGCAAAATAGTGTCCCCAAACAGCACCTGCAGGAACTCCCAGGCTCTTTCGGTCTGGTAAATATCCGCCATGTCCGCCATCGAGCAGCCAGCCCTCATATCTGGAAGGTAGACCTTCTGGCTTTCGGTTGTTAAAATGTCTGCCGTCTCAGCCATGAAATGGACGCCGCAGAACACAATATGTTCCGCTTCCCTGTTCTCTGCTGACAGCTGTGCTAATTTCAATGAATCCCCAGTCGCATCAGCGAATTGAATGACCTCATCCTTTTGATAATGGTGACCAGGGATAAAGAGCTTCTTGCCCATCTTCTCCTTAATACTCCTGATCATGTCCTCAAGTTCCTGGACAGACATATTTTTGTACTTTTCAGGAAGCATCTTAGATTTCGCTTCGAGCGTCTCCAATATATTCATATGCTACAGCCCCTTCCGTTTCAGCCATCACTTTTGCGCTAACATCCAATGATTTTACAGAGTGCGTGAGGAATCCAAGAGAAATATAATCGATACCGCAATCACTGTAGCTATCGAGGTTGTCAAGGGTGATGCCTCCCGATGCCTCTGTCAAAATTCCTGCCGGCACATTATTGATCCAATCCTTGATCTGGTCAGGGTGTCTGTTGTCGAACATGATGCAGTCAACCTTTGCTTCAATCGCTTCGAGAAGCTGGTCCTTCGTTTCAATCTCGACCTCGACCTTCACCATATGCCCAAGATTTGACCTTACTGCATCTACTGCATGGCTGATCGAGCCTGCGAATGAGATGTGGTTATCCTTAATCATCACGGCGTCATACAGCCCATAACGATGATTGAAGCCGCCTCCGCAGCGAACCGCATACTTTTCAAGCATCCTGAGACCCGGAGTTGTTTTACGTGTATCACAGATTCTTGTTTTCGAGCTATTTAGGACGCGGACAGCTTCATTGGTTTTCGTCGCGATGCCACTCATCCGCTGTACAAGGTTAAGGACGACTCTTTCTGCTTTAAGCAAAGCGGAAACCCTGCCGTTGATCAAGGCAAGTTCTTGACCCTTAACAACTTTCTCTCCATCTTTCACCTTCTGGGTAATCTGACTGCTCTCATCAAGCAGCCTGAAGCCTGTTTGGATGATTTGTTCCCCGCAGAAAATACCTTCATCTTTGGCGATCAACACCATGCTTCCTCTGTTTTCATTTCCGAAAATCAGTTCACTGGTGACATCACGTTCACCAATATCTTCAATAAAAAAATTGTTCAAGTAGCAAGCGCAGTTTGATTGAATTCATGCTTACCATCCTTTACGTTTTTTCGTTGATGGATGATTTGTTTTTTCATCCAATTGGCGTTATCCTCATGCGGGAAATCTTTTCGATAATGCCCGCCCCTGCTTTCTGTCCTTTCCAATGCCGCCTTTGTAATTAAAGATGCGGTGATGTACATGAACAGCCTATTCAATTCAGATGGCTGCAAATGGTCCAGCCGAGCCTCCAGCCATTGGTCCAGGTTGAACTGATCAAGCCACTCAATCTGTAAGGTCAGCAATTCCTTTGTACGGACAATCCCTGTCCGGTCCATCATTGTTTGTTTTAGGGAGGAAATAACAGGGAGCTCATTGCTGGAAACATATTGATTTTCCAACATATTGCATGCTTTTATTACAGTTTGATTTTGCATTTCCATAATGTTGTCTGCTCTTTTGGCAGTTTGATTATGAAAACCTCTAATAATTGCATCATCTCTTTTGGCATCTTGATGGCTATTAAGCAAATCAGCAAGATTTCCGCCAACAAACATGCCTTCTAATAATGAATTGCTCGCCAATCTGTTTGCTCCGTGAATTCCTGTACAGGCCGCTTCACCGATCGAATATAGACCCGGGATGCTTGTTCTGCCCTGCAAATCAGTCTTTATCCCGCCCATGATAAAATGGCTCCCGGGGACAACAGGAATCAAACCTTTTTCAATATCTATTCCATAAAGGGCACAAAGCTTGCTGATCGTTGGGAAGCGGCTGCTGAAACCAGAGATGGTTGTGATATCTAGATAGATTTGAATTCCTCTTCGCGAGTAATCATAAATCGTCTGGGAGACAATATGCCGCGGTGCCAGGTCCTTCAAAGGATGAACACCCTCCATGATCCGCTTTCCTTCAGCAGTTGCGAGAACGGCCCCTTCACCCCTAACCGCTTCAGATATGAGGCCTCTCGTCTTTCCATTTACATAAAGAAGTGTGGGATGGAACTGGACAAATTCCATGTCGGCAAGCTCAGCACCTGCCCTGTATGCCAACGCCATTCCATCTCCGGTTGCAGTCTCTGCATTAGAGGTGAAGGCAAAGACCTGCCCGCAGCCACCCGTAGCAAGGACCACATGGGGAGCAAGATACACTTCATTCGTTCCATCAGGGAGTTTCGCTTTCACACCGATACAACGAGTTGCATCGCTGTCTATAAATAGCTCATATACAAATGTGGACTGTTCAATTGAAATATTGCCATCCAAGTTCGAGAGCAAAAAGTCGACCATATGCTTACCGGTCGCATCGCCTCCGCTATGGACAATCCTCTTTTCACTATGAGCTCCTTCCATCCCCAGCAGCAATTTTCCATCTGCATCTTCATCAAAAAGGCAGCCTGATTGCCATAATCCTTTGATCAACTCCGGTGCTTTTTTGGTGATTTCAAGTACAGCTTCAGAGTTATTATGGTGAGCTCCTGCTTCCATTGTGTCGAGATAATGGAAGTAAGGGTCATCGCCCGGTGCAACCGCCGCTGCAACCCCGCCTTGTGCGAGATAAGAATTGCCTGCTGTCAGTTCTTTCTTTGTGAGAATAATCACATTTAAACTCTTTGCTAATTTATTGGCCAATTGAAGTGCGGCAATCCCGCTGCCAACAATGATTACATCTGCTTGTTTCATATAATGATAGCCTCCTGGATTAACAGGTGTCTTGACATCTATTTTTACACACATTTACACTATTGACAAGAACTTTTATTTTGACAGAGGAGAAAGCAAGGACTGCACTCTATGTTACACGTCGTCTCCTCTCGAACAATGAACGGGCAGATATTCTGGGTTTATGTGACCGGTTTTCTCTTCTTGGACTGAGACCGGGAACATATCCGGACTTTTTGTGACCGGTTTTCTATTCTTGGACAAAGACCAGGGACTTATCCGGGCTTTATGTGACTGGTTTTCTCTTCTTGAACTGAGACCGGGAACATATTCCGGGTTTATGTGACCGGTTTTCTCTTCTTGGACTGAGACCGGGAACATATCAGAGCTTTA
>NZ_BASE01000052.1 GCF_000813125.1 Mesobacillus selenatarsenatis SF-1
GGGGTTTAATGGACATTTCAGGCCAAGAGCAGGAGCGAAATGTCTAATAGAATTCTTACCGGTTAAAAGAATGAAACAAAAAGACCTATTAGATGATAAGAACTCTAATAGGTCTTTGTTAATTATTAATATTTGTACACGGTAGGCTGGAACTCTGTTGTTGGGCATACCTTTCTTTCTGTTATTGCATTCTCACTCTTCAGATACTGGGCATATGTTTTATTCCACTTTTTAACGACCAAAAATGACAACGCGACTGTAACTGCGAGTATTCCCAGCGTTACTGGCCAAAATGCTGGAGATACATAACCGCGAGCGTAGGCCAACCCGATTGGAGAGAATACAACATATAGGATGGCAACAAGCGCTAGCAGGATCACCGATACTGGCAATGTGTATTTCCATGGCACCATGTCGATAGCTGCTTCGGAGCGGAAGGTATATGGCGTCGTTCTTGGCTTCCAGAATCCGATCGCGAGCATGATCGCGACTTCAACCACGAACAGGATTGCATAAATGTGGATGAAATGAATCGGGACAACAAAATCGAACAGATGCTGTGTACCCCAGACGAGCATATAGTAGGTGATGACATGGAAGATGATCACGACTTTCGCTGCAAGCGACGGGACTCGCTTTGTAAAAATCCCTACCAGCAAAATCACAATAATTGGGATGTTGAAGAAGCCTGTGAATCTTCTGATTAAATCCCATAATCCTTCCGGTGCGTTCATCAATAGTGGTGCGATACATAATGAGACGACCGCAAGAAGTGTACCAGCGATTTTGCTTACGGAAATCAATTTCCTGTCATCTGCTTCACGGTTGAAGCGTGCTTTATAAATGTCGAGTGCGAACATCGTTGCGGCGCTATTCAATAATGAATTGAATGAACTTAAGACGGCACCTAGCAGGACGGCCAGGAAGAAACCTGACATCCAGTTCGGCAATACGTCCGAAATCAATGCTGGGTAGGCGAGGTCGACTGACTTCAAGCCATCTCCATACATATGAAAGGCGATGACACCAGGAATCATCATCGTCAGCGGCACAAGCAGCTTGTAAAAACCAGAGATCAGTACGCCCTTCTGGCCCTCGGCAAGACTTTTTGCTCCAAGGGTTCGCTGGATGACATATTGGTTCGATGCCCAGTAGAAGAGATTAGCGAAAATCATTCCGGTGAAAATCGTTCCAAATGGTACAGAATCCTTCTCTGTTCCGATTGAATTCATTTTTTCAGTATTGGTTGTGGCGATTTGCTTCATCCCATCTCCGATATTACCGTCACCGAGCGCAATCAATCCAAGGATCGGGACGAGCAATCCGATGATGATCAAGCCGACTCCATTCAAAGTATCAGAAATCGCAACTGCTTTAAGGCCGCCGAAAATCGCGTAAATCGCACCTATGATACCGATGATCCAAATGACGATCCAGACGGAAGCTTCATAGGAAATCCCGAACAGCTCAGGAACGTTGAAAAGCTGCAATACGGCAAGGGCACCTGAATATAACATTGATGGTGCGGTAACGAGTATGTATCCTAGCATAAATAGCATGACGGTATATTGTCTGACACCTTCATCAAATCGCTTGCTTAAAAACTCAGGAAGCGTGGTAAAGTTCCCGCCTAGATACTTGGGAAGCAGGTAGGTAGCCATAATAATAATCGCGAAAGCTGCGGTGACCTCCCATGCCATGTTGGATAGATTGGTTCTGTAGGCTTGTCCATTCAGGCCGACCAGCTGTTCAGCAGAAAGATTTGTAAGCAGGAGGGAACCGGCAATAAAAGTGCCCGTCAGGCCTCGACCAGCTAGAAAATAGCCTGCAGAATCACTGACTTCGCCTTTCGTTTTTATATAAGAATACCAGGCGACCAGCCCCATGAAAAAAGCGGCTGAAATCAGAGTGAATCCAATACCCCCAATAATCATTCGTTGACACCCCTTGTTGTGAAATTATTTTACATACTAAATAGCCTGCTTGCTAACTCTTTAAACCTTTAGCGTAATAAAATCTCCCTTTACCAAGTCTGTTTCGTAAAGATTATTGTTAAAATCCTAAAGCCGATTTTAACGTAATATATAACCATTTTGCAGATGGTCTTAAGTTTGCATGCTCTTTTCTCATAAGAAGCGAGCTTTACGAAGGGGTGTGATAATTCAATCCAATTTCGTATTCTGATAGCAACAAAGTTTGAGAAAAGAGCTTTACCAAATATAAAAATTAGAAAATACTGGATGAAAGTAATATAATAATAGTAGAAATACTGAAATTAATGGACTGGAGTGGTTCAGATGGATTTTTCAATGGTGGTGTCGGAGGATCGAATCAAGCGTGCTTACAAGGACGGAGAGTTTGAAAATTTGCCTGGCTACGGGAAACCATTGAATCTGGAAGATATGTCAGCGGTGCCAGCGGAATTGAGAATGGCCTACAAGATGCTGAAAAATGCCGGCTTCTCTCCAGAAGAACAGAGGCTAAGGCAGGAAGTGATGTCAATCGAGGACCTGATTCGCACTTGTGAAAATCCAGAAGAAAAAGACAGGCTGAACCAGGAACTAAGTCAGAAGCTTCTTAGGTACAATAAGATCATGTCGAGTCGGGGAGCTAAAACAAATTCATCCCTGTTTAAAAATTACGAACGAAAAATTGAAAAGAAGCTCTTATAAAGTAAAGGGCCAGGCGGAGAAATCCAGCCTGGCCCTTTACTTTATAAGGTAAGTATAAAAATCTTCGCTTCGAGAATTGTCCAGCTCCAGCGCCTAGCCCCTCGAGTCGCTTGTCTAGCTGCGGCTCCTAACTCCTCGAGACGTTTCGGTCATGCCAATGAAGTCAAAGAGCGACTTCACTGGCAGGCCCTCCAACGCTTGTCGGAGTTGGGCAGTCGCCTCCGCTTTTCGAATTGTCTAGTGTCGCCTCCTAGAAACTCTGAAACTTCAACTCCGCCGGCAGAAGCAAAAAGCGCTTCTTTGTCGGAA
>NZ_BASE01000051.1 GCF_000813125.1 Mesobacillus selenatarsenatis SF-1
CCCATGTTCAGACAAAACAGCGGTAAAAACCGCGGCAAATGTCTGAAGTAGAACATATTCGGACAAAACAGCGGTGGAAGCATAGGCAAATGTCCGAAGTAGGGCAATGTTCAGACAAAACAGCGGTAAAAG
>NZ_BASE01000049.1 GCF_000813125.1 Mesobacillus selenatarsenatis SF-1
ACAAAACAGCGGTAAAAACCGCGGCAAATGTCTGAAGTAGAACATATTCGGACAAAACAGCGGTAAAAGCCGCGGCAAATGTCCGAAGTAGGGGTAGGTTCGGACAAAACAGA
>NZ_BASE01000048.1 GCF_000813125.1 Mesobacillus selenatarsenatis SF-1
AAATACTATTACGCTTAACTTTTCACATATAACAGCGCTCTCTATGAATCAAAATAGGAAAATCCCTTTTATACAAAACGAAATAGAAGGGGAATCCCCTTCTATTTCTTAGTATCATATTTACAATTTTATTTGTCCAGCAGGAGAATCAGCACTGCCGGAAAATTTATTCAATCGCGAAGATGAAGGCGTATAATGGCTGTTCTCCATTATGGACTTCTACTTCTACATCGCCGTAATTGCTTTCAACAAACTCGACGATTGAATCGACATCTTCATCTGAAGCGTCTTCACCTTTTAGGATTGTCAGGATCTCAGAGTCTTCATCAAGCATCTGGTCCAATAGGTCCTTGGCCGCCTTGACTTTATCCTGATCCTTCAGGATGATCTTCCCATCGGCAAGACCCATGAAATCACCTGTTGAAATTTCAAGACCGTCAATACTTGTATCACGGACAGCATATGTCAGCTGGCCCGTTTTCACATGCTGCATGGCTTCAGTCATCGCTTCTTTATTGTCACCAGCTTCAGCTGAGGGGTTAAAGGAAAGCAACGCTGTCATTCCCTGAGGAACAGTCTTTGAAGGAATGACTACCACTTCTTGTTCCGCTACCTCAGCAGCCTGCTCAGCAGCCATGATAATGTTTTTATTGTTCGGCAGTATGATTATCTTGCGCGCGTTTACTTCTTTGATCGCCGTAATGATATCCTCTGTGCTCGGATTCATTGTCTGGCCGCCTTCGATTACCGCATTGGCACCAATGCTGCGGAAAAGCTCAGCAATTCCGGAACCCATTGAGACAGCGACGATTCCGTATTCCCGCTTTTCTTTCTTTGGCTCACTAGCCTGTGTTCGAAGAGGGGTTGTCGATTCTCCGACAATATCAGTATGCTGCTGGCGCATATTTTCAATTTTCATATTGATCAGGTTTCCGTATCTTTGACCATAAGTCAGAACCTCTCCAGGCTGTTCTGAGTGGATATGTACCTTTACAACCTCGTCATCTGAAATAACGAGAAGAGAATCTCCATATTTGCTCAAGTCCTGGCGGAAATCTTCCTCAGAAAATGCTTCTTTCCCTTCAAGCCTAACCATGAATTCAGTACAATAGCCGAATTCGATATCCTCAGTATTCATGTGGCTCTGAACGCTCTTATGGTGCTCAGCGCTGACAAGCTCATTCATGTTAGGCATTGCAGATGGGGAATCAGGAAGCTTTTCGCCCTTCAATTCTGCAAGGAAACCTTCATAAACGAATACAAGACCCTGTCCGCCACTATCGACTACTCCTACTTCCTTTAGGACTGGCAGCAAGTCTGGCGTGCGGTTTAATGATGCCTTCGCTTCTTTCAGCACTTCTTCCATCAAACCAATAAGGCTTTCATGGTTCTTGGCAACAGCTACAGCATGCTTGGCAGCATCCTTTGCTACTGTTAAAATCGTGCCTTCCACAGGTTTCATGACAGCCTTATAAGCTGTTTCAACACCTGCATTCAACGCAGCGGCAAACTCTACAGAGTTCACAGTTGGCTTACTTTCGATTGCTTTTGCAAAACCACGGAATAACTGGGAAAGGATAACACCGGAGTTTCCTCTTGCTCCCATAAGCAGGCCCTTAGCAAGCGCGGAACCCACCTTCCCGATATGCTCCTGTACATGGTTCTTTACTTCCTTAGCTCCGGAAGTCATGGATAAATTCATATTTGTTCCCGTATCTCCATCAGGAACAGGGAAGACGTTCAGCGCGTCGACATACTTGGCATTCGCCGCCAAATGGTTGGCGCCCTGGATGACCATCTCCGCAAAACGTTTTCCGTCTAGAACATTAATAGACACAAATCTTTCCTCCTCTTACGGGTTCGTTACACGAACTCCCTGAACGTAAATATTGACCGAGTCAACTGCCAGCCCTACAGTTTTATCAAGAGTGTACTTTACCTTTGACTGGACATTGTGGGCAACCTCGGAAATTTTCGTCCCATAGCTCACAATAATATACATATCGATATGTACTTCTTCGTTTTCCTGGCGAACGATTACTCCGCGAGTGAAATTCTCCCTGCGCAAAATATCTGTTAATCCGTCCTTGATCTGATTCTTTGAAGCCATCCCGACAATACCATAACAATCAACTGCTGCGCCGCCTGCAATCGTTGCAATTACATCATTTGATATATCAATTTGTCCGTACTTCGTTTTTAGCTCGATGGACATGATTCGTTCCCCCTTTGGAAAAATAGCGTTATGCTACAGTTATTTTACTATAAACCAATCAATTTTTAAAGTTATTCTGATCTTCCCTTTATTATTCAGCAAGAATCCCAACTATATGTCAAGGTTTTTTTCTTTATAGCTTTCGCCAGAACTATTGCAAATGGGAAATTTCTATGATAAATTATTAAAGTATGTCAGAGAAAAGGTTATCCTGTTAAATCGCAGTTCTGACGATATGCAAATAATTGCAGCAAAAAATAGTTTCAGCTTTTGTCAGTTAGGAGGGAAATCATATGCCACGTAAATGTGTAGTAACTGGTAAATCAACTCGTTCTGGTAACGCACGCTCTCACGCAATGAACGCTAACAAGCGTACATGGGGTGCTAACCTTCAAAAAGTACGTATTCTTGTAGACGGTAAGCCTAAGCGTGTTTGGGTATCTGCAAGAGCTCTAAGATCAGGTAAAGTTGAACGCGTATAATTAAAAAAGTTGCAGACCTTCTGCCTGGCTCAAGTAGCCGGCAGGAAACTGCACGGCATCCATGTGGGTGCCTTTTTTATTTTCTGACAGATTTTATTTCGTCCTCATGCTCATTCTTCCCAATTGGCGGTAAAATAATAGCACCCCGTTTCCAGGGTGCCAAAGAGCATTCATATACTTTCCTTCTTTGCTTATTCTTTGTTATCGGTTCTAATCCTTTTTAAATGCACCTAACATTGCCCGTACGAGGCCACCTAAAAACTTAGGCAGTTTGATTGTATAGAATCTCATACCGTCCCTCCTCACCATCTCTCGCAAACCAGTCTTCTTTCTGCATCCGTATAGTATATTCGCGGGTATGCAAAAATTGCTCCTTACATATGAATCCGTGGAATCATGAATAGAGCTCCCCAAGAAGACCTTCAATCCTTGCTCCTTACAACTAATAATATGCCTTCAGAAAATGAAAAAGTACCATGACCTCTAATAAGTTCATTACTAATACATAGTGTCGATCCCATAGGAATATGACAGTCATTTAATGGGTATTTAAAATTTTTCAGTGTCATTCCCGAGACTGCTGGTGTAACAGGGAGGAAGGAAATATATTTATATTCGTCCAATTTACTGACGGAGTAGCATCCTGGTTTTTTAACAAATAAAATATTTTTTGCATCAATCATTTCGATATGGAGTGCAGAACCCTGCTGAAGAGGTTTGACCAGCAGCTGGATGTTAGCCATTAAGTGGTCTAACCTTCCTCCGGTTGCGCCAAATATCGTTATGGATTCTGGTTCCTGCTCAAGAGCCCAGTTTAAAGCTAGTTCCATATCTGTCTCATCTTTTTCAGGTTTGAATTTATTAAGGTCCGAAACAGCTTCTTCAATCTCTGTCAACTCTGCTTCTGAAACGGAGTCAAAATCCCCAAAAGCTGCTGATGGCTTGATACCCGCCTTCAATAAATAAAATACACCTCTATCAATCCCAATCCAGATAACATTCATTTCATCATATAAATGGAAATCTGGTATCAGGTTTGCCGGGCCTCCTGCTACTAAATTTATTTTCATAAAAACATTCTCCTTTTTGACCTATTAAAGATAGGAAATTGTCTAAAATCAATAAGCTAAATAAAGCCAGCCGCATGTGACGGCTGGCTTTATTTTATGGTCTTAAGCTTGCGATGGCTGCTCCCCTGTTTTCCTTATTAAAAACAGCTGAACCTGCTACAAGAACGTTCGCTCCTGCTTCTACACAAAGCTTGGCTGTCTCTTCATTCACTCCGCCATCGACTTCGATTTCGAGTTCAGGGTTAAGTGAGTCTGCGAGCTCTTTTACCTGCCTGATTTTCGGAAGTACGGAGGAGATGAATTTTTGGCCGCCAAAACCTGGATTGACAGACATAAGCAGCACCATATCTATATCCTCGATAATATGCTTCAGACTGTCAACAGGAGTGGCTGGATTCAGGACAACTCCAGCTTTTACACCGGTAGATTTAATCAGCTGGATCGTCCTGTGCAAATGCCTGCTCGCTTCAACATGGACGGTAATGTAGTCAGCTCCGGCCTTTGCGAAAGCTTCGATATATTGATCAGGATTTTCGATCATCAGGTGGACATCAAGCGGAAGCTTCGTTATTGGCCTGATTGCCTCGACAATCAACGGGCCAATTGTAATATTCGGCACGAAATGCCCATCCATTACATCCACATGAATATAATCAGCCCCACCCCGCTCGACATCCTTGATCTCTTCGCCTAAACGGGCAAAGTCAGCTGATAAGATTGAAGGTGCAATTTTAACCATGGTTCAGTACCTCGGCTTTCTATCTTTGATTTCTAACAAAAAGTCCTTATAATGCGAATATCTGTATTCAGGCAAAGTTTCAGACTCGACTGCCGCTTTAACTGCACACTTAGGTTCAGCCATATGGAGGCATCCCCTGAATTTGCAATCCTCGCTGATTTCCCGAATTTCCGGGAAGCATGAATTCAACTCTTCAGCCTCAATCTCGGTAAATTCCAGAGAACTGAATCCAGGCGTGTCGGCAACAAGACCATTATTGATGGTAATCAGCTCGACATGTCTTGTCGTGTGCTTGCCCCTGCCCAAATGTGAAGATATATCATCGGTCTTCAATTCAAGGTCTGGACGGATTGCGTTGAGCAGGGATGACTTTCCAACTCCAGATTGACCAGCAAATACAGAGATCTTCCCTTCAATGTGGGGTTTTAATTTTTCCAGACCCTCAGAAGTTTCAGATGAAGTAAAAATAACCTCATAACCTGCTTTTCGGTAATCCTCTGCGTATTTTTCAAGTCGGACCTGCTGCTCTTCTTTGGTTAAATCCATTTTCGTAATGCAGATGAGTGGCTCGATATGGTTATATTCAACAAGAACCAAAAACCGGTCGAGCAGGGCTGTACTGAAGTCGGGTTCCACAGCTGAAAAAACAAGGATTGCCTGATCCACATTTGCGATTGGAGGTCGGACTAACTCATTCTTCCGCTCTTTGACTTCCATGATATAGCCTTCCGTGTCGTTTTCAGCCTGGAAAACGACCTCGTCACCTACAAGCGGTGTTACCTTGTTTTTGCGGAAAACCCCGCGACCTCGGCATTGGACAACTCCATCCTCATTAGCAACATAATAAAAACCGCTCAGCGCCTTGATAATTTTGCCCTCAGGCATAGCAACACTCCCTGTCTGTTAGTCTTCTGGATAAGGAACACCGGCCTCTGTATAAGGTGTATCGTCCACCGTCACTTTATAATAAGCCTCTTGTCCTGGCGCTATCATAAAAGTGAGTTTACGGGTTGTATCCTCAGTGATCTTAAAGGTCTCTGCAGGAACTGATTCATCGCGATTCATGTCACTGATGTAGATCTTGACTTCCTGAGGTACTCCTTCTTCTTGAGGGTCATATTGGATGATGATCTCCTTTGTTACTTCTTGCGGAACCAATTTTTTCCCTTGCGAAATAACAACACTTACCTTACTCCCTGGCGGCAGTTGCGTGCCTGCTTCAGGTTTTTGGGAAATGACCGATCCGGCTTGTATCGTATCATGAAACGCCTCAGATCTCTCAATGACGAGGCCAGTGGTTTCTTCATATACATCGAGGTTGCCTTGGTTGTATCCTTTTAAATCACGCAATGTTACCAATTCTGGACCCTTACTGACTTTAAATTCCAAAGTTGTCTCCTCAGGAATGACGGATTCACCACCTGATGGATTTTGCTCAAGGATGGTACCCGCTTCACTATCGGCATGCTCTTCGGTTTTTATGATATCTTTGAAGCCTTTCCCTTCCAGCAGCTTGCGGACATCGTCGTAATTCCTGCCAGTATAATCCGATAATTCTACCTTTTCTTTACCGGTACTAATATACAAGTCGATTTCATTGCCTTCCTTGATCATTTTTCCGGCTTTCGGATTGGTGCGGATGACATTTCCTTCCTCGACTTCATCATCACTGATTTCCTTTCTATCTCCAATGATAAAACCTTCAGACATAAGTTCAGCGACTGCATCTTCTACTTCCATGCTGCTAACATCCGGAACTTCCTTTTCCTTCGGACCGAATATTTCAGGTCCCATTGTCACCATTACTATTCCCGCAGTCAGGATCAACAAAAACAAAACCGTCATGATAATTGGCCATTTCTTTTTCTTCTTTTTCTCAGGCTTTCCATTTGATTCCTGTGAAGCGGGAGCATCTTTCCGTATGATTGTTTCATCAAGATTATGATAAGGCCGGTCATTGGTTATGATTGGTATCGCTTTTGTAGCTTCATCGTCTTCCGGAATGACGAACTTTCCTTCATTCAAACGCTTTGAGTCAAGCGCCGTTCGCAAATCATCTTCCATTTCATCGACATTATCATAGCGATGGAAGGGATCCTTCGCAGTCGCCTTGAGGACAATATTCTCAACGCTTTGAGGAATTTGCGGATTCCACCTTTTTAAGGAAGGAGTCTCCGACTGTAAATGCTTCAGGGCGATGGAAACGGCGGATTCACCTGAAAACGGAAGCCTGCCGGTGAGCAATTCGAACATGACAATACCAATCGAATAAATATCCGATTTCTTATTCGCCATGCCACCTCTTGCTTGTTCAGGAGAAAGGTAATGAACAGATCCCAGCACTGAATTGGTTTGAGTAATACTGGTCGCACTCAAAGCCATCGCAATACCGAAATCGGTAATTTTCACTGTACCGCTGCTGTCGATCAGGATATTGTGTGGCTTGATATCCCGGTGGACAATATGGTTATGGTGAGCATCTGAAATTGCCGAAGTAAGCTGCTTCATGATGTCCAGGGCTTCTTCAACTGGAACAGGTGCATGTTGCTGTATGTACTGCTTCAACGTCTGTCCATCGACATATTCCATCACAATATAGTATAGCCCGTCCTCTTCACCGACATCATAAATACTGACGATATTTGGATGGGCAAGGCTTGTTGCGGATTGCGCTTCTCTATGGAACCTGCGGATGAATTCTTCATCATTGGCAAAATCAAGACGCAGCATCTTGACCGCTACATCTCTGTCGAGAATCATATCATGGGCAAGGTAGACATTCGCCATGCCTCCGCCGCCAATCATATCCTTGATCTTATAACGCCCGCTGATTCTTTTTCCGATAATCATATTCTTCACCTGCCCTCGTTGAATTCCTGGTATTCGACGATAGCAAGAGTAATATTATCTTCGCCGCCATATTGGTTTGCCCTTTTGATAAATTCTTCCGCCTTATCTTCGAGGGACAGTTCTTTGTTTGTTATGACACTCTCCATTTCTTCCTGGCTTACTTTATTGGAAAGGCCATCTGAACAAAGCAGCAATGCATCTTCCTCTTCAAAGATGATTGTTTTCACGTCCATCTCAACCGACTCTTCAGTTCCGAGCGCCCTTAAGAGGACATTTTTCCGCGGATGATGCTCTGCATCTTCCCTGGAAATCTGTCCAGAACGAACGAGTTCGTTAACAAGAGAGTGATCCTCCGTCAACTGCTTAAATCCCGTTTCGTTTAATAAGTAACAACGGCTGTCCCCTATGTTTACGATGGTAACGAACAGATTCGTACAAATGGCCGCCACGATTGTCGTGCCCATGCCTTCACATTCGGTGTTTTTCATAGAGTGCTCGAATATTTCCTTGTTAGCTTGCAATACCGCTTCTTCCATCCATTTTTCTGCTTCTTCTGCTGTATGTATCTGAGTTGATTTTTCCCAAAGATTTTTTAAATGATTGGTGGTCATTTCACTGGCAACATCCCCCGCACGGTGGCCGCCCATGCCATCTGCTACGATGGCAAGGCGCTGACCGTGAGGATTTACAAAGATGCCTCCATTGTCTTCATTATGCAGGCGGACTTTTCCCCTGTCTGTCATGAAAACAGCTTTCATCTTGTCACCTCGTCTCTTCTTTTCTTTCTTTCGCCCGAAGTTGTCCGCAAGCTGCTTCAATGTCATGCCCTTGTTCTCTTCTGATTGTCACATTCACTCCACGGTCGCGAAGAGTACGTTCAAACTTGAAGATTTGGCTCTTTGGTGTTCTTACGTAATCACGTTCAGGTACATAGTTGACCGGAATCAAATTGATATGGCATTTCAAACCTTTAACCAGTTGTGCAAGCTCTTCAGCATGCTCAACCTGATCATTGACACCCCCGAACAGGCCGTATTCAAAGCTGATTCTTCTTCCTGTCTTGTTCACATAGTAACGGACTGCGTCCATTAAATCAGGAAGCTTGTATGCGCGATTAATCGGCATCAGCCTGCTGCGCAATTCATTATTTGGAGCATGCAGGGAAATCGCAAAGTTTATTTGCATATTTTCATCCGCAAATTGATAGATCTTAGGGATGATACCGCTTGTAGATACGGTAATATGGCGTGCACCAATATTCATGCCTTTGTCATGGTTCATAATTTTCAAGAATGAAAGCATATGGTCATAGTTATCAAACGGTTCGCCGATACCCATGATTACAATCGAACTTACTCTTTCATCCGTCTCATCAAGTGCCTGTTGTACTTTTACGACCTGGGCAACGATTTCTCCTGATTCCAGGTTCCTCTTCAAACCGCCAAGGGTAGAAGCACAGAAAGTACAGCCGATCCTGCAGCCAACCTGTGTCGTTACACAGACAGAGTTTCCATACTCGTGCCGCATGAGCACCGTTTCAATTGATACTCCATCTTGCAATTCAAATAAAAATTTGATTGTTCCGTCAGATGATGTCTGCTGAATGATTGTACTCAGGGTTGTCAGGACAAAATGCTCGTCTAGCTTGTCCCTCAAAGGCTTAGGCAAATTGGACATATCTTCAAAAGAAGCTGCTCTTTTTTTGTAGAGCCAGTCATATATTTGTTCTGCCCTGAACGGTTTTTCTCCTTGATCCTTCAGCCAATCCTTCAGTTCTTCAAGCTGAAGTGAATAAATGGACTTTTTTGCTGTATCCTCGGTTGCTTCATTTCTAGTTGTTTTTTCTTGTTCCATGTTATTCCACCTTCTTTCTTAAACAAGCAATATAAAACCCATCAGAGCCAAAGTCCTGCGGAAGAATTTGCACATCATAGCCATTGATCAATGGTTTGATAGCCACTGGCATTCTTTCTGCAAATGTTGTATCTCCTTCGAATTCCGGATGCTCGTGTAAAAATTTTTCGATTACTTCCTGGTTTTCTTCACGGTCAACCGTGCATGTGCTATATACCAGTGTGCCACCAGCCTTCAAGAGCGGGGCGACTGATTGTAGCAGGCTCAGCTGAATGGTTTGCAACTGTGATAAATCCTGTTCTTTCTTAGTATACTTCATATCCGGCTTTCGTCTCATTACTCCAAGACCAGAGCAGGGAGCATCCAGCAATACCCTGTCAATTGATTCTTTTTCAAAATGGGTGGCTGCCTGACGGCTGTCCATTTTTTGAGCTTCGATATTTTCGAGACCCAAACGCTCAGCATTCTCAGAGATAAGCTTAACTTTGTGCTCATGAAGGTCAAGTGATATCACCTTCCCGCTATTTCCAAGCTTCTCGGCGATATGAGTAGTTTTCCCTCCAGGTGCAGCACATGCATCAAGAATAACTTCTTCTTCTCTAATGCCTAGTGCGTTGGCAACCAGCATGGAGCTTTCATCCTGGATGGTCAACAACCCATATTTGAAAGCTTTAGATGAGGCCAGATTGCCTCTCAGACACTTGACTGCTTCTGGTAGAATTGGACTGGGCTCTACCTCAAAACCTTCTTCCTCCAGAAGCTCGAGGCACTCATCACGAGAAATTCTCGTCAGATTGACTCTGCCTGTCTGCAGCGGTGCAGTTAAATTCACTTCACACATTTCCAGTGTCTTTTCCTCACCGAATTGGTCTACCCACCTTCTTACAAGCCACAATGGATGGCTGGTCTCTATGGATATTCTTTCCGCAGGATCCGCAATGGAATCAAGTGAAGGTAATCCATTTCTCTGGATGCTCCTGAGCACACCATTCACAAGACTGGCAATGCCCTTGTGTCCCCTGCGTTTTGCGATTTCCACCGCTTCAAAAATTGCCGCTCTTTCAGGGATTTTATCTAAGTAAACCATCTGGTAAACTGTCATGCGAAGCAGATTGATGACCCAGCTTTGAAGCTTTTTGTTTTTCTCGATAAAAGGCTTTAGGTAAAAATCGATGGTCATTTTGCGCTGAAGCGTGCCATATACCAATTCTGTCAGCAGCCCTACATCGATCGGATTGATTTCATTTTTATCTATCGCGCTGTTCAAGAGCAGATTGCTGTATGCCTGGTTCTTTTCAATTGTTTCCAGGAGCTGCAATGCAGTATCTCTTACATTTTTCTTTTTACTCATTGATGTCTCCTAACTTAACACCTGGCTCTAAGTTTGCCCCTGCCCCACGCAAGAATTGCTTCGCATCCATCTTTTTCTTGCCGGCTGGCTGAAGTTCTGTGATTTTTATTGCGGTTTCATCACCAGTCGCAACAACAAAACCATCTTCTTCAACTTTTACGATCGTCCCAGGTTGGTCGCTTCCTTTATGGTTTGCTTTTTCGGCACCCCATAGCTTCATTACCGATCCATCCATAGTGGTATAGGCAACAGGCCAAGGGTTCATGCCGCGGATATGGTTGTATATATCGGCGCCAGCTCTGTTCCAATCGATTTTTTCCTGTTCGCGCTTGATGTTCCATGCAAATGTAGCTTCTTCATTATTTTGTGGAACAGGAGTGATTTCTCCTTTTAACAGCTTTGGAACCGTCTCTGACAAAAGGTCTGCACCAGCTGCGCTCATTTTATCATGCAATGATCCAACTGTATCTGTTTCGGTAATTGATACTTCCACCTGAGTCAGGATATCGCCAGCGTCCAGCTTTTCGACCATATACATGATAGTTATTCCAGTTTTTCCTTTTCCTTCAATGATGGCATAGTGAATTGGTGCACCGCCGCGAAGCTCTGGCAGAAGGGATGCATGGACATTGATGCAGCCATACTTCGGTGCCTCGAGGAGCTGATTTGGTAAAATTTGACCAAAGGCAGCAGTGACAATTAAATCCGGATTAAGTGCCAGGATTTTATCCAGCTCTTCCGGCTGGCGGATTTTCTCTGGCTGATAAACCGGGATGCCATGTTTCAACGCTTCTGCTTTTACAGGGGGCGGAGTCAGGACCCTTTTTCTGCCAACTGGGCGGTCGGGCTGGGTAACAACTCCAATGACGTTATAGCCCTCGTCGACCAATCTTCTCAAAACCGGGACAGAAAAGTCCGGAGTCCCCATAAATACGATTCTTGTCATTCCTGGTTCAACTCCTCTAACTCAGCTTCTTCGATATATCTTGACACTTTAGTGGTGAATAACACACCGTGAAGATGGTCAATCTCATGCAAAATCGCTCTTGCCAAAAACTCCTCTGCTTCTAATTCATAGCTTTTGCCTTTGCGATCCTGTGCCTTTACCTTCACATAGTTGGGGCGAGTGACCTCTCCGTATAATCCCGGGAAACTTAAGCATCCCTCAGGTCCAGTCTGCTCACCGCGAGTCTCGAGAATCACCGGGTTGATCAATTCAATTGTACCGTGCTCATCATCAATATCGACAATCGCAATCTGCTTCTTTATATCTATTTGAGGGGCGGCCAGGCCAACACCATCAAATTCAATCATTGTATCATACATGTCATCCAGCAGCTTTGCCAGTTTTTTATCGAAAGCTGTGACCTTTTCGCATTCCTGCTCCAAAATGTCTGCTGGGTAATTAACTATTTTTCTTACTGCCAAAATAAATCCTCCAATAAATCCATTAAATATTAGTATTATCTTGTTCAATCATCTTTTTTCATAAACTTTCCTGAAGGCTCATTCCGAAAACTTTATTGCTCGGAAAGCAGCAATCAATGCATAAGTTTAAAAATATCCTTACATCAGAATATAAGGGTTCAGGTCGACAGAAATCTGCAACGCTCCTGTGCCTGTTTCCTGCTGGTAATGATCCAGTATTGTTTTTAAGGCATTTTTAAGTTCTGGTTCCTTTTTGTATTTTATCAGACATTGATAGCGATATCTATCGTTGATCCGTGGGATTGGTGATGCTACAGGACCCAGAACGACTGCTTCATTCGTCAGCCTTGAGGAGATGAATTTTGCGATCTTTTCAGTAACTGATACGACTTTCATCAATTCTTCATGGCTGACAGTTACCAGGGAAAGGTAATAAAATGGCGGGTACTGATGAACCTTCCGGATCAGCATCTCCTGCTGGTAAAACCGGTCGTAATCCTGTGTCCCGGCAAGCTCAACACTGTAATGCTCAGGAGTATAAGTCTGGATCACTACCTCTCCAGGAAGCTTGTGTCTTCCAGCCCTGCCGCTAACCTGCGTCAAAAGCTGAAATGTTTTTTCCGAGGACCGGAAATCAGGCAGATTCAACATTGTGTCTGCTGAAAGAACACCTACTAATGTAATATTTGGAAAATCCAACCCTTTCGCAATCATTTGCGTTCCGAGTAAAATGTCTGCCTGGCCCTCCTGAAAAGCAGTCAGTAACTTTTCATGTGAACCTTTCCTGCCGGTTGTATCGACATCCATCCTGATAATTCTCGCTTCAGGAATCAATTTTAACAATTCTTCCTCAACCTTTTGAGTCCCGGTCCCGAAATAGCGGATATGCTCACTGTTGCATTCAGGACAAATTGTCGGCACCCTGTCTTCATAACCGCAGTAATGGCATTTCATCTGCTCATTATATCTGTGGTATGTCAACGTGATATCGCAATGCGGGCAGTTCATGACATATCCGCAATCACGGCACATTACAAACGACGAATGTCCGCGTTTATTTAAAAATAGGACGGTCTGCTCTTTTTTCTCAAGCCTGTCTTTTATCTTTTCAAAAAGCTTTACCGAAAACATCGAACGGTTTCCCGTCCGCAATTCCTCACGCATGTCAACGATTTCTACAGTTGGCAATGCCTGGTTGTTCATCCGCTTTGGCAGAGATAGAAGAGTATACCTTTCTTTTTGCGCCCGTGCAAATGATTCAAGCGAAGGTGTTGCACTGCCAAGGACGACTGGACAGGCATATGTTTTAGCCCGCTGGATTGCGACGTCCCTTGCATGGTATCTTGGGTTCTCTTCTTGCTTGTAGCTCGTTTCATGTTCTTCATCAATGATGATGATTCCTATATTCTCGAATGGAGCAAAAATCGCTGACCTCGCACCTACAACAACTTTTACTTCCTTTCGCTGGATTTTCCGCCATTCATCATACTTCTCCCCAGCCGACAGGCCGCTATGCATGACAGCCACCAAATCACCAAACCGTTCTTTGAAACGCGTGACCATTTGCGGCGTTAATGAAATTTCAGGCACAAGCACAATCGCTTCCTTGCCTTTCCTTAAGACCTCCTGGATTGATTGCAGATAGATCTCCGTCTTCCCGCTGCCTGTAACACCATACAAAAGAAAGACTTCATGCAGATCCTTTTCTATTGCAGAAAGTATTGGACTAATCGCTTTTTCTTGCTCATTCGTTAAGTCCAGAGCGAATTTACGTTCAAATTCCCGTTCTGAATATGGGTCTCTGTAGACCTCTAACTCTTCAATCTTCAGTATACCTTTCTTAACAAGTGATTGTATTGATCCCTGGGAGATTCCAAGAGTGGAGAGTATTAGCCTTTGTTCCACAGGATCCGGATGTTCAAGGAAGAAGTCGAGTACAGATTGTTGCCCTGACGCCTGTGGTGGAAGTTTATCCCTTGTCTCCTTCAGCTGATCAGGATCGATTGCTGGGGAAACATGCTTGAGCAGCTTTTTGCGTACCCTGTCCTTCACCTGGTAAACAACATCTACCCTGCCAGACGCCGCCTCCTTTTGGAGTTGCTGGACAAGCCCCTTCGTAACGGCATCCTCCCATTTAATTTCTCTATTTTCTCTGAATAACTCTATTAAATTCCCAGACAGGTCGGTTATCTCTGTTCCTTTTGCCAGGACAATTTTCTTTTCATATTTAGCCTTTAATGCTGCTGGAAGCATTGCCTGATAAGAGGAGATTTTATAGCTTAATGTATGCTCAGTCAACCAGTCACCCAGCTGTAGAAGTTCCTCATTCAATACCGGTGTCAAATCAAGAGGTTCGATGATTGCCCGCAGCTTCGAAAAACTGGACTCTCCCTTAAGATCCCTGACAAAACCCTGGATTTTCCTTGGACCGAAGGGGACGATCACCCTTGTCCCAGGCTTGATCACATCTTTGTATTTTTCAGGAATTTTATAGTCAAAAGTTTTGTCGGTTTGCTTTGCAGGCACATCGACAATAACACTTGCTATATTCATATGCTTTCATCCTTTTTTAACAATTGAACAACTTCGGTAAGGATATTTCGGGCTACGTCTGCTTTTGGCATCAAAGGCAGTTCGATGTTCGTACCATCTTTTTTGTAAATGGTGACGATATTCGTATCAGCACCAAAGCCAGCACCCTCCTGCTTAACGTTATTCGCCACAATCATGTCTGCATTTTTCCTGGCAAGCTTGCCTTTTGCATGGTTTTCGACATCATTCGTTTCAGCCGCGAACCCCACAATCACCTGGTCCTTTTTCATTTGACCAAGCTCAAAAAGAATATCCCTAGTTCTCTCCAGTTCTAGGGCCTGGTCGCCTTCTTTTTTCTTCATTTTCTCTTCATATATATATTTTGGACGGTAATCTGCGACTGCCGCGGTGCCAATCATGACGTCTGCTTCATCGAATTGTGCTAGTGCAGCCTGATACATGTCCTCAGCACTTTCAACCTTGATCAATTCGGCTCCACTCGGAGGCTCAAGATTGACTGGACCAGAAACAAGGAACACTCTTGCTCCCATTTTCACAGCTTCTCCTGCTATCGCATACCCCATCTTGCCAGTTGAATGGTTGGTGAGGAAACGGACAGGGTCGATTTTCTCCCTTGTAGGGCCCGCGGTAATCAAAAGAGTTTTCCCCGAAAGTTCCCTGCTCTGGTTATTAAAAAATTGGCGTGCAAGCTCTACGATTGTCTCAGGTTCCTCAAGACGGCCCTTGCCTGTATATCCACACGCTAAATACCCTTCACCCGGTTCAATAAATTCATATCCGAAGCTCCTTAGAGTTTCCATGTTTTTCTTGACAGCAGGATGTTGGTACATATGTACATTCATCGCTGGTGCAACCCATACCGGTGCAGTCGCAGCCAGGAGCGTAGTAGATATCATATTGTCAGCGATCCCGTTTGCAAGCTTGCCAATGATGTTGGCAGTTGCCGGAGCAATTAAAATCAAATCAGCCCAATCAGCTAAATGGATATGGGCGATATTTTCAGGATTTTTCTCGTCGAATGTATCTGTATAAACTTCACTTCTGGACAGTGCCTGAAAAGTGAGCGGAGTTACGAATTTAGCCGCTGAGTCACTAAGGATTACCTTCACTTCAGCGCCAGCCTGGGTAAGCTTGCTCGTCAGCGCAGCAGCCTTATATACAGCGATCCCACCGGTCACGCACAATAGAATTTTTTTACCGTTCAGCATGTCAGAGAACCCCCATTTTACAACAAACTATCATTATGATTGAACTATAACATTTTTTCACAGATTAAGCATGAAAAAGGCAAGATAGCTACTTTAATATATCGTTGGGACATGAACAGAGCCTTACATAATGACCTGCCTTGACTGGGTCACTGTTTATTAGGTTATTGTGTTTGTCTATGTGACTCTTTTTGCGGAAAAAATTTCAGGTTTGGGCTTATAAAAAATTTCTATAGGACCTTTTACTAGCAAATAACCCGTTTCGGGCTTATAAAGTTTTCTATGTCCCATAAAGACCCAAATAAAAAAATAACAACCCAATAAATAGGTTGTTATCGCGGTGTTATTCGTTGATATTTAACTCTTCATGGCTTCCTGCTGTCTTGAAGTGAAGCTTTTCTGCGTTGATTTCTTCAAGTGCCTTGCCGACGAATTTGTGGGAAACATACTTATCTAATTTAGCATCCATGTGCACCTGCATGCTGCGCGCGCGCTTTGCAGCAACCGATACCAATGAATATTTCGAATCAATTTTAGTCATTAAAGAGTCAATAGAAGGGTTAAGCATTTATTCTACCTCCAGCATTTTTTTATAACGATGTTGAACGCGTTCCCTGCGGCAGTGCTCCGCCACAACGATTGACTTAACTCGATTAGCTGCGTTTTCAACATGATCGTTTTCAACCACATAATCATATAATTCCATCATTTCAAGTTCTTCTCTTGCAGCTTTCATCCTGCCTTTGATGATATCTTCCGTTTCAGTGCCTCGTGTCACGATCCGGTTTTCAAGCTCTGAAAGGCTGGGCGGTGCAAGGAAAATGAAAAGTCCCTCCGGGAATTTCTTCCTTACCTGGCTTGCTCCCTGAACCTCAATCTCAAGGAAAACATCCCTTCCCGCATCAAGTGTTTCGCGGACGTACTCAACTGGAGTTCCATAGTAATTGCCAACAAACTCCGCAAACTCTAGCAATTGGTCCTCTCTGATCATCTCTTCAAACTCTTCCCTTGTCTTGAAGAAATAATCCACTCCATTTTGCTCACCTTCACGAGGCAGCCTCGTTGTCGCGGACACGGAATATTCAAAAGCTGTATCGTGCTGGGAAAATAATTCTTTCCGGACTGTTCCTTTGCCAACTCCTGATGGTCCTGAAAGAACAATCAACAAACCTTTTTCCTGCATTAATTAGTCCTACCCTTCATCAATAATATCATCACGATCATTCAGGCGGTGAGCTACCGTTTCCGGCTGTACCGCGGAGAGAATGACATGGTCGCTGTCCATGACGATGACAGCCCTCGTCCTTCTTCCGTATGTAGCATCTATTAACGATCCTCGGTCGCGAGCGTCCTGGATGATCCGTTTTATAGGAGCTGATTCAGGACTTACGATCGAAATGATCCTGTTAGCTGAAACAATATTACCGAAGCCTATATTTATAAGCTTTATTGCCATGATGGTCCCCCAATCATCAGTTATTTATTTTGGCCTTTAATGACCCTTTCTAAACGCTACTCTATATTTTGCACTTGTTCCTTAACCTTTTCCAGGAGGCTTTTCATTTCGACAACTTCCCTGGCAATTCTTGAATCATTCGCCTTGGAACCAATCGTATTGACCTCGCGATTCATTTCCTGAAGCAGAAAATCAAGTTTCCTTCCAAGAGGCTCATTCGCCTTCACTATATCTTTGAATTGACTTACATGGCTTTCAAGCCGGGCAATCTCTTCACTGATATCAGCTTTATCTGCAAAGAAGGCAACCTCAGTGAGGATTCTGTCCTCATCTGTCTGGCTATCCATAAATTCAGCCATTTTCTTATGAAGCCTCTCGCGGTACTGCTCTACAACATTCGGCGCCAGCTTGTTCACGCTCGAAATGTTCTCTTTTAGCTGTTCGATATGCTGCAATACATCCTTTTCAAGTGCTGATCCTTCCAGCCTGCGCATTTGGACCAGCTGGTTGCCTGCATCCTCAACGGCAGAAAGGACAAGAAGTTCAAGTTCTTCATTTTCAGCTTCTATTTCCTCAATATGGATGATTTCTTCCCTGCTGACAATATCACGGAGCTCAATATCCCCCGTTATGCTGTACCTGTTTTTAATTTCTGATATGTGATGGACTAATTCGTCCAGGGCTTTCCAGTCAATATGTACACTTCGGCTAACTATGCCTTCGCCCTCCAAAGTTACAAATACTTCGACTCTCCCTCTTTTTATGTGTTCGCCAAGTTTCTTCTTTATTTTTTCTTCCGTTTTCAGGAGCTGTCGGGGCATGCGAATATGGAATTCACAAAAACGGTGATTGACCGTTTTTACCTCGACTGTGACACTGAACCTCTCTGATTCAGCCCTGCTCCTTCCAAACCCAGTCATACTGACGACCATTTCAGACACATCCATTCTTTCTAAAAGGCTGTTTTCGTAAAGATTTTTGTTAAAATCCTAAAGCCGATTTTAACGTGATAAAAGCCATTTTGTAGTTCGGTATTTAGTGTGCTTGCTCTTTTCTCCTAATAATCTTTGATTTTGTGAATAGACAATAGGTCACTTAATCCTATTTCGTAGCCAATAGCAACAAAGTTTGAGAAAAGAGCCTTCTAAAAAGTCGAGTTTCCTGTAGACCCGTGGAACAGGCTTATTCATTTATGTAATCTCTAATACTTGTTTTTTCCCGCTCTCACCTCGAGAGGAAATCCCGAGACCAAGAACGTATTAATTTTCATAAAACTTTTAGCAGTAAGTGCAAGAAAGTATTACAAAAAAAAGAAAGGCAATAGAGCCTTCTCTATTACCTAACGGATTATATCATATTTCTCTTTGTTTTTCTTGCAAAAAATGTTCCTGCAAGCAAAAATGTAGGAATTGCCGATAAGCCAAGGATTAATAACCAGTCAACCGCCAGGATTGGAACGGTATGGAATATTGGCTGCAAGACAGGTGAATAAATAACGCCAAGGACCATGACCAACGATGAAATGACAGCCCAAACTAAATATTTGTTCTCAAACGGGTTGCGGGCAAAGATTGATTTCTCGCTTCGGCAGTCGAATACATGGATCAGCTGTGCCATCACGAGCGTAGTAAATGCAATCGTCTGGGCATATACCAGGTCATCCGGATTTCTATTATAGACAATCATAAATGCGAACAAAGTCATTAATCCAATCAAGAAGCCTCTTGAAACGACTTTCCAGCCTAACCCCCTGGCAAATACCCCTTCTTTAGGATGGCGCGGAGCCCTTTTCATTACATCTTCCTCAGGCTGGTCCAACCCTAATGCCATCGCAGGCAGACCATCTGTTACCAGGTTAACCCACAGAATTTGAATCGGCACTAGTGGCAGCGGCAAACCCATGATCATCGCGAAAAGCATGACCAGTATCTCCCCAACATTGGAAGCCAGCAGGTATCTGATGAACTTCCTGATATTTTCATAGATATTACGGCCTTCTTTTATTGCTGCTTTAATAGTGGCAAAGTTATCATCGAGAAGTACGAGTGAAGAAGCTTCCTTTGCTACATCTGTACCTGTGATCCCCATAGCCACACCAATATCTGCAGCCTTAATTGCTGGTGCATCGTTTACACCATCGCCTGTCATAGCGACGATATGTCCTCTGTTTTGCAGGGCCTTGACGATCTTTAGTTTATGTTCTGGCGAAACTCGCGCAAAGACGGAGACATCATCGACGATATCCTCCAGCTCAGAAACGGACATCTCTGATAACGCTTTTCCATCCAATACTTTGCTGCCTTTGGTTAAAATACCTAACTGATTCGCAATTGCCTTTGCTGTAATGACGTGATCACCAGTAATCATCACAGTTTTGATCCCTGCATCCCGGCATTCTTTTACAGCTGTCTTCACCTCAGGTCGCGGCGGGTCAATCATACCTTGCAATCCGATGAAAACCAGGTCTTTTTCGGCTTCATTTTCATGAAGGACTACAGTGTTTTGAGGAATCGGTTTGAAGGCAATCGCAATCGTTCTTAATGCGTTGCCAGCTAGCTCGTCAATCGCGCCCTGGACTTTAGAAGTCAAATCTTTTGTCAGGCGCTGCTGCCTTTCGTCCCAAAGGATTGAATCACTTAATCCAATCAGCACATCCGGTGCGCCTTTTACAACAGCGAATTTACGTCCCGTATTATCTTTCACAATCATGCTCATCATTTTTCGTTGGGAATCGAATGGGAACTCATTTACAATTTCAAACTGGTTGAGCAAATTCTCTCTTCTGTAGCCGGCTTTCATTGCGGCAACCAGCAGAGCACCTTCAGTTGGGTCACCATCAATTGCGTACTCACCATCTTTGTCAATCATTTCAGCGTGGTTACAAAGCATGCCAAATGTCAGCAGCTGCTGCAGAGATTTTTCGTTTTGCGGGTCCACGCTTTTATCATCATGAAAGAACAACCCTGTCGGTGAGTATCCTACACCGTCGACTGTCCAAGTTTTATTGCCACTCCAAAGATGAGTGACCGTCATCTTGTTTTGCGTCATCGTCCCTGTTTTGTCAGAACAAATGACAGACGCACAGCCCAGTGTCTCCACAGCCGGCAGCTTCCTGACGATCGCATTCTTCCTGATCATTCTCTGGACACCAAGTGACAATGCCACAGTTACAATTGCAGGAAGTCCTTCCGGAATGGCGGCTACCGCCAAACTGACACCCGCAAGGAACATCGTATATAGATCATGTCCCTGAAGCACTCCAATTCCTACTACCAATAGTGTTAAGAAAAGAGCTGCTGTAATCAGGATTTTGCCCAACTGTTCCAGTCTGCGCTGCAACGGTGTTTCCTGTGTTTCGGCCGTCTGGAGCAAGTCAGCGATCTGGCCCATTGCTGTTTTCATTCCTGTAGCAACAACAACACCGCTTCCAGTTCCCCTTGTAACCATCGTGCCCATGAACGCCATATTTTCCATATCACCAAGTCCCGGGTTAGGAATTCTCAACGGACTTGTGTTTTTTTGCACTGGGACTGACTCTCCCGTAAGCGCTGACTCTTCAATTTCCAGACTTCTGGATTCAATCAAGCGGATATCCGCACCAATCCTGTCCCCGCTTATAAATTTAAGGATGTCTCCAGGTACGACTTCCTTTGACGGAATCTTGGTCCACTCTCCATCTCGCAAAGCATGGACCTGCGGAGCAGAAAGCTCTTTCAGGGCATCAAGTGATTTTTCCGCCTTCCTTTCCTGGAAAAAACCTAAAATCCCATTAACAAGAACTATGGCTATGATGGCGATCGCATCGACCATTTCACCGAGAAGGCCTGATATCAAAGTTGCTGCAAGGAGCACCAGTACCATGAAATCCTTGAACTGGCTGAAGAATAATAACAGGGCCGATTGTTTCTCCCCCTCGGCCAATGCATTATATCCATGCTGTTCACGTCTGCGTTTTACTTCCTTTTCTTCCAATCCTTCTGTAAAATCTGTTCTTAAGGCACTCGCTATTTCATTTTCATTCATCTCATGGAACTTCATGGGGCCATCACACTTCCTCCTTGTTTGTCCTACTCTAAAGAAAGCTTATTCAGCCCTGTCCAAAAAAATGATAAGATGTTTATAGAAAAGCGGAAGCGCCTTGGTCAGCCCTGACAAGCGCTGGAGGGCCGACCAGTGAAGTCGTTCCTTGACTTCATTGGGCGGACCGAAGCGACTCGAGGGGCTAGGCGCTGGAGCTGGACAATAGAAAAGCGGAAGCGCCTTGGTAAGACCAGACAAGGCTTCAGATAAATAGAAAAGGATGTAATTCATATGTCATTTGACGGATTGTTTACAAGAGCCATCACAAACGAACTTTCCTCCCTTTTAAAAGGGGGGCGAATAAATAAAATTCACCAGCCTTATAAAAATGAAATTATCCTGGCTGTGAGGGCAAATGGCGTTAACCATAAGCTGCTATTGTCTGCTCACCCGAGCTACGCCAGAGTTCAAATCACAAACGAGCAATATGATAACCCTAACGAACCACCAATGTTCTGCATGCTTCTGCGCAAACACCTTGAAGGGTTCATGATAGAAGATATCAAACAGGCCGGCCTTGATCGGATGATTATTTTTGAAGTAAAAGGAAGAAATGAAATAGGCGATATTTCCTACAAACAGTTGATTGTTGAAATCATGGGACGCCACAGCAACATTATCATCGTCGATAAAAACAGGAACATGATCCTTGACAGCATCAAGCATGTTTCATTTGCCGTTAATACGCACAGGGCAATTATGCCTGGTCAAGAGTATGTCTTGCCTCCCCAACAGGAGAAAATGAACCCGTTTGAGGCCCAGGAAGAAGATGTGCTAAGAGTAATCGATTTTAATGCAGGCAAACTCGATAAGCAGCTAGTTTCAAATTTTGCTGGAGTGTCACCGGTATTGGCCAGAGAAATAGTCTTTAAAGCTGGCCTCGCAAACCGCTCGACCATTCCAAAGGCCTTCACCTCCATGATGAGTGATTTCAGAGAACACCACTACAAACCTTCCATTACTAATGGGAGCAATAAAGAAGCATTTTACCTGATTCCGATTGAACATTTGAAGGGTGAAGCAAAATCCTTTGATTCGCTGAGCCGCCTGCTCGACCGTTTTTATTTTGGCAAAGCGGAACGGGACCGCGTCAAGCAGCAGGGCAATGACCTAGAACGTCTGATCGCTAATGAAAAAGAGAAGAATGAGAAGAAAATCTTAAAACTAGAACAAACTCTTGAAGATGCAAAAAAGGCAGAACAACACCAATTATATGGAGAGCTGCTGACCGCTAACATCTTTATGGTTGAAAAGGGCATGAAGGAAATAACCGTCGTTAATTATTATGACGAAGATGGTGCATCAATCACGATACCGCTGGAGCCCAGGAAAACACCTTCGGAAAATGCCCAAAGATACTTTACCAAGTATCAAAAGGCGAAGAAATCCGTCAATATTGTAAAAGAACAAATTGAAATAGCCAGAGCCGAGGTTTCCTACTTCGATTCCCTCCTACAGCAGGTCGAAGCCGCTTCACCAAAGGATATTGAAGAGATCAGGGAAGAGTTGGTTGAGGGCGGATATATCCGCGCCCGCCAGAAAAAAGGGAATAAGAACAAGCAAAACTTAAAGCCGATTCTTGAAAAATACCGCTCTTCAGATGATACTGAAATCCTTGTCGGAAAAAATAATAAGCAAAATGATTACTTAACAAACAAGGTAGCTGCACGCGATGAAATATGGCTCCACACAAAAGATATCCCAGGATCGCATGTGGTCATCCGTAGTAAAGAGCCATCTGAAGAAACGATTCTCGAAGCAGCACAGATTGCGGCCTACTTCAGCAAAGCACGGAATTCCAGCTCAGTTCCTGTCGACTTTACCAAGGTGCGTCATGTGAAGAAGCCAGCCGGAGGAAAGCCTGGGTTCGTTATTTATGAACAGCAGCAGACCGTATACGTCACGCCGGATGAAGATATGATTTTGAAATTGAAACACTAGCATCAAGAAACCCGCCAGGTAATCCACCGGCGGGTTTTGTTTTTTCTGACCATTAAACTCATATCTGTCATGCTATCAGGCTATTGCCTCTTTTTTCTTTTTATATTGTTTCACAAAACCGATGATGGCAGGAATGAAAGCAGTAGAAGATACCATTAATAAAGTAAGGAATAAGTTATTCTCTACCCATGCTATATTTCCTAGTAAAAATCCTGCGGTTAACCAGAACGCAGTCCATACGATCCCTCCAATAAGATTGTAGCTCAAAAATGTTCTGTACTCATATCCTGTATAGCCTGAGACTAATGGTACCGAGGTTCGCATAAGCGGTACAAACCTTGATGCCGTAATGGCTATTCTTCCATAGTCAGTCAGAAAAGTTCTTGCTTTGCCAATCGATTTATCTGAAGTGATTCGATCTAGAAAATGATTATGGGATTGTAATTTCCCAAGCTGCTTGCCGATGAAGAAATTCTGGCTATCACCCAAAACAGTTGCAATCGCAAAGAGCATAAACAAGCTTTTAAAATCCAAATCTCCAGTAGCCGCCAAAGTACCGCTCGCAAAGACCATTGAATCCCCTGGCAAAAATGTCAGGATAACAAAAGCCGTTTTAAAATAAACAATCAAAAACAATAGTATATAAATGGCTGCCCCATACTCATCAATATAGTAGTGGAGACTACTATCAATGTTTTTCAGCAACTGAATAGTTTGATCCATTAGTCTATCCCCCTACTAGATCTCATGAACGTAAATATTTCGCTATATATCTATTGAAACATATTCTTATGTCAGTTTGCCAAATGGAAGAACCAGACAGAATTCGTTTTTGTACCTAAAAATGTATACCCACCCAAATTTGATCATTGTTCTACTCACCTTGAAACACAGATTACAAGCAGAAAGTGTTATTGGATAAAAAGATAGTTATCGTCGAATAATAACGTCACATTAGTAATTATCTATAAAATACATACGTACATGTAAATGTGATTTATTGTTGGAGGTTTTTTCGTGGAAGATATTAATCATAACGTTAGCCTGACATCAGGGGAATTAGCGAACCTTTGGACACAATACATGAATGATTCACTAACAATTTGTGTACTAAATCATTCCATTAAAAAGGTACAAGATGAAGACATCAAGGAAATTCTTCAATTTGCCCTTAGCCTTGCCGAACCTCATATTGTAAAGATTAAAGAGTTTCTGAAGCAAGAAAATTACCCGGTTCCAAAAGGTTTTACAATAGAACAAGATATTAACCTTAATGCTCCCCCCTTATTTTCAGATACCTTTATGTTGGTATATATGCATATTATGACATTGCATGGAATGACAGGCTATGCCGGAGCAGTAGGCAATTCAGTTCGTGCTGACCAAATCACCTATTTTATTGAATGCAATAAGGAAGCTATGGAATTATACGAACGAACTGTACACTTAATGCTAAAAAAAGGCATATATAGCAGAACACCACATATCAATAGTCCAGAAAAAATAGATTTTGTAGACAATAAAAGTTATTTATCTGGCTGGTTTGGAAAAAAGCGTCCGTTAAATGCAATGGAAATTAGCGGGCTTAGTTTCAATATGCAAAAGACAGCAGTAAAAGTTGTGCTGGAAATTGGATTTGGACAAACCTGCCAATCAAAAGAACTCCAGAAGTACTTTAACAAAGGAAGAGATATCTGTAAGAAACATTTCGAGACTTTTAGGTCATTTTTAATTAAAGACAATTTGTCTTCTCCAAATTTATGGATATCAGAAGTTAGCAATTCAACTGTACCTCCATTTTCAGACAAACTGATGTTATTCCACATCGTCACATTAGTTTCTGCAGCTGTTGGATTTTATAGCGCAGGATTGTCAGTATCACAAAGACGAGATCTTGCATTGGAGTACACAGGACTTGTCACAGAAATCGGATTATATGCTGAAGATGGGGCTCAGCTGTTAATAAAAAATGGATGGCTTGAGCGGCCACCAATGGCCGATGATAAAGATGAGTTATCCAATAGCCAGTAACTGATAAGTTCCATTAGGTCTACCGTTATATTATTTGATATGAAAAACATGCAGCCTTTCATGGCTGCATGTTATTTATTTATTTATTTATTTATTTATTTATTTATGCTCAGCTACTCCCCATTCAGATGGATCCTTCCGCCATTCTGCCAGGCTATCAAGATTTTCCTTTGTGATCAGCCCTTTTTCCTCTGCCAGGTTTGCAAGTATCGTAAAGTCAGTCAAAGAATATGCTATGATATTAGCGGCGCTAAGCTGCTGCCTTCCTTTCTCTAGTTCATATGTAAAAATCGAAACAACCCCGAGTACTTCGCAGCCTGCTTCTCGCAATGCCTCAACTGCTTCAATAACACTGCCTCCTGTTGAGATTAAATCCTCAACAACGACGACCTTCTGGCCTTCGGTCACCTTTCCTTCTATCTGATTCCCTTTTCCGTGTCCCTTTGCTTTCGAGCGAACATAGCTCATTGGCAAATCAAGCAGTTCGCTCACCCAAGCTGCATGCGGGATTCCGGCAGTAGCCGTTCCTGCGACCATTTCTGCTTCAGGAAAATGCTCAGAAACTAAGTTTTTAAGTCCCTCAGCTACTTTCCTGCGAACTGCCGGGTATGACAGAGTCAGACGGTTATCACAATAGATAGGGGATTTCAGGCCGGAAGACCATGTAAACGGCTGATCCGGCTGTAGGCTGACGGCTTCAATTTCAAGCAATGCTTCTGCTATTTCTTTTTTCATTGATATACACCCTTCCATTCACTTTTAATCGCCAGGTAGCTCTCAAGGGGATTGGCGGCACGTGTAATCGGTCTGCCGACAACGATTGCGGATATACCTTGTTTCCTTGCAAATTCAGGCGTAGCTGTACGCTTCTGGTCCTCTAGCGCACTTTCAGCCGGCCGGATGCCAGGGGTTACGGTGATAAAGTCTGTGCCAAACCTGTCATGAATCAAACCAGCTTCATGCGGAGAACAAACTACCCCATCGAGGCCAGAATTTTGTGCTAGTTTCGCATAATTCAATACCGATTCCTGCAAGCCTACTACAATTTGTTGTTCCTGCTTAACCTGACATTCAGATGTGCTTGTGAGCTGGGTGACTGCGATACAGTAAGGTCTCTTTTGTCCAGGTGCTGTGCCAGATTCAAGTCCCTCCAGTGCCGCGCTCATCATTTCTGAACCTCCAGCAGCATGGACATTGACAAGGTCACATTCCAGTCCAGCGAGCAACTTCATCGTACTTTTTACCGTATTAGGAATGTCATGGAGTTTCAGGTCAAGAAAGATTTTATGATTCTGCTTCTTTAACTCCTCAATGATTGACGGTCCTTCCGCATAAAAAAGCTCCATTCCGACCTTCACAAATAGCTGTTCCTGCTCAAAAGGCTTCAGGAATTCCATGACCTGGCTTTTTCCAGGGAAATCAAGGGCGATAATAAGCGAGTCTTTCATTCTTCTTCCAGCTCCTTCCCGTTAACTCCGAAATATGGTCTGCTCCCATCTTTGCTAGCATCTCCGGTAATTCCTCTATGATTTTGGGACAAATAAATGGATCAACAAAGTTCTGTGTTCCAACTGCAGCAGCACTTGCACCGGCAAGGAAAAACTCGATGACATCTTCAGCGGATTGAATTCCTCCCATTCCAATGATCGGGATCGATACGCGCTGGCTGACTTCATAGATCATCCTGATGGCGACTGGCTTCACGGAAGGCCCTGACAAGCCGCCGGTTTTATTCGCAAGAATCGGCTGCCCTGTCATAAGGTCGATCCTCATGCCAAGTAAAGTGTTGATCATCGTAAGTCCATCCGCACCGCCTTCCTCAACTGCCCTGGCGATCTTGACAATGTCAGATACATTGGGAGAAAGCTTCACATACACAGGCACTTCAGACACTTCTTTTACCTTTCGGGTAAGTGCCTTGGCCATCTCCGGGTCCGTGCCAAATGCGATCCCGCCTGTTTTGACATTTGGACATGATATGTTTAGTTCAAGTGCATGGACATTCGGAGCCTTCGATAATTGTTCTGCTACTTTTACGTAATCATCCTCTGTTGAACCAGCGATGTTCGCCATGATTGGCACATCAAACTGCTCAAGCCAAGGAAGCTCTTCATTAAAGACCTTTTCGAGTCCAGGGTTTTGCAGGCCAATTGCATTCAACATTCCGCCTGGCGTCTCGGCAACTCTTGGAGTTGGATTCCCGAATCGCGGTTCAGGAGTAGTCGCTTTAATCATAATTGCCCCAAGCCCACTCAAATCATATAATTGGCTGAACTCTCTCCCAAAACCAAAGCATCCTGAAGCCGGCATTACCGGGTTCTTCAAATTGAGCCCTGGCAGCTGAATGGATAGCGAACTCATATGACAACCTCCCCTGCTTGGAAAACTGGCCCATCGCTGCAGACCTTTTTATATGAAAAGCCTTGTGGATCATCCTTCGTATGGCAGACACATGCAAAGCATGCTCCAATCCCGCACCCCATCCGCTCTTCTAGCGATAAGTATGTTTTCGGTGCATATGCACCATTCTCGATTGCCCTCAACATCGGTGTCGGACCGCAAGCAAAGACAATATCTGCTTGACCCTCTAATCCATCAAGAATATCAGTGACAAATCCTTTTCTTCCATATGATCCATCAACAGTCGCCACATAAACTTCCCCGAATTCAGCCAGCTCTTTTTCGTAAAAAACAGCATTTGATGACTGGAATCCGATAATGCTTATGACGTTTACCCCTTTACGGGCCAGCTGCTTAGCAAGCTCATACATCGGTGGAACACCTACGCCGCCGCCTACCAGGACAGCTGTCTGTCCCGGCTTCGCTTCATCCGCAGGAAAGCCATTGCCTAATGGTCCGAGGACATCGACACTTATTCCTATGGATTTATCGGCAAGCAGGGAGGTTCCTTTTCCCTGCCTGCGGTAAATAATCGTGAATGATCCATCATTGATTGAAGCGATGCTTATCGGCCTGCGCAGCAGCGGATCGAATCCGTCTGCCACCTTTACATGTACAAACTGTCCGGACTGTGCCATTTCAGCTGAAAGCTCACCTTCCAGGACTAGTTCAAAGATGTTATCTGCAATTGGTCTGTTGCTGACTATCTTGCAGTTTTCCTGCCTGATCATGAAAGCACACCTTCTTTGGCCGACTTCATCGGCTTTAGGGCATCAGCTGAAAATGTCATAGATTCAATGACTCTTAATATCGCTTTTGCAGTATCAAGTGAAGTCAGGCAAGGCACACCATTTTCCACAGATTCGCGACGGATCCTGAACCCATCTCGTTCAGGCTGCTTGCCTTTTGTCAGCGTATTGATGACCATCTGTGCTTCTCCTTTTCTGATTACATCAATCAGGTTTGGTCCTTCTGAGCCGATTTTTCCGACGGTTTTCACCTTAATGCCGGCATTCTGGAGATATTTAGCTGTACCCTCTGTCGCCATCAATTGATAGCCAATGTTCGAGAATCTCTTCGCAAGTGCCAATGTTTCTTCTTTATCCTTATCTGCGACTGTAAGCAGGACTGTCCCGAATTCTTTTATTTTCATACCGGCAGCGATCATGCCTTTATATAAAGCCTTTTCCAGTGTTGTATCTTTGCCCATAACTTCCCCGGTAGACTTCATTTCTGGTCCGAGCGTGATGTCTACGCGGCGTAATTTTTCAAAAGAGAACACTGGTACCTTAACAAAAACTCCATCCTGCTCAGGTACAAGACCGGTTTCGTAGCCTTGCTCAGGCAGGCTCTGGCCAAGGATGACCTTCGTAGCGATTTTCGCCATCGGAACATGCGTGATTTTGCTCAGAAATGGTACCGTACGGCTAGAGCGCGGGTTTACCTCGAGCACATAGACTTCTTCATTTGCAATGACATATTGAATATTTAGCAAACCGACAATGTTCAGCCCTCTTGCAAGATCGATTGTATAGTTCACCAGCTTCTGTTTAATTTCCACGCTAAGGCTTTGTGGCGGATAGACACCGATTGAATCACCCGAATGGACGCCAGCTCTTTCGATATGTTCCATGATTCCCGGTATCAGAACGTTTTTACCATCGGAAATCGCATCGACCTCCACTTCTTTTCCAGTCAGATAACGGTCAATCAGCACCGGATATTCCGGATTGACTTTTACTGCGTTTTTCATATAATGCAGAAGTTCGTCTTCTTTATAGACAATTTCCATTGCCCTGCCGCCGAGAACATAGGATGGGCGGACAAGAACCGGGTAGCCAATATCAGCTGCAATCAACGCTGCTTCTTCGACAGACTTTGCCGTGCTTCCCTTCGGAAGCGGGATTTCAAGCTTAGAAAGGGCGTGTTCAAACTTGTCGCGATCCTCAGCCTGGTCCAGGTCCTCAAGGCTTGTTCCAAGAATCTTCACTCCCCTGTCAACAAGCTTTGAAGCCAGGTTAATCGCAGTTTGGCCTCCGAATTGGACGACAGCGCCAATTGGATTTTCGAGATTGATAATGTTCATGACATCCTCAATGGTTAACGGTTCGAAATACAATTTATCTGAGATGCTAAAATCCGTAGAGACCGTTTCAGGGTTGTTATTGACGATGATTGCCTCATAACCTGCTTCTTTAATCGCTTTGACCGAGTGAACAGTTGCATAATCGAATTCGATGCCCTGACCGATCCTGATTGGGCCGGATCCCAGTACAATGACGCTTTTTCTTTCTGTCACTACTGATTCATTTTCTTCTTCATATGTGCTATAGAAGTATGGAGTTTCCGACTCGAACTCAGCGGCACAAGTATCGACCATTTTGAAAACAGGGGTCAGATTGTTTTCAAGCCGCCATTGGTATACTTCCAATTCTTCGACATCCCACAGATCGGCAATTACCTTATCGGCAAATCCTTTCTGCTTTGCTGATTTGGCTGTTTCCAGATCAAACTTCTTTTCAGCAAGCTCTTGCTCAAAAGCTATTAATCTCTCTAATTTATGAAGGAAGAATAAATCGATTTTGCTCCAGCTGTGAAGAGTTTCAATGGAAATGCCTCTTCTGATTGCCTCTGCCAGGTAAAATAATCTCTCGTCACCAGCTTTGCGGATTCTCTTTTCAAGCAATTCATCGTTGATTTCGCTTTGATTGTTCAAAGAAAGGTGGATCACATCGGCTTCCAGCGAACGAATTGCTTTTAGCAGTGACTCTTCGAAAGTACGGCCGATTGCCATAACTTCACCGGTTGCTTTCATTTGCGTTCCAAGTGTCCGGTTTGCTGATTCGAATTTATCGAATGGCCAGCGTGGGATCTTTGTTACAACATAATCAAGCGCAGGCTCGAAGCAAGCATATGTTTTACCCGTCACAGGGTTCAGCATTTCATCAAGTGTCAATCCAACAGCGATTTTCGCTGCAAGCTTGGCAATTGGATAGCCCGTCGCTTTCGATGCAAGGGCAGAGGATCGGCTGACTCGTGGATTCACTTCGATTACATAATAGTTAAAGCTGTCAGGGTCAAGTGCGAGCTGGACATTGCAGCCACCTTCGATTTTCAGGGCCTTGATGATTTTCAGGCTGGCATTCCTCAGCAGCTGGTATTCGCGGTCACTTAATGTCTGGCTCGGTGCCACGACAATCGAATCTCCTGTATGGACTCCAACCGGATCGAAGTTTTCCATATTGCAGACTACAATGGCGTTATCATTGCTGTCACGCATCACTTCATATTCAATTTCCTTGAACCCGGCAATGCTCTTTTCAAGCAAGCATTGACCTACGGGGCTATTTTTAATTCCGCTCGACACAATCTCAATCAATTCTTTTTCATTGCTGCAGATACCGCCCCCAGTGCCTCCCATCGTAAAAGCAGGGCGGACAATCACTGGATATCCGACTCTTTCCACAAAGGTATAAGCCTCTTCAAGATTGTGGATGATGTCGCTGTCAGGGACCGGCTGTCCGAGCTCGTTCATCAGGTTCCTGAATAACTCCCTGTCTTCTGCCTGGTTGATTGCATCAAGCTTTGTACCAAGGATTTCGACGCCGCATTCCTCCAACACTCCTGCATTGGCAAGCTCAACAGCCAGGTTCAATCCTGTTTGTCCTCCCAGAGTAGGCAGGATGGCATCCGGACGCTCCTTTCGGATGATCCTTGCGACAAAATCAAGGGTAAGAGGTTCTATATATACAACATCCGCAATTTCTGTGTCAGTCATGATTGTAGCAGGGTTCGAGTTAACGAGGATTACCTTATAGCCTTCTTCACGCAAAGCGATGCACGCCTGTGTTCCTGCATAATCGAATTCTGCTGCCTGGCCGATGATGATCGGTCCTGATCCTATGACTAAAATACTGTTAACATCTTTACGCTTTGGCATTTGTGACAGCCTCCTTTTTTTCTGCTTTTACTAGCTCGATGAATTGGTTGAACAATCCGTTCGCATCCTCCGGTCCTGGTGACGCTTCCGGGTGATATTGGACAGTGAATGCCGCCGCGGTTTTATGGGCAAGACCCTCAACCGTTCCATCATTTAAAGCTATATGTGTAACCTCAAGCTCGGTCCCTGCGACAGAGTCTTCAGTAACTGTATATCCATGGTTTTGCGAGGTCATCGCTACTTTCCCTGTTCGCAAATCCTTCACAGGATGGTTTGAGCCGCGATGTCCGAATTTCATTTTCTCTGTATTTGCACCGCAGGCAAGTGCGAACAGCTGGTGGCCGAGACAAATCCCGAACAATGGAACCTTGCCCAGCAAGCCCTGAATCATTTCGATTGCTTCTGGAACATCCTTCGGGTCCCCAGGTCCATTTGACAGCATGATGCCATCCGGGCTCAGACTGAGAATTTCTTGGGCAGTCGTATTGTAAGGGACGACAACCACATCACAATTACGGTCATTCAGTTCTCTCAAAATCCCATGCTTTAGGCCAAAATCAACAAGGACAACTCTGTGGCCGCGACCTGGACTCGGATAAGCTGTTTTCGTTGATACTTCCATCACCTGATTGTTCGGCAGGGTTCTGCTTTCAAGAGCCGCAATAATCTCCTGGGGATTTTCATCGATCCCGCAAATTGAACCCTTCAAGGTTCCGTGTTTACGAATGATTTTTGTTAGCTTTCTAGTATCAATTCCAGCTATGCCCGGAATGTCTTTCATTTTAAGATAAGCGTCCAAAGACAGTTCTGAGCGCCAGTTGGATGGATACTCGGCATTTTCCTTCACGACGAGCCCCCGGACAGCAGGACTGATTGATTCAAAATCATCTCGGTTGATTCCATAATTTCCGATTAGCGGATATGTCAGGGTGACAATTTGCCCGCAGTATGATGGATCTGACAGGATTTCCTGGTAGCCAGTCATTCCTGTGTTGAAGACAACTTCCCCAATCGTCGCCGTCTCACTTCCAAAGCCTTCTCCAACAAATACCGTGCCATCCTCTAAGATCAACTGCTTCTTCATACGCTCACAACTCCCTTTTCCCAGACTATTTTTCCTTCAGCAATCGTCATTACTGGCCAACCCGTGCAACTCCAGCCTGCAAATGGTGTATTCTTTCCTTTTGATAAAAATTCATCTGGATTGATTTCCTTTTCTTCATCAAGATCAACCAATATCACATCGGCCGGTGCGCCAGCTTTCAGCTCTCCATAAGGCAATCCGAATGCTTTCGCTGGTTTGACAGTCAAAAACTCAAGCAACTGTTTTAAGGTAATGATGTTTGTTTTGACCATATGCGTATATAAGAGCGGGAACGCTGTTTCAAGCCCGACAATCCCAAAAGGCGCTAGCTGGATTCCCTCTGCTTTTTCCTCGATCGTATGCGGTGCGTGGTCAGTGGCGATAAAATCGATTGTCCCGTCAAGCAGTCCTTCAATTAATGCCTCTTGGTCCGCCTTGCTTCTAAGTGGTGGATTCATTTTATAATTGGCATCATTTCCGGTTATGTCATCTTCATTTAAAAGCAAATGATGCGGAGTTACTTCCGCTGTGACCTTTATGCCATATCTCTTTGCGTCCCGGACTGCCCTGACAGATTCTTTCGTGCTGATATGGCAGACATGGTAGTGGCATCCTGCTTCTTCCGCAAGCAGGATATCTCTTGCTATATGTACAGATTCACACACTGACGGGATTCCGTTGAGTCCCAGTTCATCAGCTTTCCTACCCTCATGGAGAGAGCCTTTATTGATCAATGTATTGTCTTCGCAATGTGCGACAATTGTCATATCAAGCTTTGCAGCCCTTTTCATTGCTTCAAGCATCATTCCTGCTGACTGGACTCCCACTCCATCATCAGTCAGGGCAAATGCACCCGCTTCTTTTAATTCTGCAAAATTCGTTAGCTCCTGACCTAGTTCACGTACAGTAATAGAGGCATATGGCAACACCCTTACTGAAGATGTTTCCTCAATTTTTCTCTGAAGCCATTCCATCTGTTCTTTTGAGTCCGGAACAGGCCTGGTGTTCGGCATAGCAGCTACTGTTGTGAAGCCGCCCCTAGCAGCAGCCAGTGTCCCTGTTGCAATTGTCTCTTTCTTCTCTCCGCCAGGCTCGCGCAGATGAACATGCAGGTCAACCAACCCAGGCGCAACCAGCTTACCTTCTGCATCAATAATTTGCTTAGCATCTGCAGAGATTTCAGGGCCAACTTTTATGATTTTTCCGTTTTCTATTAAAATATCTACTGATTCAAACCCGTTTTCAGTAACTAGTTTGCCATTTTTGATTAGCATCGACATATTCCATTCCCCCATTCCTATTTTCAAGTGCTCTTTTTAATACTGCCATCCTAATGTACACACCATTTTCCATTTGTTTAAAAATCCGTGACTTCTGACTTTCAACTAATTCATCTGCAATTTCGACGCCGCGATTGACCGGTGCTGGATGGAGAATAATGCTACCCTTCTTCATCAACTTTTCTCTTTCAAGCGTTAAACCATATGATTTATGGTACTCATTTTTATCAAACAGAAGCTTGCCATCATGCCGTTCATGCTGGACTCGAAGGAGCATGACCACATCAGCCAACTCGATCGCCTCGTCTACTGACATATAGCAGCAGCCAGCAGGAAGCTGGTTGTGATTCACCCAATCTTCAGGCCACGAAAAAACAACTTTTGCTCCAAGTCTCAAAAGTGCATCTGCATTGGACCTTGCGACACGGCTGTGGAGGATATCACCGATGATCGTGACTGTAAGATCTGTAAAACTTCCGAATTCTTGCTGGATTGTCATTAGGTCAAGCAATGATTGTGTTGGATGATGCCCTTTTCCGTCACCGGCATTGATGATCGGGATTGAAATACCTTTTTCTAGTTCTGAAAAATAATTGTCTGCACTATGCCTGATGACTACAGCGTCGGTGCCAATCGCTTCAAGTGTTTTTACGGTGTCGTACAATGTTTCGCCCTTTAGTACACTGGATGTCTGGACCTCAAAAGGGATCACCTCAAGTCCCAGCTTGCGTTCAGCCACCTCGAAGCTCGACTTCGTCCTCGTGCTTGGCTCGTAAAATAAATTGCTGATGAACAGCCTCTCTTTTGGCTGCCAAATCTTCCCGCCGGCAAATTCACTTGCGGATAAAATAATTTCCTGTATTTCTGTTGCACTAAGCTGTGAAGTCGTCAGTAAATCCCATTTCATGGCTGATTCCCCTCCATTTTTTCAAGAAAAAAAGCACCCTGTTTTATGTTCAACAGGGTGCTTGACTATGAGCTTGCCGGCATAATCCCGGTAAAACCGGGGTTGCGTGCATCTTGAATAAGCCGGTTCGCTCATAACACCCTTTTAAGCCTCTCTGGACTTTATTAAAAGGTGGTACTATGCTACATCGTTCTTTTTCTCAGTTTTTTTTTCTTCTTCCACTTCAAACATATCTTCTTCAATATCAGGACGTCCTGGCAGGACAAGGTTAAGGATGACGCCAATCAAGGCAGCTAAAGCCATGCCATGTATTTCAAAGTTTTCATTTAGCTTAATGAATGCTCCGCCAATCCCGATAACCAGGATGACCGATGAGACGACAAGGTTTCTTGTGTTGCCAAAGTCGATTTTGCTGTCCACAAGCATTCTCAAACCTGATGAAGCGATGATCCCGAATAACAGGATTGAGACGCCGCCCATGACAGGTGTTGGAATTGAGCTGATCAATGCCGTAATTTTACCAATGAATCCGAATACTGTCGCGATGATGGCTGCGCCTAGCAGTACATACACGCTGTACACTCGGGTAATCGCAAGGACACCAATGTTTTCGCCGTAAGTCGTCTTTGGCGGTCCGCCGATCAAACCGGAAATCATCGTCGCCATTCCGTCTCCCAGGATGGAGCGGTGAAGACCTGGCTCTTTTATATAGTCTCTGCCGACAACCTTGCTCAGAACAAGCTGGTGGCCGATATGTTCCGACAATGTGACGACCGCTACTGGAACCATCAGCATGACGATTTCCCAGCTGATACTTACATTGTAATGAACGAATGGGAAGATAAAGTCTGGCATCTCGAAAATATCTGCTTCTTTTACTCCGCTGAAGTCTACGATGCCTATTGCCATTGAGTAAAGATAACCCACAATGATGCCAGCAAGGATTGGGACCATACTGAGCATTCCCTTTCCGTAAATCGAGAAGACGATTGTCGCTGCAAGAGTTACTAAAGCCGCAGAGAAATGAATCAAGCTGTACTCAGTAGTTCCAGGGACATTCATTGCCATGCTGACCGCTGTTCCTGCAAGTGAAAGTCCAATAACAATGATGACTGGGCCAACTACAACCGGTGGCAGCAAGCGCATGATCCAGCGGTATCCTGCCTTCTTGATAATTAGAGCAACAACTCCATAAACGAGTCCGGCAAGGAATGTTCCAATCATTGCGGCACCAGGTCCGCCGCCTGCTTTGGCTGCTATGACAGGAGCGATGAAAGCGAAGGATGAACCTAGGTAAGCCGGAACCTGGAATTTTGTGATGATCAGGAAAGCTATCGTTCCAAGTCCGCTTGAAATCAAAGCGATTGCCGGACTTAAGCCGACCAGGTAAGGTACAAGGATTGTCGCGCCAAACATGGCGAATAAGTGCTGAATACTAAGTGTGAACCATTGGAATGGTGATGGTACATCTTTAATATCTAGGATCGGTTTGTTCATATTTATTCCCCTCTCTGTTTTAAAAACAAAAACCCTCTTTGCCAGTAGATACAAAGAGGGTAAGGGTTAAAAAACCCGCACAAAGCCATCAGCGATGTGTTCCCCCTTTTCAGCCTCTCTGGACTGCATTTAAAAGGGCATTATTTATTTTTCAAAAATGCTTACGCGTTCTTCTTCATCTACTTCCTGAAGCTCGACGACGATTCTTTCCGAGCTTGATGTCGGTATGTTCTTCCCTACAAAGTCCGCCCTGATCGGCAGCTCCCTGTGTCCTCTGTCGACCAGCACAGCAAGCTGGATGGTCGCCGGCCGGCCGATGTCAATCAATGCATCCATCGCCGCACGGACTGTCCTGCCTGTGTAAAGGACATCATCCACCAGAATCACCTTTTTATTCGAGATGTCGACCGGGATATCCGATCCTTTTACCTCAGGCTCCTGGTCATCCGTCTTCTTCGTCAAGTCATCGCGATACAGGGTGATATCAAGCTCACCAACCGGGATATCTGCTCCTTCGATCTCACGGATTCTTTCCGCCAACCTTTGGGCGATATAAATTCCTCTGGTACGGATACCGACAATGACGCTGTCTTCGATCCCTTTGTTTCTTTCGATGATTTCATGGGCAATCCTCGTCAGTGCCCTGCGGATTCCCTGGTTGTCAAGCACAACCGCTTTTTCAGCCATTTGTTTTCACTCCTTCTCTGTCTATGATTGAAAACGGACCAGTAAAAAACCCTCTTGTCTGTATCGGCAAGAGGGTAAACGTGTGGTGTTAGCATGCATCAGAACATACATCATATGCCTGCCTGCAAATCCGTTTCCTTCTCAGCCTCACGGGACTGTCTTTAAAGGACTTATTAAACTATAGTCATCTTAAAATACATGTTGAATTTTGTCAATCATTTTCTCTTAAATCATTTAAAAGCTTTACGAAAAACTCCGGCAGAGGAGCTTCAAACTCGAGATATTCTCCAGTCCTTGGATGCTCAAATCCAAGCAGACCAGCATGCAGTGCCTGTCCGCCGATATCTAGCGTCTTTTTCGGACCGTATTTTGGATCTCCGGCGAGCGGATAGCCGATATATTTCATATGGACACGAATTTGGTGCGTCCTGCCTGTCTCGAGCTGGCACTCAACAAAAGTAAAGTCCTTTAAACGTTCGATTACATTAAAATGTGTGACAGCATGTTTGCCATTATCGACTACTGTCATACTCTGGCGGTCTTTTTGATCGCGCCCAAGCGGAGCATCGATTGTCCCATGATCATGCTGGATAATTCCATGAACGAGTGCCTTGTATTTGCGAGTAACACTTTTGGCTACGAGCTGGTTTACCAGGCTCTCGTGTGCCATATCATTTTTAGCAACCATCAAGAGTCCAGATGTATCCTTATCAATCCTATGGACGATCCCCGGGCGGAGAACGCCATTAATGCCTGATAAATCCTTGCAATGCGCCATCAGCCCGTTAACAAGCGTCCCAGTCAAATGTCCAGGCGCTGGATGGACGACCATTCCTTTGGGTTTGTTCACAACAAGAACATCTGCGTCCTCATAATAAATTTCAAGGTCCATTTCCTCAGCAATTACATCTAGCACTTCTGGCTCCGGAATGGTGATTTCCAGCTTGTCATTCAAGCTGCATTTATAATTTGTTTTGACTTGAGCTCCATTTACAAGAACGCTGCCATCCTTGATCCATTGCTGCACCTGGCTCCTCGACCAATCTGCATCAAGTGTCGAAACTACTTTATCTATTCTGTCACCAGCCTGTTCCTCACTGATGATGTGTTCCATTTTCTCCATAAGCTTTTCTTTTCGCCTCTCTCTCTTCCCTGATCATGTCAATCATCAATAATCCTACACCGATCACCAGCGCAGAATCCGCGATATTGAAAATAGGGAAATCGTATCCGAAAATATATGTGTTGATGAAATCAACAACTTCCTTTCGGTATACCCTGTCGATAAAATTCCCAATCGCCCCGCCCAGCATGAAACCAAGCGAAACACCCAGCAGAAGTTTGCCCTTAGCTGCTTTTTGAATATAGACGACAAGGCCAATTACCACGATAATGGTAATGACATAGAAGAACCACATTTGTCCCTGCAGGATTCCCCATGCAGCACCACGGTTACGGTGCGAAGTAATATACAAAAAATTCTCTATGACCTTTATGCTCTCTCCAAGTTCCATGTTTTTGACAATAAACCATTTAGTAACCTGGTCAAGCAAAATAACAAACAGTGCAATTATGTAATAAAACACAAAGGTAACCTCCACATCAATTCATTACCTTTGAATTTTAGCACATATAAGTTTAAAACGACAGATATTATAAGTTTTAGTAAAAAAACACCTACTAAAAGAAATGTTCTAACTAAAAATAGTGGTTTAGGATCATGATTTTAACAATAACTGAACTGGTTAAAATGGTTTATTTGGCGATAAAAATTTTTTTATTGGCGATTTTCGATTTTTATTGGCGATAATATAATTTTATTGGCGAAATTGAGCTGTTTATTGGCGATAATCGATTTTTATTGGCGACTTGGAAATTATCAATGATTTTTTCCAGTAGATTTCATCCAATTCTCAGCTTTAGTTTACTTATTGTGCCACCTCTTTTTCTAAGACCCAAAAACTTACGAATAGATGGGCTTACGACAGTATTGTTCTATTTGCTCCAATTCACTCGCTGATCTAGCTGTAGGAATTCTCTGCAAAAACTCGTAGGGTAAATATTCTCCGGATATTTCACACTTCCCATACTCACCAAATTCCATTTTCTCCAATGCAGTTTCTATATCGTTTAATTCATCAACAATGTATTGCAAAATCCTCTCATCTTTCTGGCCGTGATTCAGGTACGCTAACAATTCTGTTCTCGTTTCGCGGAGCTCATTGTAAATGTAATCAAGATTACCTTCCATATATCTGCCCCCGTTCCTGTTTACAGCTATTATTTCCCGTAACAATTTGCTGACTCAGCTAAACTTTTTACATGTACTGCAGGATTTCCCAAGCAGGATGATAATTGGCAAAAAAAAGAACTCCGGATAAAATTCCGGAGTTCAAGTGGATGCTTAGTAATTTTCTTTTACAACAGTTGCACAGCGTTCACATAATGTTGGGTGTTCTTCAACCTTGCCGACTTCTGGTGTGACAACCCAGCATCTCTCACATGTTTCGCCTTCAGCTTTTGTAACAACAATCGCTGTATTTTCAAGCTTGATCGCGTTGTCAGGAGCCTGGTCGTAGCTTCCTGCCACTTCGAACCCTGAAACAATGAACAGCTGGCTTAAGTTTTCAGAGATTGAATCCAAGAGCTCTTTTGTGCTGTCGTTTACGTATAGGGACACTTTTGCAGTCAGTGACTTACCGATGACCTTCTGATTCCTTGCTTCTTCAAGAGCCTTTAGGACATCGTCTCGAAGCTTCATGAACGCATTCCACTTGTTTTCAAGTGCTTCTGCATTTGCGATTTCCTTGGCTTCAGGCATATCTGTAAGCTGGACGCTGTCTTCCTTAGCTGATGGGATGAATGCCCAAACCTCATCTGCAGTGTGCGAAAGGATTGGTGCAGTCAGCTTAACCAAAGTGAGCAAACTTTCATGCAATACAGTCTGAATTGCGCGGCGCTCAGCGTTGTCTGCAGCTTCGATATAAAGGACATCCTTTGCAAAATCAAGATAGAATGAGCTTAGATCCAAAGTACAGAAGTTGTTTACCGCATGGTAGACGCCTGCAAACTCATAATTGTCATATGCATTGCGCACATATTTGGTCAATTTGTTCAGCTTCACTAGCATAAACTGATCAACTTCGCGCAGCTGCTCGAATGGTACTGCATCCGTTTCAGGGTTGAAATCAGAAAGATTGCCAAGCAAGAATCTGTACGTGTTACGGATCTTACGGTAAACTTCAGCAACCTGCTTCAGGATTGCGTCAGAGACACGTACATCTGATTGATAATCTACGGATGCAACCCAGAGACGCAGGATATCCGCACCCAACTGGTTCATAACCTTCGAAGGAACTACAACGTTACCGATTGATTTACTCATCTTGCGGCCTTCGCCATCAAGTGCGAAACCGTGGCTCAGGACACCTTTATAAGGAGCTTTGCCTGTTACTGCAACTGCTGTTGATAATGATGAGTTGAACCAGCCGCGGTATTGGTCAGATCCTTCAAGATAAAGGTCTGCAGGGCGCTGGAGGTCATCACGCTCTACAAGCACTGCCTGGTGTGATGAGCCAGAGTCGAACCAAACATCCATGATGTCCGTTTCTTTTGTGAATTTCCCATTGGGGCTGCCAGGATGGCTAAAGTCTTCAGGTAGCAATTCTTTAGCTTCTTTTTCAAACCAGATATTAGAGCCTTGCTCACGGAAAAGATTTGAGACATGGTCGATTGTTTCGTCCGTAATGATTTCTTCCCCGTTTTCAGTATAGAATACTGGGATTGGAACCCCCCATGCACGCTGACGCGAAATACACCAGTCACCGCGATCACGGACCATATTAAACAGTCTTGTTTCACCCCATGCTGGGACCCATTTAGTTTCTTCTACGGCTTTTAGCAATTCACCGCGGAAATCTTTGATAGAGGCAAACCATTGTGCTGTAGCACGGAAGATTACAGGTTTCTTCGTTCTCCAATCATGCGGGTAGGAGTGCGTGATGAAGCTTAGCTTCAGTAAAGCACCAGCTTCTTCAAGCTTTTCTGTGATTGGCTTGTTAGCCTGATCATAAAATAGTCCTTCAAAGCCTTCTGCTTCAGCTGTCATAACACCCTTATCATCTACAGGGCATAAAACTTCAAGGCCGTACTTCTGGCCAACATGGAAGTCATCTTCCCCGTGTCCTGGCGCAGTGTGAACACACCCTGTACCAGCATCGGTTGTCACGTGCTCGCCAAGCATGACGAGTGAAGTGCGGTCGTATATTGGATGTTTTGCAAGGACACCTTCCAGCTCTTTACCTGCAACTTTCTTAACTGTTGAAGTATTTTCCCAGCCGATTTCACTTGTAACTGCTTCTAGTAGCTCTTCAGCAACCAGGAATTTCCTTCCATCAGCTTCTACGACAACGTATGTCAGTTCAGGGTGGACGGAGATTCCAAGATTTGCAGGAATCGTCCATGGAGTTGTTGTCCAGATGATGATCTCAACATCCTGGTCAACAACTCCTTTTCCGTCTTGTACAGGGAAGCCAACATAGATCGAAGCAGAACGTTTATCCTGATATTCAATCTCAGCTTCAGCAAGTGCAGACTCACTTGACGGGGACCAGTAAACAGGCTTTTTGCCTTTGTAGATATATCCCTTTTTGGCCATTTCGCCGAATACTTTGATTTGCTGTGCTTCATATTCTGGCTTTAAAGTGATATAAGGGTTTTCCCAGTCTCCGCGAACACCAAGACGTTTGAACTGTTCGCGCTGGTTGTTGATTTGCTCATAGGCATACTCTTCACATAGCTTCCTGAACTCAGCTACAGTCATTTCCTTGCGTTTTACACCCTTGTTCGTCAATGCCTGCTCGATTGGCAAGCCATGAGTGTCCCAGCCAGGTACATATGGCGAACAAAAACCGCTCATTGATTTATAACGGACGATAAAATCCTTGAGGATCTTATTAAGTGCGTGGCCCATATGGATATCTCCATTAGCGTATGGAGGTCCGTCATGCAGGATGAACAGCGGGCGTCCTTCTGTGTGCTTTTGAACCTTTTCATAAATATTCATTTCTTCCCATTTTGCCTGGATCTCAGGTTCCCTGTTCGGGAGATTTCCGCGCATTGGAAACTCGGTCTTCGGCATGAGCAAAGTATCTTTGTACTCCATTCTATTGTTCCTCCTATTTTTACCGTTGCAACAACATGTCAGTAAACGGCGATGAAAATAAAAAAACCTCCTCATCCCTGAAAAGGGACGAGAAGGTTATAATTCCCGCGGTACCACCCTAAATAGACAAGGATTCATTATCCTGTCCTCTTAGCATTCTTAACGCGAATGTCACGCCTATGCTTACTGATCCTAAAAGGATGTTCAGCTCGGAACTATCGGGTGATTTTCTGGCTATCCGCTTGCAATGGGCTTCCACCTTCCCCATTTCGCTGAAAAGCAAGCAACTGGAACGCCATACTGTCCCTGTCATCGTTTCTGTCATGTATTGCACTTTGTTATGAAATTATATGCGAAATAACGGCCTCGCGTCAAGCCAGTGAATCTTCTTCTTCTCTTGCAGCAGCCTTCAATTCTGTTGAATCCAATTCATATTCAAGCAGATGATCCCAATCATCGGTGTTCAGCATATCAAGCTGTGCCTCAATCAGCATCTTGAACCTTGTCCTGAATACTTTTGACTGCTTCTTCAATTCTTCAATTTCCAGAGCGATTTTACGTGCCTTGGATAAGGATTCGTTGATGATCCTGTCAGCGTTCTTTTCCGCTTCCTTGACGATCAGCTTCGCTTCCTTTTGCGCGTTGCGGCGGACCTCTTCCCCAGCTTCCTGCGCGATTATAATTGATTTATTCAAGGTTTCTTCTATATTTGTAAAATGGCCAAGCCTGGAATTCATTTCATTAAGCTTTTCTTCCATTTCCTTTTTTTCACGGATAATTAGTTCATAGTCCTTGATCACCTGGTCAAGAAACTCATTCACTTCATCTTCATCATACCCGCGAAATCCCTTATTGAATTCTTTGTTGTGTATATCTAACGGCGTTAAAGGCATGACGCCACCTCCCATTAAGTTATAATCCTTTATGTACTTAAAGCTATGATTCGACAAATAAACTAAAAATCCTTCTTCTATTACTATATAATTATTTTTTTCTCCCGGCAATAACTCGATATTTATCTTTTTTTGTTTTCCCTTCAATTGTGATAATTTTCGCACGCCCGTAACCACGTGCGGAAATGACATCCCCTTCACCGCATTCAAAAGCAGTATTTTCAATACCTGTCCAATTGACCTTAACCTGGCCATGCTGGATGATCTGCTGTGATTTTTGCCTTGAGATATTGAACAGTGCGGACATGACGGTATCCAGTCGCATTGACGATACGGTAGTGGTCATTTCATTCCATTCTTCAGCAATACCTACAGCATTTTCAAGCGGAAGCTCAGACAAGCCAATTGATGCCCTTCCAATCGATTCTAATTGGCCGCGGATATAATCAGCGATCTCCTCAGCTGCAAAAAATTGTACGTTATCCCCGTCAATCAGGATATCTCCAAATTTCCCGCGCTTTAATCCGAGGGACATCAGGCTGCCCAAAACTTGACGGTGTTCAATATTCACAAACTTCTTTGCATAATCTATTCCAAAGAGCCTTACCTGGAAATCCTCTTCCTTAGCATTCAAATACTCAGGAAACAAAAGTGTCCGTTTTCTCTCGACACCCGGCGCACCGCCAAACAACTCCCATTTTACATCAGGATGCTTGCCGATGACAGTGGATAAAATTTGCTGCTCCCTCGGATCCAGGAAGTCAGTCAATTTCGGAGCATAATTTTGCTCAACATATTCTTTCCAGTTAATCACTTGATCGATAAATTCCCGTTCCTCGGGACGGAAATGCTGGTAAATAGACATTTATGTACTCCTTTTTTTATTACCTTGATAGAAAACATGCAGGGTCTATTTCAGACCCTGCATGAGAAGAATTAATTACTATTAAAACCATGCAGCCAGCTGATATAATCCGCTGACAGCAAAACGCAACACTAGGAAAGCAACGATTGGCGAAATGTCTATCATGCCGATAGATGGAACAATCCTGCGGAAAGGCTCCAGGAAAGGTTCGCAAATACGAGCTAAAAATTGTCCGATTGTTGTTTCTCTTGCATTAGGGAACCATGACATGAAAATATAAATAATCAGGGCCCACTGATAAAGACTGACTACCTGTGCTATTATACCTATTACTAAATCCATTTACTCTACCACCTCGACTCTTGGTAATCCCGCTCCTGCATCAGCTCAGAAATATTTCCTGTTACTTCCACATTATCCGGGGTACATAAGAAGATATTCATGCCGATCCGCTGGATATCCCCGCTGATCGCATAGACTGTTCCGCTGAGGAAATCTACGATACGCCTTGCCTGATCCTGTTCGATGCGCTGCAGGTTCACGACGACTGCCCGGCGATTTTTTAAATGATCAGCAATATCCTGTGCTTCCGCATACATTCTAGGTTCCATCAGGATCACTTTCGAAGACTTTTGCACGCTCTGCAGGCTTACCACATTCTGCTTTTGCTGAACAGGCTGTTTATTGGGCTTGAAAGGCTCCGCTTCTTCCTCGAGCATTTCCTCATCATTATAGTCATATTCATCTTCCAGGAAAAAAAATGTCTTAATTTTTGATTTTAAGCTCATATTAATGCACCTCCGATTCATTGCCTACCAAGGCAGTGCCAATACGCACCATTGTTGATCCTTCTTCAACAGCTATTTGAAAGTCATTAGACATTCCCATTGACAGTTCATTACATGGTGCAAATTCAAGTTTCCGCGATTGTATATCTGCTTGCAGCCTTTTCATTGTCCTGAAGCAATCCCTGATCAATTGCTCATCCTCTGTTAAAGGGGCCATCGTCATCAATCCGCTGATTTCAATATTGGAAAACTGCTTCAGTTCTTGTACAAAACCAATGACATCATCCGGTTTTAACCCATGCTTGCTCTCTTCGCCGGATGCATTGACCTGGATCAGACATCTCACTTTTGAATCGGATCGCTTATTGATTTCCTTTGCAAGTGACAGCCTGTCCAATGAATGGATATATGTAACATGCTCAATGATGTTTTTCACTTTTCTCGTTTGCAGCGTACCGATAAAATGCCATACAGGCCTGTCCTCTATTTGACCAATTTTATCAAGGAGTCCTTCATCCCGGTTTTCACCAAGATGGATGACCCCGGCATCTATGGCTTCCTGTGCCCGTTCTGGTGAAACATATTTAGTAACCGCAATAATCTTGATCTCTTCTGGATTACGCCCGGCTTTGTTACAGGCATCTGCTATTTGATTCTGGATAACCTCCAGATTTTCTCTGACTTTCATTATGGATGGCTATCCTCCTTCCAGCCGATATAAGCCATCATTCGGCCTGCATTACCCTTATCCCGTCTATGGGAATAGAAATGCTCACTGTGGCAGCTAGTGCAATAATCGGTTACATGTATATTCCCGTCTTCCACCCCTGCCTTTAACAGGATCTGACGGTTCAATTCCTTTAAATCGAGAGAATATTGACCTTCACTAAATTGATTATATGGTAATATATCGACACCATCTAGTATATTTTTCACTAAGTTGATGACTCTCTCATCAACAATATAACATTTTTTGCATATTGATGGGCCAATAATGGCAGAAATTTTTTCTGTTTTTGCGCCATTTTGCTGAAATTTGCTGACCATCTCCGCCGCAATACCGTGAACAGTGCCTTTCCAGCCAGCGTGAGCGACCCCGATCAGCCTGGTCTCCGGTTCAATGAAATAAAGCGGTACACAGTCTGCATAACAAAGTGTCAGCAGGATCCCTTGCTCTTCTGTCAAAAAGCCATCCGTTCTTGAAAAAGAAGTATCATAGGTCGTTGAGCCTCTTCCTTGATCTGATTTTCCAATTTTGACGATTGTGATATCATGAGTTTGTTCCGCTCCAACCCAGCTGGAAAGAGGAAATTCGATCTTATCGGCCAGCAGGAGACGATTTTCACAAACAGCATTCTGCTCGTCTCCTACATGAAAGCCGAAATTCAAACCCGAAAAAGAATCCTGTTGGCTCACTCCACCATTCTTCGTCGTGAACCCAACCTCAAGTCCAGGATAACACTTCATCCACTCTTTAACTTTAAAATATTCCTGGCTTTCTAAGATGAATGGCTCCATATTTTTACCTCACACGTTTTTGTATAGTTTATCACATACAAACCGCATTACAACAGTATTACGATGTTACTCATCACCGTCACTTTTCTGTTGCAGATATCCCCCGCTGTCTTTATACCGGACTAAAATGACATCTTCACCTATTTTCAGGATATTTGTCCAGGGAATCACAACCTCATCTTCCTTTCCGAAGAATCCCAGCACCTTGCCTGAACTCCCAATCACAACAGCCTCGATTTTACCCGTATTTAAATTGATTTCAAAATCCTCTATATTACCAAGCCTTTTTCCATCCGAAACATTAACGACATCTTTAACTTGAAATTCTGTCACCTTAACCATATAGATCCCTCCGGATTTCGCTTTGGCATTAATTAGCCCTTATATAAAATATATGAAGGGGAAACAGATGTATGAATTACTTCAGTGGATCTTGATTTTTATGAAGTTGTCCTACTTCCTAATGCCCTTATATAAAGCAAATAAAAAAGCTGCCCAAAAGGCAGCTTAGCTTTGGATATTCTTATTCATTTGTTTGATGGCTGCTTTTTCAAGACGGGACACCTGGGCTTGTGAGATGCCGATTTCATCGGCTACCTCCATTTGTGTCTTACCCTGGAAGAATCTCTTCCTTAGAATCAACTTTTCACGCTCATTCAGGCGTCTCATACCTTCCTTCAAGGCGATTTCTTCAATCCAGTTTGTATCCTTGTTCCGTTCATCACTTAGCTGGTCCATCACATAGATTGGATCTCCGCCATCATTATAGATCGGTTCAAATAAGGATACGGGATCCTGAATCGCATCAAGAGCGAAGACAATTTCCTCGTGAGGTACCTCTAGAACCTTGGCGATTTCTTCCGCAGTTGGTTCCCTTGACGCCTCACTCATCAGCCTTTCGCGGACCTGAAGCGCTTTATAGGCTATATCCCTTAATGAGCGTGAGACTCTGATTGGATTATTATCTCGTAAATACCGTCTAATTTCACCGATGATCATAGGGACGGCATAGGTGGAAAACTTAACATTTTGTCCCAGATCAAAATTATCAATGGACTTCATAAGGCCTATACATCCGACCTGAAATAGATCGTCAACAAACTCGCCCCGGTTGTTAAAACGCTGGATTACACTTAAAACAAGCCTTAGGTTCCCATTCACAAGTTTCTCTCTTGCTGTGATGTCACCGCTTTGCATTTCTCTAAACAGTTTTCTCATTTCCTCGTTTTTAAGAACGGGAAGCTTTGATGTATCAACACCGCAAATTTCAACTTTGTTTCGTGTCAATCTTTTCCCTCCTCACAGGAGCTGCTGTCAAAAATCAGTATCTCCGCAAGAAGGAAAAATATGCACTATTTACCTAAAGCCTGGACTGAATTCAGGAAGAATCAGCCAGGAAAACCGCCAAGTTATCACTTTTATCAGAGAGAAAAAAATTTTTATAGAAAACTTTTCTGCTATACCATTTTATTGAATTCTTTACGCAAACGTTTGATGATTCTTTTTTCCAGACGTGAAATATAAGATTGTGAAATTCCTAGCATATCCGCTACATCCTTTTGCGTCTTTTCCTCGCCACTGCCTAGACCAAAACGCAATTCCATGATTTGCTTTTCACGATCAGAAAGCTGCTGCAGCGCTTTAACCAGCAATTTTTTATCCACATTGGACTCGAGGTCCTTTGTGATAATATCGTCATCGGTTCCAAGAACATCGGACAAAAGCAGTTCATTTCCATCCCAATCAATATTCAAAGGCTCGTCAAAGGAAACCTCCGACCGCAGTTTATTATTCCTTCGCAAATACATCAGGATTTCATTTTCAATACATCTGGAAGCGTAGGTCGCTAGCTTAATTTTCTTCTCAGGATTGAACGTATTGACCGCCTTGATCAATCCGATTGTTCCGATACTGATTAAGTCTTCAATGTTAATGCCCGTGTTTTCGAATTTACGCGCGATGTAGACTACGAGTCTCAAATTCCTTTCGATGAGAATCGACCTTGCCGCTTTATCCCCATTTGGAAGTTTGTTCAATAGCACTTCTTCCTCTTCTTTCGTTAAAGGAGGTGGCAACGCTTCGCTACCGCCGATATAATATATTTCATCTGTTTTCAAGCCCAGTTTCATTAATAATTTATACCAGTAATAGGATATCCGAAGCCGCAAATTTTTCATTGATTGTCCTCCTTCTAAATTATGTATTTCTGAGTATAGTAATATTAGCTTACCTTCACCGTTGGCTCTTGTTTTGCCATCCCTGCCATCATTTTTGGATGGATAATACATTGAAAACTGCCATCAGCCGAAAGTTCCTGCGCAGTAAAAGATATTAACCCCTTTTCTGCAATATAAGTTCCTTCGTCTGTATTAATCTTGATCTTGTCAGGATTAAAGGCAATGATTAACTGATGCTCTTGTCCGACTACCTTGCATGGAATGATTCTCATTCGATTTTCCAGCTGCTGCGAAAAGTTTTCTTCACCTGACAAAACACAATCCGGATTTTCAGCAATTCTTTTGATTTCACTTGGCACACTATCCAAACAATCTGCTATGGATAAAATCATGACTGGCATTTTTGAGATAGGATCATAAAGCTGGTTGCCGCTATCTATCAATCCTTTAATGTTAAAATCCATCTCCATGAACTGCACTTCAACTGTTGCCAGTGCTTCATATTGAATCTTTGTCATTTCGAATTGTTCAATATTTCTCTTCGAAAAATGCCAGGCGAGCGGAAACCCCAGCAATACAAACAGCCAGCTGATTGGATCGCCAAACCCTTTAATATGGTTCATGGCCACATTCGATGCCAGGTTCATATCAAATTGGATAAAGTAATGTACTCCTGTCAAAGTGCCTCCAAGCAGAAAGGTCGTTACATAAAAAGTCATGAGTGCCTTGAAGAAAAAACGAAATCTTTTATAACCAAAAGCTGCCAGGACCATCAATATCGAAAAGAACAGTTTCCCCGCTGGGTGCCCCGCTGCAGCATGAAACGGAGTAATTGATAATATAATGAGCAGTGAACCTATAGCCCCTCCCACACATAGCCGCCATAGCTTAACCTGTCTTTTCAGGATGATGGCAGTCAAGTAAAGAAGGAACGTATCAAATAATAAATTCAATGCCCAGATGACATCCAGATAGACCTTCACCTCTCATCCTCCTAAGAAAAGCGCAAGCGCCTTGGTCAGCCCCGACAAGCGTTGGAGGACCGACCAGTGAAGTCATTCTTTGACTTCATTGGGCGGACCGTAAACGAAATGTGTAGCCGACTGCCCAGAAACACAGAAACTGGAGACTCCGACAAAGAAGCGCATTTTGCTTCTGCCGCCGGAGTTGAAGTTTCGGCGTTTCTAGGAGGCGAAACTAGACAAACGTCTCGAGCTGCTCAAAGCTAACGCTTCTCGCAAGATACTCGAAGAAGCACTCTCAGTGATGAAAACTGGCTAGGCGCTGGAGCTAGACACTAATCTAAGTGTATAAACTCTAAACGCTTATACAGGTACAGAATTCGCATACGCCTTGTTTGACCGCTGAAAGTGCTGGGCCAGACTCAGATTCAGAAGCTTCATCCCTATTGCTTGAAATGATCAAGCATGCCAACGGCTATTTAACGGTTCAATCTGGCAAACCGCCCAAACTACTTTGGATGGTAAAAAACAACTTAGCGCCGAGCAAAGCTTAGCAACCACTGTTGAAGCAAATGAACACCGATTGGCTTCTTGCTCTATCATTCCGTTACGGAAAAGTATATCGTCATTGGCCTATGAAGTGTGTCATAATCTGGCACCAAAACAACAGAGATTTTCACTTTTCCCTTCGGATTTTGTCAATTTTCAGATTATTAACTTTAGGAATAAATGATGCTTGTATTTTTAGTAGCCATATATTCCTAAAGTATGTTGTTTAGTAGATTTCTAAAAAATACATAAAAAGGACATAGCCATTTCGGCTATGCCCTGCTGAAGTATAAATTAGCGTCTTCTGTTTCGATTGCGCAGGAATGTTGGGATATCAAGAGCATCATCGCCCTGCGGAGATTGATTGCTTCTTGGTGCTTCCTGCTGGATTTCTTCACGTTTAGGCTGTTCGCGCTTGATAGCACCCATACCTGGCTTTTGCTGCCCTCCAAAACCTGGTCTTGTCGGCTTAGGCTGGACGACTTCCTCATTGAAGCCAGTTGCAATCACCGTAACGATAATTTCATCTTTTAAGCTTTCATTGATGACAGAACCGAAGATCATATTTACATCCTGGTCTGAAGCAGTGGCGACGATGTCAGCAGCTTCTTGTACCTCGTATAAGCTAAGGTTCGTTCCGCCAGTGATATTCATAAGAACACCTTGAGCACCGTCAAGTGAAGTTTCAAGCAACGGTGAGGAAATAGCCTTTTTAGCTGCTTCAGTAGCACGGTTTTCACCCGCAGCAACACCAATTCCCATCAACGCTGAACCCTTATTGGACATAATTGTTTTGACATCGGCAAAGTCAAGGTTGATCAAACCAGGTGTAGCGATCAAGTCTGAAATACCCTGGACACCCTGGCGCAGAACATTATCCGCTTCACGGAAAGCTTCCAGCATCGGTGTGCTCTTATCAACAATCTCAAGCAAACGGTCGTTAGGAATCACAATTAAAGTATCTACTGCTTCCTTCATCGATGAGATTCCACCGCCAGCCTGTCCAGCACGCTTGCGTCCCTCAAATGTAAATGGACGTGTAACTACACCCACTGTTAATGCTCCAAGGTCCTTGGCGATTTGAGCGATAACTGGAGCTGCGCCAGTACCTGTTCCTCCGCCCATACCGGCAGTAACGAATACCATGTCAGCGCCTTTTAGCACTTCCTCGATTTGTTCTTTGCTTTCTTCGGCCGCTTTCTTTCCGACCTCAGGATTAGCGCCAGCGCCTAGTCCACGCGTTAGTTTCGCACCGATTTGCATTCTGATTTCAGCTTTTGAAAGGTTCAATGCTTGTGCGTCTGTGTTGACCGCGATGAATTCCACACCTTGTACGCCGTGTTCGATCATTCGGTTAACCGCATTATTTCCGCCGCCGCCAACACCAATAACTTTTATAGTAGCAAGTGAATCTAAATTTGTATCAAATTCCAACATGACAAATCCTCCTAATTCGCCGAATTCCTGTTAGCTCTGATTATTCAAAAAAGTAGCCAAGAAATTTCTTCATTCTTGAGGTGACTTTTTCTTCAGACTGTTTCTCAGGCTTCGATTTTGGATGCGGCTGTTTTTGAACTCTCTTTTCTTTCGGTTCTAAATCACTAAAAGCTGCTTCCATTTTCTTTCCTTTTAATTTTGCGTTTTTATAAGCAAATTGGATTAAGCCTACTGCTGTCGTGTACTGGGGTTCCCTTACGCCAATGTAATCCGGAATGGCGATTCTTACCCTGCTTTGGAAAATATCCTGGGCAAGCTCCAGAACACCCTGCATATTGGCTGTTCCACCTGTCAGGACAAAACCACCCGGCAAGTCCCTTATGTTCATGTGTTTCAATTCATCCTGGACAAGGGAGAAGATTTCTTCCATTCTTGCCTCAATGATATCGGCTACTTCCAGCTGATTGAACTGCTGCTGCTGGTCGCTGCCGATGATTGAAACCTCGAATACTTCCTCTTCGGATGCATGGTCATAAAAGGCATGTCCATGCTTCAATTTCAATTTATCCGCTTCTTCAGTTGTCGTGCGCAAACCAATTGATAAGTCCTTGGTGATATGGTCTCCTCCAACCGGAATGACAGATGTACCTCTTAAGTGTCCGTTCTCAAAAACAGCGACAGTTGATGAACCGCCGCCGATATCAATCATCGCGACACCCATATTCTTTTCATCCTTTGAAAGCGCGAATGCTCCTGCAGCAAGCGGCTGTAGGCCGATATCCACGATTTCAAGTCCAGCACGCTCAACACAACGAAGAGTATTATGTAAGATGGTCTTTGATCCGGTAATGATCGTTCCTTCCATTTCAAGCCTAACACCGATCATGCCTCTTGGATCATTGATCTCATCAAGACCGTCAACGATAAATTGCTTTGGAATCACGTCTATTATCTCTCGCTCAGGCGGAATCGATACCACCTGTGCAGCATCAATGACTCTCGCTACGTCCTCATTCGTGATCTCGCGATTGTCGCTGGAAACTGCAACCACACCATGGCATGGCAACAGGGAAACATGATTGCCGGTGACACCTACAATCACCTGGTTAATCTTTAAACCTATCATTCTTTCAGCTTGTTCGATTGCCCTTTTAATAGAATGAACGGTTTCATCTATATCAACAATGGAGCCCTTTCTTAACCCTTCGGACTTTACATTGCCAACACCAATTATATTTAAAGTGTCATTGACCATTTCTCCAATGATTACCTTCACACTGGATGTACCGATGTCAAGACTGACATATATATCATTGCTGTTCATTCTGTGGCACCTCCTTCAACAATTCCTAGTGTTTGAACAACAATTTCTTGCCACTATCTAATTGCGTTTCATTTTTTAATTACATTACTTTATTCGTCACAATTAAATATTTCCCTTTTAAAATATCATTTTTTTTTCTACTTTTCACTTGTTGTTGACCATTTTGTCAATATTATTCTCCGGATGACGGCTATATTCTGGAACAGCCTTACCCCAAAGGCAAAAACTGCTGCTAAATACAAGTCTACACCAAGATGGACACCTAGAAAAGCTAAACTTGCTGCTAATACTATATTAAAAAAGAATCCTGATACAAAAACTTTTTCATCATAAATATTTTGCAGCTGGGCGCGGATCCCTCCGAACAAAGTATCGAGGGCTGCAAGGATCGCGATTGATAAATAGTTGGAGTATTCTTCAGGAATTTTGATATCGGTCAATAGCCCAATGATTACACCGATGACCAACCCCATGATTGGAAGCCACATTATCCGTTGCCTCCCCCTTTGTCTGTTTTAACGGGTTCCATGTACCTGATCCTGATTGTATCTTGATATGCAGGTACAACCAGCGTGCTCTCAGGCCTGTTTACTATCACTTCTAGATTATCGATGAAAAAATCCTCGGCTACCGTGGAAACCTTCATACGATTGTATAACTTTTCAGCTGAATCTCCATTTTCCGTAATTACCCGAACTTCAATAGGAAAACGATTTAAAGAATGGCCATTGATTTTTGTCACCCTGTTTATATCCCGGATGACGGTAGTATTTATGACCCTCTCGCCATCAATGGAAACATGCTTCGCGCCATACAGGTTCAATTCATTCAAAAGCCTTTTAAGCATATCTGGAGAAACCGAAGGCGGATTGTCACCTTCGACAATCAAGTTGAAAGCAGGTTTAATCAAGAGAGTTATCCCCGGTCCGGTGACCTCGGTCAGTCCAGCCTCATCCTTCAATTCTGCGAGGGTTTCCCGCAGTACCTCTTCCTTGCTTTGCTGCCGCTCAGTTTCATACTTAGCTATTTTTTCTTCATTAGACCTGATTTCAAGAAGCAGCTTGGACTGTAATTCCTTCTCCTTCATTAAATCCTCACGAAGCTGCCAAGTGTCACGTGTATCCCTGACTTCTGGTTCCCTGACGGTTTGAAACTGAATGGCGACCATTAATCCAATAATTGCAGCTATAATACTGAAGCTGAGATTCTTAGGTCGGCCCAATGCATTCACCTTGCTTTCTATTAGGCCATTTCTTGAGGTTTTCATTCAATCCCATTCTAAACAGCCTGTTAACCTATTTCATGTACGGCATTCGTATTCTGGAAAAAAAGCGATGATCGTCATCATTTCCCCAAAATCGGATCCATTTTAATATCTTCCTTTTCTTCTAACGAAAAAACAATTTGGTCATTCACAAGCTGATCTTTTACCCCACCGGTAATATTGAGAGCGGAGGAAAGAACCTCGGGGTCACCAATAGCAGTGATTTCAAATGGGGCAGGATGCTGGTAGCCATCAACAGTAATGACGGGGCCTGTACACAATATATATGAATTGTGAGAAATTCGCTGCCCGTTCACAGAAATAGCTGCTGCTCCTGAAATGTACAGTTCATTGATCACCTTGAACACATGATGCTCGTGGACAAGATAATTATTGATATTCTCCTCATCAGGATCGTATTCTCCATCAGCCAGAGTTACTTTTACTCCCTTACCACTGACCTCTACCTTGCCAAGGAACATACGGTATTTCTCAGCGTCCTCAGCCATGTTAAAGAAAACCTGCGCTTCTTTGGAAAGGCTGGCCTCAATTTCCCTTACCTTTTCCTGCTTGGCATTCAACTCTTTTTGAAGCTCACGGTTTTTTTCTTCCTCTTCTATCAAATCGTTTCTCAGAGTTAAATGCTTTTCCCATTGCCTGTCCGTCAAGCCCTGGCCTTTTTCACCCTCATCCTGTGTTACACGGAATGAAAAAGCGACCATAAAGCCAAGTACCAGGAAAACGATTGAAAGAATTACACGATTACTGTTCACTTTCTTTTTCAATTTCAACTTCCTCAGCTTCCTCTGCTTCATATGCTTTAAAATAAGAGCCAACCTCGAGATCGATGACACCCTTTTTAGAAGGGTCAAGCTGGCTGACAATTGAAGGATAATGTGCCATTTTTTCAGAAAAAGTCCTGAGAGTAGCATTTACCTCGAAACCGTCATTCATATACAGCTTAACAAGATATTTATCCGTCTTTACTGGCTGTGAGTGAATTTCAGAGATTGAATTGATGACAACTTCAGGCAGTTTCTCCAGTGAAGCGATCATTTCATCCAGGACCTTCCCTTCTTTAAAGCCTATTAAGATTGGCGCGTTGACAGGAATTTCTTCAATCTGCTTTTCTCCAAGAATATTTCCATTTTCAAGGACCGGGTAGAAATTCTTCCCCTTTGAAATGTAGGCAAGCCTGCTATATTCTTCAAGCTCAATGGCGACCTTATTCGGAAACTTAACGTTCACAGTAGCTTGTTTGATTTCCTGGATTTTCTCCAGTTTTTCTTCAACTTCGCCTTTGCCGATTTTCCACACATTTGACTCGAAGCTTAGCCCGCTTTTTTCCACGATGTGCTCGTAGGAATAGGACTGATTTCCTGAAACAGTAATCTCTTTCACCTTGCTTAGCGATGACTGAAAATAGATAACACCGGCTATTAATATAAAAAACAAAGCCAGAAGCATGATAAGCCTTCGATTAGCTTTCTTGCGTCTTTGATGTTTTAACTTTGGAATCCGATCTTCAATTGAGACGATTTTTCTCTTGTCCATTTTCAATCCCCTCTTTATCGGCTGAACCCTTTTCCAATAAGAATAACATCCTTTTTTCTTGATCTTGCAGGTTAAAGCCATCGTTATAATAAATTTAGAATCAGAAGCTTTCCCTGGAATTGAAAACAATAAGTATGTACAACAGCACAAAATAAGAGAAGAACCAACGGCATGAGAATCTGTCATGCCGTTTCTTATCCGGACAGCATCCTAATCTAATGAATTATTATATCACAGAATTTGACAGCTTGAACCACTTTCCTGCTATTTCCGACCTATAATTTCTACCTCTGTCTCCATTTTCACACCATGTAAATCAAGGACAGTATCCTTTACATGCTGAATCAGACCAAGTACATCCTCAGCCTTTGCATTTCCTTTGTTCACAATGAAATTCGCATGAAGCTCCGAAATTTGTGCCCCGCCAATTTGATGGCCTTTCAAACCTGATTTTTCGATTAAATTCCCAGCATAATTGGGAAGAGGATTCCTAAAGACACTGCCGCAGCTTGGAAAGTTATATGGCTGGGTTTCTTTGCGATAATCCTTGTTTTTTTGAAGATCCGCCACAATTTCATCCTTATTGCCTTCTTGAAGTTGGAAAATGGCTCCTACGACTACACCTGGCCGCTCTTTCTGGAGGACAGATGTCCGATAAGAGAATTTCATTTCTTTGTTAGCGAGCCACTCAAGAGAGCCATCTTCAAAAAGCACATAGGCTTTCTCCAGAATTTGTGAGATATCAGAACCATGGGCCCCTGCGTTCATATAAACCGCACCGCCAATGGACCCAGGAATTCCGCCAGCGAATTCAAGCCCTGAAAGTCCTTTTCGGCTAATGGTGATCGCAAAGTTGACTAGCGAAAGACCTCCACCAGCTGTCACTCTAGTGCCATCGATCTCCAAATCATCAAGCCCGGAACCGAGTTTAATCACAACACCTTCAATGCCTTTATCTGAAACTAGGAGATTCGAACCTCTGCCGATCACGGTCCATTCAACACCAGAATCCTTAATGACTTCAACCGCTTTTCTTAAATTTTCTATTGATGAAGGTTCAATAAGTATGTCAGCAGGTCCGCCAATTTTCATTGATGTATGGTTTGCCAGCGGTTCATTTTCCTTTACAGAACCGATGTTCAATTCCCTAAGTTTGTTAGCTAGATCCTTCATAATTACCTTCCTTTCACGATACAGCTATTTTGACCATTTTATGCAGCTGCATGCCTATAGGCTACTTTTTCGCCAGTTCCTCCATAAGACGGTACAGTCTCTGGGCTGAGTCAGGTATGCCTAGTTTTTTTGCCGCCTTTTTCATATGTGCCAGCTTCTCTTCATTGCCCAGTATGTGGTCAATACTTTCGACCAACTTAGGCCCTGTAAGATCTTTTTCATGCAGCAGCCGTGCTGCTCCGTTTTCGCTTAATGCTCGTGCGTTTTTTTCTTGATGATTGTCGGTTACATATGGGCTCGGAATCAGTATGCTGGGAATCCCCAATGAAGTAAGTTCAGCCAGGGTAGTCGCTCCTGCCCTTGCTACAGTTAAATCAACACCGGATAGCACCTCGGGCATATTGTGAATAAATGGTTTGATGATGACATTTTCCGGATTACCGACAAGTTCAACTTCCTTCTGGACATCTTCAAAATGAACATCGCCCGTAACATATAACACTTGATATGATTTACCGCTTAATTCAGTAAGGCTTTTAACGACCGCTTCATTAATTGGCCTGGCACCCCTGCTACCGCCAAAAATAAGCACAGTAGGAATTTTAAGCTTTAATCCGGCAGACAATCTGCCTTTGATTCCATCTTGCCCCAGTACCTCAGATGCTCTAGGGTTACCCGTCAACACAACCTTTTGCTCAGGGAAGAATTCCCTAGCTTCTTCAAAGCAAATCGCGATTTTATCAACATAACGGCTAAGGAATTTATTCGTCAAACCTGGAACGCTGTTTTGTTCATGGACAATTGTAGGTATGCCCATTTTCGCAGCCGCATAGACCACAGGACCGCAAACATAGCCCCCAGTGCCAATGACCACATCTGGCTTGAATTCCTTGAGCATTTTTTTACTGTCCCTGACACCTTTTAGGAACCGCAGGATTGTTTTTACGTTCTCAAATGAAATCTTTCGTTTGAACCCTGTAATATGTATGGATTTAAACGGGATGTTCTCCCTGGGCACGAGCTTGCTTTCGAGCCCTTTTTCTGTCCCTATGTAAAGAAACTCGACTTTTTCATCCTTTTTTTTAATTTCCCTTATAAGTGCGAGCGCAGGGTAAATATGCCCACCTGTACCGCCGCCGCTAACTGCAATCTTCATTTTCCACACCTCAACAACTTATCTCTTTTTTAATCGCGTCCATCACGCATGCATTTACACACCAGGTTTTTCCGGATTGCGTGATGTGAATAAGAATTGTGAAAAGGAGCCTATAAAAAAGGCACTCCCCGGTTTTACCCTATTCTACTATATTCTAAACTTAAGAACAGTTTTTAAAGATATTGTTATTTAAATGTAATATAGCATGAACAGAAGTATATTCCTATTCATATTCACATAGCTTGGAAGAACAAAAAGCGCAAGCGCCTTGTTCAGCCCCGACAAGCGCTGCCCGCCAAAAAACGCCACGTCCTGTGGCTGGCGGGTCTAGAACATCGTGTGCTCGGAGGGCCGACCAGTGAAGTCGTTCTTTGACTTCATTGGCAGGACCGAAATAGAAATGTATAGCCGACTGCCCAGAAACGCAGAAACTGGAGACTCCGACAAAGAAGCGCTTTTTGCTTCTGCCGGCGGAGTTGAAGTTTCGAAGTTTCTAGG
>NZ_BASE01000047.1 GCF_000813125.1 Mesobacillus selenatarsenatis SF-1
CTGGGCAGTCGGCTACACATTTCGATTTCGGTCCGCCCAATGAAGTCAAAGAACGACTTCACCGGTCGGCCCTCCACCGCTTGTCGGGGCTGACCAAGGCGCTTACGCTTTTCTTATTTTGCTTTGAAGTGGACAACAGCTGAATAGAACAGCCGTCCTTTTTCATCTAAATGCATTTGATGTGATATATGATGGACAGCCAGCATGATCGCCTTATTAATTTCAATCTGTTTATTTATTTTTTGTTCCAGAGTTTTCAAATCGATAGCTTCAAAAAATTCAACCTTATCTTCAATTAAATCGAAATGGAAATTCATTAATTTAGCTCCCTTTATGTAGTTTTGTTAAAATAGTCTCTGTAGTGCTTTACAAATAAAAATAGCAAATTCTCTATAAAAATAAAACATTTTTTGATAAATTAAAACGATAAGCATATTTCAACGTTTTACACCGAATTCTAGTTAGTACAAATATGCTCAAGTGTTTTTACATAGGAGAGATTAATATGGCAAGAAAGTTATTATACAACGGAACCATCATTACGAGTAACCCAAAAAATGAAGTGATTGAAAATGGCGCTATTGGTATTGAAGATGAAAAAATCATTTATGTGGGAGCAACACCTGAAGATTTTGCTTCTTATGATGAAAAAGTAGATTTAAAAGGAAATATTCTCCTTCCAGGCCTGGTCAATACACATGGACACACACCAATGTCTTTGCTGAGAGGGTATGCGGATGATTTACATTTGCAAACATGGCTGGAAGAAAAAATTTGGCCGCTTGAAGCAAAATACACATCTGAGCATGCAAAATGGGGTGCCAAGCTTTCTATCCTTGAAATGATCCGTACAGGTACAACGACTTTTGTGGATATGTATGACAATATGGAAGAGATTGCAAAGGCGGTTGAGGAAGCAGGAATTCGTGGCGTACTTTGCCGCGGTGTGATTGGCTTTGGTTCTGATGAGCTTCGACAGAGCAAGCTGAAGGAAGCGGCAGATTTTGCGAAAAGCTGGAATAATGGCGCCGGTGGCCGTATTACGACTATGCTGTCACCGCATTCTCCTTATACTTGCTCACCAGAGTATATCTCACAAATCATTGATAAATCAGTCGAACTGAACGTACCACTGCACACGCATATGTCTGAAACGAAATTTGAAGTAGAGAAGAATATCGAGGACTTTGGTGCAACACCAGTAGTGCACCTGAACAACCTTGGTTTTTTTGTACCGGCCATCATTGGTGGCACATGCTGTCCATGTGAGCGAAGAGGATATTGAAATCCTTGCAGAAAAAGATGTGAAAGTATCTCATAATGTGATCAGTAATCTCAAGTTGGGCAGTGGAATTGCCCCGATTGGCAAAATGCTCGAAAAGGGAGTTACAGTAAGCCTTGGTACAGATAGCGTCGCTTCAAACAATAATCTGGATTTATTTGAAGAACTGAAAGCTGCGGCGACAATCCATAAAGGAGTAGCAAGGGATGCAACTGTAATAACTGCCCAGCAAGCCTTAAGAATGGCGACCATCCAGGGAGCAGAATCTCTTTGGCTTGAAAAACGGATTGGATCGCTGGAAGTTGGCAAAGATGCAGATTTTATTGTTGTGAACGCCAATCAGTCATTCTTTTATCCTAAGCATAATCCAGTATCCCATCTTGTTTATTCCGGATCTGGAAGGGATGTCAAGGATGTCTATGTCCAGGGAAAAAAATATTAGATAATGGGCAGTTCAAAACGATTGATGAAGAAAAAGTACTTTTTGAAGCTAACAGAATGTCGAAACTCCTTTCGTAATTTTTTACATAGAGAGTAGAAGCCTTTATGAAAAAGGCATTGAAGGAACGATCCACAGAAAATAAATTTTTAGTAAGAACGACGGAGGTAAGATTAATGAGCAGAATTGGTATTATAGGAGCAATGGATGAAGAAATTCAGCATATCCTCGACGCAATGAAAGACTATGAAGAAAAAAGGAAAGCAGGGATCACCTTTTATGTCGGCACTTTCAACGGGTATGACGTTGTGCTTTGTAAGTCAGGGGTCGGGAAAGTTAACGCAAGCGTATGTACACAAATTTTGATTGATGAATTCGCTGCGTCCAATATTGTGTTTACTGGTGTTGCCGGTGCTGTTAACCCCGATTTGAAAATAGGTGATATCGTCGTTTCAACTGATTGTGTACAGCACGATATGGACGTACGTGCATTAGGCTTCAAGCTAGGGGAAATCCCTTATACAGAAGTATCTGTATTTAAAGCTGATGAGCGACTGGTGGATTTGGCGATTACAGCGAGCAAAGAAATTGTAGATGATAAGAAAATCGTCAGCGGAAGGATTTTATCAGGCGACCAATTCATCGCCGATCGAGATAAAGTGAAATTCCTTCATGAGGAGCTTAATGGTTATTGTACCGAAATGGAAGGGGCAGCCGTTGGACAGGTATGCAGCATGAACAGCATTCCATTCGTGATCATTAGGTCAATGTCGGACCAGGCAGATGGCTCCGCAGACATGAACTTCCTGGAATTCACGAAACTCGCCTCCAAGAACTCTTTTGAAATCGTCAATGAGATGGTCAAGAACTGGAACCTGAATTAATTAACTTTAAATAGCTTTCAAGCTTAAGATAGGATTGCGTTTAAAAAACCAAATTATTTATTTTAGCGTGAAATCACTCCTGAGGGATTTCACGCTTTTTTTATGTTCTAAGCGGATGCCGGTTCGGATAAGTAAGGGCTAAATGTTTATGCGAATGCCTGAAGTAGGGCCATGTTCGAACAAAACAGAGCTTGGAAACTCCGTAAATGTCTGAAGTAGCACCATGTTCGGACAAAACAGCGGTGGAAGCCTAGGCTAATGTCCGAAGTAGGGCCATGTTCAGACAAAACAGCGGTAAAAGCCGCGG
>NZ_BASE01000046.1 GCF_000813125.1 Mesobacillus selenatarsenatis SF-1
GAAGAAAAGTGTCCGTCATAAAGTTAATAGGCTGCATCTCCTGTTTTACTAACTCTTTTTATGCCGTAAATAAAAGCTGCCAGCTTCAAGTGGCAGCTTTTACAATGATTTACGACCTCGCGCTTTGCTCGGTTTCCGCGCTTGCTCTTAAATTGCGCGACCTTATGAAAAAGATTGTGGTCATCACGATTGACAATGCACCGAACATGACGCTCATATTCTGGAGTCCGACTGCATCGAGAAGGAATCCGGTCATCAACAGGACGACCTGGAAGAAGACGCGGTCCATCATATTCCGGAACGAGAAGAAACGGCCATGAAAATCTTTAGGCACTCTAGTCTGAAAGATGGTAGCGGCTGTCGGGAAGAAGCAGCCTACTGAAAATCCAAACAGCAGGAAGGCGATGATTGTAAGAACTGGCTGGTTGGCAAAATAGAGCATCAATTGCGACCAGCCGATCAGCATCGAGCTAGCAAACAAAATTTTATATGGTGAAAATTTATAGCTGATACGTTTGATCAAAAATGCGCCGCTCATGAAGGCGAGACCTTCGGCGGTATAAATCCAGCCTTTGATGGCAGTACTGTCCTGCAGCTCACTTATATTGATGACAACCAGGTTGAAGCCGCCCAGGAAAATAAGCGGAATCAAGGTCAAAATCAAGGTCATCATCACAATCGGCAGCTTGACGATGATAGGGAACACGTCTTTGAACCCTTGTTTTGGCTGACCATCTTTGACTGCAGAGGCCTTTTTGTTTTCATCAAACTGTAAAAACCAGGTCAGTCCGAACAGGACGATGTAGGCAGCCATCGAAAGGAGATACACAGCATTCAAAGGAATGGCCACAAGCAAAAGTCCTGCAGCGGCAGTCCCAATGATACGAGACAACGTGGACACATTCATATGGACTCCATTCAGCTGCAATAAGTCCTTCTCACTAACGACAAGCGGGATTGCTGCCTGGAGTGCCGGAAAGTAGAATGCGGCAGATATTTGCAATAACACAAGGAACACAAGCATCCACCATACTGAACTGGTTTGAATGGCAATCAGCATAAAAACGACACTGATGATTCGTACGAAACCTGATATCAGCATGACAGTCTTTTTGCTGTATTGGTCTGTCAATCTTCCTGCAAGAGGTCCGACTGCAATCCCAGCCAGTAATCCAGCAGCAAGCAACAGTGATTTTAAAAAGTCAGAAGGAATTTGTTCCTGCATAAACTCAAGGTTTCCAATGATTCCAAGCCATAGTCCTAACCCGGCTATAAACTCGCCGGTCAATAAAATCCAGACATTCTTATTTCTCCACATTTCCTTTGCCTCTCGGTTTCGATTATTTTTTACTTCTCCATAATTATCCGATAATTATAAACCTTCGTAAAGCTAAATATTTTTTTCAATATTTCCTAATAACGATAATTTGATGAAAAAAGATACGGGACTATGAAAATTGTACCAGTGTCATTTTACATTCTTTTGTACGAGTTTTTCCATTTGCACAACAGGGAAATGTATATGGATATGAAAAAGGAGGTGCATTTGGTTAGGCCACTGGAAATGATCATACATACAAGTTAAATGGAAATGGGAGTGGAGAGTTTGAAGAAGTACATAAAGAGTCTGGCAGCAGCATCCGTCATTTTTGCAATTGTTGGTTTTGGCCAGCCAGGAGCTCAGGCAGCGAGCATTGGAATGGGGTCAGTTGGATCAGATGTTACATATGTTCAATCCATTTTGAAGAAACTCGGCTATTTTAATACCCAGACAACCGGATACTATGGGCCAATCACTACTGAAGCAGTGAAGCAACTTCAAAGAGATTTTGGACTTGAACCGATTGGAGGCGTTGGCCCGCAGACATCGAAGCTTATTCAGGAAATCGAGATGATGGCTCATGTTGTTTATGGTGAATCCCGGGGTGAGAGTTACCAGGGACAAGTTGCAGTGGCATCAGTGATTTTAAACAGGGTAGATTCCAATGAATTTCCTGATACAGTTCAGGATGTTGTATTTCAAAGAAATGCCTTTACAGCAGTAAATGATGGCCAGTTCAATCTGCAGCCAAACGATACAGCTTACCATGCAGTAAAGGACGCCTTGCTCGGATGGGATCCTTCATATGGATCCGTTTATTACTACAATCCAAAGCTAGCGACTGATCAATGGATTTTTACGAGAACAGTGACCAAACAGATAGGCAATCACCACTTTGCATATTAAAGTGTTAAGCATCGGTTTCTTTAGAAACCGGTGCTTTTTATGCATTCAGAGGTAAAAAAAGGTACAGAATATTGTTTAGAAAGGACGACTCGATTTTTTCTGGGCTGGAATGTCCTAATACGAATCTTAGATAGCTATTCAAGCGGAGGGCGGGCATGTAAGTATTTCAATTTAGGAGGAATAGGAATGAAAAAAAGAAGGATGATCAATTTAAATTAAGCTATGAATCCGACGGGAAAATGGATAATAAGAAAAACGAAGAAAAGAAGAAGAATAAAAGTGCAAACTTTTTTAACATAACGCCTGACAGTGAATAATGGCAGTGAAGGAGCGCAAAATGGCTGAAGAACGGATTGAGAGGGCTACAGAAAACGATTTGGCTGTCATCGGCTCAATGTTTGCGGAATGCAAAGAGTACCTTGAGTCGAGAGGGATTTTACAATGGGATGAAAAATACCCTAACCATGAGTACTTCGAAAATGCCATGCAGGGTGAAGAGTTGTTTGTCTTGATAAAAGACGAGGACACCATTGGAGTGATGGTCCTTGATGAGTGGCAGGCTCCGGAATGGGAGAATGCCAATTGGTCTAAAACAGAAGGAAAGCCGCTGATTCTCCACTCTTTTTGTGTCGACCCATCTGCACAGGGTGGCGGGTATGGCAGCAAGATGCTGCAGTTTGCCGAGGAATTTGCGAAGGATCACGGATATGGTGCGCTCCGGCTAGATACCTACTCCGGAAACGAGGGCGCGGTCTCCTTTTATGAAAAAAGGGGTTATACAATTACCGGAAGAGTAATGATGAATGGAAAGCCAGAAGGACATGAATTATATGTTTGCTTTGAAAAATTGTTTTGAAAAAGAAACCCTGTCTTCGCTGCAAATGGAGGCAGGGTTTCTTGCTTTCATAGTTTTACAATGACCTCAGTACCATCATGCAATTTCGCATCAACAAGCACAGTTCCTTTGTGATTGCTCAGTTCACGGATCATTTCATTCATCAGCTGCTTGTTTAGTATAGTATCGAAAATTGCATCGGGGACATGTTTATTTTTAGAATCCTGATTCGCCCATTTGTGCATCTGGTTCCTGAATTTTTTAGAAGCAAGAATGGAACTGGCAGTTTTTATGATTTTGTAAGGGACTGGGAGGAAGAATGCGATCTTATTAGAAGTTTTTATTTTTATTTTCAGCATACGTTTTACTCAATGACGACTTTAACTGTATCGCCGTTTGCTGATTGGATGTCAACGATGTTGCCGTCCAGTTCATTTTCGATTGCATCGATCAGCATGTTGACGTCAAGGTCCTTGACGTACTGTTGGGATTGAGGGATACCTGCGGCGATGCTGTGACCCGTTTTGAGAAGTGCTTTTACGAGCTTGATCGGCACATTGACGTTCACATTGTCATTTGCCTTGGATGCAATCCGGATTTTTAATGTTTTATCTAAGTATTTCTTTTGTTTGGTAGGCAAGGCAGGCGTTTCTTTTTCCTTGAGTACGGCAATCAACTGGGCACCTTTCTCGGAATCTATTTTTCCTTCTTGTACCATTGTTAAAATCTTTGAAATTTCTTCACTCATCATAATTCCCCCTATTCACCTTTTAAAAGTTTGATCGCATCTTCTGGAGAAATTTCACCCTTCTCCAGCATCGCAACGATTTTCTTCTCATCGAGCTCATTTTTCTTTTGAGTGTCATATCCCAAGGCGGTGATAATATCGTTAAGCTTTCCTCGGACGGTAGGATAGGAAATGCCGAGTTCTTTTTCCACTTCTTTAATATTTCCGCGGGATACAAGGAAGGTTTCGACGAACTGTAGCTGTTCCTTTGTTAAAGATGCAAGCTTTGAAAGTTCGAATTCATTTTCAATGGTCGTATCACAGTGATTACATTTTAACTTGGTAATTTTGAGGGTTTGGCTGCAAACAGGACAATTCGTTAATACAGGATATACCATGACTGCCTCCTTTCGGTTGTGTTTAGGTATATATTATATGTATTAATTAAAAATGTAAATATTTAATTTAATAATTATTAATAAAATTAATTTTATAATTAAATATATAAAAATCAAATTAAAAAACCTGTCCTAATCAGGACAGGTTTTAAGCTTAATTGCGCGGATCGACATAATCAGGATAATCCGTAATAATACCATCCACCTTCATATCAATCAGGAATTGAGCTGCTTCAGGGCTTCTTACTGTCCAAGATTGAATCTCCATTCCAAGGTTGTGGACTTTATCGACAAGTTCCTTTGAAACGAGTCCATAACTGGGATTGAACAAATCAGCGTATTTTGCGAATTCTTGAAGCGCAGCATCCGTCGTATAGAGACTTGAATAGGTTAAGACACCAATTGGTACTTTTGGAAGCAATGCATCCATCTTTTTCATGGATTCAAAGTTAAAAGATTGGATAATAATCTTGTCATTTTGAGGCTTGTCCAGGTTTCTTTCCGTCAATTCCTGCGCCACTGCTTCTTCGATTCCAGGATAAAGCTCAGGTGCCTTCAATTCTATTAATATGCCAATTTTTCCGTGATAGCGATCGAGTATCTCTTTGAAGGTAGGAATTTTTTCACCGGCAAATTGCTCGCCTTTGAAGCTTCCGGCATCCAGACTTCGCAGCTCTTCTAGCGTCAAATCACCAACACGGCCAGTACCATCTGTTGTCCGATCTACAGTAGTGTCATGAATCACGACCAATTCGCCATCTTTGCTGCGCTGAACATCGATTTCAATGTAATCCGCCTTCATTTCCAGGCCCTTATCAAATGCAGCGATTGTGTTTTCCGGTGCATAACCTGCAGCCCCGCGGTGTGCGACAGTATCGAACTGCCTCAATTCACCAGTGGTAGGTTCAGCAGCAAAGACCTGCTGAAAAGGACTAAGCATAAGGGTTAAGGCAACTCCAGTTCCGATTAATGTTTTTTTCATTTCTCCATCTCCTCTGCATGATTTATGTAACAGTGATAGATTAACGGAGAAATGTTTAGCCCCTATTTCAATTTTGTTTAGAGAGAGTAAGGGATTTATAAAATTATTTAGGAATATTTCCTTGAGGTTATTTACAATTGGATGAGTAATTCTTCCCTATATTTCTACCCTCATAAATTTATGGACTTCCTTGAAGCCTATTTTCTCGTATAAGCGAATAGCTTTTTCGTTAAAAGAAAATACATTCAGGCGGACATCATTGTATCCGAGGTGTTTGAATTCGACCAGACTTTGCTCAATCAAGGATTCTGCGACGCCATTCTGTCTGAACTCCTGTTTTACATATACATCACTGATCCATCCAATCTCCTTATGTGTGAACCAATCCAGGCTCCGGTCCACCAGCACCCAGCCAAGCAAAAACTCCTGAGTTCTGGCAACAAGAAAATAAGCCCCATGGTCCAGGGAATTCTCGTAAGATGCTATCATCTCTTCTTTGTTATTATCAGCCTGTATCCCAGTAGCCTCGGCCCTGTTCACACCCGCCAAGCTAAAAATCTCTTCCAATTCACTTTGTGTAGCTTTGCCGTATTCTATTTCCACTTAATCACCTATTATTTATTAGAATATTAAAACTAAACCAAATTTTACGAGTTTAAATGGTATATATCCATAGTTAACTATAGTAAAATTTTTAATACATCCAATTAAGTTTAAACCGTGAAACGAGGTCTGCTAAATGAAAGTTCTAATATCCGGCTTTGAGCCGTTTGGCAAAATGAACATCAATCCTACTGAGGAATTGTTGCACGAAGCGGAAAGTTTTGAAATTGAAAATGTGGAAATCTCAACAATCCTATTGCCGGTCAATTATGATGAGTGCGCGGAAGAACTAATAAAAAAGATGGATGATATCCAGCCGGATGTGGTGATTTCCTGTGGTCTGGCGGCAGGCAGGACGGCGATTACTCCGGAGAGGATCGGAATCAATGTAAAGGATACGGGTTCTGGTGATCCTTATCCTGATAATAAAGGGAAGATCCCAACAGATGAAATGATTGATGAGGATGGACCGGATGGATTATTCGCCACCTTGCCCAACCGTCTGATCGAGAAGAATCTGAAGGAACTGAACATTCCTGCAGCTGTGTCAAACAGTGCCGGTACATTTATTTGCAATAATACCTTATATGCTGTTTTAAATCATATTCGAAAAAATAATTTGAGCATCAAGGCTGGATTTATCCATTTTCCCGCATCGACGAAAATGTCAGCCATCAATCCCTCACTGCCGTCATTGCCCCAGGAAACAATGGCCCAAGCACTGAAGGTGATTGTTGAAACATGTGCCACGGTTGGAGTACGAAAATAAGAGAGGATGCCAGATGAAACTTGTCTGGCATTTTTAAAAGGAGAGAAGGGATGGAGTTTAAAATTTCGCCTCTGGGTGATGTGGCTGTAGTTTTGTCATTTGGTAATGAAATTAATGAAAGAACGAACAGGCAAATACAGCTTTTCGTCAGCAAGCTGGAAATAGAAAAGATTAGAGGCATCATAGAATGGGTGCCTGCCTATACATCTCTAACGATTTATTACCAACCTGAGATGATCGCCTATGAATCTCTCAAAGCTGAGCTTGAAAAAGTCAGCCTGTCTCCCGGGGAGTCTAAATCAGACAGGAAGTTCGTCTATGAAATACCAGTCTGTTATGGCGGAGAATGGGGCGTGGATTTGGCTTATGTTGCTGATTATCATGGAATGGAGAAGCAGGAAGTCATCGATATTCATGCAAACAGGGAATACCTCATCTATATGATGGGATTCATGCCTGGGTTTCCGTATCTGGGAGGCTTGCCTGAAAAGCTGGCTGTGCCGAGACTCGAGAAGCCAAGGCAGAGTGTGGTGCCCGGTGCTGTCGGGATTGGCGGAAATCAGACAGGTATTTATCCTGCTGATGTTCCTTCAGGATGGAGGATCATTGGTACCACTCCTGTTACCTTGTTTTCTCCGGAGAAGGAGGAGCCATTCCTGTTCGGTTCAGGTCAATATATTAAATTTGTACCAATCAGTGAGGAGCAATTTTTAACGATAAAACAAATGGGCGATACATACGAGGTAAAAAGGATTGAAAAGAGGTGATGTAAAGTGTTTAGTGTCGATCTTAATTGTGATTTAGGTGAAAGCTACGGATTATTTAGAATTGGCAATGACCAGGAAGTGTTAAAGCATATCACTTCTGCCAACATCGCCTGTGGGTATCATGCCGGTGATCATAATGTCATGATGGAAACGGTGAAAATGGCAAAAGTATTTGGAGTGAAAATTGGTGCGCACCCTGGCTTTCCTGACTTGCATGGTTTCGGCAGGAGAGAAATGAAGATAAGTGCCGATGAAATTTACAATCTGACTATATACCAGATTGGCGCTCTTGTTGCGATAGCGAAAACTTGTGGAACAAAAGTCGTTCATGTAAAGCCGCATGGCGCACTGTACAATATGGCTGCAAAAGATAAAGAAATCGCCGATGCCATTGCGGGGGCAGTGGCAGACACCGATCCAACATTTATTTTATTCGGACTTGCAGGCAGCTGTCTTGTGAAAGCGGGAGAGGAAAAAGGTTTGCAAGTGGCGCATGAAGTGTTTGCAGACCGTACCTATCAGCCTGATGGTTCGCTGACGCCGCGTTCGGAGACCAACGCAATCATCCACGATCCAAGTTTAGCAATAAAAAGAGTGGTTAGGATGGTACGTGAAGGAAGAATTGAGGCAGTCGACGGGACAGAGATTGAAATCAAGGCAGATACCATTTGCATCCATGGAGATGAACCACAGGCCCTTGATTTTGCAGTAAGGTTAAATGAAGCTTTAAAAACTGAAGGAATAGAAGTAGGCAGAGGCTGGGATTCTCTATGACGGAATTTCTTTTTAAAGTCCTTAAGCCCGGCCTGCAGACAACAATACAGGATTTAGGGAGAACGGGTTATCAGCAGTATGGCATCAGTCCTTCAGGGGCGATGGATCCCTATTCCTTGCAAATGGCCAACCTCCTGGTCGGGAACCCTCTTCATGAGGCAGGGCTGGAAGCTACGATGCTCGGACCCAGTCTTGAAGCAATGACGGATGTGTCGGTTGCCATTTGCGGCGGGAATCTGCAGCCAATGGTGAACAAGAAAAAAGTATCGATGTGGAAAAGCTTTGTTTTTAAAAAAGGAGATATTCTGTCATTCGGTAAAGTGGAAAGCGGGACAAGGGCGTACATTGGCTTTGCCGGCGGAATTGATGTCCCCCTCGTGCTAGGCAGCAAGTCCACGTTTATAAATGGCGCCATGGGCGGTTTTAATGGCCGGGCACTCGAGGCAGGGGATATTGTACATGGAAGGCCTTTTGTCCGGAAAAATCGTTTTTTACATAAAGAATTTATACCTGAATATAATGCCCAGCTTGTAATTCGGGTGATTCTCGGCCCTCATCTGGAAAAATTTCATCCTGATGCCATAAAGCGATTCTTATCAAATGAATACACGATATCACCCCAGTCAAACAGAATGGGCTTTCGCCTTGAAGGTCCCGAGCTTGGCCACATTGGCGGAGCCGATATCATTTCTGATGCCATTCCAGCAGGAGGAATCCAGGTACCGTCAAACGGGCAGCCAATCATATTGATGGCAGAACGGCAGACGACTGGCGGATATGCCAGGATTGCGACAGTGATTTCTGTCGATCTTCCCCTGCTTGCACAGGCGATGCCTGGAACAAAAATTGGCTTTGCTGAAATCACCATAAAAGAAGCTCAGGAGCTTTATCGGAAGCAGAGAAAACTATTCAATGTCCTTTCTATTGTTTCTAGATAACTACCTTTTAGTGAGACCTGACTATTCAATATCAGGTCTTTTTGAATTGTATAAAAACTTTTCTGCTGGAAATAACTGATAAAATCAGTATTTTCGGGGAGAGAGAAGCATGTATCTATTATTGGTCATAGCAGTCTGGATTTTTTTCGCTTATAAATTTGTTGATTGGTCACAATGGAAAAGGCAATACTCAACTATTCTATTTTTTATGATGGTGAACCTGCTCTACAACACACTTTATTATAATCACACTTTATGGGCATTCCGTGGAATAACAGCTGATTGGCTGAACCACTCGATTATCAATATCGCGTTCACTTTTTTCATCTGTCCGGTAGGGTTGATGATTTATCTGCAGCGGTTTCCATCCACTAGGAGGAATCAGCTGATCTATGTCGGCATATGGGTAGCCTTTTATACGATCATTGAGGCTCTATTCGCTCACAGGGGAATGTATGTTTACGATAATGGCTGGAACAGCTGGCACAACATTTGGCTGAATTTGATTTTGTTTGTGGTCCTGTGGATACATTATCGGAAACCGGTGATCGCATGGATCATCTCTATCCCGCTAGCGATCATTTTCTATTTATTTTTTCCGTTCCCACTGGACAGCCTAAAGTAAAGGCTTTTTTCTCAAACTTTGTTGCTATTGAATACACAATTGGATTGAATTACCTATATTCCTTCTTAAAGTTAATGCTTCTATTGAGAAAAGAGCATGGAACTTCTTACCGACCTGCAAAATGGGGGGGGAATATTACGTTAAAATCGGCTTTAGGATTTTAACAACAATCTTTACGAAAACAGCCCAAAGTAAAAGAGGTGGCTTAATTTGTTGATACAAAATGTATTGTCAGCACCTGTGTTTCTCGTTTTGCTATTCCTGACTTATATCGCAATGTGGCTGTATATCAGCAGGCATGAGGTCAGAAGGGGAAATAAAGATAAACATTAAACAGGTATAATTTCAGGAATATGCTGTTGATTTCTAGATTTGGGAATATTTTTTAAAAAATCAGGAATATTACGATTCATGGTGCCATATTAAAGGCTAAAAACACGGTGGAAAGATTCCACCGTGTTTTTAAGTTCCGATTCCCTCACCAAGACGATGGGAAGGGATGATATTTGTAGACATCGTTGTTTTTATGCCAAAAATAATACTCGGCTTCAAACCAAGTAGCAGTAATATCTATGTTTTATAAAAGTGTAGTGTCTGAAATTTATGGCCAGAGCCTTAATCAATAACTCGAACTACGTCATTGCCACAGTTTTTGCATTTTCCTTCAAGCACAACACTGTCGCGGAAACCCTTGATTACATATTTCTCAATTTGCACGGTGTCCATGCAATGTCCGCAAAAAACGTTCCGTACGAGCAGCTGACGAACATCAGAAGGAATCATAAGCCATTTTTTATTTGCCTCAAAAGGGCTCGATTCATCCGTGTTCTGCGGTTTGTTTGAATTTCCTTTATCCAGTTTCTGTAGGACTTCGCGGATCCTTTCTGGAATAGGTTTGAAATTCTCAAGCTCCAGCCATTCTATCAGGATGTCGATCAGTTCCTTGCTGTCTCGCTTTTCAATGAGGTCGAGTAAATCCATTTTTAATTCTGGATGCTGACCAAGGATGAAATCCACATACTCATATCTCCCAAACTCAGCAGCCAGAGCGAACTCGGTGTAGATACTCTCTGCCAATTCATCTTTAACAAAGTCCCATCCTTTGTCCGTATACATAAGCAGTGAGAGCTTTTCGTCTGTCGTCAGGTAGCCATTAGCTAACACCCATTCAACCTTCTCCATGACTTCCTTCTGTTTTATGTCTGCAAATGCGCCGTACATAGGGGAATGATGGAGGTCAGCTGTATAAATCCTCTTATCTTTTGAGCCTGAAAGAATCTTGCCAAGCAGGCCTTTCCCGCCGTACATAATGATTTCATTAGCAGCGAGCAAAATTGTGGTAAGCTCTTCTTCGCTTAATGGGTTCCTCGTATTATTTTTGTTCATTTAAAAAACTCCAATCAGTGACCGTTATGTGATTATTACACCATACTTCATTCTTCCATGCTAGTCTCATTGGAGTTATTCTAAAAAAATATTGCATTCTAAAAAGTTAGAACGTAAAATAAAAATAGAACATATGAATATATTGGAAGGTGAATTGAGTTGGAATATACAAAGAAAACAATGGAAGTGAATCTTGAGCAGCAAAAGTTGATTTCTAGTCCATTGCGAGTAAAAATCATTTATTTGCTTGCGATGAAGGCAATGACGGCAAAGCAGGTTGCGGATGAACTCGGGAAGTCAGCTGGCAGCATTCATTATCACATTCAGCAGCTGTACAATGGCGGGATTCTTGAGCTTGAGGAAACGAAAGAAAATCGAGGCATCATTGAGAAATACTATCGTTCGAAGGCCACTCATTTTAACTTGAAGAATGAGGGAGCGGTTCCGAATTCAGAATCAGTGATTAGTCAGGGAACATACGTATCTTTGACTGAGGAAGACAAAAAGGAACTGCAGGCTGATATTGATTTATTATTCTTGAAATATGTTAAAAAATCTGCAGGTAAAAGTGAAAAGGATAAAATTTCATATGAAATTAATTTTTCCTTGAAGAAGGAGAAAGAGGAGGAGAGATAATTGGAACGCGCAGTTAAAAAAAATCTGATTCTGTTTCTCGTCGGTAAGGTCACTGCGGTCCTCGGTTCATCGATTTACGCTTTCGCCATCGGGCTGTATATCCTTGCAGAAACAGGATCGAGCTTGAATTTTGCCTTCACACTGGTGCTTAGCATGCTGCCGCGGATTCTGCTTGCTCCGGTTGCGGGTACCTTGAGTGACCGTCTTGACCGTAAAAAAATCATCATCTCCTCCAATTTTGCCAGTGCCATTTGGCTGGGAGTGATTTTAGGAGCTTTCACGTTTTTCTCGCAGGAAATTTGGATTTTGTATGTTGCGACAACAGGATTGAGCATCATTAGTACCTTCTATTCAATAGCCGTTACCTCTTCGATCTATAATATGGTGGGTCCGGACTTCCTTCAAAGAGCGATGTCCCTGAACCAGGCAGCGATTTCCCTTTCAGCTATTTTAGGCCCGGTGCTTGGCGGAGTCTTCTTTGGCATCATTCAACTACACCTCTTCATGGCATTGAACATACTAACTTATATCTTCTCAGCATTTGCGAGCATCCTCATAGAATACAATCTTTTTTCAAAGAAAACGGAAAACAAAAAATCAACTAGCATGTCCGAGGACCTGAAACAAGGAGCTTCCTATATTAAAGCTCAGCCATTTCTCCTCCACCTGGTGATCCTCAGTGTCTGGCTGAATTTTTGGTTTGCAGTATTTCCCGTAGCCATGCCTTATTTAGTTTTAACAGTCAGGGAAATGTCCCCGGTCCAGCTTGGAATCATTGAAGGGGCATTCTCTATCGGGATGCTGGTCATGGCGCTCATCCTGTCAGCGAGGAAGGAAATCAGGAGGAAGGAGTTATCAATCACTGGAGGCATGGTTTTGCTATCCGTTGTATTGATGATGATCGGGCTCCCTGCAGTCCCAGTCTTCATGGGACTGTCAAACGTAGTTATCTTCGGCTTTTTGATGAGTATGGTCCTGATTCTGTCAGCATCCATCATGTTTATCAATACACCAGTGAGTGTCCTTTTACAAAAAAATACACCTGATGAATATCGGGGAAGGGTCATGTCCCTCCTTGAAACAGGGGCAAGTGCGATGACACCATTAGGATTTATCCTGTTTGGTTTCCTGCTTGAAAAATTGCCCGTTTGGCTGCTGCTGGCAGTGTGTGGATTCAGCCTGTTCGCTATGGTTTTCTATCTTTACCGTGGAAAAATGTTCCTCAAGCTGCTGAGGGAGGAAGACCAGCCCAGAGCGGCATCTATCTAAAATAAAAAGGATGAGCAGGGTCGCTCATCCTTTTACCATTCCTTAGGCTCGTAATTCAAGTCACTGAAAAGCTGCCTTTTTTCTTTCTTTGTCAGGTCACGCCATTGACCAATTGGCAGGTTTCCAAGGTGGATGTTCATGATTCTGATGCGCTGCAGCCTGACAACCTGGTATCCAAGAGTTTCACACATCCGGCGGATTTGCCTGTTCAATCCTTGGGTAAGGATGATATTGAACTCGTATTTTGATAATTGGACGACCTTTGCTGGAAGAGTTTTTGTGCCAAGAATCCTTACGCCTTCTGACATCGCCTTGATGAATTCTGGAGTAATCGGTTTGTCCACGGAAACGATATATTCCTTTTCATGCTTGTTTTCGGCGCGGAGGATTTCATTGACGATATCACCGTCATTTGTTAGCAGAATTAAGCCTTCTGAATCCTTATCAAGTCGTCCGATGTTGAAAATCCTTAGCGGGTGATTGACAAGGTCGATGATGTTGCCCTTCACATGCCTTTCCGTTGTGCTTGTAATCCCGACAGGTTTATTCAAAGCAATATATACATAGTTTTGTGCCATCCTGATTTCTTCGCCATTCAGGCGAACGACATCTCCAGGCTCAACCTGGCTGCCGATTTTCGCAACCTTTCCATTGATAGACACGCGACCTTCCTCAATGAGCCGGTCCGCGCCCCGCCTTGACGTTTTACCAGTTTCGCTGATGAATTTATTGATACGCAGGTTAATCCCATCCTTAAATATGAAGTATACATTTAAGAATATTCCACTGCTGGGTTATTTTCAAGCTTCCTGTGGTCAATCCTTAGGAAACTGCAAACGAATTGATGAATCTGGCTCAAACTATATTATAATGTTCAAAAAGGCTGTAACTTGGAGGAATTATATTGGTAGACGTCCTGACTGAAATAGAAATAAAATCCCCGGTTGATCAGGTATCAGATTACGCAGCGAATCCTGACAATGCTCCTGAATGGTATGTGAATATTGATAGTGCTGAATGGCTAACAGAGAAACCATTGAATCTTAGTTCGAAAATTGCTTTCAAAGCCAAGTTCCTTGGCCGGGAACTTGCTTATATTTATGAGATTGTAGAGTATGATCCCGGAAGGAAAATGGTTATGCAAACCTCAGAAGGGCCATTTCCGATGAAGACGACATACACATGGAATGCAGTTGACGCAAACACAACACGGATGACACTGAGGAACCAAGGAGAGCCAACAGGTTTTTCAAAACTGGTTTCACCTTTTATGGCTTCAATGATGAAAAAGGCAAATATGAAGGACCTGAGAAACCTGAAAGAAATTTTGGAAGGATAAAAGCAAAAGCATCAAAGAAGAGAACCGCTTCTTTGATGCTTTTTATTGTTAACTATATGTCATAATATAAACTGCGTCCAGCTCCTAGTACCACTGGACGCTTTTGATGTCCGAGCAATAAAATTTACGAAAAGAGCTTATAGTAAAGTAGTAGAAACCCTATTAAATATAGCAGAAAGGATTAAACATCCCCTAAATGGTCTAAATAAGTAAGGAAAGAGTTGGTAACTTAAGGGGCTGGAAAGTATGTTGAAAAAGATTGTTTTACGAATAAGGGAAAGTATGTGGCTGAGACCGGTCATTTATAGTGTATTGGCATTCCTGCTGGCTTTGGCCGTGATTTATATCGATCATAATGAGCTGGCACAGGGAATAGTCCCTTCGTTTTTGCTGACTAATGTTGAGTTGGCACAGACAATTTTAGGTTCGATTTCTGGGGCGCTGCTGACGATGACGACCATCACCTTTTCGACGATCATGGTCGTGCTTACTACATATTCATCTCAATTTTCACCGAGGACGCTGAGTAACTTCGTTGAGGATCCTGTGACGATGCGGGTGCTCGGAATCTTCATGGGCGGCTTCGTATACTCGATTCTGTCGCTGTTGTTCATGAGTGAAACTTGGTATGAGAGCCAGGTGATCTCAGCTACGGTTGGAGTCTTCATTGCGTTCATTTGTCTCGCATTCTTCGCCTATTTTATCCATAATGTCGCAACCTCCGTCCAGGTGAGTACGCTGATTCGGGAGATTACTGAGGGCGCATTAAAGGTCATTAGAAGACAGGAAGATACATTGGAAAGTGAGTACACGAACGTAATAGACGACAGAAAAGATGCTGGTTTCACCTATGAATATGTTCGGGATGTAAAATGCAGAGGGTTCGGTTATGTTCAGCTGACCGACTATCAGGGACTATTGAAATATGCATCTCAGAACGAACTTGGGGTTGAAGCCAATTTCTTGAACGGTGATTTTATGACAGAGGACAGCATTGCCTTCAGAGTCCATCATAGCGGTGAAATCAACGAGGATATTGATGCCGTCCTGAATCAATACTTAAAGCTGGGTAAAGAGCGGTCATCAATCCAGGATCCTGAATTTGCGCTTCAGAAGATTGTGGAGGTTGCTTTAAGGGCCATCTCACCAGGAATTAATGACCCAAACACCGCAAGAGTCTGTATTTCCTATTTGGGCATGGCCTTGTCCCATCTATGCCGTGTCCGTTCGAATGGGCGCTATATAGCCTATTATGATGAAGATATGCAGCCGAGGTTTATCGGGAAGCAAAAACGGACTATGGACATCTTGTATTTATCCTTTTACCAAATTGTCCATTATGGGAGTCAGGACTTTTCCATTCTTACAGCCCTCATCGACGCTTTTCTATTGATCGGAAAAACAGCTGACGATTCCTTGAAGAAAAGCATTTGGGAGTTGTATATTTACAGCATGGAAAAGTTCGATTCAAACGAGTTGAAGGACCTCGACCAAATCTATTTGAACGAAAAAAAGCGTGAATTATCAACGGTGCTGGGGATAGCTCTTTGATACTTCACCTTTTTTACCAGTTTTGAAAATGGCAAAATTCATCAGTTTTATGGGCCATTTGGAATAATTCCATTGTGCGCGACCTAGTATGTTTGTTATGTTAATAAAGGAATATTTAGTATTTTTTTCAAGACAATCATGCGGCGTGGCACTGGGGGAAATGTTTGAATGGGCAGTGACGGAAAGATACAAAGATACACCGGATTATCTATCATATTTTTTCTTCTGTTCGCGGAGTTAATTGATTGGCTGACTTCATTTTATTTTCCCATAAGTGAAGGTGTTGGCTATTTGATTGATCTGGCTGTCTCCTTTGTTTTTATCGCATTGGTCTTCCGGGTATTCAAAGCGGTGAAAAATACAGCAGAGGATTTAGAAGGACATAAAAAGCGACTAAAAAGCATTTTTGATACTCTGGATGTCGCGATCTGGTCACATGATCTGAAAACGGACACATTGCTGATAACCTCTGGTATCGAAAAATTATACGGACATTCGTCTGAAGAGTTTTATAATGACAACACGCTCTGGAAAAAAGTCATCCACCCAGAGGATCTGCGCATTTTAGCTGACAGGGAAGATGGATTATCAAGAGGAGAAGCAGTCACCAGTGTGTATCGAATCATTCGCCCCGATGGAGAAGTGCGCTGGATTCAGGATAGAGGCATTCCCGTCATTGATGAAAACGGAAATTTTGTTGATTTTACCAGTGTCCTTTTCGACATTACCGACCGGCAGGAAAGTGAAGGGCGCTATCGAAGCCTTGTGGAAATGTCGCCCGATTTGATTGCTGTATACAGCAGAGGAAAGCTGGATTATATCAATGAAGCCGGATGCAAATTGTTCAAGGCAAAAAGTCCAGAGGAATTAATCGGACAGCCGATATCCAAGCTTATTCCCCTTGATGTACTGGCTCATATAAAAAATCGTGAATTAACAATAGATGAGGATTTTGAGGAAAAATTGTGGTTCGAATTTAAAGCAACACAAATAGACGGACAAAAAATTGATGTCGAAATGTCCGCGATGCCGATTTTATACGAAGGAAGAATGGCTGAACAAATTGTTGGCCGTGACCTGACGCAGCGCAAGAAGGCGGAAAAAACCATTAAATATATGGCCTATTATGACGTTCTTACCGGACTGCCGAATCGGAATATGGTCAGGAAGCACCTGAATGCTGCACTATCAAACGGCAACGGGAATCTCGCAGTACTCTTTCTTGATCTCGACCGTTTCAAGATTATCAATGATACGAAAGGCCACCGTGTTGGCGACCTATTGTTAAAGGTTGTTGCCACCAGGTTGAAAAATGCGGTCAAAGAGCAGGGGCTTGTAACACGCCAGGGCGGTGATGAATTCATCATTGTACTTAAGGATTTCGGGAAGGAACAAGTCGTTGAAGTCGCAGAAGGAATCCTTAATGAATTTAATGAAGGGATTACCATCGAAGGCCAGGAGTTCTTCGTGACCCCAAGCATTGGAATCAGCATGGCACCAGAGGATGGTCAGGATGAGGAAACGCTGATCAAGCATGCTGATACGGCGATGTATCTCGCAAAAGATCGCGGGAAGAACAACTACCAGTTTTATACCGACAAGCTGCACGGACTCTCCTCGCGAAAAATGGAGTTGGAAAATGGCCTTAGAAAAGCGTTGGAGCAAAACCAGCTTATGCTCCATTATCAGCCACAGGTAAATCTGGAAACCGGGGAAATCATCGGGGTAGAAGCACTTGTGCGCTGGGTGCATCCTGAGAAAGGCATCATCTCACCAGCTGAATTTATCCCTATGGCCGAGGAAACGGGATTGATCGTTCCTCTTGGTAAATGGGTGCTGGAAAAGGCGGCTGCGCAAAACAAAGAATGGCAGGAGAAAGGCTACAGCCCAATACCGATGTCAGTAAACATATCTGTTCGCCAGCTGCAGGAAGATACTTTCATTGATTGTGTAAAACAGGTAATGTTCGATACTCAGCTAGCACCAAATTATCTGGATTTTGAAATCACAGAAAGTGTCATGCAGAACAGCGAGAAAACAGCTTTGATTCTGGACCAACTAAAGGAGCTTGGCGTAACACTCGCGATTGACGATTTTGGAACCGGATATTCATCATTAAGCTTACTGAAGCATTTTCCGATTGATAAAATAAAGATCGACAAATCATTCGTTGATGATATCACACAGCATTCCAACCAGGGAGCGATGGTCAAGACGATCATTGACATGGGACACAATCTTAAATTCAGTGTTATTGCAGAAGGTGTAGAGGAACAGGAGCAGGTTGAATTTCTGCTTAAAAACGGCTGTGTGGTTGGACAAGGCTATCATTTCAGCAGACCGTTGCCAGTGGAAGCGATTGAAGAATTGTTTATGGAAAATAAAAGACGTGGAGGCATTCTGCAGTAGCAGAGTGTCTTTATTTTTAACACCAGGAAGGGACTTGTTTTCAAAAAGATTGTAAATAATAATCTGGATGTTTAACAGAAGAAAGTTTAGGCTATTACACTTTCGTATACTAAAGAAGGAGGATTACATCAATGAATGAAAAGTATAAACCATTATTTAATTCATTTACGTTCCCTAATGGTATTAACCTGAAAAATAGACTTGTCATGGCGCCGATGACCAATTTTTCGTCGAATGAGGATGGAACCGTAACGGACGCAGAGGTAGAATATTACGCACGCCGTTCGAATGGCGTAAGCATGGTTATTACTGCGTGTACATATGTAACCCGCAATGGAAAAGGGTTTCATGGAGAATTCGGTGCCGATAGTGATGAAATGATCCCAAGCCTAAGGAAGCTGGCATCTGCGATAAAAGCTGAAGGTGCTAAAGCGGTACTGCAAATTTTTCATGGTGGCCGTGAGTGTCCACCCGAGCTTGTGCCAAACGGAGATATTGTCAGTGCGAGCGATGTTCAATCAGAACGCAACAGCGCGAAAGCACCACGAGCATTGACTGGAGAAGAAGTGGAAGAGATCATTGCTGCGTTTGGGGAGACCACCCGGAGAGCGGTTGAAGCAGGCTTTGATGGTGTAGAGATTCATGGAGCCAACGGCTATTTGATTCAGCAATTCTTTTCGCCACATTCAAACAAGCGTGATGATCAATGGGGAGGGTCGCTGGAGAAAAGGATGGCATTCCCGCTGGCGGTTGTGGATGAGGTGAAAAGAGTAACCGCAAAGCACGCAAAGGACCCGTTTATCGTCGGATACAGATTCTCGCCAGAAGAACCTGAGGAGCCGGGGATAACAATGGCTGACACATTGGAACTAATTGATGCCCTGGCTGAAAAAGACTTAGATTAGTTGCATGTTTCGTTAAATGATTTCTGGTCAAAGCCAAGAAGGGGTGTCGATGATGACCGTTCAAGGATGGAAATCATCCAAGAGCGCGTGGGAAGCAAAGTTCCTGTCATAGGTGTCGGCTCACTTTACAGCGCAGAAGATGTTATGAAGGCATTTGAAACAGGAGTGCCCTTGCTCGCGTTAGGCCGCGAACTCATCATGGACCCAGACTTTGTCGAAAAGGTTGAAACTGGCCGTGAAAATGAAATCGAAACAAAGATCGATACAGGTGCACAGGCCCGGCTTGTCGTTCCGGATCCATTATGGCAGGCAATCGTAAATACACCAGGCTGGTTTCCAGGCGTTCAATAATAAATTTGCTGAAAAAAGAACCAAAGTTGCTGCTTTGGTTCTTTTTATCGTTCATTTTAGATGAAAATCCTTTAGCAGAAGCAACTTATTGGCGAAAATTCGATTTTATTGGCGATATTTTAATTTTATTGGCGAAAAAATGAATTTATTGGCGGAGTTCACAGGTTTATTGGCGATTTTATGATTTTATTGGCGAACTGGAAATTATCCTCGATTTTTTCCATTTGAATTGCCATAGAAGTGTAAGATATATCACCGTAAGCAGCAGTTTAAGTCTTTATAATGAAAATATGTAAGGGCTTACATTAATTTGTTGATCTGGAAACTACCTATACTGACGCAGCTTTGCCAGGTTCGATTACGGGAGGGGATGTTTGTGTTGCTAACGGAAGAACAGAAAATGGTGCTGGATATTTTTGAAGAAATGAAAAACGAGGGGCATGAACAAGTGATCTTCAACTATGACAAGGCAACTGGATTGAAGTCGATTGTCGCCATCCACGATACGACGCTTGGTCCGGCGCTAGGGGGGTGCCGGATGTGGGATTATGAATCGACTGGAGAAGCGCTTCGAGATGTTCTGCGCCTTTCGAAAGGGATGACTTATAAATGCGGCGTTTCGGGTGTGACTTATGGAGGCGGGAAAGCGGTTATTATCGGTGATCCCAAGTCGGAAAAATCGGATGAGCTTTTCCAGGCTTTCGGCTCATTCATTGAAACATTAAAGGGCCGCTTTTACACAGGAACGGATGTCGGTACGGTTGGCATGGATTTCGTATCTGCATCAAAGCAAACATCGTATCTTGTCGGCTTGCCTGAAGAATATGGAGGCAGCGGGAATTCTGCTGTTATTACTGCCTTTGGTGTGTGGAAGGCAATCAAAGCAACTGCAAAAGAGATTTTTGGAACGGACTCACTTAAGGACCGGCAAATTGCCGTTCAAGGTCTTGGAAAGGTAGGCCGCTTTCTGGTAGGGCACCTTCATGAAGAAGGAGCGAAGCTGATTGTCACTGATATTTTTGAAGAGAATGTAATAGAAGTTAGAGAGCAATACCCAGATATCGAAACAGTTGAACCACTTGATATTTACAGCGTAGAATGCGACATTTTTTCACCAAATGCTTTGGGCGCAGTTATCAATGACATCACGATCCCAAAACTTAATTGCCTCGGAGTTGCCGGAGCAGCGAATAATGTTCTGGCAGAAGAACGCCACGGCGACATGCTGCACCAGAAAGGCATCCTATATGCTCCGGACTATGTGGCCAATGCGGGCGGCTTGATCCAGGTGGCAGATGAACTTCACGATTACAGCAAGGATCGGGCGTTCAAGAATGCGAGCATGATCTATGATATTCTCGGAAAAATCTACAAAATCTCCAAAACTCATGATATACCAACGTATAAAGCCGCAAATATATTAGTAGAAGAGAAGATTGAAAAAATCAGCAGAATCCAGAGCAAGTATACAGGTTAAGCAACAGGAGGTGAGAAGCATGCGCTATAAAAGCTTTAAAAATGTCATTGATGCTGCACGAACAAGACCGCCCGTAAAAATGAGCATCGCAGCTGCACACGACCGAGATGTGCTTGAAGCTGTTAAAGTGGCTGTGGAACTCGGAATCATTGAACCTTATCTAGTCGGCGACCCGCAAAAAATCTTTGAGCTGGCAAGGGAACTCGACTTTTCTGTTGAGGAATATCCTGTTTATCCGGCCTATACTGAAAATGAAAATGCGTTTATTGCTGCCAAACTGGCAAGCGATGCTCAGGTGCAGGCAATCATGAAAGGCTTCGTGAATAGCACACCATTTTTAAAAGGGGTGCTTCATAAGGAGCTCAATTTAAAAACTGGCTCTGTTATCAGCCATATCTCCGTGTTCGACATCCCGGGTGCTGATCAGCTTATTAGTATGAGTGATGGCGGTATTAATATAGCCCCAGATTTTCAGCAGAAGAAGCAAATCATCCTGAATGGTGTCGAGTTCCTCGACAGAATTGGAGTGGACCGGCCGCGGGTAGCGATTTTAGCAGCGAACGAACGAGTCAGCGAGAAGATGCCAGTGACCGTGGAAGCCGACCATCTGGCCATGCTAATTAAAAATGAATCGAGTAAGCCTATTTTGATAGAAGGACCGCTTCCGCTGGACCTCGCCATCAGCAGGGGATCTCTTCTGCATAAAGGACTGGAAAGCGAGCTTGAGGGAGCAGCCGATCTGCTCATTGTCCCAACAATTGAGGCAGGAAACTTCCTTGGCAAGGCGATCACTTATTTTGCCAAGGGGACGATGGCAGGAATCGTGCTGGGTGCGAAAGTACCGCTCGTATTAAACTCCCGGTCAGATACAGCAGAGGCAAAATTGGCTTCGATTGCACTGGCCGTCGTTGCGGCATCCAATACAACGGTCAGCGTTGGAAGATAGGAGAGTTATGATGAAAATCCTTGCAATAAATCCAGGTTCCACTTCTACCAAGCTAGCAGTTTATGAAGGCGAAAAATTACTTTTTGATGAAACCATCCGACATGCTGATGCTGAAATCATGAAGCTGCCAGAACTGGCCGACCAGCTGCCATACAGGCTTGCGTCCATTATGGAGGCTTTACGATTGAAGGAATTCAAGCCTTCAGAGCTCGACGCGGTCGTTGGCCGGGGCGGCATGCTAAAGCCAATGGACAGTGGAACGTATTTTGTAGATAACCATCTGCTAGATGATGCACGCTCAGGGAAATATGGCAATCATGCATCGAACCTGGGATCCATTATCGCAGCGGAGATAGCTGGAACTCATCAAATACCTGCCTATATAGTTGACCCAGTATGTGTCGATGAACTGATGGCTGAAGCAAGGATCTCCGGTCTGGCTGATATAGAAAGGAAAAGCCATGTCCACGCTCTCAATATCAAGGCCGTTTCCCGGAAAATTGCAGCGGAAATCGCGAAGGATTTGGGTGATACAAACTTTGTTGTGGCTCATCTAGGCGGCGGCATTTCAGTCGCTGCGCTGCGCAATGGCCGGATCATAGATGTCAATAATGCCGAAAATGAGGGGCCGTTCTCTCCTGAAAGAGCGGGCGGCCTGCCGGCAAAACAGCTCGTCCAGCTTTGTTTTTCAGGGAAATATCCCGAAAAGGAATTGCTTCAGAGGATGACAAAGCAAGGTGGGGTGTTTTCCTATCTGGGCACCAAAAATCTCATGGAAGTAGAGAAGCGAGCTGTTGATGGTGACTCGGAGGCCGGCCTTATTATAAATGCAATGTTACATCAGGTCGGGAAAGAGATTGGTGCGATGGCCACGGTACTTGAAGGGAAGATCGACGGAATCATTCTTACCGGGGGAATCGCCCATTCAGATATGATTACGGGTTTGATTCAGGAGAAAATCAGTTTTCTAGGAAAAGTTTTCGTGCTGCCTGGTGAAGCGGAAATGGAAGCACTGGCTGCCGGAGCTTTCAGAGTGATGAACGGACAGGAAAAAGCGAAAACCTATTAAAAAGTGCCTGAGCCTATGTGTCTTGCGAGGACACATAAAGGCTCAGGCACTTTTTTTTGTTTAGAATGATAATTTTATTCTGGAAATAGCATTTAAAAACAGGGTTTTACTCAAGTAAATAGACTTATTGCTATAAAAACAAAAGTCTAATAGAAAGTAAATAAAGAAATTTATTCGCAAAAAACAGCCTCTTATTAGCAAACTGGAAGTTATCGCTGGTTTTTTCCAGCCGCAAGTCCACTCTCGTAGATCTTCACATTTGCATAGATGCCAGAAAGAACCGGTGCCATCAATTCCAACTTTTCAGCATTCTCCAACAAGTAACCAAATAGGTGATCAGCTTCTGTCAGCAGTGATTTTTCCATATCGCGCTGCAGGGAGGATTTCATTCCATGACCGATTTCCTTCAATCTTCCCAGTGTGGTCTCCATAGCTCCTTCTGCTAGCGTTGCACCGATTGTCTCCATGATTGCCGCAGTTTCATGAACCAGGTTCTCGATTGTTTTCCAGCCATGCTCCTGATCCCGAATTGGACCGATTGGCGACCTGAAGAGGGAGGTGATGCCGCTAAGTGATGTGATGAATAAGTATTTGTGCCACATCTCCTGGTCAATTTTTTCAGAAAGGCGTAAGCTTGCTTTCGTTCCGATGAATGTTTCTTCAAGCTTCAAGATTCGTTCCGTTTTTACACCATTCCGTTCACCGAAGACGAAATCATGAATGGGGCTGGTGTGAACGATTTTTCCATCTTGAGTAAGGGTAGTTTCGATAAAGCATAGGCCACCAATTACCTTTTCAGGTCCGAAGGCTTCAGTAAGCACATCAAGATGCGCAATTCCGTTCAGTAATGGCAGGACCATCGTCTTATCTTCAACGTAAGGCTTGATATCCTCAATGGCACTCTCCAGATGATAGGCCTTGGTAGAAACAAGAACTACGTCAAATGGTTCCACATTTTCCCCTGCCAAAACAGTCTTAGGTTCTGTAAAGTGCATATCCCCATGAATGCTTTCCACCACCAACCCATTTTCACGAAGCTGCTGCTGGCGCTTTTCACGGACCAAAAATGTGACATCTTCTCCTTTTTCCAAAAGGCGGCCGCCGAAGTAACCGCCAATTGCTCCTGCTCCCACGATTAATATTTTCATATCCATCAACCTCCTAGACTATGTAAAAGTGCACGCCTGGAATCAAGCGTGCACAATCCTTGTCTTATTGTTATACGAGAAAGGCTGCGAGCAGCCCTCCTGCAGTAATGAAAACAATGATGATTTTTGCGAAAAGGGGAAGCTGCTCTTTCCCTTTGTCATTAACTTGTGCTTCTTTCTCATTGACCGATTTGCGGTATTCCGGACTGCAGCATCCGCTCATCGTTACGCCACCTTGTTATAGTTGGAAATATCTTCTTCGAGCGGAATATTTTTAGCTCGTGCTTTTTTAGCAGCGTTAAAGAAAATAACCGTGATGGCGACTGTAACAATTAATGCTCCGATATTGGATACTGTCAGCGACTGGCCGAATCCGATTGGGGCATTAAGGATGTAGGAAGTCGTAGCTGCTGTCATGAACATACCAGGAATCACGGCGATCCAGTAGTTCTTTTTGGCGATGAACAGGTACATGGCACCAACCCAAAGCGCGATTACCGCAGTTGATTGGTTAGCCCAGGAGAAGTATCTCCAAAGAAGCGTGAAATCCACTTTTGTCAAAGCGAATGAGATAACGAATAATGGAACAGCAATCCATAGACGGCTAGCGATTTTCTTCTGTGAAAAATTGAAGTAGTCAGCAATGATCATACGCGCACTGCGGAAAGCAGTATCACCTGATGTGATTGGAAGTACGATTACACCAAGAACTGCAAGAGTTCCGCCAATTGCACCAAGCATTGCTGTTGAAGCTTCACTTACGATAGCAGCAGGTCCGCCGTTTGCAAGCATGTCGTTCAGGCCGTTGTAGCCGTCGAACAAGCTCATTGCAGCCGCAGCCCAGATCATTGCGATGACACCTTCAGCAATCATCATGCCGTAGAAAATTTTACGGCCATTCTTTTCATTTTGCGTTGTACGTGAAATGATTGGTGTTTGTGTTGCATGGAAACCTGATAGAGCGCCACATGAAATTGTTAAGAACAATAGCGGGAAAATCGCTGCATTACCAGGGTGGAAATTTGTTAATGATAATTCAGGAATCGGTGCACCAGTGATGACAAGCATTGCGCCTACTCCGACTGCACTGATCAACAGCAATGCGCCGAAGATCGGGTAGAAGCGTCCAATGATTTTATCAACAGGTAGCAGCGTCGCTAAAATGTAGTAAACAAAGATTGCCCCGATAATAAGGCCCATTGTTACTTTTCCATCCATTAAATTGTGAAGCAAGCCAGCTGGAGCTGTAACGAATACGGTTCCAACTAAAAGTAAAAGAAGAATTGCGAATGCATTAACCACATGCTTCATGACTTTGCCAAGGAATTTTCCTGCAAGTTCAGGAAGGTGAGCGCCTCGGTTACGGATTGAAATCATCCCTGTTAAATAGTCATGTACAGCACCAGCGAAAATTGCGCCAAGAACGATCCAAAGGAAAGCAACCGGTCCGTAAAGCGCTCCCATGATCGGCCCGAAAATAGGTCCGACACCAGCGATATTAAGAAGTTGAATCAGAGAGTTCTTTGCTGTGGACATTGGAACATAGTCAACGTCATCCTTATGTGTATAAGCCGGAGTGGAACGAACCTCGTTCACGCCGAAAACCTTTTCTACAAACTTGCCATACGTGAAATAACCAATAATTAAAAGTGCAATACCAGTTAGAAAGGTATACATATGGAACCTCCTCAAAGTATAATGTATGCGTTTTCATTAAGTATAATAGAGAAGGAGGAATTATGGCTGTTTTGTGAACAAGATGCAGGAAAATGAGCCTGAAGCGCAAAAAATGTCGATTAAAATGCAAAAAAGCATCCTTAAGATGCTTTAAGAGAAGTTATAATTCTAGCTTTGTCCTCAATGCTTTTACATAATTCCGGCTGACTGACAGCATTTCATCCCGTCCTTCGATTTCCAGTTGATAGGCTCCATTGAACCAAGGAGTAAGCCGGGTAACATAATCGAGATTCACAATATAGCTTTTATGAATGCGGAAAAAAGAGTATGGCGTAAGCCTTGTTTCAAGATCCTTCAAAGGAATTCTTGTTTCGTATTCTCTTGCTTTCGTGACGATTTTAGAGTATTTTTCTTCTCTCGATATATAAAGGATATCCTTCGGGTCGAGGTAGAAGATTTCTCCGTCTCCTTCAACGGCAAGCTTGCCAGTTTGCTTGCCCGACTCTTGTTCGGCGGGCATTAGGAAATGTTTCTCAATCCTGTTGACTGTCTCCAGCAGCTGATTCTCATCATAGGGTTTAAGCAGGTAATCAACTGCCTCATATCTAAAAGCCTCGACAGCAAATTGCGGATAAGCAGTGGCGAACACAATTAGTGGTGTTTTCTTTAATTCCATCATCGCTTTCGCTGCTTCCATTCCATTCATTTTTGGCATTTCGACATCAAGGAAGACGACATCCGGATGGAGTTGCAGGGCCTTCATGACCGCAACTTCACCTGATTCAGCTTCCCCGACAACCTGGATGGAAGGGAAGGATTGCAATAAGTGCCTCAGCTCATCCCTGCTGTATAATTCATCATCAACGATTAGAGTACGTATCATCTTGTCCATCTATAACTCCTCCGCTTGTGGAATCGTAAAAGAAATCTTTGTGCCTCTTCCAGGCTCGCTATCAATCCGCAATGAGGCATCTTCCCCAAAATTCATCGTAAGCCTTCTGTTCACATTGAAAAGAGCGATCCCGCTGCCTGTTTCAGAATCAATTATTTGTTTGCCTAACTGATTGATCCGTTCCTTACTCATTCCCTGTCCATTATCCCTCACCGTTACTAGCGTGCTTTTATCTACTTTATGAATCTTTATATGGATTTGGCAGTCATGATCCATATTCTTGATTCCATGTTTTACAGCGTTTTCTACAATTGGCTGCAGCGTCAGAGGCGGAATTTTTACAGGCAAAGCATCATCCTCAATATCATAGGTAACCTTCAGTTTTTCTACAAACCGGGCCTCTTCAATAGATAGATAGGCTTTAACATGGGCCAATTCCTGCTCAAGCGTTGTCATCGATACTGTCGTCGCGGTCAGGTTCTGACGCAGGAAATGGGAGAGAGAGACAAGCAGCTTCCTAGCTTTTGCAGGATCAATCCTGATCAGCGAGGTGATGACATTCATTGTATTGAAAAGGAAATGAGGGCTGATTTGTGCCTGCAGTGCCTTTACCTCTGCTTCCTTGGCAAGCTGATAGGCTTTTTCGGCTTCGGCAATTTCAAGCTGGTTGCTAAGAAGATTGCTAAGGCCGGAAATCAGCTCAATAACGACATTGGTGATTTCTTTTTCAGATTTAAAATAAAACTTCAGTGTGCCAATCGTTTCGTCGCGAAGTTTTAAAGGAGCGATCACCGCAGCGCCAAGAGGGCAGCTTTGCTCGCGGCAGTGGATCGTTTCATCATTGGCGACGACAAGTTTGCCGCTTTTCAGTACATCCCTCGTAATCTGCGTCTGAATTGGACTTGTTGAGCGATGATGATCATCCGCAAGACCGATATGTGCCAAGATTTCAGTTTGGTTTGTGATTGCGACCGCACTAGTCTGCACTTCGTTGTGCAAAATCTGGCAGACTGCCCTGGCTGAATCCTGATTGATGCCCTTGCGCAAGTATGCGAGTGTCTGGTCGGCGATTCGCAGTGTTTTTTGCGCAAGCATCGCTCCAGTCTTTTCTTCCTCGGAAACCACATTTTTTATCACCATCAAAAATAAAGCAGACCCAAGGCCATTTGCGATAATCATTGGAACACCGATAATTTCGACGAGTGTTTGGGCTTGATCATAAGGTTTCGCAATCAAAAGGATAATCAGCATCTGCACCGTTTCCGCAATCGCCCCAACTAGAAAGGCTGTACTCAGATTGACATTGTTTTTCTTCTTCTGAAAGCGGCCGGCAATGATTCCGGCAACTATGGCCGCAAGTCCGCAGGCAAGAGCAGTGAACCCGCCGAGTGTGAAGCGATGCAGACCTGCTATGAGCCCGGCACCAATTCCGACCTTATAGCCTCCAAGCATACCGGCAATCACAATCCCGATAACCCGGGAATTGGCAATCGCTTCATCCGATGCCAGGTCAGCAGCCCAGGGGTTGAACTGCAGATTATCAGTTGAGAAGCTCATGCCAGAATATGTACCGATAATCCCGAAAAAACCAAAGAATACAATTGCAAAATATTGCTGTCGCCTGTTCAGGGAATCATGGTAAATCAACCCCCGGAAGAAGCGGAACCTTGTTAAAATAAAGGCAATCGTCACAATGATGCCAAGCCGTTCCAGCATCGTAATGAGTAATTCGAACATAACCGTACTCCTCAGGAAGTATTTGCATTCATTTTAAATGAAAGGTTGAGAAAAACAAAGATAATAAGCTGCGCTGTTGGAGTTTTACATAAAAAGAAGCCTGGCATGCTTGTACAAGTGGGAAATCCTACTATTAGTATGACATTAGAGTTGGATTGGTACTTTTTTAAGGAATAAATGATAATTTTAGGGGAGGAACTTGAAATTTCTACTGAAAAATGCAATCCCATTAGAGTTTTTTCAGTTCAAGTAATTGATATTGTGGATTTTGTAAAAGGGTATTGTCAACTTATTGGCGAAAATCTAATTTTATTGGCGAAGTTCACAACTTTATTGGCGAAAATCCCCTTTTATTGGCGAAAATCCCCTTTTATTGGCGAAAATAAAAATTTATTGGCGAACTGGAAATTTCGTGCGTTTTTTTCCAGTTCGCCAATATGAGTGGCTAGAATATTTCAATATCGCCGCTCGATACATCAGCGTTGATTTCGTATTTCCCGCTTCCATGTTTGCCGCTAAGGCGGTTATCGGATGCTTCTTTGTTTTCAAGCGGGAATTGACTCGATATGTCACCGCTGCTTATTTTTCCGTTCAACGTAAAATCAGCATCATCTGGCAAATCCAGCTCGATATCACCTGAGCTTACATTTAAGTTAACGTCATCTGTCAAACGTTTCATCTGAATTTCCAGCTCACCCGATGAAACATCTGCCTTAAGCTTCCCTGAATAGTTTTTGACATGGACGCTTCCGGAGCTGACTTCAAATGAACCAGACTCCGCTACAACTGTGTTAAATTCGGCTTCTCCTGATGAACTTTGGTGTTCAAGTGATTCTACATCCAGATTCTCCAAAACCATGCTTCCTGATCCGATTTCAATCGCAAGATTCTTTAACTTCATCGGAGAGTGGATCGAATCTCCTTTGAATACAACTTCACCTGAGCCGAGCTTGATTTGCATATTCTTTTCATAGTCTTCAGGTATATAAACTGTCAGAGACGTTTTATCCATCTCAAACCAGTTGAACCAGAAGAAGCCTTTGCGTTTAACAGCAACCTCAATCTCATCGCCATGTTTATCAACTTTTACCGTACCTTTGCCCTTTAGCTCGGCACGAACATCATCCCGGTCTTCTGCCACAATCATCGTCTCGACACTGGAGATATCAATCGAGATATTTTCTGTTTGACTAGTCACCTTCACCGCGTTTTCCGCCTTTGCAAAGTTAACTCCGCTGCCATCAAACATATAATTCCAAACGATGTAAGCCCCTGTAATCAACAGGAATATAACCAAAATCCGTTTCATTTTAAAAATCTCCTCTCAATCTCATTCTATATTCAGAATAAGGCAAAACATTCTTCTCCCCAATGAACCTCCGCTTTAAATCTCGATAGGACCTGAGGCGGATTTTGAGTTAAGTCGCTCATGAAAAAAAGCCAGATTCCGTTCAAAGTCTGGAATCTGGCTTCTTGTTGTTATTAATTAGGCTTTCGCTTCATAAAGTTTTGCAATCTCTACAATGGTTTCAACGGATTTCACCATGTTATCCACAGAAACATATTCGAACCTTCCATGGAAATTCTCTCCGCCTGTAAAAATATTTGGTGTAGGCAATCCCATATAGCTGAGCTGCGAGCCATCTGTGCCGCCGCGGATCGGTTTGACGATTGGTTTGATCCCTAGGTTTTCCATGGCCTCGTAAGCGATGTCGACAATTTGTTTTACTGGCTCGATTTTATCCTTCATGTTGTAATATTGATCGTTCATTTCAAGCTCGACCCGGGTCTCGCCGTATGTCAGTTTCAATTCATTGGTGATTTTCTGTATTAAATCTTTCCGATTCTGGAAGCTGTCACGGTCAAAGTCGCGGATGATATAGTGCAGTGTCGTTTCCTCGACATCGCCTTCAATGGAGCTGAGGTGGAAGAAGCCTTCATATCCGTCCGTATGCTCAGGTGTTTCTTCAGCTGGCAGCTTGCTGTTGAACTCCATCGCGATTTTCGCCGAGTTGACCATTTTTCCTTTCGCCGTGCCAGGGTGGACGTTTTTGCCTTTAAAAGTCACTTTTGCGCTTGCTGCATTAAAGCTTTCATACTCCAGTTCGCCAAGCGGTCCACCGTCAATGGTATAAGCGAACTTCGCATTGAATGCTCTAACATCGAACTTATGCGGCCCTCTGCCAATTTCCTCATCTGGTGTGAACGCGACACGAATCTTGCCATGTTTGATTTCCGGGTGCTTGATCAAATAAGCCATCGCTGTCATGATTTCTGCGATTCCAGCCTTGTTGTCCGCGCCGAGCAGAGTAGTGCCGTCAGTCGTAATCAATGTGTGGCCCTTATACTGGGGCAGCTCAGGGAAATCGGCAGGCGAAAGGATGATATTCTGTTCCTTATTCAGGATGATTTGATTTCCATCGAAGTTTTCCACAATCTGCGGATTGACATTTTTGCCGGTAAAATCAGTTGCTGTATCGACGTGGGCAAGGAATCCGATTGTTGGAACCTCTTTATCGGTATTGGCAGGAAGTGTCGCCATCACATAGCCGTTCCCGTCAATCGTCACTTCTTCCATTCCAATCGTTTTTAACTCCTCAACAAGCATGTTGGCAAGAGTCAACTGGCCTTCTGTCGATGGCGTGGTTTCGCTGTTTTCATTAGACTGGGTGTCCACTTTCACATATGAAGTGAATCTTTCAATGAGCTCGTTCTTCATTCCGTTTCATCTCCCATCCGTATGTATGTTTTCATATTAGCATAGAACATCAGAAACGCCATTTTATAGGAATCTCAAAATTCAATTTTTAAGGTATAATGGAAAAAAGGAGGATGGGAGTTTATGGGATATATATTTACGGCTATTGTCCTGTCTGCAGTGTTCTATTCGATCTATAAAATAATCACAACCGGAAAAATGCCGAGCAACAACTATACTCCATTTGATGATATTACTGAGGGGAAAAAGCCAAATGATGATTGATATAGGAGTAATTATTGTTCTGATGCTGTCGCTCTGGTCCATCACGATCACACTGCAAAAATTGGCTGACAGAATCATGAAAAAACAGGAGCAGCAATATGAGCTGCTCAAAGAGATTAAAGATTTGCTAAAAAACGAAAAATAGCAGAATAGAATGTTATCTCTTTACATAAATAAAAGTTAAGGTTAGGATGAAAATAATTGAATATTGAATTTACTACTAGGGGTGCCTTATTACGGGCTGAGAGAAAGACGTTAAGTCTTTTAACCCTTCGGACCTGATCTGGGTAATACCAGCGTAGGAAAGTAGTGTGAGAGACGTTTTCTTACTTTGCTTCTATGCCAGGTCCAATTATGGATCTGGCTTTTTTATTTTTCTAAGGAGGGAACAGGATGGAAAAGAAAGAGATTGCTATACTGCTGGACAGAGTCCGCAGGGAGAACCCGCTTGTACATAATATCACCAACGTGGTGGTCACCAATTTCACCGCCAATGGATTGCTGGCTATCGGGGCGTCCTCTGTAATGGCCTATGCTCAAGAGGAGGTTGCCGAAATGGCGAGGATCGCCGGGAGTGTTGTTCTCAATATCGGAACGCTGAGGCCAGAAGTCGTAGAGTCAATGTTGATTGCCGGCAAAGCGGCGAACGAGCAGGGAGTACCGGTTATCCTGGACCCAGTGGGTGCGGGCGCGACACAGTATCGTACCGAGACAGCTAGGATGTTGATGGAAGAATTGGAGATTGCGATGATGAGAGGAAATGCATCAGAGATTGCCAATGTTGCCGGGGAGAATTGGAGTATACGTGGAGTGGATGCAGGTGAATCCAGTGGGGATGTGTTCGAGCTTGCTGTTTCAGCCGCAAAAAAATTGAAGACAGTTGTTGTCCTTACTGGTAAAGACGACATTATTACAGACGGACACACTGCATTTATTGTCCATAATGGGCACCCAATGCTAACAAAAGTGACGGGCACCGGCTGTTTGCTGACTTCCGTAATAGGCGCCTTCACTGCTGTTGAAAAAAATATGATCAAAGCCGCAACAGCAGCAGTAACCATCTATGGAGTGGCAGCGGAAATTGTTGCTGACAATTGTGCCAGTCAGGGTCCGGGAAGCTTTCAAATAGAATTCTTAAACCAGTTATACCTGATTGGCGGAAACGATCTGATTGAGAAAATGTCTTTTACTCGAAAGGAGGTAGATTGATATGAAAAGAGCAATGACAATTGCGGGCTCAGACAGCGGCGGCGGTGCTGGTATCCAGGCAGATCTGAAAACCTTCCAGGAGCTGAAGGTGTTTGGGATGTCTGCTCTGACTGCTGTAACGGCGCAAAATACGCTTGGGGTCCAGGCAGTCTTTCCCATGGAGGTAGAAGCGGTCGCCGAGCAAATTCAATCTGTCGGAGAAGATATAGGGGTAGATGCTTTGAAAACTGGAATGCTTTTCAACGCTGAAATCATTGAGACTGTTGCTGAGAAAATAAAGTATTTCGCCTGGGAAAAGGTCGTTGTCGATCCGGTCATGATTGCCAAAGGTGGAGCATCACTGCTCCAGCAGGAAGCTGTTTCTGCCCTGAAAGATCATTTGCTTCCACTTTGCCTCGTGGTCACACCCAATATTCCCGAAGCAGAAGTGCTGACCGGGATGACTATTCTCAGTCACGATGACAAGAAGGAAGCGGCCAGGCGCATCCATGCCCTTGGAGCAAAAAATGTCGTGATTAAAGGCGGTCATGATCTAAATACAAATGAGTCTGTTGATCTCCTTTTTAATGGTGCAGACTTTGAGTTCTTCTCTGTTCCGAGAATTGAAACGAAGAACACACACGGTACTGGCTGCACTTTTTCCGCCGCGATCACCGCACAGCTTGCGAAGGGATTGACAGTATATGACGCGGTATCCGTGGCGAAGGAGTTCATCCACGCTGCCATTGGAAACTCACTGAATATTGGCCAAGGCCACGGCCCAACAAACCATTGGGCCTTTAACAGGGAGAAGGGAAGGCTAGCAACATGGCACGGATAAATCCAGAGAAACTGAAAAGCTTGCTCAAGGTTTATTTTATCGCAGGCAGCACGAATTGCTTGGAGGATCCTTGTATAGTGCTTGAAGAGGCGATTCGCGGGGGCATCACTCTTTTTCAGTATCGTGAAAAAGGGAGTAACTGCCTTGATGGGACGGAAAAGCTAGTGCTGGGAAGGGAGCTGCAAAGAATCTGCAAGAATAACGGCATACCGTTCATTGTGAACGATGATATCGAAATGGCCCTTGAACTTGATGCGGACGGCGTCCATATTGGCCAGGAGGATGAGGATGCACAGGAGGTCCGCAAAAAAATCGGTGACAAGATTCTGGGAGTATCGGTGCATTGTGTAAAAGAGGTAGAAAAGGCAAAGCTTGCAGGTGCGGATTATTTTGGCGTTGGCCCGATTTTTCCGACAGAAACAAAGAAGGATACAAGAGCTGTTCAGGGAACGGCACTTATCGAGGAGTTAAAAGATTTTGAGATTCCGATTGTCGGTATCGGTGGAATTACCGCTGATAATGCTTCGCTCGTGATGGAAGCCGGAGCCGATGGAGTTTCAGTGATTACGGCGATCAGCCATGCAGATGACGTCTGGGAAGCAGCCGACAGATTGAGAAGGAAAATTTATAACTAAACGGAGGTTGAAATGAGAAACACACAAAAGCTTACACTTACTGCGATGATGGTAGCCATCGGTACATTGACCAGCCATATGTTGTTTATCCCGCTTGGTATTGTGAAGGTGTTTCCTGTACAGCATTTCATCAATATATTGTCTGCCGTTTTGCTCGGGCCCTATTACGCTTTAGCCCAGGCCATTGGCATTTCACTGCTGAGGAATTTGTTCGGGACTGGATCTGTCTTTGCCTTTCCGGGAAGCATGATTGGTGCTCTCCTGGCTGCCTATTTATATCAAAAAACGAAGAAAATAGGATTCGCTTTTGCCGGGGAGGTAGTTGGAACCGGAATTATCGGTGCCATTGCAAGCTATCCAATCGCGGTGCTTCTCCTTGGCAATGAGGCAGCTGTGTTTGGGTTCATTCCTGCGTTCCTGGCGAGCTCATTGGCTGGAGCGACATTGGGTTTTGTTCTTTTGAAAATTTTTCTGAAGAATGCTGGTGGAAGTATCGAGATGACCAGCAAGCTTTAATTTGGAAATAGTTTCTTGCGTATGTCTTTAGCTGGAAATAGGTGAATTCCTGCTATATGATTATAAATAGAATCATATATTCCAGCTGAAAAGGGTGACATTTTTGAACAAAGAGAACAAGCTTGGATTGGTAGTGGACGTTGAGACAACTGGACTTGGTCCAGATTCAGATGAAATCATAGAACTGGCTGTTAAGCTATTTTCCTTTCACGAGGAATCAGGAGAAATAATCGACATTCTTGATGAAGATTCTTATTTACGGGAGCCGCTGTCTACAACCGCCCAAAGGAATTATGACAGAGCATACCGGATTCATGGGATTTCTTATGACATGGTTCGTGGAAAGACATTTTACGATGAGAAGATCATCGATTATTTTAATCAGACCGATGCGATTTTTGCCCATAATGCTTCTTTCGATAGAAGTTTCTTATTCAGGATGTATCCAGAGGTCAACGAGATGAAATGGTATTGCACGATGAAGAATGTTCAATGGAAGAACCACGGCTTCCCTAACAGCAAGCTGCTGACTTTACTTCAGGCTCATAACATTTCGAAATTCCAGACGCACCGCGCGATGGATGACATTACATATTTGACGGAACTGCTGAAGCAGCAAAACCCAAATGGCGATTTTTATTTGAAAGAAGTACTGGATTACGGTCCGATGCGAAAGTACCAGCCTGCCCAAAAACAAAGAAGAAGAATGTTCTATTAGAAAAGGTGCCTGTTTTTTCAGGCACCTTTTCTATTTTATAGGACATATAGATAAACGCTCAGGAAATGGGAAAGGCTTCCGAGCATGATAAAAATATGGAAAATCTCATGGAAACCGAGATGCTTGGAACGAAGGAAATCAGGTTTCAACGCATAAATGACGCCGCCGATCGTGTACATGATGCCTCCGGCAACCAGCCAGAATATACCGGCAGGATTTAAGACAGATGAGAGGGGAGAGACGACGAAAATAACCATCCAGCCCATGACAATATAGATAGAGGTAGACAGCCATCTTGGACTCCTGAACCAAATCATCTTAAAGAGGATTCCGCACAAAGCAGCGAATGTAATGATGCCGAACAAGGTCCAGCCTGTGAATCCATTAAGGCTTATCAGGCAAAACGGTGTATAGGTTCCGGCAATCAATACGAAAATCATGGAATGGTCGATTTTTCTAAGGAAGGCGATCACGCTATCTTTGCTGATGACCATATGATAGGTCGCAGATGCAGTATAAAGAAGGATCATGCTGATGCCGAAAATGGTGACAGAAGTAATTGCCAGCGCTGAGCCGGTGGTAAGCGAAGCTTTGATGACGAGCGCTAGCAGGCCTGCAAAGGATAATAATGCACCGGCAAGATGAGTCAGGCCATTAATTGGTTCGCGGATGTAGCTGTTCATTTTTTAACCTCCATATCACTTTACGTAGTATTAATAACTACTTATAATAATATACTCATAACGATACATAGTCAATGTTTACGATTGTGTTTTTTTGCATTATAATAAAATAAGGCTCTTTTCTCAAGCTTGGTCGCTATTGACTACAAAATAGGATTGAATGATCTATGTTTCTTCGCAAAGTTGACTCTTTTTATGAGAAAAGAGCAAGCAAACTTAATACCGACCTACAAAACGGCTTTAGGATTTTAACAACAATCTTTACGAAAACAGCCTAAAATAAAAACATGAGGGATTACTATTGAATAATCTAGAACAGCTGCTGGCTGAGCTTAAACTTGAAAATAATATCGCACTGGAAGACATCCCTGAAATCGACTTGTACATGGACCAGGTGATCCAGCTATTCGAAAAGAATTTTGGAAGCTCGACACGGAATGAGGATGAAAAAGTCCTGACGAAAACAATGATCAACAATTACGCAAAGGGGAAGTTGTTCTTCCCTATAAAAAATAAAAAGTATTCGAAGGAGCACCTGATCCTGATCAGTTTGATCTATCAGCTGAAAGGCGGCTTGTCGATCCAGGATATCAAGCAGACACTTGAAGGGATCGACAAGAAGACTGAGACAGGTGATCTTCCGCTTGGCCACTTTTATCAAAGTTATTTGAAGCTTTATGAGAAAAATGTTGAAATCTTCAGCGAGGATGTCCTAAAAACGGAACAAGATGTTAAACAGGAAGTGAAGAGGCTGGAAGCAGATGAACCTGAGGAACTCGAAACGGTATTATTGATTGCTTCACTTATTAATATAAGTAATTTTTATAGAAGGACAGCAGAAAAACTGGTTGACAGGCTTGCAGCTGAAAATAAGAAAAAGGACTGAATTCAAGGTGTATTTGACAGTAAAAGAAGCAGCAGAATATTTATCGATCCCGGAATCGAAAGTAGAAAAGATGATTTTTCAACGGAAAATAAGGGCCATTCACGATGGCGACCATTATTTGATATACAAAGATCAATTCAACACGCATATGAAACAGATGCAGAAATATAAGATACTTGTTGAGGAAATCATGAATGAACCGGTGCCTGAGGATATTGACATTAAAGATGAGGATTAAAAAACGCGAAAGGACTGATCCTTTCGCGTTTTTAGTTCACAGATGTTTCGACTCTTTTCATTTTATCCGCGTGCTTGATCGGCAATTGGACGATTACGTCTGTACCTTTATCAGGCTCGCTTCTGAACTTGATTGTGCCATTATGGGATTGAACAATTTTAAAGCTGACAGTCATTCCGAGTCCGGTACCTTTTTCTTTGGAAGAATAAAAAGGTTCTCCAATTCTTTCGAGGAGCTCTTTTGATATTCCTACACCCTGGTCCTTAACCACAACTGTAACATTGTTATCAAAGCTCTCGAGTGTGATGTTGACGACATCCCCCGCTGAAGATGCTTCAATTGCATTCTTTAAAATGTTGATGAACAACTGCTTCAGCTGATTCGGTTCGCATTCAATCATGACAGGCTCGCTTTGTACCTGAAACTCGATTTGGATATTATGCAGGCTCGCTTCTGATTTTAAAAGTGAAATGACATCATGTAAAATAACCTGCAGATCTGCTTCTGAGTATTTAATTTGCTGCGGCTTGGCCAATAATAGCAATTCGCTGACGATATGGTTGATCCTGTTCAGTTCATCAATCATGATCTGGTAGTATAGCTGATGCTTCTCATCCTCCATCTGCAATAGCTGGACAAGTCCCTTTAAAGATGTAAGAGGATTGCGGATTTCATGGGCTACGCTCGCTGATAGCTCACCGACTACAGACAGCTTGTCCGTTCTTCGCAAACGCTCCTCAGTTTGGCGAAGTTCCGTAACGTCCCTGGAGTTGCAGATTATTCCCGCGATTTTATCATTCACAATAATCGGCAGGGAAGTGCTCTGAAAAATGAGTGGCTTACCGTTTTTTTGCAGTAATTCCAGTTCAAACATTTGTGGGCAGTGATTTTCCACCACATTGGCAACCTTATCTAAAACAATCTGACTGTGGGAATCCGGAATTAAATCTGCAAGGTTTTTTCCGATATACTCGTCCTTGCTATAACCAGTGATTCTTTCAAACTGTGGATTAAGATTTGTGATCGTCCCATTCAAGTCGAGCATCGAAACAATATCAGGACTATACTCAAATAATGACCGGTATTGCTGCCTGCTCTCTTCAAGGAGAGTTTCAACGTATTTTCGTTCAGTAATATCCCGGCCCATTATGACAAGACCTTGCCGGCTTCCATCATCATTGAAAAGCGGAACTTTAATCGTATCAAACGTCTTGGTTGTTCCGTCCGGCTGGGGAAGCACTTCCTCGACACGGATGATTCCGCCTGCCTTCCATGCTTCTTCATCGGATATCTCGCAATATCTTAATGCATCGCCGAAATAATTGCTATATTCCGCAAGCTCCGAGTCTTTCTTTCCTCTATAGTCAACATGTTCAATATCAAACAGTTTTAAACCAAAATCATTGGCTTGAATCCATCGGCCTTCTCCATCTTTGAAATTGACGAAATCGACCATTGAATTGATCAGTGTGGACAGTCGCTCTTCTTCTTCTTTTGAAGCACTCAATTCTTCCATCTTCGAGATGAAAAAATAGAAAAACCATCCTGCTAACAAAACATAAAGAACTTCCTTAGTATGTTCGATAATGGCAACAAAGTCTGAAGGAGCGTATAAATTCAGCAGGTAATTTGTTCCGAAAATCCAGGCAATGCTCAGTATGAAAAAGATCAGGACATATTGCTTTTTTTTCATCTCTTGACTCCTAAAGTAAGCATTCAGCTTACGCAATTTAAATAAGTGTTACTTTTCTATAGTAGCACAATTCATTCAATTAAAATTAAGATTATTTTTAATTTATCTTCTCTATTATTTGGAAAAATATACAAAGGACCGAATTAGATCGGTCCTGTTTTCTCATTAAAAATCTCCATCAGAGGCCTGGAACGGAATATTTAAACGATTTTCAACTGTCCGGAGTCTCTGGTTCAATCGATTTAACCGGCGCGTGTGTCGTTCGTCGTTTTGATTTAAGCGGGTAACCTCATTATTAAGACGTCCAATTTCCCTGTTAAGCCGTGTAATCTCCCTGTTTTGTCGGCCAATCTCTTTATTCTGTCTATCCAGCTCTGTTTTTTGAACCTGGATTTGCCGTTCAAGCTGATTGACCCGCCGTTCAAGAGCCGGCTGCCTTGCGTGATCATGTGATTCCTGCTGTTGCGTGTAATAGTTGAAATCGTAATGAGTATAAGGGTCAAATTGATGCGGACTGTAAGCATAGTGATTCGGATACATACGGGCACACTCCTTATTTTAAAAAAGTCCGCCAGGGTGGCGGTAAATTCTATATAGGGTATGTAGGTGTACGCGGAGAGTGAAGGGCAGTTGCCTAAAGAAGGAAAAAACTGGTGAAGCGGCGAAAGGGATAAACAGGTCAAGGTCAGAGGAGATGAAACTATGGATTGTAAAGTAAGAAAGGGCAATATTCACTATGAAGTCACCGGGGAAGGTTTTCCCTTGCTCATCCTTCATGCTATGGGTACAGACCACCGTTCGATGAAAGGCTGGCTTGAACCTGTTTTTAATGAAGTTGAAGGTTTCCAAAGAGTATATATTGATTTACCTGCCCATGGGCTGAGTGATATTGATGATAATGTGAAATCAACGGATGACTTACTAGGAAATCTATTGGACTTTATTGATGATAAATTTGGGGAAAAAGAGTTTTCACTTATTGGCGCTTCCTTTGGCGGATATTTAGCACAAGGTATTCTCCATAAGAAAAGAGGACAGGTAAAAGGGATTTGCCTTTTGGCTCCAGCGCTGCATGTAAAAGAAAGGAATCTGCCAGAACGAATTGTTTTAGAGAAGGATGAAGAGCTGCTTTCAAATCTTGATCCTGATATCCAAACCGCATTTGAAACTCTATTCATCCACCAAAATGACGCAACATTCGGGGCCTTCATGAAAGAAATCCAGCCCGGCAGGCTTTTGGCCAACCGTGAGTTTCTTGCTTCAGATTGGAAGGCCAAACGCTATTACCTGACAGATGCACCTTTTCAAGATGTTGAAACCCTCCCACAATCAGCGTTGTTTATCCTTGGGAAGCAGGATTATATTTGCGGATATAAAGACCATTTCTTTTTCTTGGATAAGCTCCCGAATTCTACAATGGCTGTATTGGATCGTGCAGGCCATATGCTCCATGTTGAAAAGCGTGAACTTGTCCAGGCTATATTTGGGGATTGGCTGACAAGCAGTCATTAAAAAAGAGAGCGCAAATATTGCGCTCTCATCCCTTTCGGAGTTGTTCCAATATAACCTGAGCCTCATAACCAGAGGTGAAATCAATGATCGTCGCTTCTTCACCTTTGATTGCTTTTACAAGATTATCAACCAATGAATCTGACAAGTTTCCATCAGCCTCCAAAGGAAGAATCTCCTCGCCAAGCTTGCCGCCAGCGAGTTGCCCCCAGTTTAGGAGTGATAATGTCCCTTTATCTCCATAGGCTGTGAACGCAATTTCCTCCTTGCCGGCAATTTGGCTCATGCCATCAATAAATACTGGAGTACCATCAGCAAGCTTCAAGATTGCAAGGATCGCACTTTCACTGGCGTGCGGGTCTTCAGGGAATTGAATCTGAACATCTTTCACCTCTACTGATCCAAAAATCTTTTGTAGCTGCTGGATGAAATGGACACCAACCTCAAGGACATAGCCACCCTGTTCCTTGCTCGCAACCCATGCATTCTGCTGCCATGGGCGCGGCCATTCTGGGAAATGCATCTTCAATTGAACCCTTCTAAGCTTGCCGACATAGTTCTCCTTGATTAATTTTGCAAAAGTCTTGCTGCCGGCACTATAGTTCAGCGGAAAATTCATCGCATGGACGACACCCGCATCCTGTGCCTGTTTTAAAAGACTTTCAGCCTCTTCAACTGAGTTAGCCAACGGTTTTTCACATAAAATATGTATCCCTTTCGCGAGAACATCTGATGCAACGGCATGGTGGAATTTAGGGGGTACAGCGACATAAACAAGATCCATTTGGGTCTTCTCAAGCATTTCTTGATGGTTCGTAAATGCCGGAATCCCGCCAAGTTCGGCTGCCGTTTCCTTCGCTCTAGTTTCCATCGCGTCACAAATAGCCGCAATCTCCATCTCCGGGTGGTCCTGAAAACCTCTTATCAAACGCTGGCCAATCGCACCCAGGCCAATCACTCCAACTTTTATCATAGGGAACCTCCAAGTTTCATAGTTCTTTCTTTTCATTATACAAATTATTGTGAGAATTAGTTTGAATAAAAATTATGGCGTTTTAAAATAAGGTCTTTAGGACTATGGATGTTTAAATTTTTAGATATTTTGGAATATTGTAATAATTATTTTAGGTAATTAAAATTATAGTGTAATAGACTAAATGACAGGAAGGGGTAAGGAATTGAAAAAGAAATTAGGCCTTAAGGTCCTATCGAGCATTACGATGACAGCAATGCTTGCAAGCACTCTATCATTTGCATCATCAGGACCAGCACCAGTTAATGCAGTTGAAAAAGCAAGTATTCAGTCCCAGGGTGGAGCACCAATAGATTTAGGCATCGCAAACGATGAGAGATTAATAGAAATGCTTAAGAAGAACGGCACTATTGCAAAGAACGCAACACCGGCAGAAGCGGAGAAAGCATTGCAAAAGTATTTGCAGAGTAAGGCAGCTGGGGCTTCAAAAGAGCCTGGAGAGTTACATAAACATGAAAAGGAATTAGGCAGCACGTTAAACGAAAAGCTCGCTTCGACCGGACTTGTTAATGGAAAAGGAAATAAAAGCGGGCAGACGAAGGGTACTACTGTTAATCCAGTACAGGAAGAAACCTGGAATGGGGGTCAGCGTAAGGATAATGTTCTTGTCTTGTTGATTGAATATCCAGATTTCCCCGCAACGAACATTCAGCCTGGAGAAACAGATATGTATTATGAAGAATACGTAAAAGAGCATTATACAGATATGATCTTCGGCGAAAACGGATATAAGGGTCCAAATGGGGAGACTTTACTCTCCGTTAAGCAGTTCTATGAACAGCAATCCGGCGGAAGCTATACGATAGAAGGTCAGGTAGCCGGATGGTACAAGGCTTCTCAGCCAGCAGCCTACTACGGTGGAAATAATGCAAGTGACAATGACAGTAATGCAAGAGCTCTTGTAAAAGAGGCACTCTATGCTGCAGCTACAGACAGATCAGTTGATTTGAACAATTATGATCAGGAAGATCGTTACGACCTTGATGGGGACGGAAACTACCGCGAGCCAGATGGTCTGATTGATCACCTGATGGTTGTTCACTCTTCAGTTGGTGAAGAAGCGGGTGGAGGTCAATTAGGTGCAGATGCAATCTGGTCACACCGGTGGAATCTTGGTGGTGTAACGACTTTGCCACGTACAAAAACGAAGGTTCCATACTGGGGTGGAAAGCTAGCTGCTTATGATTATACAATCGAACCGGCTGATGGAGCAGCAGGAGTATTTGCACATGAATACGGCCACGACCTTGGACTTCCTGATGAATATGACACTATCTACAGCGGTGCTGGAGAAGCGGTATCTTACTGGTCCATTATGTCAAGCGGCAGCTGGGCAGGTAAAGTTGCGGGCACAGAGCCAACTGGCTTTAGTCCATATGCACGAGAATTTCTGCACGCATCCATGCCGGGCAGTAACTGGTTGACTGGGTCCACAATCCATTCTGATGATGTTACGAACTCAGGTAAGGAAGTATTGATTGACCAAGCTAACTCTAAAGGAACGAATAATGATGCTGTTAAAGTTGATTTGCCTGATAAGGTCAATCTGATTAACACACCTGCAGCAGGTTCATGGGAATTCTACGGCGGCAAAGGTGATGAAATTGATCACCAGATGGTAACTGAAATTGATTTGAGCAATGCTTCTGAAGCAACTTTGGAATATGATGCATGGTATGATATCGAATCAAATTGGGATTATGCAATGGTGCAAGTCTCAACTGACGGTGGCTTAACTTGGAAGTCACTGTCAACATCAAATACAAATTCTGACTTAGTATCAGATGGGTACCCAGCCATCAAGGAGAATCTGCCAGGTTACACAGGGGCAAGTGATGGTTGGATTCATGAATCAATTGATTTAAGTGAGTATGCAGGACAAAGCATTCAGCTTCAATTCCGTTATATGACAGACTGGGGTACTGCCCTAAATGGTTTCTTTGTTGACAATGTAAAGGTGACTGCCGATGGTGCCGAGTTATTGAACGACGGTGCCGAAGGAGAATCAGTCTTTGATTTACAGCATGGCTTTGAAAAGCATGAGGGGAAAACGTCAACTAAGCACTACTACTTGTTAGAGTGGAGATCTCATAACGGTGTCGATGAAGGTTTGAAGAACATCCGCCGCGGTGCAAGCTTGATGAGTTATGATTCAGGACTGGTTGTATGGTACGTTGACAATGGTTATGACAATAACTGGACAGGAGTACATCCAGGAGATGGATACCTTGGAGTGGTAGACGCTGACCAAACAATCAATAGGTGGAGTAATGGCGAGGTTGGATCAACTCGTTACCAGATTCATGACGCAGCATTCAACCAAGGAAAGACTGAAGAGATGTATCTTGATTATTCAAGTATACTGGGAATTACGATGAAAGATAACGCCACTCAAAGAACCCCAGTCTTTGACGATAGCGCAAGTTATATTTCTCCTGTATTGCCAGACGCGGGACGAAATGTACCGACATACGGGCTTAAGTTCCGTGTACTTGGCCAAAGCACTGACGGTACAGTTGGTAAAGTATTGATTTCTAAATAAAAATGTAGAAACGCTGCCGGTTTTTTCGGCAGCGTTTTGCTTTTTTCTAATCAACATCCGGCTGGAACCCGATTAACTTCGCTTTTTTATCAGCTTTTGGATCTGAATCCGGGAAGGTGATCACAGAGGCGATATAATCCCAGCGCAGGAACATGTGAGTGATGCAGGTTTCCTCTACCTGGTCTTCGGCGGGTATGGCGGTTCCATCTTCCTTCTGGACTGGAGTCCGCTTATAGCAAGGATTTTCAACCCATATTCCCATATTCTCCGCATGTACTATTTTTACCAGATACCATTCATCTGGCTGGTAGATTCCCGTAATATCCCCAATCATGCTTTCGGGAAAATTCTTCAGTTTAATTTGCACCTTTTGGTTAACATAAGCGTCTAAAAACATGGACAATCTCCTTTCCTGAAAAGACTCATCTTATACCTACTTCCTTTTTCAGCAAAAAATAAACATGAAAAAAAGGCCAATTAAGGCCTTTTATAAGAATAGCACCATCAAATCTTCGTCATGATAGGTTCCGTCGATCACCATCGCTTTTTTATCTACTCCATAAGTTTCGAAGCCAAGAGAAGAGTAAAGCTTTTTGGCTGGCTCATTGCTGGCATTCACCGTCAGGTAAATCTGCTCAATACTAGTTAATTCAGAAGCCTGTTGAATGGCCATCTTCATTAAAAGCCTTCCAGTGCCGTGACCACGCTGTGAAGGAGTCACGTACATGGCAAAAATATTAGCACGGTGCCTTATTTTAACTTTCCCTTCAGGAACAAGGGTAACAACACCAACAAGTTGCCCCTCGTTGAATGCTCCGAAAGTGTATGTGAATTTACTATCTAGCCTTTGACCGTAATCCGATGCTTCATAATACATCTCATCCTCATAACTTGAGCTGAATGCCTCAGGGTTCTTAAGTAAAGCTTCATGACGCAGGACCCGATATCCCTCAGCATCCCCGCCATTTAATCGTCGAATTTCCATTATGCTCACCTCTGTAAAAATAGTTGCTATATAAAGTTCTAGATTAAAAGCAGATTATCCTTTTAAAAAGAGAATTTGTGATTTAGGCAGAGAAAGGAATAGTTGTTATTGTGACAGATTTGGGGGCGATTACGGAAAAGCTGTCAAGAAAAAGCCGTTATTGTGACAGGTTTGGAGGCGGACACATTAAAGCTGTCAAGAAAAGGTCGTTATTGTGACAGGTTTGGGGACGAACACGGAAAAGCTGTCAAGAAAAAGCCGTTATTATGACAAGTTTGGGAGTAACACGGAAAAGCTGTCAAGAAAAAGCCGTTATTGTGACAGGTTTGGGGGTGAACACGGAAAAGCTGTTAAGAAAAAGCAGTTATTGTGACAGGTTTGGGGGTGAACATGGAAAAGCTGTCAAGAAAAAGCCGTTATTGTGACAGGTTTGAGGGCGAGCATGGAAAAGCTGTCAAGAAAAAGTCGTTATTGTGACAGGTTAGGGGGCGAACACGGAAAAGCTGTCAAGAAAAAGAAGGAAGTTCGGACAGGTTAGCAGGCATAAGGAGTTTATCTGTCCGAATGCAAGTACATGCACAAAAACATCACTCAACCCGAACTCAGTACCAAACAAAAACCTCCCCGGATCTAACTCACACCCGGGGAGGTTACTATTCCAAACTATATTAAAGCTTAAACGAGCTCTTCAGCGACACAATGCGGTTGAAGACTTTCTTGTCTTCTGTAGTATGCTTTGGATCGACGTTGAAGTAGCCGTGGCGGAAGAACTGGTATTTGTCCTGCGGCTCGGCGTCATTCATGTTTGGCTCGATGAAGCCGTTCACGATTTCAAGGGATTTTTCATTCACATAATCAAGGAATGATTTGTTGTCTGCTTCTTCAGCTTCTTCTTCTTCGCTGTCCAAAATCAACGGCTCATACAGGCGGAATTCTGCTGGAAGTGCATGTGTTGCGTCTACCCAGTGAAGTGTTCCTTTTACCTTGCGGCCAGTGAAGCCAGATCCGCTCTTTGTTTCTACATCATAGGTGCAGCGAAGCTCAACTACTTCGCCATTCTCATCTTTAATCACTTCTTCACACTTGATAAAATAAGCATGCTTCAAGCGGACTTCATTACCAGGGAAGAGGCGGAAGTATTTTGCTGGAGGATTTTCCATGAAATCATCCTGCTCAACATAAATCTCACGGGAGAATGGAATTTTCCTAGTTCCCATTTCCGGATTTTCCGGGTTGATATCGGCATCAAGCCATTCGACTTCGCCTTCCGGATAGTTTGTGATGACGACTTTCAATGGACGAAGCACGCCCATTGTACGAGGAGCCTTCAGCTTAAGGTCTTCACGGACAAAGTGTTCGAGCATTTGTGCGTCAACTGTTGAGTATCCTTTGGAAACTCCAGCCGCTTTTACAAATTCACGGATAGCTTCTGGTGTGAAGCCGCGTCTTCTTAAGCCGGAGATTGTCGGCAGGCGAGGGTCATCCCAGCCATCGACATATTTTTCCTCGACAAGCTGCTTCAGTTTGCGCTTGCTCATTACCGTATTTGTCAGATTCAGGCGGCCAAATTCAATTTGCTGTGGTGTTGCTTCCATTTCGCACTCACGAACAACCCAGTCATAAAGCGGACGCTGGTCTTCGAACTCGGTTGTGCACAAGCTGTGGGTAACACCCTCAAGCGCGTCCTCGATTGGATGGGCAAAAGCGTACATTGGATAGATGCACCACTTGTCGCCTGTGTTATGGTGTGTTGCATGGGAAATTCGGTAGATGACCGGGTCACGCAAGTTGATGTTCGGTGATGACATATCAATCTTTGCACGCAATACCTTTTCACCATTGGCGAAATCTCCATTACGCATCTTTTCAAACAGCTCAAGATTCTCCTCAACAGAACGGTTGCGGTACGGACTATCCTTGCCAGGCTCGGAAAGGGTGCCGCGGTATTCACGGATTTCATCTGCTGATAAATCATCCACATATGCGAGTCCTTTTTTTATCAACAGGACAGCACGATCATACATTTCATCGAAGTAGTCAGATGCAAAGAACAAGCCTTCCCATTCATAGCCTAGCCATTCGACATCTTCCTTGATGGCATCGACGAATTCCTGGTCTTCCTTCAATGGGTTCGTGTCGTCAAAGCGGAGATTTGTTTTGCCGCCGAATTCATCTGCAAGGTCAAAGTTGATGACGATGGATTTTGCGTGACCGATATGTAGGTATCCGTTTGGTTCTGGAGGGAATCGAGTCACGACTTTATCGCGCTTGCCACTCTCCAAATCTTCCTTTATGATCGTTTTTATAAAATTAGAGTTTTCTTCCAATTGAAATCAGCCTTTCCTTTGTTCAGTCTCATTATCTTTATTTTAATGATTACTATAATATATTTCCACTGAACTATATAGTAATAAGAAAAAAGCGGAAAAACAAGTAGTGAAATATCAAAAAGGTGCCTTAAAAAAGGCACCTGCAGATTATTTGGCTAAAACATTCCGAATGACTTCGTAAGTAAGGTTCGGAACTATCTTAACAGAGTAGTCTATTTCCATTCGTTCATATCGTTTATGGGCGTCCAACCCGTAAGGTCCGATGTTAATGACTGGCACATTTAGTTCGCGGATTTCCTGGTAGTCCACGAAAAATTTCGTTCCCCAGCTTGGATTGTTCCGGGATGCGAAGTCCAAAGCTTCATCATCATCACTCAAAGCGACAAAACTCATGTCAGATATATAAGGAAAGAAACTGCGGACAACGATTGGCTCATCATAGCCCGGCTGTACCGTTTTGACAGCGTTGTCTAAAGCGTCAATCAGATTTCGCTCATCCTCAGTTTCACCAGTCACTTCAATCCTTGGCGAGTAGAGGGAAGAGTAAAAGATAATGATTGCCGGACTCTGGTCGGGCATCCATTTCCAGGCCTCTTCGACCACTCTAGCTGCGTACATCCTCAGGTCCAGGCTGGCATCGAGAAGGAGATCATCCTTGAATTCCACCATGTGGGCAGTGTAATCAGTGCCATGGGCCTTGATGAGTTCAGCTTCCATGTCTTCATAAGTCATTACCCTCGGCTTCCATTGAATCTCCCTGCCTGGCTCACCGCTGATTTTGCAAAAATGCTGATATCGTTCCTCGTACAGCTTCAATGCTTTTTCAAAAGCAATATGAGCTTGCTCCTTCAATTTTTCCAAAACATCCTTTGGCGTCCAGGAGTGAATGAAGAAGTTGTAATAAACATAAGCAGCCAGAGCCGTTTGCACAGTATAGTTAGGCTTCAGGTCCATCTGCTTCAGGGAAACCGGCGGAATCGTCGTCTCGCCGAATGCCTCATTGCACAGGTCAGGATTATAGTCGATTTGTCTCGTCAATTCTGCAGCGATCAGATTCGGATCCAGGCCTTCGAAAGCGGAACCGACATGCGTTTCAGAGCCTGTAATGTAAAAAGAAGGGAGCAGCTTTCCGACAGTTCCTTTATAGATATAACGATTCTTATCTCCTGTAAACCGGGGTGAGACAAAGTCGCTATTGACTGCAGCGACATATTCAAAGTTGTGCTTTTCTTTCCAGGCGTTCAGGTCTTTGACGGCAGAGAGGATTCCATACGAACTGTCCTCTTCATCACACTCCGTTAAAAAAACAAGATTGCCATCGAGCTCCTCTGGGTGTTCAGAAAAGTATTTCAGGAGATAGAGGTTGGAAGCGACGCCGCTCTTCATATCAAGCACCCCGCGGCCAAACATCCATTCACCTGATTGCGCATGTTCATTTACAAGCGGTGGCAGATTCTCTTTTTTTAGCTCAACAAGCAGTTGGTCCGGATCAAATGCCAAATCAGCCAGTTGTGTAAAATCATCGATTCCTACTGTATCAAAATGTCCCATCAGAATGACAGTACGGTTGCTGTTTCCTTTTGTGCCTTTTACAAAAGCCATGACATTGTACCGTTCGAGTACATCATTCTGGGTTTGCGGTTTGATGACGTGTGACGGATTCTCTATAAAATAAGGAAACGATGAAATCATCGTATAAAGTGCCTGGGCAATCTCGTTCTCTCCATTTGTGTTGACAATGCTTCCGATGTTCACAAGCTGCTTCGTATAAAATAAAACCTCATCCCTGCAATCAAGCATCCAAAGCATCTCCTTTCCGAATATTCAGGTTTTTGATTCAAACGTAACTCATATTAGTGGGAAATACAAGAGATGCAGTGTGGTATTTGTCACATGAAAAATCCTCCCCGGTATCGAGGAGGATTCTGGTATATTTTTTCTTACCTTTATTTGATAGTGTGGTTACTTACTGGATGAGGCTGCTTGGACTGCTTCATAGGCATTGACGTAGCCTGCACCTACTTCATGGAGCTGGTATTCAGGCATTGGATCGGCGGTTTGGATCATCAGGTCGAGTGCCAGATCCGGATTGAGAGAAGGGTTAGCTTCCTTCATTAAAGCAACGACACCAGAAATATGTGGTGCAGCCATACTTGTGCCGCTGGATGTTGTATAGTAAGGCAGGTGAACTCCATCGATATAAGAGACATCGGTGACTGTACCTAATAGATTCATGACAATGCCGGTGGAAGAACGTGTTGCCACGATATCGACGCCTGGAGCTGTGATGTCAGGGTGCAGGTATTCGTCTCCTGCAACACCTCGTGATGAGAAGTCGGCAAGTTGTTTATCCTTGGTTCCGGCTGCTACACTTATGACCCAAGGAGCCGCTGAGTATGGGTTTAGCGTGTTATCATCTGGACCTTCATTTCCTGCTGCAAACACAACCGTCATGCCTGCGTCATGCGCTTTTTTGGAAGCGATATTGATTGGGTGATCAGGAGAATACTCCCCGGTTGAACCCCAGCTGTTGCTGATGATGTCGATTCCGTACTTTTCTTGATTCTTAATAGCATAATCAAAAGCTTCCAGTGACCAAAGAATATTGATAGCCTCGCCAACGCCAAGTCCTACTAATTTAGCGTCTGGAGCAACTCCTTTATATAGGCCATCGCTAGAGGTCCCGCTACCGGCAATTGTTCCGGCAACATGGGTGCCGTGGCCGGAGGTGGTGTCTGTGTTTAACTGGTTCTCAAGGTAAAGAGGCTGGTTGCCGAAAAGGTCACCAACAATGAATTTCACATTCTGGATAACTTTTTCACCGTACTGCAAATCAGGATGGGTAGCATCAATGCCGCTGTCGATTACAGCAACAGTAACTCCTTTCCCGGTGTAGCCCAGGGCATTCCAAACAGCTTCTGCCCCAATAAGTGCCCTGCTGTCACGAAGGAAATATTCCAGATCATCATTTGCGTAAATCGAGAGAATATTGGTTGCTGTTAGGAGCAGTTCATTGACGAGGCCAATCTTCCCTTTAACTGCCACCATTGGAAGCTCGCTGAAAGGGTTCACCTCGAAACCTAATAGTTTTAAAAGCTTAATATCCGAAAGCAATGGCATGTCTTTATAAGTGATAATCAGTTCAACTTCTTCATTGCTCAATGGATTAGCCAGCAGGCTTTCAAGCTTGGGGTCCAGCTCAACTGAAAGCAAGGATGCTTTTGGGCTGGAGAATGATGGTGATAAAATAAAACTAAATAACACGAGTGCTACCGCAAAAATATTGATCTTTTTCATATTTTCCTCCTTTGAAATGTGTGAAAATTCATACATTTTTATTTATCCAAAGCAAGTTAGCAAGAAACCTAAATAGAGTTGGGAAAATATTAGATTCACTAAATGTTCATCGTTTCACAATCTGTACAAAACATCATGAATCTTTTGTGTCATTGGCTATTTTAAGAAGGAAACCAGCTTAAAAAAGAGGAAAATGAAGGTGTAAATATAAAGGAGGGAATATCATGCCAAAAGAAATTTTCAAAGCCACTGCTGCATTGCAAGAAGGGGTGAAGGTTGATGTTCAGGCCAGGGGGTTCCATATCACGATTGATGAGCCTGTCAATTTAGGAGGGACCGACCAGGGGATGAATCCTGTGGAAATGCTTCTTGGTGCATTAGGAGCTTGCCAATCCATCGTGGCACGAGTGTACAGCCAAAAATTCGGAGTAGTATTAGAGGATTTCCGCGTCGAATTGGAAGGGGACCTTGATACCGATGGGTTCATGAACAAGTCAGATGTGCGCCGCGGCTATTCAGATATTCGTTATACCTACTATATTAAATCGCCATCTCCGGAAGAGAACATCAGGGCCCTGGCAGATTTCATTGCTAAAACATGTCCGGTGGATGATACAATCTCAAATCCGGTGAATGTCACCAGAACAGAAATTGTAATCGAAAAGCCAGTAACATTATAAATAGAGTTTATAGGACGGCGCTCCATGTAGTGCCGTTTTTTTGATTTTATAAGTAAGTATAAAACTTTTACACTTAGATTAGTGTCCAGCTCCAGCGCATAGCCCCTCGAGTCGCTTGTCCAGCTGCTGCTCCTAACTCCTCGAGACGTTTCGGTCCTGCCTATGAAGTCAAAGACCGCCTTCACTGTCAGGCCCTCCAGCGCTTGTCGGAGTTGGACAGTCGCCGCTGCTTTTCGTTTTCGGTTCGCCCCATGAAGTCAAAGAACGACTTCACTGGTCGGCCCTCCAGTGCTTGTCGGGGCTGAACAAGGCACTTGCGCTTTTCTTAGTTTCATAAAAAATCCTCCACTGGAGAAATTAATGGTAGAAATTTTTCTAGGAGGCGCTTATGGATTTCACTTTTGTATGGCAAACGGCTTTTTTGATTTTATCAGGAATTCTATTATTGAGAATCGCAGGCAGGAAGTCGATTTCCCAAATGACATTGGCACAAACAGTTGTTATGATTTCACTTGGGACGATTATAGTCCAGCCGATTGTGCAAAAGAGCATGTGGAAGGCGATTGCCGGGGCAGCGATCTTTGTCGCTGCGATTGTGATTCTGGAGTATCTACAGCTTAAATTTAATCTCTTTGAAAAGTTCATCACAGGGAAATCAAAAATCATTATCCAAAATGGGCAGCTTAATATCAAGAATTTGAAGAAGCTTAGGCTGACAGTTGACCAGCTGGAGATGAGACTGAGGAATAAAGGGATTACGAAACTGGAAGATGTTAAATTTGCAACAATTGAACCTAATGGCCAGCTTGGATATGAGCTGGAGGATGACGCAAAACCGCTCACGGTCGGAGAGTTTAAAAAGATATTGAATGATTATCTTCCGGCAATGGTCATGAAAATGGACGAGAAGCCGGAGTCGGCGAAGCCTGACATTTTCGATGAACTCAATAAATCAAATGCGCAGCAAAATCCTAAATACCTCCAATAAAACAAAATTTCCCTTTTATTTATACAGTGTGCTGTGCTATTATTTAGAGATGCGAAATACACATGAAAATCTTCTGCCGCAGAAGATTTTTTTCTTTTTTTAGTAAAAGGGGAGATATACATTGTCACAACAAAAAGAGCCATTATGGACCTCTTCGTTCATTAAATTGATGGTCGGGAATCTATTTATCTTTATGTCATTCCAGATGCTGATTCCTACATTGCCACCATATATAAAATCAATCGGTGCGAGCGGGACTGAAATTGGTCTTGTTACCGCGCTATTCTCGATAGGGGCTGTTTTGAGCCGGCCGTTCATTGGATTTATGCTTGAATATAAAGCACGAAAACCGCTTGTCTTGATCGGTGCCCTGATGCTTCTTTTGATCACATTCTTATACCCGCTGTCTCAGGTCGTTATCATTTTCCTTGCGTTTCGATTGTTGCATGGTCTTGCATGGGGCTGGTCTACAACAGTAAACGGAACGGCAGCAGTGGATGTTGTCCCTAACTCCCGGCTTGGGGAAGGAATGGGCTATTTTGGTCTTTCGATAACAATCGGAATGATTATAGCACCGAGTCTGGGAATCTTTTTGTACCAGATTACGACCTTTGAAAACCTGGTATACTTTTCGGGAGTACTTGGCGTCATTGCCTTACTGCTGCTTGCATCGGTTCACTACCAAACTCCTGATCAAGTTTTAGAGACGAAGAAAGAAGACTTAAAGTTCACATATCTTGGATCGCTTGTTGAGAAATCTGGCTGGTTCCCTGCGGTCTTGACGTTGTTGATCAGTCTGGGCTATGGAACGATTGTCACATTCATTGTCATTTTTGGCGAAGAACGCGGGATCGAGCAGATATTCTTGTTTTACCTGTGTAATGCAATTTTTGCATCACTCTCACGTCCGGTTGCCGGAAAGTGGTTTGATCAAAAAGGACCAATCGGTCTCGTTATTCTAACAATCTCCATTACATTTGCAGGTATGTGGGTGCTGTCATTTGCTCATTCTAATATGATGATTGCTGTTGCTGGAGTACTATTCGGTATAGGATTCGGTTTATTGATTCCAACCTTGCAATCATGGACATTATCGATTACACCGCCAAACCGACGTGGAGTCGCGAATGGAATGTTCTTCTCATCCATTGACCTGGGAATCGGTTTAAGCGGGCTGGTTTTCGGCGTCCTGGCCCAGTATATTGAACTGGGAACTTTGTTCCAGATATCCAGTGGATTTATCTTAATAGCATTAGTTCTGACCATTTTAAAGGGGAGACGTACAAAAGCTATCCGTCAGCCGGAGGAAGCTGTTTCCTGAGAAGCCAGCCCTGTGTGAAGGGCTGGTTTTTTCTATGGTTGCTAATAGGCTCTGTTTTGATTTAAACTGATAAAGAAATTTAGACAGTACGGATTGGTAAGTGAGGACTTTTATGGAGAATCAGGATCAAACATTTGAAGTGATGCGTGCATGCATGCTAGCCGGAAAAATCATGCTTCAGAGTGGCGCTGAGACATATCGGGTGGAAGATACGATGTCGCGGATGGCTTCTGCATTCGGCATTGATCAGACGCATAGCTATGTAACACCAACAGGCATTATTTTTTCAGTAGAAGGAGTAGGCCCCGAAAGGACGAAGCTAGTACGTATATCTGACCGGACAACCGATTTAAGGAAGGTGGCAATGGTCAACAGTGTTTCGCGTAGAATCAGCAGCGGCGAGGTTGGTTTGAGGGAAGCCTGCAAGCTCCTGGGGGAGATTGAGGAAGCAAATCTGACCTATTCGTTTATAATTCAAATCCTGGCGGCAGCGATCGCGAGCGGCTGTTTTACAATCATGTTCATGGGAAGCTGGCTGGACTTCCTGCCTTCGATGGCTGCCGGGGGAATCGGTTTTTTCCTGGTTGTTTACTTTCATAAGATTGTCCCAGTTAAATTTTTCGCAGAATTCCTATCTTCCTTCTTCATTGGGATGGTGTCGTTCTTCTTTGTTAAATTTGGTCTCGGGCAGGAGCTTGATAAAATTATCATCGGCTCAGTAATGCCGCTTGTACCGGGACTGCTAATCACGAATGCGGTCAGGGACCTGATGGCAGGTCATTTGGTTTCAGGGTTGTCAAAAGGAGCAGAAGCACTGTTGACGGCGTTTGCTATTGGATCGGGCATAGCGGCAATTTTATCTTTCTTGTAGTCAGGAGAAGTGGCGATGATTTATATAGAACACCTTATTACGAGTTTTATTGCGTCTACAGCGTTCGGAATTATTTTCAACGCTCCTAAAGAATCGTTGGTCAAATGCGGCATTTCCGGGATGGTAGGCTGGATTGTTTATTTTGCGCTTGATGTAAATGGATTCGGGACGATTTTTGCCACATTGATGGCTTCATTTTTAATTGCCGTTGTCAGCCAGGTATTTGCGAAGGCATATCGGACACCGATCATCATTTTTAGTGTCGCCGGGATTATTCCTCTTGTTCCGGGAGGACTGGCGTATGATGCGATGAGGAATTTCGTGGAGAATGATTATGGTGTAGCTCTTTCTTTGGCTGCAAAAGCATCGATGATCTCCGGTGCAATAGCTGTTGGACTTGTCTTTTCTGAAGTAATTAACCAGGTAATCAGAAGGTCAAGCCTTGGTCCTGTAAAATAGGGGAAATGACTCATGTGAAAATGTGAGTCATTTTTTATGGAGAAAAAGAGTAAACTCAGGCAGGAACATCCAAATTTTACCGTCGTTAAAAGGGATTTTCATGACTATGTAGAATAATTTTTAATATACTTTTTTAAAAGGGGAAAAGACATGGAAATTCTATTGATCAGGCATGGTGAGTCGGAGGGGGATATCCTTCAGGTGCATGAGGGCCGGGCGGATTTGCTGCTGACAGATCATGGCCGCAGGCAGGCAAAGGAAATGGCGAAAGTGGTAAAAGAGAAATACATGCCAGAGGTCATCTGGGCAAGCACCCTGAAACGCGCAAGAGAAACGGCAGAGATTCTTAGTCAAGAAACGGGAATCCCGGTCATCGAAGAGGATAGTTTGAGAGAGTTTAATAATGGGGTTTTGGCAGGGTTGCCATATGTGGAAGCAAAGATCCGCTATCCGGAGCCAGAGGGAGGCAGGAAACCTCATGAACCTATTGAAGAAGGCGAATCAGAACTAGAATTCCGCTTCCGCGCCCAAACAGTATTTTCAAAGATACTTGCAGAAAGTGCTGGAAGGAAACGAATTGCCATTGTTTCACACGGCGGAATGATTTCTAACCTGTTAAGAGCTTTCTTGAATCTGCCAGTTTTATCGGATACTTATTTTCCTACAGGAGATACCGGAATTCATTTGCTCAAGGTGAATGGAGGACAAAAGACAGTGATGTTCCTGAACGACTGTGGGCACTTGGCAAAAGTAGATTCAGAGCAGATGGCAGCACAAAATTAATTAGTCTCATTGATACTGTAAAAAATCCCGAACCCAGTCTGCAGGGTCCGGGATTTTTTGTTTACATTTTTACAATCGTCCGTCCACGGTTCTCGCCTTTTAAGATACTGGCCAGAACGCCAGGCAGTTCTTCTAATGACACTTCGTTTTCAATCGTTTCCAATAATCCCTCTGGCTTCAAGTCGGTTGCCATTCGCTGCCAAAGAAGCTTTCGCGTATCCATTGGGCAGTAAACGGAATCGATGCCAAGAAGGTTTATTCCTCTCAGTATGAACGGGAAAACGGTTGTTGGGACATCTGTTCCGCCAGTCAAACCGCTGACTGCGACTGAACCATTGTATTCAAGCTTACTGAGGATTGCAGATAAAGTCTTACCGCCGACGGGGTCAACGGCTGCTGCCCAAAGCTGCTGATCGAGAGGCTTCGTTTTTTCACCAACGAGCTCTTCACGGCTGATGATTTCTTCAGCTCCAATTTTGCGAAGGTATTCGTGTTCCGAAGCTTTCCCCGTGCTGGCAACGACGTGATACCCTCTTTTCGCCAGCATCGCCACAGCGACGCTGCCAACTCCTCCGGTTGCTCCCGTAACGAGAACTTTCCCTTTTTCTGGAGTAAGACCGTTCTCTTCAAGTCGGTGCACGGACAATGCAGCAGTGAATCCGGCTGTTCCGAAAACCATGGCTTCCCTAAAATTCAACCCTTTAGGCAAAGGCACGATCCATTTTGCTGGAATACGCGCAAATTCACTGAACCCTCCATAGTGGGAAACCCCTATTTCATAACTGGTGGCGATGACTTCGTCACCTTCCTTGAAGCGATTGTCTTCTGAACGGACAACCGTACCGGCAAGGTCGATGCCAGGGACGAAGGGATAGGATCTGACAATCTTGCCATTCGGGATGCTCGCAAGCCCGTCTTTAAAGTTGACGCTTGAGTAGGCAATCTTGATCACCACATCACCCGCAGGAAGATCCTCCAGCCCAATCGTTTTTACCTCTGCTGAAAAATCACTATCTGTCTTGTTCACCATAAAAGCTTTGAAATTGTCCATAACTCCCCCAACCTTTCTAGCTTGATAGTTTCAGTATAGGGCATAAGCATGCCGGACTTCTAATAACTCAACTTAATGAGGGCAAACCATTTTAACAACTATTAAAGAGATTGGGTATGACTTTTGTTGCTGACATAATACGAGATCAGATATCAACTGCGATGGAATAATTCGTAGTGCAGTGAGACATCCATAGGGATCATGTGCGGATAAACCAAGGCGACCATCTATTACCGTCACATAAAGGCTGCCAAGTGTCCATAAACGAGAAAGAGTCTGCTAGTTTGTTAAGTCCATCACGAATTTATTACGATTTTGTGTCCACTTAATCTGGTGTGACGGACTTCACATATCTTTTAATCTGCCTCCCTTAAGATTTAGATAAGTAAGGTACACGGTGGAGGTTAGGGCTTCTAAACATTATTAAATCAATTTTTCACTATTCACAAAGTGTTTACAATTTAACCCTATTTAGACTGTTTTTCCATGATAAGATGAATTTTGAAATCGGGAACGATTTACAGGGAGGTAGCAAAGTTGTACAAATTCGAGAAATCTTTTTACTCAAAAACAAGCATGTATTCCTTTGTCGTAGTAATGATATTGTTTTTCTCAATGTGGTATTCAACATCGAAGTTTGTCCATATTGATATGGCGCTTCTGGGATATGCAATCTCATCAACAGTCTTTGCAATTGGCCTGACAATCAGGATGAGCTTCTGGATGTGGCGAAAGGCCACTAACAGAGTGGCGAAGCGGAGTGTTGATAACCTTTTTAATAAAGAAAGATTGAAAAGAAATTCAAAAGCGTTTGTTAGAACCTTGATCGATAATATCATTTTGCAAAAATTCATTTTCCAGCGCGGGATCTACCGCGGAATTCAGCACTTCATGATTTCTTGGGGCTGCATCATTTCATTCGCTATTACATTCGGTCTTACATTCGGTTGGATGCGTTTTGATCTGATCGACCCGGAAACATACCAGATCATCGTTTTCGATATGCCGACCATCACGATGGCGGCACACGGAATTTTTGCTGAAATCGTCTATAACGGTTTGAATATCGGCGCGATCATGGTGTTGATCGGAGCGGGGATGGCCCTTTACCGACGGATCACTGATTATGATGTAAAAGTAACCCAGCGATTCGAGTTCGATATTCTGCCATTGATCATTCTATTGGCAGTAACAGTTACAGGCTTGATCCTGACAATTCAGTACACATTCCTGGATGGATGGATGCACCATTATATGTCGCTTATTCACCAGGTAACAGTCATCATCATGCTGATGTACTTCCCATTCGGTAAACTGTTCCACGTGCCAATCAGGCCGCTGGCAACAGCTGTTCCAATGAGTTATCAAGAGGTGGTCAAAGTGGATACGAAATCATGTAAAAGCTGCGGACAGCCATACAGCAATGATGACCAGATTGCGGATGTCCAGGCAATTTTAAAAAGCCAGAACTTCGACCTGCAGCTTGCAGATGGCACTTACCTGTCAGACTACTGCACAGGCTGCCGCCGCAGGATGAGAGCATTGAAACAAATGAATCTTGAAGCGCCACAGGGCAACCCATACGGACCAGTTAATACAAATAACGGTATTCACATATCAGGCTTCAGTAAAAAGCGTTCGGAAGAGTTTTACGGACTTGACCAGGATTTAAAGGAGGAAAAAGTAGATGAGCCAGTTTCTCGTTAAAGAAGGCGTGAAAAACCAGATCCGCAAAGGTGAAAAGCTAGTCACAACACATTGCTGCTACTGCGGGATGCAGTGCGGCATGCACATCCGCGTTGATGAAAAGAATAACAAGGTTGTCGGTGTTGAACCGCGTTATGACTGGGTTTTAACAAAAGGAAAGATGTGTCCTAAAGGGGTCACAGCTTACCAGACGATCGATCATCCGGACCGAATCAAGACTCCTCTGATCAAAAAGAACGGCAAGTTCGTCGAAGCAACATGGGACGAAGCTTTGGATTTGATTGAGAGCCAGTATAAAGGAATTCAGGAGAACTACGGAAAAGATGCGGTCGGCGTTTACGGCGGCGTGTCGATGACAAATGAGAAGTGCTACCTTGTTGGCAAGTACGCCCGTGTCGGCCTTGGAACTCGTTACATTGACTATAACGGCCGTTACTGCATGAGCTCTGCTGCCGGCGGTTTCAATAAGACATTAGGTATGGACCGCGGCTCTACGCTTCCTTGGACTGAGCTTGAGCACACTGATACTTTCTTCATGGCAGGTTCCAACACAGCGGAATGCCATCCGACAAGCATCCAGTGGTTCTGGAAGGCGAAGGACAAAGGCGCAAAGCTGATCGTAGCAGATCCGCGTGAAACTGCAACAGCACGAGTTGCTGACGTCCACCTTGACCTGCTTCCAGGGACAGACTCAGCTTTGGCGAACGGAATCATGCACCTCTTAATCAAGCATGATTACGTGGATAATGAATATGTCCAGGAACGCTGCAATAATTTTGAAGAATTAAAAGACATGACGGCGAAATTCACGCCAGAATACACATCAAAGCTTACAGGTGTTGCAGCTGAGAAAATCATCAAGGCAGCACACATTTTCGGAAAATCACCACGCTCAGTCGTCATGTTCGCACGCGGTGCGGAACAGCAGACTTCCGGCGTTGACAATGTAAGTCTATATACATCTATGGCATTATTAAGAGGCCAAATCGGCAAATTCGCATCAGGTGTTGCCACTTTCACAGGACAGGGTAACGGCCAGGGTGGTCGCGAACACGGCCAGAAAGCAGATGCTCTTCCAGGATACCGAAAAATTGCAAACCCTAAAGATGTTGAGCATGTTGCTGGCGTCTGGGGCATCAAGCCAGAAGAAATGCCTAAGGAAGGCGTTTCCGCATATGAAATGTTTCATCTGATGCAGAACAAGACGATCCGCGCATTGCATGTCATCTGCTCGAATCCGGTTGTTTCATCACCAAATATCAACTACGTCCAGGATTCACTAGAGAAGCTTGACTTCCTTGTCGTAAACGACTTCTTCATGTCAGAAACAGCCGAGCTTGCAGATGTAGTCCTTCCGGCAACGACTTGGGCGGAGGACGAAGGAACGACTACAAATATCGAAGGCCGTGTCATCCGCATACGTAAAGTGGTTGATCCAATTGGCGAATCGAAGCCTGACTGGGAAATCATGAGCATGATCGCTGACCGCCTTGGTAAAGGAAAGTACTTCGATTACAGCGAACCAAGAGAGATTTTTGACGAGCTTCGCCACGCTTCAAAAGGCGGAAAGGCTGATTACTACGGTGTAACTTACGAAAAAATCGACGAGCAGGACGGCGTTTTCTGGCCAGCACCTACAGAAGACTCCAAGGGAACTCCATCCATTTTCCAGGAGCGTTTTGCTACGGAAGATGGAAAAGCGAATCTTGCAGTCTGTGATTTCAGAGGACCTTCAGAGGTTCAATCAAACGAGTATCCTTTATGGCTGACTACAGGCCGCGTTGTCTTCCATTACTTATCAGGTAACCAGACACGACGCGTTGACTTCCTGATGGAGCAATGCCCTGAGCCATTCGTTGAAATGCACCCAGAACTGGCAAGCAAGTACCAGATTGAAAACGGTGAAAGAGTGAAGCTTTCCACACCACGTGGCGAGATGATCACTCCGGTTAAAATAACAAAAGCAATCCGCAAAGACACAATGTTCGTCCCTTACCACTGGGGCAAAAAGCTGGCAGTCAACCAATTGACCAGCCCGGCACTGGATCCATTCTCAAGGATGCCTGAATTTAAAGTCTGTGCTGTAAAGCTTGAAAAACTGACTAAATAGGAGGAACGGCCACTATGAATAAAATAATGTATCTAGAATTTGAGCGCTGTATAGGATGCCGTGCCTGCCAGGCAGCCTGCCGTGAGTGTGGGGACCATGATGCCAAGGAACGGAACTATGTAGAATATGTAGACTTCACTGAATCCCGCCAGACATTCCCGATGCTTTGCATGCAATGTAAAGACCCAGCATGTGCGCGTGTCTGCCCGGCAAACGCCATCCAAATTACCGATGAGGGCGTAGTCCTGTCGGCGATGGAAGAAAAATGTATCGGTTGCCGTAACTGTACATTCGGCTGCCCATTCGGTATCCCTAAATTCGATTTCGAAACAAACAAAATGTACAAATGTGATATGTGCTATGACCGAACTCGTCATGATATCGCGCCAATGTGTGCATCTGTTTGCCCGAGTGATGCAATCCGTTTCATCGACTTCGATGAAATGCAGCAATTGCGCAGAAAACGTACCCAAATGAACCTGGTTGAAGGCAAAAAGCCTCAAGAGGGCAATAAATGGGATTATGTGCCTGAATTCTTCGGTGTTTATACTGATTCACAATCATAATTTAATGGAGCCGGCCAGAAAAGAGCGCTAAGTTCATTAGGGCCGGCTCTATTTTTCTGGATTTAGCCCAATTTTAAAATTTATTGGCGAAAATCTGATTTTATTGGCGGTTTTCACAAGTTTATTGGCGAAAATATGATTTTATTGGCGAAAACCACCAACTTATTGGCGAAAATAAAATTATATTGGCGACTTGGAAATTTTCAGCGATTTTTTCCAGTTGGGTTTCAACTAATTTGATATAAGGTAGGGAATAATAACCCATCCAAAAAAAGAGGTGCTTAACATGTTAAAAGGAAATGTGCTGGCGGTGACAAGCGGCAAAGGCGGAGTAGGGAAGTCTTCATTATCAGTGAATCTTGCGCTTGCGCTGCAAAAACTTGGCAAGTCAGTTGCAATCATCGACCTTGATATATATGGATTCAGCGTACCAAAAATACTTAATATAGATGCAAAACCAAAAACGTTCAATGGAAAAATCATTCCGGTTGAGGCGCAAGGCATCAAGGTGATGTCAATGGGTTTCCTGGTAAAGGACAATGAACCGATCGTCTGGCGCGGCCCAATGCTCGGGAAAATGATCCAGCATTTTACAGAAGATGTCCTCTGGGGAGAAATGGATTATTTCATTCTTGATATGCCTCCTGGCACCGGGGATGTAGCCCTTGATATGCACCTGATGATTCCGCAGAGCAAGGAAATCGTCGTGACGACACCGCATAAGGCAGCATCTTTCGTGGCGGAACGCGCCGGATCAATGGCAATCAAGAGCAAGCATGAAGTCATCGGCGTGGTCGAGAATATGTCATATTTCAAGCCTGAAGACAGCGACCAGAAGTACTATATCTTCGGAAAAGGCGGCGGTGAGGAGCTTGCATCGCAGCTCGGTACGGAATTGCTCGGGCAGCTGCCGATCCAGGAAGCGGATGAGAATAGTGAGACTCCTGCAATCGCTGCGGAAACTACCTCGCTGTTTAAAGAATATCTTAACCTGGCAGAAAAAATCGATGTTAAGTTTCAGCTCTAGGAACGGGAGGATTTGGCTATGAGTGATGATAAAAAACAGAACCATCATGAAGATGATAAAGATATGATCAAGCTGATTGATAATCTGAACAGGAAAGACGATGTCCATTTGAATAGAAGGGCGTTTTTGAAAGCTTCGTTTGGTGCGACTGTGGCCATTGGGCTTGCAACGACACCATTTGGAATCTTCACATTCCTGCGCGATGAAAACGGTGAAGTGAAGCGAGTAGAAATCACCGATATTGAAGATCTGGCAGTCGGCGAATCAAGAAACTTCAACTACCCGACGAAGAATGAACCGGCCATTTTAGTGAGGACACCGGAGGACAAATTTGTCGCGTACAATAATAAATGTACTCACCTTCAATGCCCAGTATTCTACGAGCATAAGGAAAATGTCTTGCTGTGCCCTTGCCACAAAGGTTATTTCAATGTAGACAGCGGCCAGCCTATGGCAGGACCGCCGCAGCGCGAGCTTCCAAAAATCCTTCTTGAAATCAAAGATGGCAAGGTTTTCGCAGTAGGGAGGGAAGTAAGGCATGGATAAAAAAAGAGTAGCATTCTTCTCGATCTTCCTGTTCCTTGCTGTCAATGTATTCTCACTATCCAACGCGATCGAGGGTTATTATGGCCATGAAGATGAGCGAGTATATGGTGGGGTGATTGTCGCGCTGATTTCTACTCTGCTGGCAACAACAGCATTCTTCATTTGGAGGAAGGCAGAGTATAAAAAGTAAGCTGGTGGCGATGATAAAAAGAGAGCTCTTTTTTAATATGGCCAATTTGCGGCAGCACTTGAAATTGGTTGCCCGATTGTTACGAAAAGAGTCTGAAAGGGAGGATTCAACATGGTTTCCCATTCTTTTAACGATCACGACAGCAAAAAAGAATCAATTGAGGAAGTACTTGAAAATTCCGTTGAAATTGAAGAAGATTTGATGCGTACGTACTTGATAACAGCTGAACGAGTCCACGAAGATCCTGAGCTGAAGGAACGCCTTGAGAACTTCGCTGAAGGAAATGCGAAACGGACCAAGCAGCTGATTGATGAATTGAATAAAGAAAAATGAAAAAGCAGCGGAATTTCCGCTGCTTTTCTTAAGGTATGATTGATTTTTAGCTAAATTGGTTAGTCGGCACAATCTTGATATTTTCCCCTTCGAACTTCCTCTCCCCAAATAGGGTGATCAAGGTGCAGCTCGTGATTCGGAACGGACTTTCAGCGATTTCATATTCAGCAAGCAGGCCGGCCCCAAGTTCTTCTCCTTCTGGATTTAAGGCCTGTACGTTCTGACCTTCTAGTGTCCTTAATTTGGCTTTCATCAAGAATACCTTCCACTCTTCCCAGTTCTTAATCAAAAACGCCTTCTCACCATTCTCCAAATAGCCTAGCTGGCAGCCTCTTTCATCGATGGCAGCTTCGTTTCCATAGCTGAGCTCCATGATTATATCCCGTAAAAATTGAAATTCATCGAGGTCAAGGTATGGGTCAATCTGGAATTCAACTTCGTTTCCACTTTCCTTTATTGTAGCGATTGTTTTGTTGTTCCTTACGACAGATTTTTTTTTGATATGTTGTGATTTAATATGTTCTAGGGGAGTCCCCATAATTTTTAAAGTCAGCATAATAATCTCCTTTATTCGGTCATCTTAATACCTTCATTATAATGATTTTGCCCTATCTGCGGTGTGACAAACTTCATTAAGTCCCCATAAACTCAGGATATAGTTCGAAAGCTATAGATAATGATATCATTCGACAGTAACTGGCAAAAAACTGGGGCGTTTATTAAAAAGGTTACAAACTTTGCAGTGCTTGTAGCAAAACTGAAAGCTGGCTGAAATCTTGAATGAAAAATAGTTTGGTAGAATACAATGATAAGGTTTGAGGGCAAGCCGCAAAAGGGAAAAAGAACAGTTAGCTAATACAAAATTTTAATGCCTGAAGGAGTCCGAAGGCTCTTTTTTTGGATTGATCATTATCAGAAGTCGGAGGAAAGTCATGACATTTGAAGAGCAATTAATCAAAAAGACGTATTTTGAAACTTATATGGAATCAGGAAACAGGACACATCCTGTTCGTGTTCTCGGGGAGCTCTACCTTGAAGAGCAGAAGAATGATATGCCAGATTTGTCGCATATCCGTTTTGCTCAGGGTGAGGTTTATTTTCACAATAAAGATTTTGAAGCGGCGATTTTTAAGTGGGAGAACATTACAAATGAATTCGAGCCGTGGGCGAAAAAGAACATGGGTGATGCCTTCCTTGAGCTTGGTCTGCTTGCTTCCGCGGAGGAGCTGTACCTGACGATTGATACAGATAGCAATGTTCTTAAAATTGAGAGCGGCCTTCAGCTATTATCTCTCTACATAGAGCAGGGCAAGCTTGAAAAGGCAGTTGCTGTCATTAAAAAATCAGTGTCGCTTGATCCAGATTACCCTGGCGTCACGGAGATTGCCCGTGCTTTCTTTGAAGAGCACCATGACTGGGACAATGCAGTCGAGCTGGCAGTCAATGAAGGTGTTCGCACCGGTTCGCCTAAGTGGTTCGACGTTTTGAATCAATATGTAGAACAGGGGCATACTGCTCAGTTCGCACCAGATTATTTTAACGAAGCATTATCTGTTCTTTTCCAGGTGGACAGAAGCCGTTTTGAACAGTTGGCAGTATCCCTGTGGGAAAGCTATAAGGGTCAAAGTTCATACATGACATGGCTAAGGGAATTCAACCAATTGTTCAGCGGGATGGACGGCAATAGAAAAGATGGCTGGACCCATCTGTCAGCGGTTTATCAGGACACATATTTCGAGTTGATTAACGGGGATCGATTGATTAAGGAAATTTCTCCGCTGATTCCTGAGTTGCTTACCAATTGGCTGAAAATCACAAGTCCTGTTAACAGTCTTGTATCGGCATCATCTATTATTGCGTGGAATGAGGTATTTCCAGGAACCATCACGTCGTCCGCGATTCACGATGCTGAAAATCTTGTGCTGAATTCGCGCGAGTACCATGATGGATATGAGGATAGCATGCAGCTATTCAAAAGTATCATTGAGTGGGCTGAGAACCATGAGATAGAGGTCGGCAACAGGATTAAGTGGATGGTCCAGGAGCTGCAGGAATCCAATGTTCATAATCTGTTGATCGCCGGTATAACTGGAAATGGGAAGTCCTCATTCGTCAATACCATTGTTGGGGAAGAGTTGATCACGGCACCAACTGCTGCTGTCATCCGGTTCAAGAATGAGGAGAATCCGGAAATTCATGAAATCACTGATACAGACGTGCGACAAATTACGGATCTTGAGGACTTCAAGGACTCAGCAGGAATTCGCCGCCAGACTCACAAGAACGAAACAATCATTGATTTCAAGGCAGAGTTCCCATTCCTGCGGGAACACGAATTGGCATTGATTGATACTCCAGGGATCAACAGTAATAACTATGACAAGCATCCATTGTACAATTACTTGAGATTTGCTGATAGTCTGCTTTTCGTGCTCAATGCGAATGATCCTTTTACGGAAAAAGAAAGGGAAATCCTCTCGAAAATTTCAGAGTACTTCCCGGATCTGCCTATACACTTCTTGTTGAATAAAATAGATGTGATATACAGTCAGCAGGAGGCAATTGATGTTTTTGACCAGACATGGGCTGAAATCAGCCAATATTATCCGGATTCGAAAATGTTTGCTTTCTCTTCTAACTATGATAAAGGCAAGCAGCTGAGGGATTTCTCAGATTTTATACGAACAAACAGAAGCACTGTCGACTTTGAGCAGGAGCGTACTGCAAAACTGCAATTCTTCGTCAGACGGGCGATCACGTATTTGCTTGATAAACGGATTGAAATCGAGAATAACCATATGGAATCAATCAGCTGGAACGAAGAAATGGTGAGCAAGCTTAACGGTGCCATCAACCAGCTGGGAGATATTGAAGAAGAGAAGTCAAGTTCTATCCAGAAGTCATACCGAAAAATTAAAGATGAAACCCGTGCGGAAATCATTGAGAAGATTCCTGAAATATTGCGTGGGTGCTCGGAATTGGTGACGGAGGACAGTGATTTCGGAAAAATCCATGCTGAAATGGACGAAGAAATGAACAAGAAAATACAGGAATATCTCGATGGAACCGTACTGCCGAAATTCCATGAAGATTTACGAGGGTGGATTCAACATTCGAAGGACGAATTCGACCAAAGCCAAAACTATTTGAATGAAATGGCTGAGGGCTTTAACTCCATGTATGGAGATGAAAGGATTAGCCTCGACTGTGATTTCAGAGTACTAGATGACTGGCGCCGCGATGCCGACCGGATGACGAACGGTGTCCACTATGAAAAGGTCAACATCATGAATCGCTCGACGCCGCAGCAGTTCTTCTTGAAAAGCGCTGGCAAGCTGCTCGGAGTGCTGCCGCAAAACAATGCGATGCTTTATAACAGATACAAAACCTATCTCGAGACTGAGGATTATTATGAAATCGGCGTAACCATCGCCAAAAGATTCCTGCAGCAATTCGAGATTTTCGAAAAATCAATTGAACGCGATGTGAACCTGTTCTTCAAAAACCCATTCAAAGTTCTTGAAGAAGCAGTAGAAGAAGCAAAATCCGAAATCGAATATGGAAAGAACGAACTTGAAAAAATGAGAATTAACCCTGAACTGTACCGTGATCCATTGACACTTTATGAAGTAAAACTTCGCCAGTACGAATGGATGACCGCGGCAGGCAGGGGATAATCGAAAAGGAAGATTCCAATTGGGATCTTCCTTTTTTCTGCATGAAGAAAGAAGAATATAATTAAATTTTCATAATAATATTGACAATATGAGTATAGGAGTTTAAAGTGAGATTTATCGATTTGCAACATTAACTTAATAAAGAAATTCTCTTATCAAGAGTGGCAGAGGGACTGGCCCTGTGACGCCCAGCAACCGTTCCAAATGGAATTGGTGCTAAATCCTGCAAAACATTTATTTGTTTTGAAAGATAAGAGAGGAATCCGACCTTTGTATTCTACTGCGTTTGAAACCTCTCTTTTCTGGAGAGGTTTTTTTATTTTTGTTAGCCATGCAGATCAATCAAAGGGGGAATATCAGATGAAAAAAGGAATTAAAAATGTATTTTTAACTGCAGTTGCTTCCGCATTGCTGCTGACAGGCTGCGGCGGCGGAGAGACGAAAACGGCCAGCGGTCCGGTAGAAGGAGTGCCTGAGCGATTTGCTAAGGGCGAGGAAGTTAAAATCAAAGTGATCCGCAAGATTGGCGGAGATGACCATACTGCGCAATTTTTAGCCGGAGCGAAGGCTGAAGGTGAAGCGCTAGGCTTCAAGGTTGACGTTTTTACGGCGAATGGAGATACAGCCAAATTCCATGACGCGATTAACCAGGGGCTGCAGCAGGATTATGATGGATTCATCATTTCCCATGGAGATGACGCAGCAACGGTAGATGATGTAAAGAAACTAGTTGAAAAAGGTAAGAGCGTCGTGACCTTTGACTCGAATCCGGATTTGGCACAAGTAGAAGGCGTAACACTTACTTCACAGGATGATGAAGCACTTGCCACACAGGCACTCGATCAACTTGTGAAGGACCAAAATGGAGAAGCGAATATCGTCTACCTATGGGTTGATGGCTTCCCGCCAATGGTCAGAAGAAATAAAGTTTACCAGGAAACCTTGAAGGCGAATCCGGGAATCAAAGAGGTAGAGAGATTCGGAGTAGCTGCTGCAGATACAAGCGTCCAGACACAAAACGCAGTGTCCGCTATGCTGAACAAGCATCCAAAGGGAGAAATTGACGCGATCTTCGCAACATGGGACGCTTTTGCGATCGGCGCAGCTCGTGCCATCAAGGAAGCTGGCCGAGATGAAATCAAGATTTACGGAATTGATGTATCCAATGCGGACTTGCAGGAAATCCAGGGAGAAGATAGCCCATGGAAATACACCGCCGCCGTTGATCCGAAGCTGATCGGGGAAGTGAATATGAGATTGCTGGCGAAAAAGCTGGCCGGCGAAGAAACACCAGCAACATATGACCTTGAAGCCTCACTGATTTCACAGGAACAGCTGCAGCAGTCAAAAAATCCGGTGAACATGGTCAATCTAGCTGAAATTATCGAAGGCTGGGGTAAATCTGATGCATTTTTGGAAGATTGGATGGAAAAGTTGAAGGAGCACTATAAAAAGTAACGTTATTCCTTCAGAATGTGCTCCTAGTTTTAGGCGTTGAGAATTATATTGGCGGTTTTCACAAATTTATTGGCGAAAATCGATTTTTATTGGCGGAGTTCACATATTTATTGGCGATTTCAGGAACTTATTGGCGAAAATCAAAATTTATTGGCGAACTGGAAATTTCCCGCGATATTTTCCAGTTCAACAAACCAAACCGATCAGACACTCTCAAAAACAAAGAGAGTGTCTGCTTTGCAGATTGATAGGGAGGTGAAACCCGGATGAAACTTCAAATGCAAAACATCAGCATTGAGTTCCCGGGAGTGCGAGCGCTGAACGATGTTAATTTCAGCACGAAAACTGGCAGCATCCACGCATTGATCGGTGCGAATGGAGCGGGCAAATCAACGTTGATGAAGGTGCTATCCGGAGCGCATGATCACTACATAGGTGAAATCCAGCTCGATGGCAAGAAAGTCGAAATCAGGACGCCGGCTCATGCGCAGAAACTCGGGATCCAGACGGTTTACCAGGAGGTTGACACAGCGATCATCCCGTCGCTGACTGTGGCTGAAAATATCATGCTGAATCTAACAGTGCAGGCGATGGAAAATAAGCACTGGGTTAATTGGAAACAGCTTTTCAAAGACGCTGATGCCATTCTATCCGGCATGAACCTTCGCATTCCTGTAAAAAAGCTTGCCGGGGAGCTGTCGCTTGCCGAGAAACAGCTCGTCCTTATTGCCAGAGCGATTTCAAGTAAATGCTCATTCCTCATTCTCGATGAACCAACAGCTCCTCTCAGCCATACTGAAACATCAGAACTGTTCCGAATCACGAGGGAACTGGCTAAAAGGAATGTTGGCATCATCTTCATCTCCCACCGAATGCCGGAGATTTTTGAATTATGTGATGAGATTACGATCATGCGAAATGGTGAGCTGGTAATAAAAAAAGGTATTCCTGAAGTGGACACCCACCAGGTGATTGAGTACATGCTTGGCAGGAAGCTGGAAGACCAATTCCCGACAAGGGTCAGCTCGGTCGGTCAAACCCTTCTGGAAGTCGAAGGCCTAACAGATGGAGACAAAGTGAAAAATGCTTCCCTACATGTAAAAGCCGGGGAGATTGTCGGGCTTGCCGGCCTGGTCGGAGCGGGAAAGACAGAGTTGTGCAAAGCGCTGTTTGGCGCGACACGAACAACGAGCGGAACCGTAATGCTAAAAGGAAGAAACCTTAAGCTGACCAGTCCTCATGCTGCAGTAAAAAGCGGTTTGGCCCTGGTGCCTGAAGAGCGGCGCAAGGAAGGAGTCCTTGTCGCAGAATCCGTCACCTCCAATCTTACGGCGGTCAACCTCAAAAAGTTCACCAGATTACTAGGCTTTATCAACAGACGGGCAGAAAAGAACACCGCACAGGAGTACATCAAGGCTCTCGGTATCAAAACTTCATCAGAAAATGCCAAAGTTGAAAATCTTTCAGGCGGAAACCAGCAGAAAGTGGCGATTGGCAGGTGGCTGATTGCCGATGCGGATGTGTATATTTTTGACGAGCCAACTAAGGGTGTGGATGTCGGTGCGAAACGGGATATTTTTGAGCTGATTGCCCAGCTCGCAGCACAAGGGAAGGGTGTCATTTATGCATCCTCCGAGCTGTCAGAAATCGTCGGCATTACAAACCGGGTATACGTGCTCTATGATGGTGAGCCTGTCAAGGAGCTTGAAACAGCAGCCACTACAGAAGAAGAACTTTTATTTTATTCAACAGGAGGAAGATAGGATGGAAGCGAAACTCCCATTACAGCAAGAGCCGACGCCGAAAAAAACATTCGAACTGTTCCAGTTCTTATATAAATATGGGACGATTTTGACAATCTTTGTCCTGGTCGCCATCTTCGCGGCAGCGAATCCTTCTTTTATCAACGGTGATAATGTCATTAATATCCTGCGTTCGATTTCCATCGTAACCATCATCGCGATCGGCATCACCATCTCGCTGACAGTTGACGGCTTTGATTTATCTGTCGGCTCAGTCGCATCCCTATCCAACGCCATCGTCATTTCGATGTTCGTCTGGTTCTCGCAGAACACTTTGATTGCCGTATTATCAGCAATCACGGCTGCCCTGATTGTCGGTGCACTTAACTCGTTGATGATTGTTAAACTGAAGATTCCTGACATGCTGATGACACTGGCCATGATGTTCATCATCCAGGGAACGGCGCTGACTTATACGAAGGGCGCAACGGTTTCGGAGAATATGATTCTGCCTGATGGCAGCTTTTCAACAGGAACAATCAGCCCGTTTTTTGCTAAAATTGGGCAGGTTCCATGGATTATCCTGATTATGGCGATCGCTGTCATAGTTGTCCATATATTCCTGACATACACAAAGCATGGCCGCTATATGTATGTGATTGGCGGCAATAAAGAAGCGGCAAGGCTTTCCGGTATTCCGGTCAACCGCTATAAAACAGCTGCCTATCTGCTATCTGCTTTATTCGCGGCAATCGGTGGGATTGTATTGGCCTCCCGCGTCATGACTGCGGAAATCAATGCTGGTTCCCCATATCTAATGGATTCGGTAGCCGCTGCATTCATTGGTTTTTCCGTCTTGGGAGCAGGCAAGCCAAATGCATTCGGTACCTTTGTCGGGGCAGTGCTGATCGGCATTTTGCAAAATGGCCTGGTGATGATGTCGGTGCCATATTACGCAATGGATATCGTGAAGGGAACTGTGCTCGCATTTGCCCTTGGGATTACCTATTACAAGCAAAAACATTAGCGGCAGTTGCATGCGATGTCACTGCACGATAAAAAAATACGGTCACCAGGATATAGAATATTTCTATATCCTGTTTTATTGTGAAGGAAAATTAGCATAGGGAGAGAAGTATAAAGATAAATGATCTTGAAGGAGGGGTAAGAAATTCACATAAAGACCTTTATTTATATAGGTGAATGGCTATTGTTTTTAATTGCCCTTTTTTATAATCTAACCCTTCAACTAATATTTCTGGGGAACATCGTTCTGGTTGACCAGAATGAGGAAGCTGCATCTTTTCCATTCAGCTATTCACTCATTGTAGTTATACTTGGGATTTTGTTCTATTATTACATAAAGCATCTCCAAGGGAGCCGAAGATACCGGAAAGTCAAGGAGGTCATATGGGGTTATTTTTCACGGCCACTGGAGTCAGCAGCCTGTTTTGGTTTTCGGTGAATGCGGTAGTTTATTCACTAGAGTTGCTGAGTAATCAAGTACCACTGACCATCATATTTGTAGTGTCCGCCATGCTGGCAGCTCAAATAGCGATCAAATACAAAAGGGAAGGCTCAGACTAAAAAGCTGAGCCTTTTATCATTCCTCAAAAAATGGTTTGTTCGCATAATAATACATCCAGCCCATCATGATTCCCCCGCCAATCAGGTTGCCGATCGTCACGGGTATCAGATTGTGAATCACGCCTGGAAAAGTAACAGATTGCGGGTCGTCAAGGACCATGCTGATCGCAAAGGTGCACATATTAGCGATGCTGTGTTCATAGCCCGAAATGAAGAAGCAGTAGACGAAGAACACCATTGCAAACATCTTTGCTCCGTCGCCCTTCATCGACATCGGCAGGAAGAATGCCAGGCAGACGAGCCAGTTACAGAGAATCCCCCTGAAAAATAACTCTGAAGTTGGTGCAAGTGTCTTTTGTTCAGCGACACTTAACAAGAATCCGTTTACAGAATGATCATCAAACAATCCTGTTGTGTAAATTAAAAAAGCAAATGCAGCTGCGCCAATGATATTGCCGATATAGCTGTAAATCCACATCCTGGCCACCTGCAGCCAGGCCATTTTTTTTCGCAGAGCTGCAAACGTATAGTAAAAGGTGTTTCCTGTAAACAGGTCCCCTCCGCCATAGGCAATCAGGATAATTGCGGCACCGAAGGTAATGGCAGCTATAGGGTAGGCAAAGGGTGAGTGTTCCACATAAAATGGATTTCCCGTCTTGAACGCAACAATCACACCAAAGCCGATGAACATAGAAGCCAGAGCAGCCCTGGCCAGATAGCGTGTTTTGCTTTGTTTAAAAATTTTGTGCTTTTTTAAGGCCAGTTTTTCGACCTCCTGCAAGGCTTGAACTTCCAAATAAAATCACCCGATTTTCCTTATGTAATATGAACCTATTCTTCCTCTAAATATCATTCATATGTAAATGGTTCCCTCAGACAGCGGTTAAAAAACAGTAATGTGAATAATTCTTCCATCTGAATAAAAACAAGCAATGATGGCAGTTGTGTATATGCCTTTCAAGCTCAAATAATTCCTATATAAGCTTTTACTTGGATTTGAATCTTAATAAGTAAAAAAGACTGAATCACTTAGATCCAGTCTTTTTCCGTTTTATTTTTAAAAAGTATCTCTAACAAACTGAGGATTGCGCTGCATCGATGCGAACAGGACAATGCCGCTCACCAGCAGGAGTCCGCTTGTCAGGACGAATACCGAGGTGAATCCGAAGTAACCCGCAAGGAAACCGCCGAGCACTGGCCCGATGATGTTTCCGAAGAAACGGAGACTCGTATTATAGCCGAGTACTTCGCCCTGCATCGCCACCGGAGCTTCCTGCCTGATATAGGCAACCCTGACAGGGATAATGCCGCCGATGGTGATGCCAAGCAGGAATCGGATCAGCACTAGCTGCCAGATGTTATCCACAAAGCCGCCTGGCAAATAAATGATTGCTGATAAAAATAGCAGCACGACAAGTATTTTTATATAGCCAACTCGGTCGGCTATTTGGCCCCATTTCCTTGCCATTAACAAATTGCCAAGCCCAGCTGCCGAAAAGGCGATTCCAGAAAAGAATGCCAGGTTTTCCGGACCATGCAGCTCTCCCACATATAGTGAAAGGATTGGCTGGATACTGAAATGGGCAATCTGCACAAGCATCGACATGAGCAGGACATTCACCATGATTGGATTTTTAAAGATGTGCTGAAGAACTTCTTTGCGGCTGTAATTTGTCTTTGTTCCTTGTTTGATATCGACTCTGTACTCCATAACAAAGAATACAAGCAGACCAGAAAGGACGATAAATGCCGAGGTTGATTGGAAGGTTGTCGCATAGCCTAAGGAGTCAGCAAGAACCCCGCCTAGCATCGGTCCGAGCAACGAACCTGTGATACTGCCTGTCTGCAGGGTTCCTAACACTTTGCCTGCTTCTTCCTTCGATGTCTGAGTTGAAATAAGCGCCTGTGATACTGGAATGAAGCCAGAGAATAATCCCATGAACATTCTCAGTAAAAATAACTCCCACACGGAAGTTGCAAATCCTAATAGAAAAACGGCTAAACCCATCCCGATCCCCATAAAAATCAGGATTCTCTTGCGTCCGAACCGGTCGCCCATTCTTCCGATTACAGGTGAAAATAGAAAGGCTGTTACGAACGTAATACTGAACGTCAGGCCAGACCAGTTTTGGACATACCTTTCTGAAAAATCCCCAAAAGTTTCGATGTACAATGAGAGAAAAGGCATTACCATTGTCATGCTGCCGGCAATGAAGAAATTTGCGAACCACATGATCATCAAGTTGCGTTTCGCCTTTTGCTGCTGGGTCATTCCATCAACACTTCTTTCTCGGAACGAATATTTCGCTTTTCTAAATATGATACCAAAAATTTGCTGTATTGAAAACCAATCGAGCAAGCAGCGAAATTATATGATATTCAGATTCCGAGAATTATCAAGCTCTAGCGCTTGAAATGGTTGACCGTTGAGTACGCTTTCCTTCTTAGCTCAAGACCCATTCGAGCAATTCAATTCTATTCCCGAACGGATCGTGGACATAAATCCTATTCGCGCCTGGAAGCTTGTCATCTTCAATATATTCAATTCCTGAAGAGGACAAATGCTCCTTCAATCCCTCGATATTCTCAATTTCAAATGCCGGATGTGCCTTGCATGCAGGAACAAAAGGTTCCTCAATTCCAATATGAATTTGACAATTTCCATACTGGAACCATGCTCCGCCTCGCTTTTTCAACTCTGCCGGTTTTTCGATTTCTTCAAAACCCAATACTTCTCCGAAGAACCATCTGGCCTGGTCCTCTGAACCCTTAGGGGCTGCAAGCTGCACATGATCAATTGCTTTGAATTTAAATGCCATAGTGAATCCCCTCCCTAGTAAAAGATTAATCTAAAAGGAAACATAAGGAAATGACAAGGTATGAAACTATAAATATAAGTTTTTCTTATCACTGTAAAAAGTAATACAAGCCCGACTGAATACATATAAATTATTAAAGTTTGCACGTTTTTAAAAGAGGGGGCAATCAGAATGAAAAAAAGATTTCTGGCGATCGTGATGTTGGCAATCATGGCGCTTGTAGTGTCGGCATGCGGTTCAAGCAGCTCAGGAGGAACAGGATCTGAGGCTGAAAAGAAGGAGCTAAGGGTGGTCACGGACGCGGCGTATGCACCATTTGAGTACATGGATGGGGACAAGATTGTTGGTTTCGATATTGACTTTCTAAAAGCTGCAGCGAAGGAAGCGGGGTATGAGCTAAAGATCGAGAATGTCGGCTGGGATCCGATTTTTGTTGAGATCAAGAGCAAGCGCGCTGATCTGGCAGTATCCTCAATCTCAATCAATGATGAGCGCAAGCAGACCTATGACTTTTCACTGCCATATTTCTTATCCACAAATAAAATCCTTGTCCGCGAAGACAGCGATATTAAAAGCGCTGCTGATCTGAAGGGAAAGGTAGTGGCAGTCCAAAACGGCACAACCGGGCAGGCAGCAATGGATAAGCTCCTTGGCAAGAATAACGAGGATATCAAAAAATTCGATAACAACAACCTGGCAATCATGGAAATGCTTTCAGGTGGAGCAGATGCAGTCGTTGCCGATAACGGCGTTGTTGAAGTTTATGCAAAAAACAATCCTAATGAAAAACTGAAGGTCATTGAAGACAGCGGCAGCTTCGAGGCGGAATACTATGGAATCCTGTTCCCGAAAGGCACCAATCTGAAGGCAGACTTCGATAAAGCAATCAAGAAAATCGTCGAGAATGGAACGTATGAAAAAATCTATCAAGAATGGTTCGGCCAGGAGCCAAACATGGAAATGCTGAAGGCGGAACAAGAAGCATCAGAGTAATTTCCTGTAAACAATTAATCTTCAAAGATGCGTAACTCTTGAAAACAGCGTTACGCATTTTTTTGTACATCACAAAATCTAGTCCCAGGCCTCGGGGCTTTGGAGGGCAAGCTATGGATTTTCGTTTTGATATTATTATTGAATATTCTCCTTATCTAGTAAAAGGCACGCTGCTGACAATCGGGCTATCATTGGCCGGGATTTTAATCGGGACAATCCTTGGCCTGTTCATCGGGCTTGGCAAGATCCAACGCCGAAAACTGCTGACCTGGCCATTTGTCTGGTATATTACTTTCTTCCGGGGAACCCCGTTATTTGTGCAAATATTGCTGATTCATTTTGGTGTCATCCCTATGCTCATAGGGGAAACAAACGGGATTGTCGCGACAATCGTCGCCCTGTCCCTAAATGCGGCAGCCTATATCGCCGAGATTTTCAGGGCAGGAATACAGTCGATCGACCGCGGGCAGATGGAAGCCGCCCGCTCGCTTGGAATGACCCATGTACAGGCTATGAGGTATGTGATTTTACCGCAGGCCTTCAAACGGATGATCCCGCCTCTTGGAAATGAGTTCATTGTACTAATCAAGGAGTCATCACTTGCGGCGATTGTCGCGACTCCGGAAATCATGTACTGGGGCCGGGCGATGGCAGGACAGTATTACCGCGTGTGGGAGCCGTACCTTACCGCAGCAGTCATTTATCTGATCCTGACGCTGTCACTTAGCTTTTTATTAAATCTCCTTGAAAGAAGGCTGAAAACGGAATGATCAAAGTCGCTAATTTGCAAAAGTCATTTGGCAGCCACAAGGTCCTGAATGGAATAAATGTGGAGGTACAGCCACAGGAGGTAGTGGTGGTGATCGGTCCATCGGGCTCCGGTAAATCCACTTTCCTCCGCTGCATAAACCTGCTCGAAACAATTACGGACGGACATGTGTTAATCGAAGATATTGACATTACTGATAAGGGTTCGGATATCAACAAGGTGCGCGAAGAGGTCGGGATGGTCTTCCAGCATTTCAACCTGTTCCCGCATAAGACGGTGCTTGAAAATATCATGCTGGCACCGCGAAAGGTACGAGGTGTTCCGGAACAGCAGGCAAGGGCAAAAGGGATGGAGCTGCTGAAAAAGGTAGGACTCGAGGACAAAGCAGAAGCCTACCCGGACTCACTTTCCGGTGGGCAAAAGCAGCGGGTAGCGATTGCCCGCGCCCTTGCGATGGAGCCAAAAATCATGCTGTTTGATGAACCAACCTCAGCCCTCGATCCGGAAATGGTCGGGGAAGTATTAGAGGTAATCAAACAACTTGCCCGCGAAGGAATGACGATGGTCGTCGTCACCCACGAAATGGGTTTTGCCCGCGAAGTCGGTGACCGCGTCATTTTCATGGACGGGGGATTGGTCGTGGAAGAAAACAAACCAGATGAAATATTCGAAAACCCGCAGCATGAGCGGACGAAAGCGTTTTTGAGCAAGGTATTATAATTTGAAAAGAAGCCCGATTTTTAGAGTCGAGGCTTCTTTTTTTGACAACCGCAAATAAAAAGCGGGCAACCGGAGATAAAAGTTGTACAACTGGAGATAAACCTGCTGCAACTGGAGATAAAAGTTGTGCAACTGGAGATAAATCTGCTGTAACTGGAGATAAATTTGTGTAACCTTAAATAACAATTGTGCTACCGTAAATAAAAGTTGTTCAACCGGATTCCAACGGTAAATACACTTCGTAAATCCAAAAATGAGGATCGGTAAACTGATGAGGTCACTGCCCATCATACAAAAAGTAGCCATCAAAGGAGTCTAATACCAGCATTATTCTAAGATGTGGGGAGAAACCGGCCCATTGTTGATAATTTATCCAATTATTACTTGCTAAAACTAATGTCATTAGTTAATATAAAATTAACGGCATTAGTTTTAATGGGAGGTTCAATAAATTGAGAGTAATCAAAGAAGGATATTTATATCAGCTGACGTTCATGCCAAAGTTTTTTCCTGTGAATTGTTATTTTATCGAGGAGGAGGATGGGTTGACTTTAATTGATGCCGCACTTTCGAACAGTGCGAAGGCAATTTTGCAGGCTGCAGAAAAAATCGGAAAACAAATCAAGAGGATTATTTTAACACATGCTCACAGCGACCATATTGGTGCGCTTGATGAACTGAAAGACAAACTGGGTGTTCCGGTTTATATTTCTGCCCGCGATTCCCGCCTTTTAGCTGGTGATACCTCTCTTGACTCAACCGAACCCAAGACACCTATTCGTGGCGGCGTATCAAAGAACATCAAAACAAGACCGGATATACTTATAAAGGTAGGGGATCATATCGGTTCTTTGCTGGCAATTTCAACCCCGGGACACACACCAGGATCCTTGTCATTCCTTGACCAGAGAACCAATATTCTGATTGCGGGTGATGCATTCCAGACCAGGGGCGGTACAGCCGTGTCCGGGGTGACAATCCCGTGGTTTCCTTTCCCTGCAATGGCGACATGGAACAAAGAAACAGCCTTGCAAAGTGCCCGGAAAATTAATGAGTTAAAACCAAGCCTGTTGGCTGTTGGGCACGGTGAATTACTTCGAAACCCTGGCACACTTATTGAAAAAGCAATCCAAAAAGCTGAGGCAGCTTTTACAAAATAAAGGAGTACTAAAACATGTCACCAAGACCGAAAATTGCGCTTGATAAGAATACGATCATGCTTGCTGCAGCTGAGCTTGCGAATGAAAATGGAAGTGAATATGTAACGCTTGCCATGCTGGCAAAGAAACTCAACATCAAACCTCCTTCATTATACAATCACTTTGATGGCCTGCCGGGAATTAAAAGAGAGCTGGCCATTTATTCACTTGAAAAACTGTACAACAGTTTGGCGAAGGAAGCGCAAGGAAAGTCTCAAGGAGACGAAGCCATCATGGCATTAAGCCAGGCGTATTTAACCTTTGCAAGAAAAAATCCGGGACTATACGATTTCGCATTATCAGCGCCCGATCCTGCAGATGAGTTTGTTCATGACGCCGGCAGGAAAATCGTTGGTCTTGTCATTTCAGCCATTCAACCTTTTGGATTAAAGGAAGAGGAAGCAATTCATGCTGTCCGCGGGTTAAGAAGCCTAATGCATGGATTTACATCGCTGGAGCAAAAAGGTGGTTTCGGCATGCCGCTGGATCTGGATGAAAGTTACCAGCTCGCAGTCGAAGCCTTTATCAAAGGTTTGAAAAAATAAAGCTAATTTTTATCTTCTGAAATAGATTCCAAAGGTACTCATATACATATGTATAGATGCAACTTTGAAAGAACAGGAGGCGCGCTATGGATATTTATGTGAGAAGAGGAGATTCCTTTTGGTATTTCAGTAATATTTTCAACATCCCTCTCCAGTTGATTATAGATTCCAACCGTGATATCGACCCGAATGCTCTGGATGTGGGGCAGACAGTGAGGATTCCTGGTTTTGCAGCGGTGGATTATCGGATCCGTGCAGGGGATACTCTTTGGAAGATTGCCCAAAGCAGAAATCTGCAGGTGAATGCCCTGCTGCTCGCAAACCGCAATATTAACCCAAACGGTTTGTACATCGGCCAAATGATCAAGGTCCCATTAAGAATTACCTGGAGAATTGTCGAGGGGAAAAAGAATTATGATTATGCCTCAATGATGAGTGATTTGCGACGATTGGAAAATGTATATCCCTTCATGAGAGTGCCGTCGATTGGCAACTCAGTTTTAGGTAAAAGCTTACCTGAAACACTGATTGGGAACGGCAATAAGCGGGTTCATTACAATGGATCTTTCCATGCTAATGAATGGATCACCACTCCCATCATCATGACGTTCCTGAACGATTATCTGCTGGCGCTGACAAATAAGTCCTCCATACGAGGCCTGTCCATGCAGAATTTCTATGGACAGACGACTTTATCGATTGTTCCAATGGTGAATCCTGATGGTGTTAATCTTGTGCTCAATGGTCCGCCTGAGGCAGAGCCATGGAATGAAAGAGTAGTAGAATTGAATAGAGGAAGCCTCGATTTCAGCGGTTGGAAGGCGAATATAAGAGGCGTAGACCTGAACGACCAATTCCCGGCAAAATGGGAGCTTGAAAAAGAGCGCAACCCAAGTCAGCCGGGCCCGAGGGACTATGTTGGTCCAAATCCATTATCCGAGCCAGAAGCGATTGCAATGGCAGAAATAACAAGAAGACGCGATTTTGCCAGGGTTCTGGCTTTCCATACCCAGGGAGAGGTTATTTACTGGGGCTTTGAAAACCTTGAGCCGCCTGAATCAGAGGCAATGGTCAATGAATTTGCCCGGGTGAGCGGATACCAGCCGGTAAAAACGATCGAGAGCTATGCCGGCTATAAAGACTGGTTCATCCAGGATTGGCGCCGGCCAGGCTTTACTGTCGAACTTGGCTTTGGCATAAACCCGCTGCCGCTGTCGCAATTCGATGAGATATACGAAGAGGCTCAGGGAATCTTCCTTGCAGGACTTTATCTATGAAAATGCAGATCACCTGAAAAGGTGGTCTTTTTAAATTGTATTTATATGGTGAAATTGAAGAGTACGAGAGGGGGAGTTAGTTGACTTATACAGGAAAAGGATCTAAAGATATTTTGCATGTAATGATCATCATGAGCGTATTTATCCTGCCAAGTTTAAGCTATACGATCCGGATTTCAATACTTCTTGCCTTGCTGGTCTTTACTTTACATCAAATCCAATTGACGATTACCTCAGATCACCTTGAATATAAAATTAAATTCTTTAAATTTACAATCTACCGTAAACTGCTGACTTCTGATAAAATCAAAAAAATAAAATTCGGCCGCATTGGCTGGTCGACGAAGAATGCAGTCGTGAAGGTAAGAGGAGGCTTCAATTTTGGAGTTGCTCACTTTTACAGCGAACAACTGATAGGTGAGCTTGAAAAGTTCGCCTTGGCAAATAATATCGAAATTCAAAAGACGCGGGATTATCTGCTGCTGGAAAAATACTATTCTCATAACTAACAAAAGCATCGGGCAATTGATAACCCGATGCTTTTGACATTCTTATTTTTCAAAAATGCTGTTGGATAATAGTCGGAACAGATAATCGGTATGATCGCGGAAACCAGCTTCCAGGCCGATCATTGTAACGTCCTTATCCTGTTCTTTCACGATGACTGCCTTACCCTGTGCTTCACTGTTGTTTTTCCAGTGGCCGGCTACAAAGAAGTCGGAGTTGTCGTCAAATGTAGCGGATATCTCATCATTAGCGGTATTTTCATACCAGACCGGGCGGTAAACAAACCCAAGGTCATCCTCGCCATATCCTCCTGTTACACCTTCGTCGCTGTAATCAACCTTTGCGATGCCGTTACTGCTGTAGCCTGCGACGACAATATCGTCATCTGTTAGTCCCAATGTTTTTGTTGCGAGGGATGCGCCTGCACCGACTGCGATATATTTTCCGCCATCATTTAAAAATTCTTCTACATTAGCTTTAAAGCTATCAAACTGTGCTGGATTTTTGAACCCGAACTCTTTATTGCCAGTGCGTGACTGCGTCTTGGCAATCAAGCCTTCCGTCCCGCTATAAACAAAGACGTCAAAGGTGGAAAGACCTTGTTCTGCCACCTCTGCTGGAGTTAATTCAGTAACGGCGAAGCCAAGTCGTTTGAGTGCGAGCTTTGTACCCGAGTGCGACTGAGCTTTGTTCATTCCGCCATCCTTCAAGATTGCGACCTTCATGTCATCTACCTCAACCGCATCAGCCGGAACCTTTGCTGATCCAATATGCAGTCCTGATTGCTTTACTGCTGCTGAAATCAGATTTGCAGCTGCTTCTGTGTAAAAGTTGCCATCAGAATCACGTTTTACAGAAACGCCTTGCTGAAGAAGTGTATTCACTAGATTAACAGCTTTCACGGAACTGTTTGGAATCAGGAATGGTCCTTTGCCGCTGACTGATCCCTGTTCCTGGATTTGGTTCACTTTCGCAGCTGTTACATCAAAATCACTTTGGACCGCAATTGCCTCGAATCCCCAGAGTTCCGGAAGGCTCCATGCTGAAATGTCGTACATGGCATCAACGTCTTCCGTAATGTCCTCGCCGTCCCACAGCATCGTATTGGCAAGACCGGCCTTTGCCTGGTCCATTTTTACGATATATGTGCCTTTAGGGTAAGACTTGCCGTCAGCAGTGAACGCCTTGGAAGCCTGGACGACTTCGATGTCGTTTTTCTGCAGATGATTAACTGCCTTTTGTGTCACGGTTGGATCTTCTGAATCTACAGGAAGCACATAGGCAGTCGGGAAGAACCCTTCTTCATGGAATGGGTGGTCAAAATTGATGCCGCGCTTGAACATCTCGATCTGGTCCTTAATCATGTCCTGCTTGTTATCCGTAGCATTTTTCAATGCGCCCATGATGGCGTCATACATCCAGCTAACGCCGTCTTCATCATTTGTTGGAGCTTCAAGCGTATGGCCATATGCGCCGTGGTACATAGCATACATTGGCGTGAAAATTGGCGGATAATCATCCCAGCCTTCCGCGTCATCACGCTGAGGAATGTAGGTTCCTTCCATTGACTGATAGAGGCCGCCGGTAAAGCTTTCCTTGTTGGACATGATTTCAGTTTCCATTGCTTCGGCCTGATCCATTGCCCATTTTTCATATAGATCGTATTCATAATTTGGGTTGTGCGGGACCGTACAAGGTTCAATAAGCCCCTGCTTGTTCGGTGCATAATTTTTTACATAGCCATGAGTATCAAGGAAGACCATCGGATTCCATTCTTTGATCAAGGCAACAGTTTCCTGGGTTTCCGGCTGTGACTGAGTGATGAAGTCACGGTTCAAGTCGATTCCTTCTCCGTTGAAACGGGTAGCATCAATCCGGCCATCAGGATTCTGGACAACATTAAAAATCAAGATATTATTTTCCAGAATATCCATAGTTGTTTCGTCATTTTCAAGAGCAAAGCGCTCGATCAGCTGCATGACTGCGTCACTGCCAATAAACTCAGTACCATGGATGGAGCCATTGATCATGATTGGCACCTTGAAGTCAGGGTTATTTTCAATCCAGTCCTGTGCCTTGCCAGGGTTTTTGAACATTTGTTTTCTTAATGCTTGAATCTTGCCGAACTTGCCCTGAGTGTCTGGTGCAGCAATCGTCACGACATAAAGCGGCTGGGCTGTCGATGATTGGCCTTTTACTTCGACCTTGACACGATTGGATTGCTTCTCGATTTGTGCAAGCTTGTCGCCGATTTCCGAGAATTTCATAAAGTCATAGTTTTCGCTGTTAAACAAGCTGCCGTCCTTTTCTTCGTATGCATTTACATAATTCCACTTTAAAGACTCAGCGAGCGCCGGAGTCCATGGTGAGGAGGCCAGCAAACTTGCAGCTACTACACCAGAGATAATTTTTTTATGTTTCATTTATGTATTCCTCCGAAATAATATTTTTGTATATTTATACATAATAATAACTAAATATTATTTCGACAATCGTACAATATTCCTATATATTAGTACCGGCATCATAAACCTTGATTCTGTTGGATTTTTGACTGGTTGGGAAATAAATCAGAATGAGGATATAGGAAGATAGTCACCAGGCAGAGGCAAATAAAAAAACAGGGCGAGTTGCCCTGTCTTATTGTGGCTGCATCGTTCGATTGCGACGCTTGCGGTTCCATTGTCTTGCTTTATACTTCTGTTCAAGTTCAGCGACAGGTTTTGCAACAAGTGCGTTCTTAAATTCAACAGGTGTCTGCTTTACTGAAAAAACTACAGTATTAACAGCTTTCTTTTTCTTTTCAAAGTCAGTCATCAGCTTCTGCTGTTTAAACTTAAGTGAATCCGTTTCTTCTTTTATGGCATTCGTTTTGTTCTGTACCCGTGTTGCAGTCTCTTGAAGACTATCAATCGTTGGCTTGGCATCTTTATATGTTTTAAAAACAACATACCCAAGATAACCAAGGGCTGCCACGATAACAGCGATACTTATATAGACAATGATCATGTATTTGGCCTCCTTTGATAAATATCATTTACATATTGATTACCCTAATTCTGCTGAAGAATAACTGTTTTTTAAAGGAAGCATAAATTTGTTAATTATGAAGTATTTGTGAAACAGTGAACATACTTAATCAGAAATGTGACGAACTTCACAAACAGGATTCTTAAATCACAATACAATTTATACATAGAGGAAATATCATTAATGAAAACTCCGTATCAGAAAGTTTTAACTATAGGAGGACAAACGAGATGAAAAAGAAACTAGTCATGATAGGAAACGGAATGGCAGGAGTAAGGACGATTGAAGAACTGTTTAAATTCCAGCCAGATGGATATGAAATCACTATTTTTGGGAATGAACCTCATCCTAACTACAATAGAATTATGCTTTCAACTGTCCTGCAAGGAGACAAATCCATTGAGGATATCATCATGAATGACTGGGAATGGTACAAGAATCACGGAATCCAGCTTTATTCCGGTGAAGCTGTTACCGAGATTGACAAGGAAAAAAGGCAAGTCACTTCCGATCAAGGACGCAAGGTAGATTATGATGAACTGATCATTGCGACAGGATCGAGCTCATTTATCCTCCCGGTTCCCGGTTCTGATAAAAAGGGAGTAGTCGGGTTTCGTGACATCCATGATTGTGAAATGATGATCAAAGATTCTAAGCAGTATAAAAAGGCAGCTGTAATCGGCGGTGGGCTATTAGGTCTGGAAGCTGCCAGAGGATTGCTGAATTTGGGCATGGAAGTCGATGTTGTCCATTTGATGTCGCACCTGATGGAAAGGCAGCTTGATGAGACAGCTTCCGAAATGCTGAAAAAAGAGCTGGAAAACCAGGGAATGAATTTCTTGCTTGAAAAACAGACCGCAGAAATTTTAGGAGATGAAAGGGTAACTGGACTTCGCTTCTCTGATGGTTCAGAAATCCAGGCAGACCTTGTTGTCATGGCTGTCGGGATCCGCCCGAATGTCCAGCTGGCCAAAGATAGCGGAATTTTTGTCAACAGAGGGATTGTCGTCAATGATTACATGGAGACAGATGTCCAGAATATTTATGCTGTTGGCGAATGTGCTGAACATAGAGAAATCGTCTATGGCCTTGTCGCACCGCTGTATGAACAGGGAAAAGTACTTGCAGCTAACCTTGCTGGGATTCCGGCTAACCCTTATGAAGGAACGATTTGCGGCACTCAGTTGAAGGTATCTGGCTGTGATTTGTTCTCAGCCGGTGAAATCGGTGATGACGAAGGAACGAAATCAATTAAGGTCCACAATGAGTTTGACGGAATCTACAAAAAAATAGTCATTCGGGACAACCGGATTGCCGGGATTGTGCTTTATGGTGACACAAAGGATAGCAACCGCCTGTTCAGGATGCTGACGAAAAGAGAAGACATCAGCGGAATGACTAGTGTTTCAATTCTGGAAGCAAACGGATGCTGTGGCGGTGGAGAAGCAGGTGATGTAGCGGCGATGGCCGATGACGAGCTTGTCTGCGGCTGCAATGGTGTAACAAAAGGTACGATCGTCGAAGCAATCCGTACAAATGAACTTACGACGGTTGACGAAGTGGGTGGCTGCACGAATGCAGGTCGTTCTTGCGGAAGATGTAAATCGCTTATATCCGATATCCTCTCATATACACTTGGCGACCAGTATGATACTTCGGCGAAAAAAGCAGGGATCTGCGGCTGTACAACTTTAAACAAAGAGGAAATTGTGGCCGAAATCAGGGCAAAAGGTATGACGAATGTCAGGGAAGTCATGAACGTGCTTGGATGGTCCCAGGATGAAGGATGTTCAAAATGCCGTCCGGCAATCAACTATTATCTAGGAATGGTCAATTATGGCGGCTATAAGGATGAACGCGATTCAAGGCTGGTCAACGAGAAAATGCATGCCAACATCCAGAAGGATGGAACATATTCTGTTGTGCCAAGAATGTATGGAGGCGTGACGACTGCTGCTGATTTGAAAAAAATCGCGGAAGTTGCCGAGAAGTACGACGTGCCTTTGGTAAAACTGACGGGCGGACAGAGGATTGGCCTATTCGGTGTCAACAAAGAGGATCTTCCTGCAATGTGGGAAGACCTGGGGATGCCTTCTGGATATGCGTACGGGAAGACACTGCGTACTGTAAAAACCTGCGTTGGTGAAAAGTTCTGCCGATTTGGCACACAGGATTCAATGGGACTTGGAATCGAGCTCGAGAAAAAGTTTGAGAGACTCGATACACCACATAAGGTGAAGATGGGAGTTTCCGCTTGTCCAAGGAACTGTGCGGAGTCCGGAATCAAGGATATTGGCTTTGTCGGAGTCGATGGCGGCTGGGAAATCTATATCGGAGGGAATGGCGGAACGGATCTTCGGGCTGCCGACCTGCTTGATACCGTCAAGACAAAAGAAGAGGCAATGGAAATAACAGGAGCATATCTGCAGTACTACCGTGAAACGGCTGCCTATCTTGAAAGGACTGCACCTTGGCTTGAAAGAATGGGACTTGAACATGTCAAAGAAGTCCTCGCCGATGAGAATAAGAGAAAGCAGTTGAACGAAAGACTGGATAAAACATTGGAACGCTATAACGAGCCATGGCAGGAAGCGATTCAAGATAACGGAATAAAAGAAAAGTACTATCAAGTCCGCAGCGTAACAGTCGAATAGGAGGATGGATGAAGATGCAAATGACAAAAGTGAGAGTCAAAGTGGCTGATTATGATTCTTTGCCTGAACGGGCAGGGCAGGCAGTTACAGTAGGTGGCGAGAACATCGTCTTGTTCCGGAAATCCAATGGAGATGTCAAAGCGGTTGAAAATCGCAGTCCCCACAGAAAAGGCGGGACCCTGGCCGATGCACTCGTAAGCGGGAAGTTTATCTATTGTCCAGTCTATGACCTGAAGATATCGCTGGATGACGGGAAAGTACAGGCACCAGATACAGGCGAAGTAAAAACGTATCATGTTGAAGTAATCGAAAATGAAGTGTATATAACGATATGACCTTTGAGAGGGATCCTCTCTCTCAATTAAGTGAAGCTGGAGCTAGACACTAATCTAATTGTGGAAGTGTACACTTTATACAGCATTGAAAGGGCGGGAACACAATGGAAAAAGGAAGAGCATTTTTAGTCGGAGCCGGGCCTGGAGACGTACAGCTGATAACAGTTAAGGGGATGGAAGCTATTAAAAAGGCGCAGGTAATTCTATATGACCGCCTTGCCAATCCAAAACTGCTGGATTATGCTCCTGCAGATTGCGAGCTGATCTACTGCGGCAAGCTTCCGGACCGGCACGTCCTTCGCCAGGAAATGATCAACGACCTTCTGGTTGAAAAAGTTCTTGAAGGAAAAATCGTTGTCCGTCTCAAAGGCGGCGATCCTGGCGTGTTTGGGCGTGTAGGAGAGGAAGCAGCTGCTTTGGCTGAAAATGGACTTTCCTTTGATATTGTACCGGGAATCACTTCAGGAATATCTGCACCACTATATGCAGGAATTCCCGTCACTCACCGCGAATTTGGCGAATCTTTCGCGGTGGTGACTGCTCATGATAAATCTGAAAATGGACAGCCAAAACTGGATTGGAAAGGGCTTGCCACTGGCATTGACACAATTGCCTTTTACATGGGGATTTCAAATCTTCCGTATATCAGCAAAAATTTGATTAAACATGGGAAACCGGCAGATACTCCAGTGATCCTTATTCAATGGGGAACCTTCTCACGGCAGCAAACATTGGAAGGCACTCTGTCCAATATTGCCGCAAAAGCGAAGGAAGTGAATTTTACCAACCCTGCCATCACCCTTGTTGGTGACATTGTATCGCTTCGGAAGAAATTGAACTGGTTTGAAAAGAAACCTTTGTTTGGTAAACAAATATTACTTGCCCGAACAGGAACTGATGAGAGTGAACTGGCGAAGGAATTGATGGAGCAGGGAGCAGATGTGATTGAATTCCCAAAATGGAAAAAGGTTACCGTTCCTGTAGACCGGGCAGTGATCAGCAGAATTTCAGCATATGAGGAAATCCTTTTCACCTCTCCTGAAAGTGTCAGGGAATTTTTGCGGATCTTGATTGCAGAACGAATTGATATTAGAAGGGTTAAAGCAAACTTTTACGGCTGTTCAACTAAGTCCGTTAAATCATTGAATGAAAAGGGCTTCATGGCAAAACTGGAAGGGGAAATGCCCCTCTCTGGAAAACTTTTAGTTGTAGGGGACAGCGATATCACCTCGGAGTATCCACATGCTGAAAAATTCATAACGTCCAAAAAGATGATCGACGAGCAATTTACGCCGATTTTTAAAAGAGTTATTGAAGAAGCCTCTGTTAATACAATTATTCTGCCGAGCAGCAGGGCTGTAAAAACTATTGTAGAAGAAGGAATCATTAAGGAAATCATTCCACAGCAACTATTGAAAACAGCAAGGGTTGTTTCCATGGGAGTTAGGACGGCAAATGCTTCTGAGAAATATGGCATTATCCCGGATAAGGTGTTGGAAGCACCGGATAAAACTTCTGTCATCAATTGTTTGGCCAGTAAAGAACCTGAGCTGTCATTCGTGTAAAGATTTTTTGAAGGAGATGAAAAGATGGAAGCAACAGTGTTTATAAGCCATGGAAGCAGAAGTGAGCAAGGAAACAAGGTGTTTGTATCATTCATCGAGAAGGTGATTTCAACAGGGAAGAATACAAATGCTTCCTATGGGTTCCTTGAAAATGCCCGGCCAACCATCTTCGAAGCGGTTGAAGCATGCATTTTAAAGGGAGCATCATCAGTAACCGTAGTTCCGGTATTGCTGCTTCCGGGAATCCATGCGAATGTAGATATACCAGAGGAGCTGGAAAGGGTCGGACAGAAATACCCGGAAATAGAGATGTTCTATGGCCAGCCGCTTGGTGTAAATGAATCGATACTGGAAATCGTCCTGGACCGTCTGAAGGAAAAAGGCTTTTCAGGTAAGAATTCAGAGACCATCCTGCTCGTCGGGCATGGCAGCAGAGATCCTCTGGCAGCGGAGGAATTTGAGAAGCTGGCAGTGCGGGTTCGGGAGGATGTTCCATCCAAAGTTGATACGGCCTATATCACAACACAGCCATTGTATGGAGAAAAGTTACAGGCAAGCGACTCGTCCTCAAAGATTTACATCTTGCCATTTCTCCTTTATACGGGCGGTTTTACTGCCAAAATGAAGGAAACTGTTGAAGGTATAATGATTCAATCCCCGGCGAAAGAGATTGTCCTGTGCGAACCAGTCGGCTTCGATGACCGTCTTGGCGAATTGCTTATGCAAAGAGTTGATGAAGCAAGAACAAGGTAGATTTTAAAAGTGGTTTTCGCTAATAAAATTGTGAACATCGCCAATAAATTTTTATTTTCGCCAATAAAGTTGTGAACTCCGCCAATAAAATATAATTCGCAGTCAACATCGCCAATAAATGGAGAGTGAAAGCATGTTATACCCTATAAATGTACAGATACAGGACCGAAATGTCGTGGTGATTGGCGGGGGCAAAGTTGCTCAACGTAAAGTCTTTGGCTTGCTGGAGGCTGGAGCGAAAGTGAAGGTAGTGAGCCCGGAAATAACTAGCGACTTGCTGCGGCTATCTGAAACAGGCGAGATTTCCTGGCGGCCTGAGCCCTATGGGAAAGAAAATCTTGAGGGAGCATTGCTCATCATTGCCGCCACTAATGACCGAGAGACGAATTTGGCAGTTAAAAGAGATGCTGCACCCTATCAATTGGTTAATCTTGCTGATGATCCGGATGAATCGGACTTCCAGGTTCCATCCGTGATGAAAAGAGGCAAATTGACAGTTGCCGTCTCGACATCTGGCGCGAGCCCGGTACTGGCTAAGAAGATTTGCACCCAGCTGGAGGAGATGTATGATGAACAATATGAGAGCTATCTGGATTTCCTGGCATCCAGCCGTAAAGAAATCAAAGCGTCAGTCAAAGATGAATTAGTTAAAAGAAAGCTTCTGACTACAATAGCAGACGAGAGTTTCTTAAAGGAGTCCTTTCGAGAAGAGAGGTTTGCCAGGCTGCTTGAAGAAACAATAAGTGAGGAGGGAAGGTAAAGTGCGATTGCGCACAATCACTTCCTTCCTTTTTGTGCATACGTCCAGCTTCAGCATAATGTATGCTAGTTGCCGATTACGTAAGCAGTGGATTTTTATATTGCTTCTTTACATATTTGTGTTCAGTTTTAACAACGAAATGCGGCTAAGGTGAAGGGGGATATTGGAAATGATATAATAAAATGGATGATTTTCAGGATAGGGGTCTTTTTTATGAATAAATTTGTTGTGTTCCTGAAAGGGAAACGAAATGGCAAACTGGATTCCAGCTTGCTGGCAAGGCATATTGAACATCTTAGGCAGTTGAATCGGGCTGGACAGATGGTGATTGCCGGTCCTTTTAAAAATAACGAGCAAGCCATGATCATCCTCAACTGCGATGGTATCGATGAAGCAATCAGATTAGTGGAAAAAGATCCATTCATCAAAGAAAAATATTACAATACATATGACATCAACGAATTAGTGGTCGCGAATGAGGAAAATAACTGGCTGATGGACAACTCGCAATCGAAGGGGAACCTGGTCCACTAATAGAATAAAGAGACTTCCAGCTAAGCCGGAAGTCTCTCTCTTGTAGTAAGATTATTTAGTTTCAACCTCAGCGATGACTTCCTCAGTCACAGTTTCAGCCTTCTCATCAGTCGACTTTTCAAAAACAGCAAGTACTGCAGAAATAATAGCAGCAAACTTCTTAGCGACTTCACTTGCATATAAGCTAGCTTTAGATGCAGCTTTATTTTCAGCAGAAGGATTTACTTTTTCTTCTTCAACAGCAGTATCATCAGTAGCAACTTCCTCAGTTACTTCTTCTGTAGCAGTTTCGTCAGTAACAACTTCTTCAGTTACTTCTTCAGCAGCAGTTTCGTCAGTAGCAGCTTCTTCAGTTACTTCTTCAGATGCAGTTTCGTCAGTAACAACAACTTCAGTCACTTCTTCAGCAGCAGTTTCGTCAGTAGCAGCTTCTTCAGTTACTTCTTCAGATGCAGCTTCTTCGGTTACTTCAACAGACAAAGCAACAGCTGAATTTTCGTTAGCCTTCTCTTTTGCAACATCGCTAGCATTGAAAGCCTTAGAATTCATTTTGTTAGCAATGGAAGGAGATACTTTTGTTGCTGCTTCAGTCACATCTTCAGCAGCAGTTTCCTCAGTCACATCTTCAGCAGCAGTTTCCTCAGTAACAACTTCCTCAGTCACTTCTTCAGCAGTAGTCTCGTCAGTAACAACTTCTTCAGTTACTTCTTCAGAAGTAGTTTCCTCAGCAGCAACTTCCTCAGTTACTTCTTCAGTAGTTGTTTCCTCAGCAGCAACTTCTTCAGTCACTTCAACAGACAAAGCAACAGCTGAATTTTCGTTAGCCTTCTCTTTAGCAACATCGCTAGCATTGAAAGCATTTGACTTCATTTTGTTGGCAACAGAAGGAGATACTTTTTCGTCCTCTTTAGTCACATCTTCTTCAGTAGCGTCTTCTTCAGCAACATCTTCTTCAGTAACGTCTTCTTCAGTAACG
>NZ_BASE01000045.1 GCF_000813125.1 Mesobacillus selenatarsenatis SF-1
ATAAGAGGCCAAAGCTGTCAAAAAAAGCTCGTTATTGTGACGGCTTTTCAGGATAAGAGGTGAAAGCTGTCGAAAAGCTCATTATTGTGACAAATTTCAGTGAAACAAATTTACAATCCCCAGTAAGTGACTGTATCAAAAATTCCAACGATAATTAAAGTATATCCTGCTAATTTCTGTACCACTGAACCCAGCTTGCGACTTTTTTTCAACAATGACCCGTTCAGACCGATGTAGGAAATGATAGCCGCAAAGATAATCAACGGAATGGAAGTGCCAATGGCAAAAACTGAAGGCAGGACTGCTCCGTAGGATGTACTCAGGACAATCGGCATAAGAGTAAAGAAAAATAAAGAGAACATTGTTGGACAGAATGCGACTGAAAAGCTTACTCCCATTAAAAACGATCCTGTTTTTCCGCTTCCTGTCCATTTTGGCAGAGCAGATGTGAAGCGATTGATCCAATTAAATGCAAAGAGACCAATGAGTGACAGGCCGATCAAAATGAAAAGAGGTCCCATCAGTTTGCGGAACCAGGAAAAGAAGCCCGGCAAAATTTGCTGGAAGCTCTGTCCGACCAGCCAGACTGCAAGGCCTAGCAGTGTAAAGACCAGTATTTTCCCCAGAATGAATAACATAATCTCAATCCATTGGCTTTTCGTTTGCAGACTTCGATTGCCATAGTAGGTGATTGCACCCAGATTGCCTGTCAGCTGGCATGGAGCAAGAGCGCCGACAAGACCCAGCAGAAAGCTTGCCAATAATGGGATTTGTTCAGTCTGGTTCACAAGGGTGAAAAATGGCCCGCTCAGAAAATTACTGATTTCTGTAAACAGTTGATACATAAAGTACCTCCACTAAAACTATTACCACTATGATACTAAAAATATATCCAAAATGTATGCAGAGAAAAACAGCAGGAGAGTATCCTGCTGTTAATTCACTGCTATATGGGCTGTCAATAGTTTATATGCATTCTCCACTTCATCGTCTGAAGGAGGTTCAACATCTTTAAGAGGGTACTCGAGCCCTAATGCTTCCCATTTATAAACGCCAAGCTTATGATACGGCAAGACTTCAAGTTTTTGAACATTATCCAGGGTGCCGATAAACTCGCCTAATTTGGTAAGGTCCTCGATTTCATTTGTAACTCCAGGGACCAGTACATGGCGGATCCAAATTGGAACTTGATGATCAGATAAAAAGCGGGCGAAATCCAATATGTGATCATTTGCCATTCCTGTCAGTTTGATATGTTTTTTCCTATTGATATGTTTTAAATCTAATAGGATTAGGTCAGTGTATGTCAATAGCTCTGCCAGCTGCTGCTGAAAAAGGGGAGCGGTAGAATAACATCCACCTGAAGAATCAATCGTTGTGTGGACTCCAAGTTTTTTGCACTCCTTGAAAAGTTCAGTAATAAAAGGAATCTGTAAAAGTGGCTCACCGCCGCTTACAGTGATGCCGCCGCCAGATGCTTCAATAAAAGGGAGATAGGATTTCAGATCATCAATGATTTCGGAAACAGACATCTGTTTGCCTGTGCCGATCTCCCAGGTGTCTGCATTATGGCAAAACTGGCAGCGCAGCAGGCACCCCTGTGTGAAGATGACATAGCGTATCCCAGGTCCGTCTACAGTCCCAAAGGTTTCTATAGAATGAATATTTCCGATCATGATGATTTCTCCTTTCATTAAAACAGGAGTTCCCGCCATAGGGAAGGCAACTCCTGTTTCGGTGCACTGGTATTAATTACATTGTTTCATGGAAAGTACGGTTGATTACATCCATCTGCTGTTCACGTGTAAGCTTGATGAAGTTTACTGCATATCCAGATACACGAATTGTCAGCTGCGGATATTCTTCCGGATGCTCCATCGCATTTAACAGAGTTTCCCGGTTAAACACGTTTACGTTTAAATGGTGACCGTCTTTGATCGCATAGCCATCAAGGATGGAAACTAGGTTATTTGTACGGCTGTTTTCATCTTTCCCAAGTGCTTTTGGTACGATGGAGAATGTGTTTGAAATTCCGTCCAAAGCATAGCTATATGGAAGCTTTGCAACAGATGACAGGGAAGCGAGTGTTCCTTTAGTATCGCGGCCATGCATTGGGTTAGCACCTGGCGCGAATGGTTCACCAGCACGTCTTCCATCCGGTGTATTTCCTGTCTTTTTACCATAAACGACGTTGGAAGTAATTGTTAAAATTGACATTGTATGAACCGAATTGCGATATGTCGGATGCTTGCGCAGCTTTGTCATGAAGTTTTTCACAAGTTCAACTGCGATGCTGTCAACACGGTCATCGTTGTTTCCGTATTTAGGGAAGTCGCCTTCTGTTTCAAAATCAACTGCAATGCCGTTTTCATCACGGATTACTTTTACCTGTGCATGCTTGATCGCACTCAATGAATCCGCTACTACGCTTAAGCCTGCAATTCCAGTTGCCATTGTGCGAAGGACTTCTGTATCATGCAGCGCCATTTCAATTCTTTCGTAGCTGTATTTATCATGCATGTAGTGGATGACATTAAGAGTATTGATGTAAAGGCCAGCAAGCCATTCCATTACAGTATCGAATTTAGCCATAACTTCTTTATAGTCGAGCACATCGGAAGTGATCGGGCTTAAAGCAGGAGCAACTTGAATCTTAAGCTTTTCATCGACACCGCCGTTGATTGCGTAAAGCAAAGCTTTCGCCAGGTTGGCGCGTGCTCCAAAGAACTGCATCTGCTTACCGATTTCCATTGCGGAAACACAGCAGGCAATTCCGTAGTCATCGCCATATTCACAGCGCATCAAATCGTCATTTTCATATTGGATTGAGCTCGTTTTGATTGACATCTCAGCACAATACTTCTTGAAGTTCTCAGGCAGGGCAGGTGACCATAACACTGTCAGGTTTGGCTCTGGAGCTGGTCCGAGATTATCAAGTGTATGAAGGAAGCGGAAAGAGTTCTTCGTTACAAGCGATTGCCCGTTATGTGCCATACCGCCAATTGATTCAGTTACCCAAGTTGGGTCACCACTGAATAACTCGTTATAGTCAGGAGTACGCGCAAATTTCACCAGGCGAAGCTTCATGACGAAATGGTCGACAATTTCCTGTGCTTCTTTTTCAGTAAGTGTTCCATTTTGCAGATCTCTTTCAATATAGATATCCAGGAATGTTGCGACACGGCCAAGGCTCATTGCTGCTCCATTCTGTTCTTTGATTGCTGCAAGGTATGCAAAGTAGACCCATTGGAATGCTTCCACTGCATTGGATGCTGGCTTGGAAATATCGTAGCCATAGCTCTGGGCAAGCTGCTTCAATTCATTCAATGAACGATATTGCTCAGAAATTTCTTCCCTAAGGCGCATTGTGTCTTCAGTCATGACACTGCTTGTCGTTCCATGATCTTTCTTCTTTTGCTCCATCAGGAAGTCTACACCATAAAGAGCTACACGGCGGTAGTCACCAATGATGCGGCCGCGTCCGTAAGCATCTGGCAGTCCAGTGATGATTCCGGCTTTACGGGCCTGGAGCATTTCTTTTGTATAAACATCGAATACACCCTGATTATGCGTTTTACGGAAGTCAGTAAAGATCTTTTCAACTTCTTTATCCAATTCATAACCATATGCCTCGCATGCTGCTTTTGCCATCCGAATGCCGCCAAAAGGCTGCATAGAACGCTTAAATGGCTTATCGGTCTGGAAGCCTACAACTTTTTCTTTGTTCTGATCAAGATAGCCCGGTCCATGGGATGTAATGGTGGATACTACTTTAGTGTCCATATCAAGTACACCGCCATTGTCACGTTCCTGCTTTGTTAATTCCATAACCTGCTGCCATAATTGAAGCGTTTCCTCAGTTGCACCTTCAAGGAAGCTGGAATCACCGGTATATTCAGAGAAGTTTTTTAGAATAAAGTCCCTAACATTGATATCTTCCTGCCAAGCACCATTTTTAAAGCCTTTCCATTGTTCCATTTAAATTCACCTCTAAAGTAGATGTTTATATAACAGTTACCACACTTTTATCATACTACGGATATAACAGATTGAGTGTGACATATTTGTGAAATTATGAACAAGACAACATTGATATGCATTTTAGGCTTATGTTTGATTCTGGATTTTAAAACTGTTCTATAATTGTTTGAAGTTTTTCTGTTGCTGTTATATAAGAATTTCTTTATGTATATAATTCTATCAGGAAAATTAGTACGGTGTTTATAGTGTTATGTATGTTTTGTGTCAATTTAAGAAGTGTAACCAAAAGAAAAAACAGGATGCAATATCCTGTTCTCCTTTTAGTTTTCGTAAAGATTGTTAAAATCCTAAAGCCGATTTTAACGTAATATTTACCCTTTTTGCATGTCGGTATTAAGTTTGCATGCTCTTTTCTCATAAGAAGCGTCAACTTAAGGAAGGAATATACGTAATTCAATCCAATTTTGTATTCAATAGCAACGAAGTTTGAGAAAAGAGCATAGATTAATCAACAACGATATAGGCGATCATAGGCCCATTATGTTCTGCTGAAGGATGGGTCAGACAAATCAGCCTGTAGGTTCCTTCTTTATCAAACTGCAAAGGGACGACTGTTTCTTCCCCTTTTTTCACCACGCCTTTTATATCCGTTCCTTCAATGATGAAAGGATGTTCTTTTCCGTTGACACCCAGTATCTTCAAACGAACCTTTTCTCCTTTTTCCAAAAAGATTGTTCCTGGATCCCATCGGTATGCTTCAATTTCCTTGCCATCATCCGTGGTAGATTTGAACTCGCCTGTCACCATGTGAATTTCGCGGATTTGTTCATTTTGTCCACCTATTGCCGGAGTGGCATCAGGCCTTAAGCTCAACCAAAGAGAACCAATGATGACAATAAAAACGATTAAGCCAAAAAAATATAATGTTTTTCTTTTAAACACAAAGAAATGCATTTTTTCACCTCCTCACTATCCTCTATAAATATCTATGCTCGTCCCCAGGCTGAACTTGTCTAATTTTTTGATTTTCTCTTGTATAGATTATCTGGGCAAAAACAAACTATAGATTAGATACAAGCCAAGGAGGAAAATATGTACCGTTTATTTACTCATAATGATTTGGATGGGGTGGCCTGCGGAATTCTATTCAGGCTTGCATTCGGAGACAAAGCAGATATCCGATATAATTCTGTCTCTGGACTTAATTTTCAGGTGGAGAAATATTTCGAACGAATGAATGACCGGATGAAAAAGGAAGACCATCTATACATAACAGATTTATCTGTCAACCATGAAGTCACTGAAAAAATCAATCAGTTTGTTAAAGATGGGGGAAAGGCAAAGCTGATAGACCACCATAAAACAGCATTGAATTTCAATGAATATAGCTGGGGTATAGTGAAAGTAGACGATGAATCCGGGACACTGACTAGCGCGGCGTCACTAGTATATGAATATTTAATACAGGGAAATCATCTTGTTAGAAATGGATCTCTTGATGAGTTTGTTGAGCTTGTCAGGCAATATGATACCTGGGACTGGGACATCCTCAAGAATTATAAAGCTAAGAATTTAAATGACTTATTTTTTATGGTATCAATAGAAGAATTCGAAGAGCGGATAGTACCGCGTCTCAAATCCGGGGATAACTTTGATTATGATGATTTTGAAAAAAAGCTCCTCGAAATGGAAGAAGATAAGATCGAACGATATATCAGGAGGAAAAAACGCGAAATTATCCAAATTGAAAACGATGGTTTATACGGCGGGGTCGTACATGCAGAATCCTATCATTCGGAATTAGGGAACGAGCTGGGCAAGGAGTATCCACATCTGGACTATATAGCAATTTTAAACTTGGGAGGAAAGAAAATAAGCTTCAGGACAATTCATGATGACGTAGATGTCTCTGCTGTCGCTGGCGAATTTGGAGGGGGCGGACACGCCAAAGCTTCTGGATGCTCTATGAATAAGGAAGCTTACAACCGCTATATTGAACAAGCATTCCCACTTGAACCAATCAAGCCGGACGCTTTCAAAAATACCTATAATCTAAAGGGATCGAAAAATGGATGTCTGTATGAGAATCGAGACCGGGACTTGTATCTGATTTATACGGATGGAACCCGTTATTTTGTTCAGCAGGAAAGTAAAGAGCGCCATGGCGCCTTTGATAGTTTTGAAGCAGCCGAACGCTTTGTGAAAAGAGAATATGGAGCAGCACTCGCAAGGGATGACGTATATATTTCCTATCTCGAAAATATCGTATTTAACGGGAGGAATTGAGTACAGCCTGTTGGTGGAAGAGCTAGGCTATCAATGCCAGTCAATTGTTTTAAAAGGTATTTACATTTAGGTCACCGATGTTCTTTATTGGTGACCTGTTTTCTTGAAATTACATATTTCCTCTCACCAATTGGCATCATTGGCGCCTTGATTATCAAAAAACTGACTTTTAAGGTCGCCAAAAGGCATTATTGGTACCGTGATTTTCAATAACTTGGATTTCACGATCACCAATACGCATCAGTTCTCCACAATCTCGCTTATTCAACCTCCAACGGACTTCACTAGTACTTTTTAATGAATTATAAGTTTGGCTAGGTTATTAAATCTTTACAAACTTTTCGGATTATTCCAGTTTGATTAAAAAATTATAACACCAAACATCTTTCGACAAGATTCTGTTAAAATGGTTGGAGAGAATAGGACACTGGATGTGGTTTGATGAGGAAATTTTTGGCCCTGTTTATGTTGTTATTTGTAAGTATGGATTCTTCTGCTGAATTGGTTAAAGCAGAGGCAGATGCACCTGTCTTAACTTCTGAGGCCGCTGTTTTGATGGACACCCAATCGGGTGCCATACTATTCGGGAAAAATGAAGAAACAAAGATGTATCCTGCGAGCCTGACAAAGATTGCAACAGCCATTTACGCTATTGAAACAGCTGACCTGGATGAGCAGGTAATTGTTAGTGAGGAAATTGAGAATATTGATGGTACAAGGGTTTATTTAAATCCTGGCGAACAGGTATCTTTAAAGAAGTTGGTTCAGGGAATGCTGATCAACTCAGGAAATGATGCCGCGTTGGCAATTGCCATTCACCTGGACGGTTCTTTAGAAAGTTACTCTGAAAATATAAATAAGTTCCTGGAGAAAAATATTGGTATAGAGGATACTCATTTCATCAATCCGCATGGCTTGTTTGATGAAAATCATTATACAACAGCCAAGGACCTAGGCATGATAGTAAACTATGCAATGAACAATCCTGATTTCCGGGAAATCTTTGGTACTAAGGAATTGGAATGGGATGGGGAGTCTTGGGATACAACGATTCTTTCCCATCATCGTATGTTAAAAGGTGAAATTCCTTATGAAGGAGTTACGGGAGGAAAGACAGGCTTTGTGGACCAATCGAAGCAGACGCTTGCTACCACAGCTGATAACGGGAAGTTGAAGTTGACAGCCATTTTATTGAAATCAGAATACAAACGTAAAATTTATGAAGATACTTCAAAACTCTTTGATTTCGGCTTTGCTAATTTTCATTCTGTTCAAATCAGGAAAGGTGAAAAATTCAATAGCGGCAACCTGAAATTCAAGGCTGGAGATGATATGTATCTGACTGAGCCGAACGGACAGAGTGAAAGAGTGGTAGACGACGCGGGCGTACTGAGAGTAGAGAACGGCAGCGGGGAAACGATTCATTTTGTTGAACTGAAGCCTTTGATAGAGAAAAAGCCCGAAGTGAAGAAAACCACAGAACAGCCTGAGCAAAGCGGAATGCTGTCAATGAATACCTTACTAGGTGCAGCGTTGTTTGTTTTGGGGGCTATTGCATGGCTGCTGAACCGAAAACAAAAAAAGAATAGAAGAATTCGAAGCAGGTGAGTGATCACCTGCTATTTTATTTTTTGTGAAGAGCCTTAACATAAACACAATGTTTTTTTACATTGTGTTAATAAGAGATTAATAGTTTCCCAGTATATTAAAAGGCGTAGTAAATAATATTTCTGGAGGTCTTGTAATGATTAAGGCAAATTTTAAAAAGAAGATTCTCCCGATCGCTGTTCTATCCACTGTAGCGTTCGGCAGCTTAGCAGGTACCTTTGACGCAGAAGCAAAAAATAAAGCAAAACATAACCGCACAGAAATTAAGAATGTTATTTTCTTAATCGGTGATGGAATGGGAGTTTCTTATACTTCGGCTTACCGCTATTTGAAGGACAATCATGAAACTACAGAAGCTGAGAAGACTGAATTTGACAAATACCTTGTTGGCAGCCAGATGACTTATCCGGAAGACCCTGAACAAAATGTAACTGACTCTGCCTCAGCTGCAACAGCGATGTCAGCTGGAATCAAAACTTATAATAATGCGATTGCAGTGGATAATGACGGGTCAGAAGTAAAGACAGTTTTGGAAGCTGCAAAGGAAAACGGCAAAGCTACTGGCCTTGTTGCTACTTCTGAAATTACGCATGCCACTCCAGCTTCTTTTGGTGCGCATGATGAAAGCCGCAAAAACATGAATGCTATTGCAGACGATTATTATGATGAACTGGTTAAAGGTGAGCATAAAATCGATGTGATGCTTGGCGGGGGAGTAAGTAACTTTGTTCGTAATGACAGGAATCTGGCCGAGGAATTCCAGAAAGATGGGTATAGCTATGTAACGAACAAACAGGACCTGTTAAAAAACAAGAACGAAAAGGTACTTGGCCTTTTTGCACCAGGTGGAATGGACAAGATGATCGATCGCAATGAAGAAACTCCTTCCCTAGAAGATATGACTAAAACTGCAATCGAACGTTTAAACAAGGATAAGGATGGTTTCTTCTTGATGGTAGAAGGCAGCCAGGTCGACTGGGCTGGACATGACAACGATATTGTTGCTGCCATGAGCGAAATGGAAGATTTCGAGAAAGCATACAAAGCAGCAATCGAATTTGCTAAGAAGGACAAGCACACATTAGTTGTGGCCACTGCTGACCATTCAACTGGGGGATATTCAATTGGTGCCGATGGAATCTATAACTGGTTTGGAGCACCGATCAAAGCTGCAAAACGCACTCCAGATTTCATGGCTGCAGAAATTGCTAACGGTGCTGATGCTGAAGATACATTAAAAAAATATATTGACTTTAAATCTGTAGGACTTCCCGAGCTGACTGCAGAAGAGCTTCAATCAGTTAAAGACGTTGCTCCATCAAAGAAAGCCAGAGACATTGACAACGCTATTGAACAGATTTTTGATAAACGTTCCCACACCGGCTGGACAACTGGCGGACACACTGGTGAAGACGTACCTGTATATGCATTCGGTCCTGGTAAAGAGCGCTTCTACGGACAGATCGACAATATTGACAATGCGAAAAACATTTTTGATATCCTTGCAAATAGCAAAGGAAAGTAATAAATTTGAAAAATCTCCCGCGGAACCTTGGATCTGCGGGAGATTTACTGAAAAGGGGTTTTAAAGTGAAAAAATATTTGCAATTAATGCTGGCTGTTACAATGCTGACAGGCTGTTCATTTGCAAAGGCTGATTCAAATGAGGACACGAAACCTGTTGAAACTGTTGAGGAGAAACAAGTAAAGAAAAACTCAGGTCTGTATGTACCGAATCCGCAAGTTACAGATGACAGGGAACTGAAAAAAGCAGGGGATTCTTTAATTGACGATAAAGGAGAATTAACTCTTAAGGCGGTTAAAGAAGTCAATGAAACTTTCAATCTCGATGGTATTGAATATAAGGTTAAAGAAATTAAGTTGTTGCACTTTATTCCTGATTACAGCCTGATCGATTTTTTCCATCCATATACACATGATGAAGAATTTGATTTTGTTAAAATTGGTGTTGAAATACAGAATAACTCCAAAGAAAGTTATCATTTTGGGCCGGTGGCAATGGTAAATATAAATGATTCAATTCACAAAACGTGGGAAGATGATTTTTACCTGGAAGAATTACATGGTGAAATTATAGGCGGACAAAAAAAGCAAGGAAACCTTGGGTTTATCGTGGACGATCTCGAAAACCTCGATAAAGTGGAAATCCTCTCAGGGGACCTCGTTGACAAGGAAAAAAAGAAAATAGAGGAACCTGTCAACCTCGTTGTAACCTTTGAGTAAGAGGGTAATATAACCGGTATTTTTCTCTTTACAAAGCATAGTGAGTACACCACTTTAGAGTCTAATAGAATGCAAGAAAGCCATGGAGGCTCCATGGCTTTTTTCTATCCGATTTGTTTGGGAAATTCCCAATCACAGGATAAATCTGTTCAAAAAGGCAGGGTAATCGGTATGCTCCTTTTATTGCTTTAATAAGGATGTGGAAAGCAGCATAAGGAATGATATTCCAACCATGGCAATTACCCATAACCAGGCTGATTGCATGTTTCCAGACTCAAGTGCTACATAGATTGCCGTTGGGACGGTCTGGGTTTTTCCAGGCAAGTTGCCGGCAAACATCAGGGTTGCTCCAAATTCACCAAGAGCTCTGGCAAAGCTTAAAATAAGCCCGGTGATTAATGTTTTCGCTGACAGGGGGAGAGTAACATATAAGAAAACTTTCCACTCATTTGCTCCATCTACCCTCGCCGCTTCCTCCGCGCCAGGATCAATCGATAAGAACCCTGTCTTGGCTGATTGATACATCAACGGAAAGGCCACGACTGACGCAGCGATAACAGCTGCCCACCAGCTAAAGATAATGGGACTGCCGAAAATATTTTCAATTAACCTTCCAATGGGACTATTTATGCCAAAGATGACAATCAATAGAAATCCTACTACAGTTGGAGGGAGTACTAAAGGCAATGTTAACAGCGTTTCTACAGCTGTTTTACCTAAGAACTGCCTCCTTGCCATAAACCTTGCAGCAAATATGCCGAATAAAAATACAAATACTACCGACACTGAGGCAATCTCAAGGGAAAGTTTAATCGGGCTCCAGAACTCACTGCTCATAAAAATCATTCCAATGCTGCTGTAAAGCCATATTTTTTGAAAATCCTCATTGCTTCTGGTCCTTTTAGGAAATTGAAGAAGTCGATAGTCTCTTCAGAGTGCTCAGTTCCCGCAATGACACCAACAGGATAAACTATAGGGTCGTGTAAGTCTTTTCCATCCAAAGGGACAATTTTTACTTTATCGGAAAAGAGTGCATCTGTTTTATATACAATGCCAGCATTAACATTTCCTGTTTCAACATAGGAGAGAACCTGGCGGACGTCTTTAGTGGGAATGATTTTTTTCTCGAGATCTCCCCATAGTTGCAATGACAGCAATGCTTGTTTCGCATACATGCCTGCAGGAACAGATTCGGGAGTGCCTAGGGCGATTCTTTTAATATTTTCGTTAGTAAGTGATTGTGCTGAATCGATATTCTTGTTATCTCTTTGTGTGATCAACACAAGTTCGTTCCTAAGAAGCCTAACGCTGTGTTGTTCATCTATAAGCTTTTTGGAATGTAAGTATTCGAATTTATCCTCAGCCGCGGAAATAAACATGTCTACGGGGGCACCCTGGGATATTTGCTGCTGCAGGGAACCGGAGCCGCCAAAATTGTAGACAATTTTAATTCCTGGATTTTGTTTCATATATTGTTGCCCAGCTTCTTCCATTACATCACGAAGGCTTGCTGCTGCAGAGATGGTAAGTTCAGTTGTGTTTGAATCACTGTCATCCGCACAGCCCGTAATGAAGAGTAGTAGGGCTGCGAATAAAACAATATGTATTATTCTCAATCAAGACATCCTTTCAAAAGACCTTTTTAAACATTTACAATAGATATAACTGATTATATCGAATTAAAAAGGATGCTACATACAAAAAATATCACAAGTTGGTGAAATTATCATTGATTTGGAATATTGGGGATTAAGGAAGATTTAAAATAAAAAACTGCCAGGTGGCAGTTTCGTAAATACTATTGATTCTTTCCAGTTTTTTGATCAATCTGGCTGCAAACCTCGTCAGCGGAAAGGCCATTTGCTTCAATGACTGATCCCTGGATCGAGGCATCCTGCATACCCATTACGTTCGAATCAATACCAGAAACCACGCAGCAATCACAGCCTTGTACATCTGCTTCAGAGCGCAATTCAACGACGTCATGGCCTCTTTCACGCAAAGCTTCCGAAATATTAGTAAGTGATTGTTCTACACCAACTCTTGCCATCAATAACACCTCCTCACTTCATTTAAGTTGTCCGGCGCAGGTATAAAATATACCAATCACCAGACAATAGAAGGGCATACTAATGATCAATGGGAGGTGCAGACATGAGTAATATAAGGAAAAAAGATCCTTCGAATATTGGGTTGAATTCATCACAAGTAGAAGGGCAGGGGACTACAACTAGCGAAACCGGAAGCAGGACCGCCTCTTCTTCGCGGAAAAAGCAAAAAAGAGGTTAGGCATTTTTAAGAAGCAAAAATCAAAACCCTCGGATGATGTCCGAGGGTTTTGGCGATTATGCATACATTTCAGCAATTTGCTTTTGAAGCTCTTCATTTTCAAGGTATTCGTCATAAGTCATTTGCTTATCAATCAACCCCGATGGAGTGATCTCCATGATCCTGTTCGCCACAGTCTGGACGAATTGGTGGTCATGAGACGAGAAAATCATGGAACCTTTAAAATTTATCATACCATTATTCAATGCAGTGATAGATTCAAGGTCCAGGTGGTTCGTTGGTTCATCCAAAAGAAGGACGTTTGCTCCAGATAGCATCATCTTTGAAAGCATGCAGCGGACTTTTTCGCCTCCGGAAAGTACGCTTGCTTTTTTCAGTACGTCTTCACCAGAGAAAAGCATACGTCCAAGGAACCCACGTAGGAAGCTCTCGCTGTCATCCTTTGGTGAGAATTGGCGAAGCCAGTCAACCAGGGTAAGGTCACTTCCTTCAAAGAACTCAGAGTTGTCTTTAGGGAAGTATGCCTGGGATGTCGTTACGCCCCATTTGAAAGTCCCGCTATCCGGCTCCATTTCACCGGTTAGGATTTTGAACAAAGTCGTTATCGCAATTTCATTTTTCCCAACTAGCGCGATCTTGTCATCCTTATTCATGATGAAACTTATATTGTCCAAAACCTTAACACCGTCAATTGTCTTAGTAATCCCGTCAACTCTTAATAAGTCATTGCCGATTTCACGGTCGGGAGTAAATCCAACGTATGGATATTTACGCGATGATGGTTTGATATCATCGAGAGAGATCTTATCAAGCAATTTTTTACGTGAAGTAGCTTGCTTTGATTTAGATGCGTTTGCACTGAAACGCGCGATGAACGCTTGCAATTCCTTGATTTTCTCTTCTTTTTTACGGTTCGTATCCGACTGCATTCTTAATGCCAGTTGACTGGATTCATACCAGAAATCATAGTTGCCGACATAAAGCTGAATTTTACCGAAATCCAGGTCGGCAATATGAGTACAAACTTTATTCAGGAAGTGACGGTCGTGGGATACAACAATAACTGTGTTCTCGAAATTGATCAAGAATTCCTCTAACCATTGAATCGCAGCAATATCAAGGTGGTTGGTAGGTTCATCAAGCAGAAGCACTTCAGGCTTACCAAATAAAGCTTGGGCAAGAAGTACTTTTACTTTTTCGCCGCCTCCAATATCAGCCATTTTTTTATCATGAAGCTCCTCGCCAATTCCAAGGCCCTTAAGAAGAATCGCTGCTTCGGATTCTGCTTCCCAGCCATTAAGCTCAGCAAATTCGCCCTCAAGTTCTGCAGCCTTCATGCCATCTTCATCAGTGAAATCTGCCTTCATGTAAATCGCATCTTTTTCCTGCATGACTTCATATAAACGGGCATGTCCCATTATGACGACTTTCAACACTTCGACATCTTCATATTCGAAGTGGTTCTGCTTCAAAACAGCCATACGCTCACCAGGTGTCATTGAAACATTTCCTGTTTGCGCTTCAATTTCTCCTGACAAGATTTTAAGGAAAGTGGATTTTCCTGCACCGTTAGCACCGATCAGGCCATAGCAATTTCCAGGTGTGAACTTAATATTAACATCTTCAAAAAGCTTGCGGTCACCATATCTCAAGCCGACATTTTGAACTGTAATCATTTATTTAGTAGCCTCCATTAATATATATCCCAAAGATTATAACATGTTTGAATGCTATGAGCGAATTCTTTTTAAGGCTCTTTTCTCAAACTTTGTTACTATTGATTACAGAATTGGATTGAATTACCTGTCTTCTTCGTAAAGATGACGTTTCTTTTGGGAAAAGAGCATGCAAACTTAATACCTACCTGCAAAATGTGTATATCACGTTAAAATCGGTCTTAGGATTTTAACAACAATCTTTACGAAAACAGCCCATTATAAAGATGAGGGCAGGTATTAGAGTGAATGAATACGATTTTTTTGTGGAATGGTGTTTTTAATGGAGTCAAATTGGGAAAAGGCGAGAGTAGTAAGTAAGCGGGAGAGTTTTTATATTATTTATCACAACATTCACAGAGTGTCTATTGGGAAATTTGTGAATTTTTTTTGCTAGCTGATGTCAATTTTTTTGCTCATTTTCACACATTTTTCATATTTTTCATGTAAAATAATAATAGACAAAGATGGATAAAAGGAGTTTTTGAAAATGGCTAAAAAGCAGCTGGTTGATTTTGTTAACCGCCTAAAGGAATCAGGGATAAAAGTCAGCTTCACTAAGCCAAAATCAGAATTTTTCTCCCTGCAAAAAACAGAGAAACATCCCACCACAGTGAATTCACATTAAGAGATAGACAGGCTCTCCCCTTGATGCAGAACCCTTCATGAATCTCATCTTAGGAGTCATAATGAAAAGCTAAATCAGCAAAGTAAACAGCATACAAAAAAGCGGTGCAAACGACCGCTTTTTTTGTATGCTTAGATTTCGTCCATTATTTCTTCGAACACTTCATCTTTATTAAAATCTTCCCCCATCGGGAATTTTTTTATGAATTTATTATTCTCATCAATCAGGTAAGTAAATGTACTGTGGACGTAAAAGCCATTTCCTGGATCACGGTACTGGAATTGGAATGTATCGGCAACCTGTTTGATTTTCTTTTGTTCTACCAATGTGTCTGCTGGGTCACCCGTCAAGAAGATCCAATTTCCGTCGTTTTCGAGTCCGAAATTGTCCATATATTTCCTCAAAACTTCAGGCGTATCCCGGTACGGATCAATTGTAATAGTGACGAATTGTACGTCCTTACCGTAAACACCTTCTTGGATTAAGTCTTTGCGAAGTAGGTTCATTTTTTGTGTTGTCGTTGGACAGATATCAGGACAATGAGTATAAATGAATTCTACAAGCTTGATAGTCTCTGTTTCTTCACCAAAAGTATAATTTTCTTCATCCATGGTGACAAGCGTGATGTCCTCTGGAATTTGTGCATTCGCATCACGGATTAGAAAAAATGAGATTCCCGATGTAATTCCTATTAATACAATAAGTGAGCTGATAAGATAGATTTTTTTCATAACACAATCCTCCCCCTTATAAAGATATAAGAAATATGAGGAAAATCATATGGACATTGTGTGAACTATGTTTAACATACAGCTTCCAAGAAAAAAAAGATAAGTGAATATTCTTGCAATATAACAAATGAGATTTATAATGAATTGTAAAACAATTTCAACGTCTAGGGAAATATAAAGGGGAATTAAGCTTTGAAAGCTGATAAAATCATAAAATACTTATTGCAAATCACAGGGTTGATCCTGATTAACAAAGCCGGCTTTTATATTGTAGAACTGTTCGAGTTGCGTATTCCGGGTAATGTTTTGGGAATGATCCTACTTTTCGTGCTGTTATGGACGAGGGTAGTCCGGCTTGAATGGTTTGAAGGCGCAGCTGATTTTCTCGTCAGGCATCTATCGTTCTTTTTTGTACCGATTTCAGTTGGTTTGATGACTCTCGGGGGACTTATTGCAGAAAATGGCATACAACTTGCGGTTATTTTAGTTTTGAGCGCAATAATAGGCATGGTGTTTGCGGGTGGCACGTCACATATGCTGGTAAAGCGTAAGGAGGGAAAGGAAACTGGAAACTCTGCTCACGATCTTTAGCATTATTATAACCTTGCTTGCTTACCTTTTTGCCAGGAGGGCTGCAGGTAAATATCCATCTCCGCTAACATCTCCGGTATTTTTAAGTACAGTGATTGTGATTGCTGTGTTGCTGTTCCTGAATATACCTTATAAGAAATATGAACCAGCAAGTGAGATAATGACCTATTTTTTGGGGCCGGCTACTGTGGCTTTAGCAGTACCGTTGTATCGCCAAAGAAAGATCATTTCAGCCTACGCGGTTCCTGCATTATTCGGTCTTATAGCAGGGATAGTCTCGACCATTATCTCAGCTGTGTTCATAGCGTATTTGCTTAACTTATCAGATTTGATCTTAGTTTCTTTGACGATCAAGTCTATCACAATACCTGTAGCTTCGGAGGTTGCTAGGATCATCGGGGCAGACTCGATTCTGGTTGCAGCATTCGTCATGATCACCGGCATGCTCGGGGCGATGATTGGCCCATTTCTTATGAACACCATGAAAATTGACGACCCTTTTTCGAGAGGTTTGGCCATCGGCACCATTGCTCACGGAATTGGTACAGCAGAAGCAGCCAGGGAAGGAGAGTTGCAGGGCGCAGTTTCAGGAGCAGCAATGGGTATGGCCGCTATAATAACTTCGTTGTTCCTGCCCATAATTCTCCCAGTATTTTTATAAGGAAGCATATGAAAAAGGAGACCTTAGGGGCCTCCTTTTTTTGGTAGCAGGAAGCTGATTAAAACGAAGTTTGTGCCATTAATGTGGTAAGTACCCTTATGAGGGGTGAAAGGGCTGCATAAGGGTATCATTTGCTCCTAAAGGTACCCTTATGAGGAGTGAAAGGGCTGCATAAGGGTATCATTTGCCCCTAAAGGTACCCTTATGAGGAGTGAATGGGCTGCATAAGGGTATCATTTGCCCCTAAAGGTACTCTTATGAGGAGTGAACGGGCTGCATAAGGGTATCACTTGCCCCTAAAGGTACCCTTATAAGGAATAAATGGGCTGCATAAGGGTATCTTTCGCCAGTAAAGGTATCCTTATGGGAAGTGAAAAGACTGCATGTGGATTTCATTAGAAATAAAATATATCTTTGCTTGAAACAGAAGATTAAGCGGCTTTCTTTTTCCGTAATCAATCAATATTGCAGTATTCTATCGGACAATTTTCACAGTCAATTTGTTGTTTTAAGTAGTCCTCGTTATGAATGATAATTCTTTTTTTGTGTATGGAGATGATCCCTTCATCGCGTAATTCCCCAAGCATGCGGCTGACGCTTTCCCTGGCAGTTCCGCAATAATTTGCTAAATCCTGGTTCGTGATCGGTACGTTGATGTGGATGCCATCGTCCTTTTGAATGCCGTAACTATTGCTCAGCCTGATAAGGGTAGAATACAAGGCTCCTTTTTTGCCGTGCAGGACAAGATCGCGGAATTTAGTGATTGTTTTTCGGATATGGTCATTCATCCATTTTAGGAATTGGTATGCAAGCTGGCTGTTGTTGAACAACGTTTGTTCAAGGTTCTCAATATTAACCGCTGCTGCCTCACCATCTTCAACTACTCTTGCATTGAATAAATATCGAGGACCCACAGTAAAGAGGGTTAGCTCGCCTACAATATCGTTTTTATTACATAATCTTAAATACAGTTCTTTCCCTTCCGCATTCATTTTTGAGATCTGTACTTTGCCGGACAGAATAATAAACATTTCTTTTGCTTCCTGCCCTTCGCGGAATAAAAAAGTACCTTTTTTAAATTTAATGATTTTTTCTGAGGCTTTTATTAATTCGCTCATCTCATAAGTTAAATTATTTTGTTTTTCTTGGCCGGCCACAATATCTCCACCTTTTCCGTCCGTTGTTTAACCTAATTTAAAATGAAATATAAACAAGAGGTCAATAGAGAAAATGTGAACATTCTTTTTCACACGTGTGGATTTTCTACATTTTTCTTTTAATTGGATAATTGTGGTTGACTATATTGGTGTAGAGGAGGTAATCTATTGTAGAAGATATTTTTTATATTAGGGAGTATGTTTTATGTTAGGTGTCGTTCTTAACTAAACCGTTAATTTAATACGGTCAATCCGGTTTTTCCTTAAACCTGTTATAGGTTTATTTAATTATGCGCTGGATTGAATGTTAAGAACAATGAACATAGTAAAGCATGCTCGATATCCATGAGCAAAAGCTGTGTACTTGTACACAGCTTTTGCTTTTGGAGAGGAATGCCTGCAGAGATTACTGCAAGGTATTTTAAGAAGCCGCTGTGGACTAGTTCCATTGCGGCTTTTTTGTATTAACAAAAAATAAAGCTAGTTGCACCACGATTAGTGTCTAGCTCCAGCGCCTAGTCCCTCGAGTCGTTTCGGTCAGCCCAATGAAGTCAAAAAGCGCCTTCACTGGTCGGCCCTCCAACGCTTGTAGGGGCTGAACAAGGCGCTTGCGCTTTCTATTTAAGGAGGAATAAAAATTGAACGAACAAACGTTTACGGTTCTTGGTTACGACAAAATTAAGGAGGAGATCGCCGGTTTTGCTTTGACTGAATCAGGGCGAATAAAAGCAAGGGAAATGCAGCCATCCATCAATATGCAACAAATTACATCATGGCAGGAGGAAGTCTCTGAAGCGATTGAAATTCTCAGGATTAGTTCAAGTGTACCCATACATGGTCTTGAGGGAATGGAAATGGTTCTTAAAGGCTTTAACAAGGGAATACCGCTTAGGACAGAACAACTGATGCAGCTGCTTTCGTTCCTGGAAACCTGCAATAAGATCCGCCGGTTTATGAAGGATAAGGAGTATGTAGCTCCTAGAGTCTCTGCATACGTCTTTGCGATCGAAGAACTTCCCGAACTTGCTGCTGAGATACAAAGATGTATCCGCAATGGCCAGATTGATGATTACGCAACAAGGGAACTATTGAAGGTGCGGAAACAGATTGGAATACAGGAAGATCGTTTAAAAGAGAAACTTAACCAGTTGCTGAAATCTGCAAAAATAAAACCATTTCTTCAAGAAGCTGTAATCAGTCAAAGAAACGGCAGGTATGTTGTTCCTGTAAAAAAGGAATATCGTGGAAAGCTAAGAGGAGCGGTCCTTGATACATCAGCATCCGGCTCAACTCTTTTTGTAGAACCTGAAGAAATTGGATCGTTCCAGGATCAGATGGAGTGGCTTTATTTAGAAGAGCAAGCGGAAGTGGAAAAGGTGCTATTTGCCTTGACTGGATTGGCTGAGGGGAAAGAGAAGGAAATCCGAATGGCCATGGAGACAATGGTTCATTATGACTATCTGTTTTCAAAAGCAAAATATTGCCGATCTATTGATGGCAAAAGAGTAGAAATTCATCCCGAACCAATCATTTTATTTAATGATGCACGCCATCCGCTCCTTGGTGAAAAGGCAGTCCCATTAACAATTGAAATTGGAAAAGATTATCATGCTCTTGTCATTACCGGGCCAAATACAGGCGGGAAAACTGTGTCCATCAAGACAGCAGGACTGCTGTCGTTGATGGCACAAAGCGGTTTGCTTCTGCCGGTTGAAGATGGGAGCGAATCAGGGATATTTCATAAAGTGCTTGTCGATATAGGAGATGGTCAAAGCATTGAGCAGAACCTTAGCACCTTCAGTTCCAGGATTGTCAATATTATTGAGATATTGAAGGAGACCAATGACAAGACGCTTGTCCTCCTGGATGAGCTGGGATCTGGAACTGACCCAGGAGAAGGGATGGGCCTTGCTACAGCCATCCTTGAGAACCTGAACAATAAAGGGGCAACAATATTTGCGACAACTCATTATAGCGAGATAAAAGACTTTGCTGACAATCATGAGGATTTCATGAACGGTTCAATGGAATTTGACATTGAAACACTTAAGCCTACGTACCGTCTGCGAATCGGAAAGGGCGGTGAGAGCCAGGCTTTTGCCATTGCGCTGAAACTTGGCATCCATCCGAAGTTGATTGAACGAGCCCATAATATAACCTACAAATCTGAGAATGATTACACTGCCTTATTTGCGAATGATCCTGCGGAGCTGAAAGCAAGAGAGCAGCAAATCATAGCAAACAAACACAAAAGAAAGAAGTCTTCTACAGTTGCGAAGCAGCCGGTAAAACGATTTGAAATGGGTGATAGTGTACATGTGTTAAGCTCAGGTGAGCTAGGGGTGATTTTTAAAGGCCCTGACAGTCAGGGTAATTATCTCGTCCAGGTCAGGGATCGTAAAATTGACGTCAATTATAAACGTTTGAAGCTGAATCTGCCTGCGTCAGAACTTTATCCAGAAGACTATGATTTTAGTATTATTTTTGAATCCAAAGAGCACCGAAAACTATTGAACCAGATGAGTAAAAAACATATTGAAGAGCGTGTTATAAGGGATGATACTTGATACTATCTTGTTTTGGATATTGTAATTTTTGCAAGGAGAGCCTTATTGAAAAAGGCTCTTTTTTTCGTAATAATGCTTGTTTATATTTCAACATTATTGTTAGCATCTAAAGGATTTCCCCTATATATCTTTATGATTAGAATTCCGATTTTATTAGAAACGCTATATATAAGGGATGAAAACGCTTCGAAAATAGACATAAACAGTTCATCGTGTTTACTATTAACAAACCCGGATTTCAGGTTTAAGATTAATCTAACAGTAAAAATGTGACTTTATTCACAAATAGAGGAGTCTTAATATGAGTGAACAGCCAATGGAAGTAGCTATCTCCACAGCTTTAAAAAAGAAAAAGTATCTAAGGGAGTCAAAAGCAAAGTATCTGCTGCGGGCAGCGCTTGCTGGTGTTTATATCGGCTTTGGCATCATGGTCTCATACCGGCTGGGAGAATATTTCTATGATACTCATTCAGCTGCGACACCTATCGTTAGCTCGATTTTTTTCGGCTTGGCTCTTGTCCTGATTTTGTACGGGGGAGGAGAATTATTCACAAGCAACACAATGATGATGACAATAAGTTCATTAAAAAAAGCAACGACGTGGAAGGATACCATTGAAAATTGGATAGCGTGTTATTCCGGAAATTTGTTGGGAGCAGTATTCTTTGGACTACTTATTATGATGTCGGGCATTTTTATATCGCCAGAAAAATCGCAATACATGATGGAAACGGTGAGCATGAAGATGAACACACCTGCTTCTCAATTGTTCTTTCGTGCAATCCTGTGCAATTGGCTTGTGTGTCTTGCTGTATGGGTACCGTTTAATGTAAAAGGAGATGGAGCGAAAATAGGAGTTATGATGCTTTTGGTTTTTGCTTTTGTAGTGTCAGGATTCGAGCATAGTGTTGCTAACATGGTCCTCTTTTCAATTGCACTCTTTGTTCCCCATCCTGAAACTGTCAGCATTGCCGGAAGTATATTCAATCTAGTGCCTGTAACATTGGGGAATATAATAGGCGGAGGCTTTTTTGTTGGCACTCTATATGTCTACCTGAATGCCAAAGGGGTAGTTGGCGAAAAGAACAAAACGACAGCCCAATCAGTGTATGGACAAAATGCACTTAAGCGAATGTAAGCAATAAAAAAATCCACGGAGGAATCCGTGGATTTTTAGTTATCGCTATATTCACATTGATTTTTCTAATAATGTAGCTCTAAATTTAAAGGAGAACGGGCTCTTTTCGAGTGGAATTAGGTTTTTATTAAGTAATTTAAAGCTTACGAAAAGAGCCTCTGCATATATTCCTCCTGTCACCCTTTAAAGGAATTCAAGATCCATTCCCCGACGATTCCACCTAAATAAACTCCTACAATTCCTAGGACACCTGCTAGTACAGGAGGTGCAGGAAGAGGAAGCTTCAGGAATTTAAATAGGATTCCTACGACTAAACCAGCAACTAAGCTTAAGATGATTTCTTTCATGTTTTCACCGCCTCTTATGGCAAGATGGTAATGGATTATCAGTGAGCAGACGTCTGATCACCTTTTGGCAACATTATTTTATCATGACCTGCATAAATTGAAAACGCTTTATTTATCCTTTTATCATGTATAAAACCAAATTATCTATTCTTATATTAAAATAGTGTTAAAATATAACTCAATAATTGTCAGCACGGAGGATTCATATGGACAAGAACGTGAAGCGCAACATCTTTACTTTGCAAGGTTTTTATCTTTTTGTGTTTTTTGGCATAGGCAGTTTATTCCCTTTGTTAAGTGTTTACTTAAGCGAAGTTGAAAAATTAAATGGGTATCAGATTGGCATTATCCTGTCCATTGGTCCAGTGATCATGATCTTCTTCCAGCCGTTTTGGGGTATGCTTGCCGACATGAAAAATTCCCATAATAGGCTGCTTACTTTAACAACGTTGATAACAGGGATTGCCGCTTTGGGTTATATTTTCTTCGAAGGCTTCTCTTCGTTCATAATTGTAGCAACGATTCTTGCGATTTTTCAAAGCGCGATCATTCCTTTATCAGATAGTATTTCCTTAAAATATACAAGCAATGCCGGAGTGAATTATGGAAATGTACGATTATTTGGATCCCTCGGTTTTGGACTGGCAGTTTTTATTATGGGTCGATTATCCGAGTGGAACCCGCAAGTGATATTCTACACGTTTTTTTTGACATTATTGATTTCCGCAGCGTTTTCCATGAAAATGCCTAGAGAATCTTCTGGTCGGCCAAGCGGTCTTTTCGCAGGAATGAAGGATTTAATGAAGATGAAGAAGTTTCTTATTTTCCTTGGGGTCACATTCATGGTTTTTGGTCCTAACCTGGCCAATAACTTCTACTTCAGTCTATTTGTGGAGGACCGAGGCGGCACTTATACAGGGATTGGTATTGCGTTCCTTATCGCGGTGTTATCTGAAATTCCATTCATGAGGGTTGCTGGAAGCTGGATCAGTAAATTTGGACTGCTCCAGGTCGCTTTTATTGCAGCGCTTGTATCATTAATTAGATGGATTTTCTATTTTACAGAGCCTGCTTTATCTCTTGTATACGCATCAGCTGTTATTCAGGGTTTTTCACTTGGATTGTTCATTCCTGCAGGATTGCAGTATATTCGAGATATCACACCACTGCATATTACGGCTACGGCAGTAACAATTTATTCCGCAGTTGGCAACGGATTAGGCAACTGGTTTTTCACGTTTTTCGGTGGCATCATTTTTGAGGAATTCAGTATTTATGGGGTGTACATATTCTTTGCTGCTTTGACTTTAATTGGTGTTTTGCTGACAGTCTGGTTGTTGCAGCAAGACAAGCGACTCGAGGGGCTAGGGGCTGGAGCTAGACACTAATCCAGTATAAAAAGTTTACAGTTTGTAATGATAAAAAAACGTCTTTTGATACAGGTGAATTCTATAAGGATAATGACGATTTACATTTATTCACAGAAAAACTCTTCAAAATTGAAGGGTTTTTTTGTTTTTCAATAGGATCGAAAACAGAAGTATGGTTTTAGTCTTTATATCAAAAAATAATTTATGTAAGAAAGGAGGGACTTTCATGAAAGAGAATAAAGGTAAAAATCTTGAGCTTGCAGGGCGTATGTACGATACATCGGATTATCGAAAAAAATGACGAACTTTCAAATGGGCTTGCAATGACCCATGAACAAGCCAGTGACAGTTATGTAGAAGGGCAGGTCGGCGGAAAGATTGAGCGCTCGTCGCGAGCCGAAGATGAATTGAACAACAGAGGTTATCAGTAAGCAGGAAATGAGGGGTACAAGTGTCGCATAAAGGTGAATTTCAATCGAATGGTGATCAATACAAAATGCCAAACGCGTTAAAACAAAAGAAAGATTTTGTCTATCGAGTAGGATACACTTCAAGTACCGGTAATCAAACAAATAACCAAGAGGAACCGGTAAAGAGATCGGATCTATAAAAAATTTACAGGCCCTTCTAAAGAAGGGCCTGTTTTTATCGAGGACGTGCTATGATTCCGTTATGGACTTTAATAAAGCCGTGCCTTAAAATGTCTAAACCGTTCTCATATAAATAAAGTCCCATCTGCTCGACTGTCATTAGTTCCCTGTATGTATGGTTCATGACATCAGCCATGATTTCATAATACAGCTTGGATTTTAACTGAGCCCGGGGTGTTGTCATGATGATATATCCACCAGTTTTTAGGAACTTCGTGTGCCAATCCACGACTTCGCTTTTTAAAGAATCCGGGAAGTGCTCGAGTAATCCGACGCTAAGGACGATATCAAATTCTCGGCCAAAAGGGAGCTTGCGAATATCTTCAACAATGTACTCAGTCTCAAAATCACTTTTATGGTAGACTTTATTGCCTCCTGTTGAAGGATTGCTTCCTAGAAATGGATAAGTGTCAGGGAATTCCGCAAATCTTGTATCCTTGCAGAAAGGATCATAATCTACAAAGACTATGTCACCACCTGGATACATTGCACTTAACTGCATTGCTTCATATCCTTCAGCGGCTCCAAGGAAAAGAATTCTTGGCTTAATTAAATCAAGTCCTTCAAACAAAGCACGTTTGCCCCTTGGATCCCAAATGCCATCCTCGATCCGGTGAGCGTAGTTCCACAGGTGTATTCTGATTAATTCACCTAATGCAGATTTTGTTTCTGTCAGCTAGAAATTCGTAAGACTTTTCATGAAATTTTGTTTCGACTTGTCCATTTCAGCAGGAACATCCTTAACGAACCACTCGTGGAACGACTTGTTGAACATCTGCCAAGAGATGTTCGCTGGAAGGCTTTGTTGATTTACTTCTTCCCAAGACTTCTTTTCCTGTGCGAAAGATGTTACCTCGTACGGTCTTCCTACACCTTTCCAGCTTAGCTGGCTCCAATCATTCACGGTATTCAATTTTACAAACTTGTTGTATTCCTTTTCTGTGAAATTTCTAAGGTCCATTCTGTAAGAAGGTTGCAATCGGGTTTCATTTGGATTCAAGGCCGGCTCAATCTCTAATTGAATCAATCTGGTCACCCCACACATTTATATTTCTTACTAAATTCGTTTCATATTGATTAAACCCCTTTAATTTTTTTAAAAATTACAAAAATAGAAGCACACCCTGGATGGATGTACTTCTAGAAAGAGGATTTGCCGATTTAAAGCTTTCCACGTCGTATCAATTTGTTGGGGGTAAGGATGCCTTTCTTAAGATAGACAAATCCTCCTTCGAGTGCAGAGCCAATGACGAACTTAGAAGATGCTGATAAAACTTTCATCTTCATCCCTCCTAATGGAAATGGGCTTGCGTTTCTATTTTTACCCCTATAAAATGCACTTAAAACTTTTGGAAAGGTATGGGGTTACTATGTGTTATAAGGGTCCATTGCATCAAAATAAGCTTTTTCTGCTGCATCTTGTGTTGCAAACAGAGCATCATCGTCTTCAATTACATGTAAGGTTTCGTTAAGGAATAGGGCGAACTGATTAGGGTCTTTTGGATGCGGAACAATTTCACCAGCTTTTATGTTTGAAACAGAAGGTACATGAGGGTTCCGATAAATTACGAACACTTCATCACCAAATTTCAAATTTTTCGGATCGAGTAAATCCAAGTTTAATACCTCTCTTCGTTAAGTTTTATACATTGGTTGCATTATCTGTCGATGACATACCTTGAATCATAAATTTTCATTCTGCTGCTTTATCTCATCCCCGGTAAGAATAATATTTCCAGCTTCAAAATCCCTATGCTCATCAACCGACCCTCCTGGCACATAGCGTTGATTTGGTGTGTATGTTGAATTAAGTAAATCCTTGTTCCGTTTTAAATCATCTTTTTTATTATCCATAATCTCACCCCCTGGTAAGACTAGTTTTTGTATTGAGATATAGGATATACGAGTAATTTAACCTGTGTCATAAATATTGGAAAAGACACTAATTTGTCACAAATGTAAGGGTTTACATTCGTAAGTGGTGGTATAATAAAAGTGTAGAAAGAAAGTGATTAACATCTTAGGAGGCTCAACCAATTGTGTTCGTTCCGTAGTGAACGAAAAAAGGTTTATTCCTAAAGTGTTGTTACCTTCTCTTCATAAAATCAGTATCACCAGCCACAGGGATCTTGAACCTAATATAAGTTAAACCAGAAAGAATGTTGTCCTTTCAGTGGTTCAATTCAAAAGGGAAAAAGCAGAAGTCCAGCCTACTATTTACTTGTACGCAGGAAGGAAGCTTTTAACCAACAGAGTATCAATTTCAACAATTGATACTTGGAAAAGTACCATTCTCAAGGGAAGTCAACAATTTTCAGGTATAACAGTCCTTAGGAGAAAATAACCTTGATGGCAGCTAACCATCCAAATGGAATGGTCAGTAGGGATACATGATGTAAATGAAGAAAAGTGCTAAACGACTACTAAAGGGAATAATGAGTCTCTCGGTGATTATACCGAAAAATGTGTTTGTAAAGAGTCGTCATAAAGAAGGGAAACCTTCCTATGATAAGACACTTTAATGCGGAACAAACACACATCGGCTATAGTAAGAGGATCATACAACTCAATAGTTCCAAAAAGTTTTGGGCTGATGCTGGTTGGGTCTCCTAAGATGTTAAAAAAGAAGCTCGCAAATGAGCTTCTTTTTCTATGTGAGTTTTTTCTTCGGGTTATATAAGAAGGCACCTTTTTTTAAAGGTGCCTTCTTGTATTATTCCTCTTTTTTAGATAAGCAGCGGTCACATTCCATTAAATATGACTCAGCTTGTTCGTGCATTCCTTCACCACACTCAGGGCAAACCTTCTTTGGTAGATTACGAAAAAATTCAACCGGACTCATCATAATAAAAATCCTCCTTTTATAGTACAATTTATATTTTAATTAACCTGTTATAGTACAGTATAAACATTATTAGGAAATTTGTGTAGTCTTTTTTTGAAAAAATTTAAAAATAGGTGTTTGTTCATATTATCTGTTTGGGGTATTAGTTAATAAGTGCCAGGGTATATGTAATCCAGGATCGGTAAGTTCCTTATGCTGTTTGCAGAGAAGTCAACTCGAAAAGAGAAGGGAATTCCCATAAATTTCAATTGTCAATAGATAAAAGTGACAAAGTTATTACATTTTATTCAAGAAACCCTTTTATTCTCTTCAGTTTTAACATACAATCGAAATGAAACTTTAAATGGGGAATGATGCCTAAATGGATAATCCGGAATTATCCTTCAATCCAATATTACTGCTAGTAGCCATTTTATTGACAGTCATGTCATCATATACAGCACTCGATTTATTCAGTCTAATAAAATCATCAGATCGAAATAAACGATTCCTGTTTTTGGGTGGGACATTTTCACTTGGCATAGGGATATGGGTTATGAATTTCTTTGGAATGCTTGCAATGAACCTAAATGGCAATGTGTCTTACAGAATTCCAATAACAGTATTATCGATTATTTTGGTTATTTCATTTACAGCAATGGCGTTCTATGCAATGACAGGCAAGTCAGTAAAAAAAAGCAATATGCTTGCAGGAAGCTTGTTCATGATGCTTGCAGTCCTAGTGGTCCATATCCTGGGAATGTACTCGATGAGGTTAGATTTCAGTTATCAGCCACCTATTTTACTAATTGCACTTGCATTAGTTTTCGTATCATTTTACTTTTCCTTCTGGATGCTTTTCTCTTCAAAAAGTTTTACTCAAGGAAACCATGGTTGGATTAAGCCGCTAAGTGCTCTTTTCGTGACGGCTGCAATTGTAGAAGGTCATTTTCTTTTAACAAGAGCATCTTCAATCAATATGAGCAACGGTCTGGTCGAGCAGACGGGGATTCCAGAATCGTTGATCAGTTATCTTATCGTTTTTATCTCGGTTCTTATCCTTGCTGGCTTGATCGGTTCAAGTGCGTTAATCAGTAAAAGGCTTGCAGTTTCAGATACCAACTTGAAAGATATTACAGATGCACTTAATTCATCAGCAATTGTTGCTATTACGGATCCTAAAGGTAATATCACATATATTAATGCAAAATTTATTGAGATTTCTGGCTATAGTGAAGCTGAGCTTTTGGGTCAAAATCACTCGATCTTGAATTCCGGACTTCATACTAAGGAATTTTTCAAAGATATGTGGAAAACGATTGGTTCTGGAGACGTTTGGAAGGGTGAAATAAGGAATAAGAAGAAAGATGGTTCTTATTACTGGATTGACACGACGATTGTCCCTTTCCTAAATAATAAAGGCAGGCCATATCAATACGTTTCGATTCGTTCTGATATAACGCAACGAAAGCAGGCAGAAGCGAGCCTAAAGGAAACACTTAAAGAAGTCAGTGATATTAATTTTGCCCTTGATCAATCATCCATCGTTGCTTTTACTGACGAGAAGGGGATTATCAAAAATGTGAATGATAAATTCTGTGAAATCTCTAAATACAGCAGGGAAGAATTGATTGGTAATGACCACAGCTTATTGAATTCCGGATTACATTCGAAGGAATTCTTTAAAAATCTGTGGAAAACAATTGGGTCCGGCCAGGTTTGGAAAGGGGATATTCGAAACAGGGCGAAGGATGGTTCCTTTTATTGGGTGGATACCACGATTGTTCCTTTCCTGAAGGAAAATGGGAAGCCATATCAGTATCTAGCAATTCGTAACGATATCACAGAGAAGAAAAAGTCAGAGGAAATGCTGCACCGCCAGGATAAGCTTGCTGCTGTTGGCCAGCTCGCTGCTGGGGTTGCCCACGAAATCAGAAATCCGCTGACATCAATGAAAGGATATGCTGAATTCCTCCAGCTTGACGAAACCGATCCGCAGCGCCAGGAGTTCATTGAAATCATTCTTGACGAAATTGACAGAGTCAATAATATTGTTGAAGAGTTTATGGTACTTGCAAAACCAAAGGCTGTGGAGCTTGAGGAACAGAATATTATCTCGATTGTCCAAAATGTAGTGTCCATGTTGAAATTCGAAGCTAGAAAAAGGAATGTTAAACTGGATTTTGATGCTACAGAGGAAATCATCCAGATTGAATGTGATGAGAACCGATTGAAGCAAGTATTCTTGAATTTTATAAAAAATGGAATTGAAGCAATGCCTGATGGTGGAGATTTAAAAGTGAGAACAGAAATACAGGATGACAATGTCGTCATCTCCATAAAGGATACAGGCGTAGGAATTCCTCCAGAAACGCTCAAGAAAATTGGCGAGCCTTTCTATACCACAAAGAAAAATGGAAATGGACTCGGTCTGATGGTGAGCTTCAAGATTATTGAAAGCCATAATGGTAAGGTATACATCGAAAGTGAGCAGAACAAAGGTACAACATTCAAAATAATGCTTCCGGCTAAAACTGCATAATAGAAAGTCTGAGTAAGGCAGGAGTCAATCCTGCCTTATTTTTTATGCTTTCTTAGGGTCAAAATCAAAATTTGTCGAAAAATTGTCGGAAATATGACAAAAAAATCTTTTCAATTTTCTACATCGCTTTGAAAATTTAGACTACTATGGAAGTAAGAGAAATTTATATAACACTACCGGAGGGGAAGCTATGTCATCGATTAGCCAGGTTAAGACGGTCTGTGGTTATTGTGGTACAGGCTGCGGTTTGATATTGGAAGTTGAAGATAATAAGATTGTGAAAATCAGAGGAGACAAAGAAGCGCCTGTAAATAAAGGGCAGACATGTGTAAAAGGTGCTTTTGCCTATCAATACGTTCATGCACAGAAAAGATTGAAAACACCTATGATCAGAAAAGCTGGTGAGCTGGTAAAAGCTACATGGGATGAAGCATATGATTACATCGCAAACCGATTGTCTGATTTAAGAGATAATTTTGGTCCAGAATCAATTTCGATGTTCGCATGTGCCCGTACGACCAATGAATCGAACTATGTTACCCAGAAGTTCATGAGGACTGCTATCGGAAGCAATAATATTGATGGCTGTAACCGAACCTGACACGCTCCAAGTGTCGCCGGTCTGGCGACTGTTTTTGGAAGCGGTTTCCCAACAAATACATTAGAAGATATTGATGAGGCTGAGGTGCTTTTATTGATGGGTTCCAATACAACGGAAGCCCATCCAATCATTGGAAATAGAATAAAAAAAGCAGCCAAAGGCGGTCTCAAGATAATCGTGATTGATCCACGAAGAATTGATATGGTCAAGTCAGCTCATAAACATCTGCAAATTAACGTTGGTACAGATATTGCGCTTATCAACGCAATTATAAGGATTATCATTACTGAAAAACTGTATGATGAAAGTTTCATTGGCAGGCACACTGAAGATTTTGATGTGTTGCTGTCGAAGGTTGAACGTTACACACCGGAATATTCAGCTGAAATCACAGGATTGGATGCAGAAGATATCATAGAGGTTGCTCGCTTGTATGCAAATGCTGACAAGGCTATGATCGCTTATACACTTGGTATTACAGAACATCACTGTGGTGTGAACAATGTATTCGATATCGCCAACCTTGCATTGTTGAGTGGCCATATCGGGAAGCGGGGTTCCGGTATCATGCCTTTAAGAGGACAGAATAACGTCCAGGGCGCGGGAGATATGGGCTGTTTACCGAACCAGCTTACCGGTGCTGTAAGCTTATTGGACGACGAGTACCGGGCACGCTATGAGAAAAAATGGAATATAGAAATCAGTAAAAAAGTCGGTGATACCCAGACGAGGGCCTTCGATAAAATCGAAACGGGTGAAATCAAAGCTCTATATTGTATAGGGGAAAATCCGCTAGTTGCAGATGTTCATATGAACCATACGAGAAGCTTATTAGAAAAACTCGATTTCCTTATTGTTCAAGATATTTTTATGACAGAAACAGCTGAGATGGCTGATGTCGTTCTACCAGCCAAGTCATGGGGCGAAGTTGACGGGACATACACGAATACGGACAGGAGAGTGCAGCGTGTACGCACCGCGGTCACTGCGCAGCCAGGAGTAAAAGAAGATTGGGAGATATTGTGTGAACTCTCCGCGAGGATGGGCTATCCAATGGGATATAGTTCAAGCGAAGAGATTTGGGATGAAGTCAGAGAACTTGCCTGGGAGATGTATGGGGGTATTTCATATGCACGTCTTGATAAAGAGTATGGAATCCATTATCCTTGTCCAGATGAAACTCATCCTGGCACGAAAGTACTTCATGAAAGGTTCCATGCTGATGTTGAAAATCAAAAGCGCTCCAGTTTCGTACCAGTTGAATTCACACCACCTTTAGAACAGCCTGATGATCAATATCCTTTCACCCTCACGACTGGCAGGAGGTATGAGTCATACAATACTCATACACAGACCCGGCACTATGCAGCAGGGGTGAAAATTAAACAAACAGAGGAAACCTTGGATATTCATCCCGAAGATGCACTGCGCCTTCATATAAATGACGGCGACCTTGTAAGGGTAAGTTCACGGCGAGGAACTCTTGATGTAAAGGCGAAGATAACAGAACAGGTAGTTCCAGGACTCGTTTTCATGAGTTTTCACTGGTCCGAAGTTCCAACCAACGTCCTTACTCTTAATGAATATGACCCTATATCTGGCACAGCAGAATTTAAAGCATGTGCAGTTAAAATCGAAACAATCGCATAAAGAAGTAAAAAGCCAAAATCCTTTCGTGGGATTT
>NZ_BASE01000044.1 GCF_000813125.1 Mesobacillus selenatarsenatis SF-1
GTTTTTACAGAATCTTGATTTTCAGGGCACCAATAGGCTTCATTGGTGACCTATTTTTACAGAATCTTGATTTTTAGGTCACCAATAGGCTTCATTGGTGTCCTATTTTTACAGAATCTTGATTTTTAGGTCACCAACAGGTTCTTTGGTTTTTCCATGATCACTACTTTTCTATCGCTTCTTATACTTCCCTTCTCATTGCCTGGAGCACGTCTACTTTAGTGGCTCGCTGGGCAGGACGCAGACCGGACAGGATCGTGACAAGGTAGCAGATGATAAAACTTATGATTGGCAAGGTATATGGGATATGGCTGAAGATCAGGCCTTCTGGCGGTTCTTCACCGAATGCCTGCTTGATGATCAGCGGCAGTCCGAAATTCACGATAAAACTGATACCATAAGCGACAAGTGTTCCGATCGCTGCACCGACCAGACCGATATAGCTGCTTTCAAGTAAAAAGATTTTTTTGATTGTCTTTGGATTAGCCCCAATCGCTTTCATGATTCCGATGTCAGGTGCCCTTTCTGTAACTGCCATAGTCATTGTGTTATAGATTCCTATCGAAGCAATAATGATTGCAATTGTACCTATAAAAATCAATCCTGCTTTAACGATCGTGAACATGACATTTATATCCTTCAGCTCATTTATGACCGAATAGGAGGGGTAATTATTTTCTTCCAATACAGCAGTAATGTCTTTTACTGCTTCCATATCTTTAGCGTATATATTTACTTGATCATATTGGTCTAAAGGGATATCAGGCAGCTCCATATCAGGGTTGTTCGGATCCTTCATCATTCCGCGTGGAGTACCCGTAAATTCTTCAACCTGCTTAAGAACTCCTTCGGAAACAAACACAATACTATCATAAACCCAATCCTTTGTTGGTTTCTGACGGATTCCTACTACTGTCACTTCCAACGGTTCTATCATCTCTTTGCCGTCTTCGAACTTCACCACATTCATGGTTATTTTCTTGCCGATCAAATCTTCTTTATAGCGGAATTCTTCTTTTATTTGTCCCTGCTCATCATAAAGTTCCTCAGACACCTCTCTGTTAGGACGAAGGTCTTCTACAAAATGGTAGCCAACAACCACTTCATTTTCTGATTTTGGAAGCCGTCCTTCTGCAAGTTCAAGTCCTGCTTTTGTTTCTGATGGCATATGTGCAACTATTGCCTGGGCATTCGTCTGGTGGTCGTCCACTTCGAACATATAATTCTGCAAAGTCTTCCGTCTTGTTACAGCTTTGACTTCGTCAATTTCTTCAAAGTAGGAAATATCCTCATCCGTCAGCTGTCTGAAGCCATTATTCGGCTCCTCTTTTCCAGGGACTTCAATTTCTGTCACAAGCCTTCTTTCCAGCGTTTCTTTTACGATCGATTTATGGAGACCAAACCCCACTGAAGCAAGCACAATCAGGAATGCTACGCTCATAGCCGTGGCTAGTATGGTCATGAACATCCGAGTCCGGTTCTTTTTCATATTTTGCCTGACGAATTGAAATTGATCTTTAAGCCTCATTTGCCAATACCTCCTCAACAACTTTGCCATCCCTTAATTCAATGGTACGATGGCCAATTTGGGCAACCTTGTCATCATGAGTAATGATTAAAAATGTAATGCCAAGCTCTCTGTTTAATTTAATGATGAATTTGAGTAAATCTTCTTCTGTTTCCGAGTCTAGACTGCCGGTCGGTTCATCTGCTAGAATGATCGGCGGATTGACAATAAGTGCACGGGCGATGCTTACCCTTTGCTGCTGACCACCTGAAAGTTCTCCAGGATAATGATCCTGATAGTCAGATAATCCAACCATATCAAGGATTTCATTTGTTCGTAATTTCCTCTCTTCCTCTTTGACTCCTTTTAATATTAAAGGCAGCTCTACATTTTGATAGGCTGTCATGCTAGGGATCAATTGAAAACTTTGAAAAATGAATCCCAGATGCTGAATCCGGAAATCGGCAAACTTTGTTTCGTTTAGAGTGGATGTTTTGATTCCATTGATCGTGATTTCTCCCTCTTTTGGCCTTATAAATCCGCTGACAAGGTTAAGGAGTGTTGATTTTCCCGAACCGCTCCTGCCAACAATGGTTACAATTTCTCCTTTGTTCACTTTAAATGAAACATCCCTCAACACAGGAATTATTGTTTTTCTCCCTTTTTTGCCGATCTCAAATTCGTGGCTTAAATTGTTGATTGAAATCATTGACACACCTCTTCTACAAAATATTTGAATAATTTATATTTTTTTCCAGTATTCAAGCAGAAAAAAATAGGCGATTGGTTAATCGCCCAAATAGAACTATTAGGCTGGGTACTTCTCTGACATAACTTTTTTCAATTGTTTCCGAGCTCTGTGGAGACGTGTTTTCACTGTACCTGATTTAATATTCAATTTGCAGGCGATTTCGTCTTCTTTTAATCCGTATTGGAACCTCAATACCAACACTTGCTGGTACTCACTCGTCAGCAAGTACAGCATATGTTGAATTTCTTCTTTAAACAGGATGATTTCGACTTCCTTTTCGAGCGATTGGTTGTTATCATAATCACTGAAAATTTGCTCCATAATGCTCTGGTCAGATGGAAGCCATTTTCTTCTTTTCTCTGCCCGCAAATAATCAATCGCTGTCCTTGCCGCGATTGCCGCTAACCATGAACCGATTTTATGCGTATCTATGATGGTATCTGCCTTTTTATATGCCTTTATAAAAGTCTCCTGGACTACATCTTCTGCTAGATGTCTGTCTTTAGTAATGCTGAAAGCAATTTGACAAAGCTTTTTCCCGTGGATTCTATAAAGCTCATCAAAATCAATCTTAGCCATACCCATCCCCCTTGCCCTGCTACTAACTTTTGTAAGCTGCATTGCTTACAATCTTTGTCTAGTGTTTTTACCTAAAATGCTCCTTGATAAATACTGGTACATCTTTATCGCTAAATGTGCGAATCTCCTTGTGATTCCCCGTTTTGTATACGAAAATAGCAGTATACGGCGATTCATTAAACCATCCATAACCTGCGTTCTCAATCGCTGCAAACACTTGGTCATGTTCACTCACTTTAATGGCGTTTTTATTGTTCATAATACGATTAATTATTTCTTCTTCAGGATACTCTTTGAATTGTTCCTGTTCTATTGAATCATTTGTTACGACAATATAGTTTATATCATCAGGTGTCACAGTTGCTTCTTTCAGCATGTCGTTTTCCTCTAGCCATGCGATGAAGCTTTTATATGAATGCTTCAATTCAATATGGTCATAATCGTTTATGCCCGACATAATTTCAATCGATGACCTGTTACCTTTTGGATAATAATCAATGGAAAAAGGTTCTTGCTCAATTTCCTTTTTCAGGATTGCAATAGCCTGGTGAATTTTTTCCTCATCGGTAATTGTCAACGGGCTATCAGTTATGTGTTTGTTTATTCTAATAGAGGTAATGTCACTTGTATTCATCTTAAAAATCGGCTGGTGTGCATGCTTATACTCCACTGATTCAAATATTTCTCTCATTTTGGGCTCGTAATCAAATCGATCGATGGTGTACTGGCGTACCAGTTTATCTCCATTTTTCAATTCATAGATAAAGAGAGCAAATTCCTGTGATTTCATTCCTTGTTCATTCATTTTTTCATTATTGATGATACTCTCATGGAACTTTCGCACAGCCTCAATGTTCTCTTGCTGGTATAGTGGTCTTGGAGCAAATCGATCATCCGCGTCCATATAAACGTGATTCGCGTAGGTGACACTTTTAATCTCATCTAGGGCAGGCACTTTATTCTCGTATGGAGCGAACGCTTGAGTTATAAGGATCAAGACCGCCATTGCAACCGCAAAATATCCAAGGCCTTTTACTTTTCCAAAGACCCTCCATGTTTTCTGAAGAACCATTTCGGCAGCGAAGTATCCGATTATCCCCCCAGCTGTGTACCCAAATATCAGCCAGGCAAATTTATTCTGCATTGCATCGAAATACATGCCACCGAGAAGCATCATGCAGAAAGCAGCTCCGTATTTAAAAACTACTTTTAATCCATTAAAGGCAATTGCCTCCGATGCTGCTTCTATTTTCCTTTTTTTATAGATAAATAGGGACAGGACATATGAGACCAACACAAAGACTAAATATAAGAGAACTGACTTCATAGATATTGACTGGCCCTCTAAAATAGTCAAATGTGAAATAGGTGAAAGATATTCTATATTCCTGATTTGATAATAATCACTAGGAAAGCCATATAACATAAGTCCAAGATTGTAGATGATCAGCAGAGTGAATCCAGCCGGGAACAGGAGCATGATATAAGTCAAGACACCCTGGACCACCGAAATTCCTGTGACCATTGCTATAAATACCCCAGAAAGGTAAAATACAGCATTAAATAAAATGATGATCCCAGCCCATCTGAAAATGTCCTGCAGCTGGAAATATAGATTCAAGTCATACACACTGTGAATAATGGCAGTGAACAGCGCAATCAAGATGACTGGAATAATTAGAAACACAAAGCCTGTCAGTGTATAAAAGTGGAAAATGTCCTGCCGTTTCAATGGCAGACTATGGATCAAATCTGCTGCCTGCTTCACATGCAGGAAACGATAAAGAAAGATTGCCATAACAACTGGTACTGTAATAAACATGATGAACTGTATCCCAAAATTGAAATCAAACAATCTTTCCACCGGCATGAAATCACGGTAGTTCTCACCGGAATACAGCATCATGATTCTTAAGGGAATCGCGAAAAATAAAGCCAGGAAGTAAATGACGGATATCCATCCGACGTTTCTTCCAACCTGGAGGACCATTTCTTTGTTAAACAATGATGTTTTTGATTGCATAGCCGATATCCCCCATTTCATATATAAAAATCTCCTCTAATGTCAATGGGAGGATATCAAAAATAACAGGTTCAGTCTGATTGATAACCTTCTCGATCTCATCCTCTTTCCCCCTGATAATACATACCATGACACTTCCCCTTCTTTCGCAGTGGAGCATTGTCAATTGATTTTCCAGGTGCTTCGGTGTTTCCCCCTTATAAGCTACCTGAACTTTATGTATATCAGATTTAAGGTCATCTAGGTCTTTTTCCAAAAGAAGTGACCCATGATGCAAAATTCCAATATGGTCGCAAATATCTTCAATTTCCCGCAAGTTATGGGATGATATCAAAATAGTCATTTCCCTGTCTGCGACATCCTGTATCAGTAGGTTTTTAACCTTTTTCCTTGCCACCGGATCCAACCCATCCATGGGCTCATCAAGAATCAATATTTCAGGCATCGTCGATAAGGCCAGCCAGAATGCAGCTTGTCTTTGAATTCCCTTTGAAAAGGTATGTAATTTTTTGTTCATACTGAAGTCGAATACTTTGGCTAATTTCTTAAATCTAGCTTCATTCCATGAAGGATAAACGCTTTTATAGAAATTCGCCATCTGCTTGACGGTATACTGAGGAAAGAAATATGGCTGGTCGGATATATAAAAGATTTTCTCTTTTAAGGCTTGGTTTTCAAAGACCGCTGAACCTTCCAAAAGCACCTTCCCAGAATCCTGTTTATAAATTCCAGCAAACAATTTAATGATGGTTGTTTTACCTGCACCATTCGATCCAATCAAGCCGTAAATTGAGCCTTTATTTATAGTCATATTGACGTTTTTTACTGCCTCGTGTTTTTCAAATGTTTTATTGATCTCGATCATTTGAATCATCTTGCCCGCTTCCCCCTTTCAAGCCATCAATGTTTCCAATCATCTCACGCAACTCTTCGGCAGTAATGCCCAGGTACAATGCTTCCTGTAACAGTTTTTCCAGATCCTGCTTCACCTGCAGGATCTTATCTGCATCCTTGCCAGGTTCCATCGCATTGACAAAACTCCCCTTGCCTTTTAATGAATAAATGAATCCCTGTACCTCAAGCTCTCTATATGCCTTTTGAATTGTATTTGGGTTTATTGTCAATTGCTGTGCCATCTGACGCACAGAAGGCAATTGTTCATCAGGTTTGAGCACTTCATTAATGATCAGCTCTTTCATCTTATCTACCAGCTGCTCGTATATCGGTTTTCGGCTCCTCAGGTCAAGCTCAAACATAATGACCCCCTATCTGTACTAAGTGTACTATTATTATTAATACAGTTAAATTATATGCCAACCACTTCCAAAAAGATAGGGGATATTTTCTTAATAATTTCTTAAGAAAAATTAAGAAATCGATGTCTAATTCCTGACGGTGAACAAGATATGTAATGGTTATATTATCTATTTAGTGTAATTTTACACAAAAACTAAATATTATTACAAGACTGTGAGAGAAAAATAATTCGACAAAAAAACACCCTAGCGTTAGCTAGAGTGCAAATTTATAGTAGATAAAATCGCCCATTTCTTCAGTTTCTTTATGAAAAAGACATCTATCTAAAACCTTTTGTGATGGGAAATTATTGCTTGTCGTTTTCGCACGTAATTCTTTCAGACCCATTTTCTTAGATTCTAATATAAGCAATCGCAGCCCTTTTACAGCAACTCCCTTACCAGAGAAATTTTGTCCTACCCGATAACCGATATTGCCTGATTTAGTCACCCAGTCAATATCTACAAGGTTCATTCGACCGATGATTTGCCCCTTTTCGTCTTTGATTAAATAAAACAGAGACCTTCTATCATCCTGTTCCTCCAATAACTCTTCCAAGGTTTCACAAAACTCTTCATATCTAAAATACGTATCTGGCCTGGGCGGCACGAAACTTTCGAAAAATTCCTTGTTATCTTTTTCGAACGCGAACAATTGCTCTGCATCATCCAGTGACAATAACGATAAATACAGGTTCATACTTTTTCACCATCCAAATTTTGAATTTACTTTGAAGATGTATTACCTCAAACAATCATAATTTAATATAACTTCAGACCTGATATCTAGGCATATTTACTATTCGTCATGTTTTCTCAATAACCTTTCCAACAAACACCAACTAATCCAAAATACATTAAACATCAGCTGCTTATCCATAATAAAACGGGAGGTGAAGAAAGTGAAATGGTTATTGGCAATTGGACTTATTCTATCTAGCAGCACAGCAGATAATCATGATGAAATAGATTTATTTTGGGATGGTGAATCAATTGTAGAAGTTCAACGATCAGACTTTTCGATTCAATGGTTTGGGTATCCAATTCTTAATCATACAATGCTGGACACATTAAATAAACAGATGTCTCTTCAGATTAAGAAGGAACCCAGAAATGCAGGTTTGGATGATTACGGGAACATCATACCAGAAGAGGTGGGATATATTCTTGATGAGAAAAAGTTCAAGAAAAAATTCACAGCAAGTTTTTTTGAAAAACACCATTCAAGATTACAAGTTCCTACCTTACCTGTATATCCGAAGGTAGATAGCGAAATCATCGCCAATATACGAACAAATCTAATTGGCCATTACATAACATATTTCAATAGTAGGAACAAGGAACGGACCCATAACATTGACCTTGCCGCAGAAGCGATCAATAATCATGTTGTTTTTCCTGGAGAAACCTTCTCCTTTAATAAAGTTGTCGGCAAACGTACCGCCTCACGCGGTTATCAGCCTGCACCCATAATTGTTAGAGGAGAATTATCAGAGGGAATTGGAGGAGGTATATGCCAGGTATCATCAACACTTTTTAATGCAGCTGATCGCTCTGGCATGAAGATACTCGAGCGATACTCTCACAGCAAGCAGGTTCCCTACGTTCCACCTGGCAGGGATGCAACTGTCAGCTGGTATGGGCCTGATTTCACATTCAAGAACAAATACAACCAGCCCATTCTGATCCGGGCTAAAACTTATCCTGGAAAAATGATTGTCATGATTTATTCCTCTGATGAAATCAACATAGAAAAGCGTAAAGTTCCCAGTACCGACAGCAGTGTTATAATACCTGAAGAAGCCATATGAGAACAAAAAGCGCAAGCGGCTCGTTCAGCCCCGACAAGCGCTGGAGGACCGACCGGTGAAGTCGTTCTTTGACTTCATTGGGCGGACCGAAGCGACTCGAGGGGCTAGGCGCTGGAGCTGGATTAAGAAAACTTCATGTGGCTATTCACAACTCAATAATTTTATAAATTCCTTAACTAAAAAGGAATCCTTGAATTTCAAGGATTCCTTTTAATTTACAGGAAAACCTTTACAGAGTAGTAAATCTTTACGTACACTAATGGTAATAGATGGTTTTTATATTTTCATAGGATGTGAGAAAACTTGCCTAAAAAAAAGAATACAACACCAATAAGGGTCAATATTCTATTCTTTTCAGTCTTTATTCTATTTTCATTGCTGGTCCTTCGTCTCGGTATTGTCCAAATCGTCCATGGCGAAGACTATAAACGTGAAATTAATCGCAAGGAGGATGTGACAGTCAATAACCCTGTCCCGCGAGGAAAGATGCTGGACAGAAACCACAAAGTAATCGTCGACAACAAACCACTGAATGCTATTACATATACGAATGAAGGTGCTTCCCAGAAGGAAATGCTCCAAGTAGCTGCAAAGTTAGCCAGAATTATTGAGAAAGATACAGATAAAGTCCGTGAGAGAGATATGAAGGATTTCTGGATGATCAAGCATCCAGAAGAAGCAAAGAAACTTATAAAAGATAAAGAGATGGAGCTTTTCAGAAATAAAAAGCTGAAAAATAAAGATTTATATAAACTACAGCTTGAGAGAGTTACAAAAAATCACCTTAGTCAACTAACTGAGCAGGATATTGAAGAGCTTGCGATTTTCAGCATCATGAATAGCGGATATAAATTCGTGCCGCAAATCATCAAAAATGAAGGTGTCACTCAGGAAGAATATGCGCTAGTCAATGAAAATCTGTCACTGCTTCCTGGTGTTAATGCTGCAACAGACTGGGATCGCGAATATAAATATGAAGAGGCATTCAAACCTGTACTAGGAAGAATTACAACAAGCAGTGAAGGTCTACCTGCCGAAAGACTTGATTATTTCATGTCACGTGGTTATACACGTAATGACCGTGTTGGGAAAAGCAATCTCGAACTTGAATATGAAGATGTACTTCAGGGTAAAAAAGAAAAAATTGTGAATGTGACCGATAAAGCCGGCGAACTTCTGGAAAAGGAATTAGTTTCAGAAGGACAGCGCGGAAAAGATCTAGTCCTAAGTATTGATATGGACCTCCAACTCGCTGTCGAGGAAATTGTTGAGAAGGAATTATGGGCTGCCAAACGGTCTCCGGGAACAGGGCTCCTGGACAGTGCCTACGTTGTTTTAATGGATCCAAACACTGGTGAAGTATTGACAATGGCAGGAAAAAGAATTGTAAAAGACAAGAAAACAAAAGAAGTTTATATGGAAGATGACGCACTTGGCAACATACTTAAAACCTTTAACGTCGGCTCTGTCGTCAAAGGGGCAACGGTTTTTACCGGCTATAAAACTGGCGCGATCAGCTCAACTACCAGATTTGATGATAGAGCACTTGATATAAAGGGTACTCCTATAAAAAAATCCTATAGCTACCTCGGAGTCTTGAATGACATCGATGCCTTGAAGAGATCATCCAATGTCTATATGTTCCATACCGCGATCAGGATTGGGAATGGTGTTTATCGTTATCAGCAACCATTAAACCTTGATCCGAAAGTTTGGGATACAATCCGTAATTCCTTCGCCTCGTTTGGCCTTGGCATCCGTACAGGAATTGATCTACCAAATGAACAAACCGGTGCAAAGGGAGCAAATTATCCGGTTGGTAAAGTACTTGATTTAGTTATCGGCCAATATGACACGTATTCGAATATGCAGCTTGCCCAGTATATCTCTACGATTGCCAACGGAGGATATCGAATGCAGCCAAAAATAGTAAAGGAAATACGTGAACCAGCCATGAATGGCGAAGAATTGGGACCTATCTATAAATCCTATTCACCAAATGTACTCAATGATATTGGTGCGAAAGACCAGTGGCTTGATCGTGTCCATACCGGCTTCAAAAAAGTTATGCAGGAACCTGGCGGTACAGCATATCGTTATTTCAGCACAGCCACATACTCTCCTGCTGGAAAAACCGGAACTGCTGAGGCTTTCTACGATGGGCAATATCGAGTAAAAGGAGACGCACTAATAGATACAATGAATCTTAGTCTTGTTGGCTATGCACCTTCCGACAATCCAGAAATCGCCATGGCTGTGATAGTACCCTGGGCTTACCAGGGCAGTGTTGACCACGGTGCTAACAAAAAGATTGGCCGTGCAGTTATGGATGCATATTTCAACATGAAAAATGGAACTGAACAACCCACCGATGAAACTGAAGATTAAGAGACACGTTCCTGCTCTGTGTTGCTTTTATAACTCTGATGGTAATTTTGAGGATTGATAAGAAAAGCAGTGCCTTTTGGCACTGCTTTTCAGCTTCTTTTACAATTCTTTCGCAAGAGAAGGCTTATTCATTTCAAGGCTTTCAAATGCAGCGCCAATTTTTTCTTCACCCTGTGCGAATTTTTCATCAGCAGCATCAAAAGCTGGAGCATCTTTCTTCAGCTCTTCTGATTTCATTTTATATGATTCAGCAATTTCTTTAAGAGCAGTTTCCAGATCGGCTTTTTGATCCTTTAAATCTGCAGGCACTTCCAGGCCTTCAACCTTAGTCGCAACAGCGGCTGCTGATTCACTCGCGGCTGCCTTTTCTTCAGGTGTCGGCTCCTCTGCTCCCTCATATGCATTTAGATCAGCATCAGCCTCGTTGATCGTGCTAACAATGCTCATGTAAAATTTATACATAACACTCTTTGGGTTTGCAGCAGGTTTTGCAGCTTCCTCTGATTCTTTATTTTCAGGTTGTGCTTCTTCTTTTTCCGCTGAACATGCAGTCAACCCGATTGCGAATGTGATCGCTGAAAGTAAAATCCAAAACTTCTTCATCTTTCTTCTCCCCTTCAAACTATATATCGCTAAGTGTGAGACCTGAATTTCACACAGCTTTTTCATTATAAAGGGATTATTTAACAAATACAAATTATTTATGGCCAACTTTATTAAAAAGTCCCCACTTGCCCAAAAGCAATACCGAATTACTTTATCACCACTTTAGCATGATAATGAATTCGTTAGTGTCACTTTTAAACTCATACGTCTTTTTAAACCCCAGGTTTTCATATAGCTTCATTGCCCTCTTATTAAATTTAGCGACAGTCAACCTGAAAATCGAATCTGAACTTAAAGTTTTAAGTTCGTTTAATACAAATGATAAAAATAAAGAACCATTCCCCTTTCCCGTTAACTCAGGATGCATTCCTACTCCTACATCAATTGCTGGTTCAGTATATGCACCTGCCCCTCTTCCAGCTGGAACCTGGGCTGAATGCCCACTGCAATAAAATCCAATTAATGCCCCACTTTCGTCCTCTACGGCTATATAACCCTCATTCATTAATTCACTTATTGCACCATCGGTAAAATCATTATTATATAAATCATACGGCGGATCATACTTCCAACTTAATATATCCGTTGCAATAACCTTCGTCATCTTCCTGCTATATAACTTCAAGACTCTTCCCCCTGCCTATTTGTAATAAGAACTGTTTTATAGTTTTTAACATAAGTAACTATAAAACCTTTTACTTTTTGGATTGATGCCAATGTTTTTAATGAGTGGAAATCAACCGACCAATTTAACAAAGACTATTCATTAAGTATTCTTTATGCGACTCGTTTTCTCTTGAAATTTTTTTACATACAAAATCCTTTTTACTTTTTTGTAATTTTTTCGTAATAATAGGTTTAATAGTTTCCACTGCGGGAATATAACTAGTAACAAAACAAAAACAATAAATGACAGGAGCGATTACATAATGATTACTACATTCGCATTACTTGGAGGAGCTTTCGCAATCGCCGCTGGACTAAATTTCTTCGCAGTTAATGAAAATGCATTTATAGATGACGAAGCAACTAACTAAAGAGACGCTGTCCGCAGCGTCTCTTTTTCTGTGGATTTGAACATTTTTTGTATTTTTGTTCAGGCGCAGGAAATGCTAGAATTGAAGAGAATTAGTTAAGCATAAGCGTCTAGCCTCATATCTATTAAGGAGGTACGGAAACATGCAGACACCAGATATATTATCAGGTGAACAAGTTATATTGTGTAAAATTAAAGAAGAGGACTTGGATACATGGTGGGGCCTGATTCACAATGACGAACATCCTGAATGGAAAAAATGGGATGCACCTTACTATCCTCTAAGGCGAGAAAGCCTTGATAAGTTTAAAGAACAAATGACGAACCTCATCCATCAGGGATATGACAGAAAGTACCTTATAAAAGTAAACGATGAAATTATCGGAATGGTGACATATTATTGGGAACACGAATCTTCACAATGGCTGGAAATTGGGATTGTTATTTATTTGCCAGAATATTGGAATGGTGGGTATGGGACAGATACACTAAAAGTATGGATTGCACACCTATTTGAAACTTTCCCAATTCCAAGGATCGGCTTTACAACCTGGTCCGGCAATTCCAGGATGCTTACGGTCGGTAAAAAACTGGGAATGGTCGAAGAGGCTCGAATCAGGAAATGCCGCCTCTATAACGGGAAATACTATGATTCAATAAAAATGGGATTATTAAGGGAAGAATGGGAAGCTCATCAACATTCCTGAATCTCATCTAGGGAAAGCACTTTAAGATATTAAAACAGGCTAAAATCGATTGTGATTCCATCGTTTCTAGCCTGTTTTATTCATGTCATCACAGAATGCCACAACTATTGGCTTAAAGTATTCTGGACATATAGAATTCATCTTTATATTGACCATCGACAAGCAACGAATCCTTTTTGGTTCCTTCTATTTCAAAGCCCATCTTCCTGTATAATGCGATACCTGCCTTATTTTCTGTCATCACCGTTAATTCCAATCTGTGAATCCTAACTTCTTTCCCCCAGCTAAAAAGCTCTTCAAAAAGTCTTGTACCAGTTCCGGAACCACGAAAACCTGACTTTATGCCAATAACAAGATAAGCTGTATGCTTAGTACGGCTTGCACTTCCTCCTTTTGCAATTAAATATCCTGCCAGTCCACTGTCAGCTTCTGCCAGGTAAATATTTGAGTTTTCTTCAGCCCTAAAAGTCTTAATCATCTTCCTTTGAGCATCAGGGTTGAATTTCCTTTCACCAGGTCCTAAAAGCATGAAATTCGTTGTACTTTCAACTTCATGTATGAGTTGTGCAAAATCATCTGTATCGCGTTCTTCGGCTTGCCGGATATTCATATTAAGTCACCTCTATATCATATACGATTTCAAAAAAACAGAGGAAAAGTCCTCTGTCTTAGGAAAAAATACTCTTTATGCTTTCAATTAGTTCTTTAAAGAAATTCGAGACTGATTCCAGGAAGCCTTTGTCCCCTACTGCCTCCTCGATTCTTTTCTGTATATCTGTAGAAAGGTTTTCTAACTGAGTTTTAACATTGTCAAAATTGATGTTCAAATCTCGCATTTTATTGAACAAATCAACGAGAAGCTGTTTGTCTTCCGGGCTAAGCTGTATCTCAAGGGATTTTAGCTTTTCATCGATAATTTTCTCGATCTCTTCTTTTGTGGCTGGGTTTTGAGCTGCAATTTCTTTCTTGATTTCTGTCAGTAGCTCACTAACTTTATCCTGATCGAGCCCCTCTTTTTTAGCTAGTTTTGTTGCCAGGTTCAATTCTTGATTGGCAACTTCAGTACGATCCTTATCAAGGGCTGTTCCTTCACCTTCATCATATGCCTTATAGATTCCCACTAGAGCTGAGTGTCCGGTTACCTTGACTGGTGAAACGACATCTACAATGGCGTCCTCAATTCCTGCTGTCAACAGCGCGTTGGCGTACATTTCATCCGTTACTTCCGTTATATTTTCTGGAGTGACTTGGTTAATCACAAGCCCCTCTCCGGTATCCTTCCTGGTAATCTTGGCAGATGAATACATATTCGAATGTTCATCGCCGTCGATATAGGTTACTAGATCTTTTCCTGTTACAACAATTTCCTTAACTTTGGAAGGATCTTTGATTCCCAGCAGATCCCTGACTTCATCTTTCTGCTTTTCTGAAAGTGCTTCACCATAAACTACAATTGGTGGTCCGTATTTCTCATTTATGACATCCTCATCCTCATCATTGGAAGCAAATGCTGGAACAGTATAAATACCTAAAGCGAAAACAAACAGGCTAAATAAAACTGAGATTTTCATCAAGTGCTTAACTTTCATCAATTGTTTCTCCTTTATCACATTATTTTACCTACTTACCCTTCTAACATCAGGTAGAACCTAAAGAATGATTTCCCATCAGTTCGGCTCTTCTTCACAGGTTCCCTTATTAATACGAATATTTCCGCCAAAAAGTTTCATTGACAAGCTCCTGAATAGGAATCAGTAGTTTTGTGTCTCTAAATTATTCTTACAAGCATATTACCTTATAAAAATATCATTTTCATTTAAAAATCTAAGATGCTCTGTTGATGAACCGCCACTGCCATAGCCATTCATGTTTGGGTAAGAAGGAAACTCAGTAGAACCGTCAACTGATGTTGACTGCCAGCCAAAGTAATATTGAGCAGGTGGAAAAAAGTCATTAAATAAAGGATTGGGTTTCATTGCCGCCATCAGTTTATTTTCTGCTTCCATATACTTTTGCCACTCTGTAGGAATCGAAGTATAACCATATGACTTCTCTCCAACCTCTGCCCTGTAATCCATTTGAATACCGGGATCATACTTTTCCTTTCCATCACTGACGGAAAACCCACGTTCTTTAATCAAAAAAAACGTCAAAAAATCCAGATTATTCTCCGGATGAAAATTCCACATAATATAATGTGATGAAGGGTCATCTGAATCTATTTTCCAGATTTGTGGCATGCTTCCGGTAGAGAAACTTGATAATTGCCACTCATGCTTCTTCCACTCCCAAAAGCTTATACCATGACCTTCCTCTTCAGTAATGAAGGGAATATATACATGCTTATCATCTAGGAAGATGGTGTCCTGTATTTCAGCTATATCAACCCTGTTATTGGGATCACTTAAGATCGCCTTTATTTTCTCTTTGTCTGGAAAGCCTGCCGGAGGAGCTAGATAATACCAATAAAAAATTCCGAAAGCAATAAGAATCGAGATAAGTAAAAGAGGCATGAGCACCTTTTTGCGCATGAAGTTACTCCCCCTTCTTTAGCAAAGTTTTTTCCGCTCGAAAATATACCTGCTTTTGGCCTGTTGTAATTAAAATCCCTTTTCCATCTTGTTCAACAAAAATCATAGTCTCGAAACCGCTCCCCCATTTTGCTTCAGTTCCTGCAAGCTGATATGGGAATATTTCTTCCGCTTTTGAAAGTTCACCTGCAGACTCAAAGGCTTCGTAGTACCATTTTTCACTAAATATAGATTCTTCTTTGATACTGTCCAATTGAACAAGAAGAGAATTGCTGTCCAATATCTTACTGCCAGCAGATGGATGTGTTTTAATGACCTTTGCTTTGTTGATATCCGAAATATAGGTTGAAATCTCACTATCAGGATATATTCCTAAATGCACAAGTGGAAGAATTAGTGAAGCTGCTAAAAAGATAAAATTTGCGAAGAAACCTAACCATGCATATTTCCGATACTTCTCCCAGCTCTTTCCTTCGTCTTTTCGAGAATAGATTCCATATAAAACCCATACACCAAGCGGAAGGATGGCTAATTTTATCTGTTGGTCCATATATGGCAGGTTAATAGAAAAAGAGAAAAGACCCACGAAAATAACAATTGCCAGTTTCCATATTATTGGTTTCAAATCCTGCTTACTATAGATACGTCTTGCCAGAATGAAAATAGCACCCCATGCCACTAGATTCAAAACAATCCCAGGAGCGTTCATATATTCACCTCATTTTGGTTACTGCTTATTCCTACCTGAAAACATTGATCATGAAATACTTTGTCAGCGCCAGGTATTCTCTAGCATACGATTTCAACACTGCCTGAATTGGCGTCTTTGCAGCCAATCCATTTATCTTCAGTTCTTCATTGTCTGCTATCATCTTGGCACGGAAGATATGGAAATCATTCGTCACCACTAAGCCAATTTCAGCATTTTCAGGTATGAATTTTTCAGAAAATCCAATATTCTCGTACGTGTCAGTGGATTTGTCTTCGAGGATAATCCTTGATTCTTCGATTCCATGTTGTATTAGTTCCCTTTTAATACATTCGGCTTCAGATATGTCTTCCCCCGGGCCTTTGCCACCGGAGGCGATCGCAATAGTATTGGGATTTTCCTTTAGATAATTTGCTGCGTGGTCAATACGGTATTTTAGTGCCAGCGAAGGAACTTTGCCTTTGACCCGCGCTCCTAGAATTATCATATAATCAGCATTTTTCGGCACATCCATGTTAGCGTGCTGGATTATTTTGTAATGAAGGTAACCTACATAAAACAAGGAAATGAGAAGTCCTGCTATCACAAATTTTTTTATTATTGGTTTCTTTATCATGATTACTAACCCTCCACATCGCTACTCTAATATTACCATCCTTTACCATAAAAGGTTTGTAATTTTATTAAAAAAATGGATGATTTGATAAAAAATAGCATAACTCGACTGATTATTATAATAAAGTCTCGGCAGTTTTACCTAAAAGAGTGTTTGGTGGTGTTTTTCCACTTTCTTTGCCGAAAGCCAACTAGTTTTGTCAGCGACAAAGGAATAGAAAATTAAAAAGCGAAATTTTACTATAACAAGGAGGGATTATGATGAATACTAGCGCAGTAGCAAAGCTGCTCGGCGTTTCACCGAGTACAATACAACGCTGGGTGAAGCAGGCAAACCTTCAAATGGAGCGTACGGAGTTAGGACATTATCAATTTTCCGAGGAAAGTATCGAAATCTTAAAAGACATAAAAGAACAACTCAATAAAGGTGTTTTATTACAGGATTTAAAAGTTAAAGGTAGAAAGCCTAGAAAAGCGATAATACCAGCTGTTAAACCAGATATCTCAATGGATAAGCTAATGAAGCGCATGGAGGATTTTGAAAACAGACTTAACCGAAAGGCTGATGAAGTTGTATCATATCAAATCCTACAGCATCGCAGGGAAATTGAGGATCTGCAAAATGAGGTAGCCAGACTGAAAGAAGTTATTACAAGCATGGAGGAAGCCGCAGCTCAGCAGGAACAAGTGACTAAGGAGGAAAATCAACCATCTTTAGCACCTGTTTCTTCCTTAAGGAAATTCAAAAAACGAAATATGATCAGTTCCTTTTTTGGATTTTAATTTGGCACATCAAGGATGTGTTCTTTTTTTTGTAAATTTTAATCCTCATAATCAACAATAATATTTACGAAAAAGCCAAATCAAATCAAAAAAACAGACCCAGAAAATTCCGAGTCTGTTTTAGCTATCCTAAGTTAGGCTTTCTGTACGTTTGTCGCTTGTGGGCCACGCTGGCCTTGTTCAACTTCAAATGTAACTTCTTGACCTTCATCTAAAGATTTGTAGCCTTCTCCCTGAATTGCTGAGAAGTGTACGAATACGTCTTCGCCGCCTTCACGCTCAATGAATCCAAATCCTTTTTCACTGTTAAACCATTTTACCTTACCACGTTCCACAATTGTTGCCTCCTAGCGATTAAAAAAATTGCAATTTAACCTTGCGTGATTATTATATCCTTCTATAAAGATTTTAAACCAAAAAAGAGTATTTTTTTACGAAGATTTAGCTCAAATTTTTTTATAGGTTGCCTCATCGCAAATGACAAACATCTCCGTACCCTCAGGAATTTCTTCATTATGTTTTCTGGCAATATCAAGCGCGTGTCCATCTGAAATGAGTGTTGCTCCGAGGTCAAAGAGCTCCATGGCTGCTTGCTTATAAGTAGTCCAATGCGGCTTCTTCTCGATTTTATAGAGGTTCTCTCCTTCCATATTGCTGAGCAGTTGCTTAAACAGCTTGCTCGAACCAGGAAAGATCGCTGCCTGAGCCATGAGTTTAGATACTGATTCATTGGATAAAATAAATTCATCGATGTTCGCATGTTCGAACAAGGCAATATGCTTTTCCTTCATAATTTCGGCAATCGTATAAATATTTCTATTGGATTGTTTCGAGATATGTTCTACCCTGGATGCTATAAGCAAAGTTTTCCCATCAGCGTATTCAGGAAACTCAATACGATCATCCGTAAAGACAGCTACTGATTTGGACTCGAGGATATTAGCCTGCATTAGAATTTCTTCTTCAGCAGGGTTTCCGCTGACAAAATGTACTCGATCATGCTGCACTGGCGACTCATTGCTATGATCGACAATGACTATATCGCACTTTTTATTGGAATTCAGGATTTCCTCAACAACATTTCTAAGTTTATCTTTGGAGGAGCCGATGAGTATATAGTGGTCCTTTCCTTTATATGCCAACTTCCCTTCCTCCTTCATCTTTTTATACAAAGTCAAACTATCAAAAATCTTGCCGATGATAATACCCATTGCCCCAATCCCGACTGTATATAGCAGCACCATCGTAAAAATTCGGCCTAAATCACTGCTGGGGGAGTAATCACCGTAACCAACCGTCACGACCGTGGTCATTGTCCACCAAACTGCATCAAGGTATCTTGGAAAAGTTTCTGGTTCAAGTGTCTTGATAATCACACTGCTTAATAGGATCACTCCAAGAACGATCAAGGTGATTTTCAAAAGACTGACTTTCAGGAGTTTTGTAAACAATCTCTGTAAAATCCACATGAATGGACCTCCTTTCTCTTAGGCTCTTTTCTCAAACTTTGTTGCTATTGACTACAAAATAGGATTGATTGGCCTATGTTTCTTCGCAAAGTTGACTCTTTTTTTGAGAAAAGAGCATGCAACTTAATACCGACCTCCAAAATGGCTTTATATTACGTTAAAATCGGCTTTAAGATTTTAACAACCATCTTTACGAAAACAGCCTTCTCTTAAGACAACCCCACTGGTAAAAAGCAAGAAAGGTTGTTTGTAATTTCTCCTCCGACACGGTAACCGAGCGCCGATGATTTTCCGTTAACAAGAAAACTCCCTGTTAAAACATGTCCTTTTTGCTTACCTTTTTCTGAATTGTACGTAACAGTGGGCAGTTCGATATACTGCTGAAAAATGGATGGGACATCGTTGTAGTTTTTATGTTTTTCTTCCATTATCAGTTTACCAGTGGAACTGTATATCTCGACTGTGTCTCCTTCTCTCCCGAAGATAGGCTTTTTTACAAAAGGAACCTGCTTCGTTAAAAACGGCTCCGCTTCCAAATAAGTAGGCAGGAAATATTCGTTAATCCAGTCATGCTCTTCGGGTGTGAAAAATGGATCATTCTCTTCATGTAATCCCCATATTACCGCCTGCACAGCCTTATTTTGCAATAAGAAGGCAGATGGAGGATTGATCATTGCCAATTTCTTTGATTCTACAAGTTCAAGCAGCCACATACCGATTTTATTTCCTGATTCGTCTTCATCCATTATGAGGCTCTCTATCGGAAATGTTTGCCGGTAGAGGATGTCAATCTTACGGCCAGTTTGATCATACAGGCCAGTCCCAGGTATGATCCTTAGTTTATCTAGTGCAATGAACCTGGAAGGTAAACCATATAAATCCTGCAAATATAAAACTGTATTTCGATCTTCTATATTGTCTTCATGCGCAGTGAAAACAACATATGGTTCAATTTCTTCCAGCCATTTTGCAGATGCAGCGACAGCAATCCGGACAGCTCTGGCCAATTGATCCTCCATTCCTTCATTTGGATTCCTGAAGCCAAATTGAGTCGCTACAGATCCATTTACGCTAAATAATTCCTTAACGAAGGTTGGAGTATCAGAATTGATTTCAATGCACTTGTATGTATTTTCTGTTTTAATCAGGTCCAGCCTCGCAATAACACTTTCAACATTTAATGTCTTGAGCCTTATAAAATCGAGGGTTTCAACCGGATACCCCATTTCACTCAAGGTATCCAGTTGAACATTTCTCAAGAGCTCACTAACTTTAAAAAATATTCTGCCGATTCTATTTGTGCAAAGCCTGATGGCTTCAACTTCCTCCTCTTCAATGGTGGAAATATCAAATAAGGCATATTCCTCCCCATACAAATCGGGCCAGAAGTTCTTTATTCCACTATAAAATCCCTCTCTATTTGCTTTGTAGATTTTCATGGAATGCCTCCTATTCCATGTCGTTTTCACCAATGGCTTTAAGATACAGGACGTAAACTCCCCGATCTTCATCCACTTCAGTGGAGGTAACAGCCATTTGCCCGAAACCAGGAAGATCAATAATATCCTTTAAGAGATAGCGGATTACATCAAGGTGTGTACGACACGGAACAGCAGTTAGCAACTTATAATTCTCACTTACCTTGAATCGCCGGAATTCAACGTGAATTCCCATTCCCCGGTAACTTTTCTCATCAAGAACATTATTGTTCCTGCCTCTGTTCTCAAGAACGAGTATTTCTTCATCCCCAACCATCTCATTGGATATCAGTTCATACTGGTTTCCTTTAATAATAAAATAAGTGCATAGCTGGCGGGCATAAAACTCATCTATTCCGACATTTGGAATCGTATATTCATATAATGGTTCATAGTTATCTTTTCCATCATGAACAAAGTAAGTTAGTTTTTTCATCGATGTTTTCTCCTCCTAATAAGAAAGGCTTTTTGCAACAATCCAGCCTACAGCAAGAGAAAGCGAGAAAAGAATGACACCCACAGAACGATTGTCTTCCTCTATCGCTTTTTGGAGGCTATATCTGACTGTAACAACCTCAGCGACAAAGAATACAATGATTTGCGTGAAAATTCCAATGGAGCCCCAGATAGCCATATCCAGAAGGGATACCGAATATTCAGCTGCTGCTCCCAGCACGATTGCAAGACCCAGCATTTTCCCTCCAAGCGAAAGAGCTGCTGTTATATTTCTTTTGCCAATCAGTTCAAACTCCTTAATTTTTGGAGTAGCCAACACGAATAAGCCGACACCCGCCGTCAGCAATAGCAATCCAAGTCCTAAATAAGCGGCAAAATTTAAATATAAATTCATTAATTTTCCTCTCCCTTAACCGCCAGTAGTGCTTCTTGACCCGCTGCCGAATCCTGAACTGCCCTTTGGCGAAGTGTTTTTATAATTGCTGTCCAATCTTGCCCCTTTGAATGATGAACTGTTCTTGTATTTCGTATAGTCATTGCTCTTATAGAGTAATGATCGATTCGCAAAGAACATACCAGCGAAAAAGTAATGTCCAAAATATGGAGAGTTGTTATCATCACATTCCCAGACACCATCTTCATTGTCCCATTCCCAGTCTGAACAATCGGTCCCTTCTGGTACAGGAGGGATATCCTGGCCCTGCTCAGAATTCCAATCCTGCCCTTCATCGCCAGATACATCCGGTTCCCATTCCCGGTCTGGAATGGCCTGTGGGTTGTTATTGCAACCAGCCAGCCCGATCATCAAAGCCGTAGCAGAAATACTCGCGATAACCTTTTTTGTTTTGCCCATTTATTTCACCTCTTTCTTATTGACGTAAATATTTACGGAAGACCTGGTAAAAAGTTTCATATTCCTTTCTTACTTTCCAGATTACAACCTTCTTTTTATTGTAACACTTTCCTTTCGCAGTGATGCTGAATTCTACAATTAGTTTGGTAATTCCTTCCGGCACTATACTATTAATAAGTGAATGACGAAGGTTCGTTTTTTCCTATTAACATTCAATCTTTCCCATAAAAAAATTCTTCGAAATTAAATTCCTCTATTTCCGCGTTTCCTAAAGCGATTTTTGCTAAAATAATTTCAAATAAGCATAACCCTGCTAACATAATAATTCCTGCAACCATAACGACAGCTCCTTTAAAGTATGTTTGCATATACAATAATTTATGGAACGCGTTTCAGGTCAAGAATAATCTTTGCGAGGTTTTTAAATGGCTAATATCCGAGAAATTGCCCGACTGGCAGGAGTGTCGGTTTCCACTGTGTCACGGGTGTTGAATCATCATCCATATGTAAGCCCAGATAAACGGGAAGCAGTTCTGAAAACAATAAGAGAACTGGATTACAGCCCTAATATTAATGCTGTTCATTTATCCCGGGGAAAGACCAATATGGTCGGAATCGTACTGCCAACGATCAATCACCCTTATTTTTCAGAACTCCTGGAAGGAATTGCTGAAGAAGCAATGAAGCATAATATCCAGCTGGTTCTCTTCCAGACAGGTTATCACCAAGAAAAGGAATTCGAAGCGTTAGAACAACTTCGAGGCCATCTTATTGATGGGGTTATTTTTGCTTCACGTGCAATTCCGTTTGATTCACTTTTGAAGTATAAAAGTGCGGGGCCGATGGTGTTATGCGAGGACTCTGATCAAGATGATTTTCCATCTATATCAATTAAACATGTTGCAGCATTCAACCTGGGGTTGGAATATTTAATATCAAAAGGTCATAAGCGGATTGCCATTTGTCTAGGGAGACTTGAAGGGACAAATAGCCAAAAACGCCAGAAGGCATACGAGGAAAAGATGAAGATGATTGGTCAGAAGGTACAAGAGGAATGGATTCTTGGCAAGTGTTTAATGATTCAGGATGGGAAAAGTGTCGTGAATCGTTTTTTACAAATGAAAGAAAAACCTACAGCCTTTCTAGTGGGTAATGATCAAGTTGCAGCCGGTATTTTTACCGAAAGTGTAAAACAAGGACTTGCTGTGCCTGAAGATGTAGCCATTTTGAGCTTCGATAACCATCCGATATCTGAAATTATGGGAATAACAACAATTGAGATACCCACTAAACAATTAGGTTCATATGCCTTTAACTCATTTATTAAGCGATCTAGCGATAGTACATATGCAGAGAAGATTGCTCTCCCATTTACTTTAATTCAACGACAATCTGTTTAAAGAACAAAAAGCGCAAGCGCCTTGTTCAGCCCCGACAAGCACTGGAGGGCCTGACAGCGAAGTCGCTCTTTGACTTCATTGGCAGGACCGAAATCGAAATGTATAGCCGACTGCCCAGGAACGCAGAAACTGGAAGCTCCGACAAAGAAGCGCTTTTTGCTTCTGCCGGCGGAGTCGAAGTTTCGGAGGTCCTAGGAGGCGAAACTAGCCAAGCGTCTTGAGGGGCTAGGCGCTGAAGCTGGATTAAGAAAAACCAATATAGTTATCCACATCGAAATAATTTTATAATTTCCTGGATAATCAAAAAAACCTGCCAGTCATTCGGCAGGTTCCTTATTATTCAAGGCTGTTTTCGTAAAGATTGTGTTAAAATCCTAAAGCCCGATTTTAACGTAATATAAAGCCATTTTGCAGGTCGGTATTAAGTTTGCAAGCTCTTTTCTCAAAAAAAAGAGTCAACTTTGCGAAGAAACATAGGTCATTCAATCCTATTTTGTAGTCAATAGCAACAAAGTTTGAGAAAAGAGCCTTATTAAATAATGCTTTTCCGATCTATAAGGTCAATATTATCATCTGTCATGTAATAGTCGTGGGAATCCAACAATATCTCTTTTAAAGATTCAGGTACCCTATTGGCTTCATAACTACAAATGGTGATTAAATTTGTGGTCTGAAGCATTGCGTCTGCTTCTTTTTCGTAATCACCAAGATTCTGGATGATTTGTTCTTGATCTCTCCATTCAACATGGGCCCATGTCTGAATGGGAATATTTTTTTCCAGAAAAGGTGCAAGCATATTTTCTAAATAACTTAAAATAGTTGCCTTATTGAAGTTGCCGCGATAGCAGTAAAATTCATAATTATTGATTGTGTGAATCATTTCCTGTTGTTCCTCATCAAACTCAGCTTTGATTCTCTTCTGGAGTTCAGGCAAAATCCGGTCATTTTCTATGATCATCACGTGATTGCCGAGTCCAATTGCCGCTATAACATAGACTATAAGGTTATCAACATATTTCTCTTCGTTTTCGAATGAATAAAAAATATGGGCACCATTTCCGTTAACAGTAGAGATCAGATCCTGGATTTTTTTCCGCATTGTATCAGTCTCCTCCGGAATTCAAGGGAAACAAACAATGAATTCACATATTCAAATATAACCTTTATAATAACATACTTCCATCCATTAATCGATTGAACTTGTTTATGATTCAATCAGGTCAGATTATATATATACAAATTAGGGTTTTAATATCCCTTTATTTTCCCAACAAGGTTTTATAATATATTTATTTTATTTCTCCTCAAAAGCTCATCCAATTTCTTTTAACAGGGATTATTCTAAAAAACTCACCGAGCAATTGCCTGTCGGTGAGTTTAGTATTATTCCATAATAAAAGTTTTGAGTTTGCCTGCTTTTGCGTTCACATTACTTAAAGCCTCATGGTATTCAGATTCTAACTGGCTAATAATCTCCGATGCAGATTGTATATTATTAATAGCTCCAACTCCCTGCCCTGCTGACCAAATGTCTTTCCAAGCCTTGGCATTCGTCTCTCTTTGCATCGAATCAAAATTAACATTCTCTTTTTTCTGGAGGGTTTCAGGGTCTAGTCCTGCCCTGACGATACTTGGCTTTAGCATATTCGCTTTTACACCAGAAAAAGCATCGGTGAGAATAAGGTCTTCTTGAGTTGCATCCACTACCATTTGCCTGTACTCATCATTGGCCATACTTTCCTTTGCCACAATGAATCTTGTCCCCATGTAAGCAAGGTCTGCTCCTGCAGCCTGTGCAGCAAGTACGGCTTTTCCGGTGGTGATTGATCCTGCCAGAACAATGATTCCATCCCAAAAGTTCCGTACAGAATCAACGAAAGCAAAGCCATTCAGATCCCCAGCATGGCCTCCTGCTCCGTTAGCGACTAAAATAAGCCCGTCTACTCCTGTCTCTGCAGCTTTCTTGGCAAATTTTACATCACTGACATCAGAGAAGACTAGGCCCCCATATTCATGGACAATGTCTACCACTTTCTTAGGACTTCCGAGTGACGTGATCACAAGCTGAGGTTTATACTTTTTTATTAAGGCAAGCTCTTCCTCAAGCCTGCTGTAAGTACTATGTACCACCATATTCATAGCCCAGGGTGCTATTTTCCGTTCTGGCTCTTGTTTTTTTGCTTCTGCTAATTCGTCATTCAGCCTGCCCATCCATTCATCTAAAACTTCAATTGGTCGGGCGTTTGGAGCTGGAAATGATCCAATCACTCCATTTTTACAGCAGGAACTTACCAAATCAGGACCTGAGACTAGGAACATTGGGGCTGCAATTGCAGGAACAGATAACTGATCCCACCAGCTTTCTGGAACCACTTTACTCATCATATCATCCTTTCTACATTTCTAAATTTTCTGAATATCTATATCATAGTTTAACTTATCGGATTTTTCAATCTTGATGAAAATTTTATTATTTTAAAAAAAAGAATCCCCCACCTTAATGTGAAGGATCCTTGCGGTATTTCTGCTGAATCTTTTTTATGCTGTTAAGAGTACGTACTATAATTGTATCATTTCCTTCTTGTGGGTTCTTTAAATATCTGCGCCATATAAATTGACTTCCTTCTTCTATCAACAGCAAAACAGTGATTGGCAGCAGCAAGAGCCAAATCCAGGTCCACATATTTCAGGCTCCTTTCGAATGAATACATTATCCTATTCATTTCTTTACCTCAAAATGTGCGAATGCTAAACATTAACTGGGTTTAGTTTGGACATTGTATTCCTTTGCTCTTTTACAGACTCAGTATCCTTTATTTTCCCACTCCTCTTTTATCTAACCTTTCAAAAATATCTTCACGGTGAATGAATATTACAATCATTACGAGTACGCTAGAAATAAGAACGACAATGTGTTGGATTCCCAGGAAATAAAAACTTAGAGGAATCAAAACAAAGGAACCAAGACCAGCAAATGTAAAACTTTTCAAAAAAGGATAAAACAATAGAAATCCAGAAATGATAACCAAAGCTGTCAGAGGTTCAAAAGCGAGCATCCCTCCGATAAAAGTAGAGATGCCCATTCCCCCTTTAAAGTTCAAGGTAATTGGCTTAACATGGCCTAGAATGGCAAATCCCAACCCACCCAAAATTATTTCAGGTGAGAGTTCAAAATATTCACCAATAAGGATTACAATTGCCCCTTTTAACGCATCTCCAAGAAAAGTCAAAATGAATGATGATTTTCCATGTACACGACCGGCATTCCTCGCCCCTACATTGCCGCTTCCCTCAACTCTTATATCCTTTTTCCCGAGGAACTTTACAACGAAATATCCAGCCATTAAGGTGCCTAGAAAATATGAAATTAAAAAATAGCTAAAGATAGTCATGGCAACACAACCTGTCTAACAATATTAGTAGAGTTTATTCGATATAAGGCAGATAAATTCCTTTATAAAAATCTCCATAGGTCAGTTGACATATACTTCTCGTATTTGACCAGTTATGATCTTTGGATTGCGACTTTGTTACTGATGTTGTACTGTTTTTTCATATAAAAATAGAATAGTAAAAATACAGCTCCTGAGAACAATCGTAAAACAGCTGCAAGATTCATAGCTATTTCAATTGAACTTAACTGAAGCAAATACACACCAACCTGTGGTGCGATAAAGCCTATAATCGCTAAAAGTATGTTATATTGGGCGATAAAACTTCCCCGGTTCTCCTCCTTCGTCACTTCAAGAAGCTGATTAAATAACAAAAGAACGGTCCCAGAAACAAAAAGGCCAGAAGTAAAGTTGACGAAGGTTAGGTAATACATATTTTTCGAAAGAATTGTTAGGAATGGCGCTGATGCCATCCCGACCGCAGTAACTGCCAGCATCTTTCCATTGCTGTGCTTATCAGCCATCCTTCCCCACCACTTGAAGCTTATGATCTGACCTAACTGATTCGCCACAGTTATAATGCTGATCCAGAAACCAGTCATATGAGCGACTTTGATATTGTAAATATTGAACAGAGGCCAGGCTAGCTGCCAGGCAAAGTTGAAAAACAATCCGCATATCAAGAAATAAATGAACGGTTTATGTTTATAAGCGTCCCAGCCAAAATTTAACCGTTTCTTGCCCGGTACGATTTCTTTCTTCGGCTCTATATGTCTATTTAAATAGATAACTTCTGCAATACCAAATAGAAATGCTAAAATGAAGAGAATTTGATATGGCAGAGGATTGGATTTATCAAACCATTGAAGGCCTATTCCAATCAGCAATGTCGTAATCATACCTGCAATGGTCAGAATCCTGTTTCTTTCGCTAAAGAAACCGCTTCTCCGGCTATCTGAAATAAGGTCTCCGATAAATGACTGCCAGCTAAGCATTGCGAATGAACCCGGTAGATTCATTAGGCCGATCAGTATTACAAATGTCCAGGCCCTGTACTCTTCAGGCAAATAAATGACCAAAAACATCCCCAGCAAAAATAAACGAGTGAACAAAATCGAGAGACCAGTGAACCTCTTTTTTTCCTGCAGCCTGCTCATGATCACGGTACCAAGAATCATTGCGAACATACCTATTATTTGAGGCAGAGAACTAATTAATCCAACTTGATAATTCGTAGCACCGAGAACACCAATTGCAAATAAGGCAAAGTAGTTATTGCTCATACTCATAACAATCGTAGAAGCGACACCATTTATTATGCTATTCTTTTCATTCCTCTTTGTTATTTGTGAAGGACTTTCCATACATTCCTCTTCTTTCGAATCATTCTAATTATTTTGGATATCGAAATATCCACCTAATTTTACTCCTTCTGGTTTTTGCTGGCAATAAGATTTTTTCACAAAACAAACTAAGAATTTTCTGGAAATAAAGGTGATAAGAAAAAGCATTTTTTCATTTAATTTCTTGTTGGTTGGCTCTATTGGTAATGATTTCTCAGGTCAAATAAAAAAAAGGAGCACTTGGCCCCTTTGTACTTAACTACACGTTCTTTAAAACTAATTTCAATCTGTTGTCACGTTCGCTTCTTTCTTCTTCTGCAGCAAGGTCATACTTCTTTAGCAAGTGAAATACTTCATTCAAAATGTCCTGAGTATGTTCTTCCTCAAAAAAACGGTTGAATAATGGGTGAATGTCCTGCGGAAGGAATTCCTTTTGTGATTGGTATTTCTCCTGCACATCCTTTTTGCTGTGGTCGATATTGCATTCTCCCATACTGATCCCTCCTAATATATGTATAACATTAGAATACCAGACTCTCTTTGTCTTTACCCAGCACTTTTAGATTTATTCCCAGCAAAAGAAGCCTGAATTTTGGAAAAGGGTAAAGGCCAAGCGTTTTTGGCCTTTATGTCTAACCGAAATGTATAGTGAGATAGAGCATTGAAATCAAGCCAAGGATAAAAGAGTACGTTGGGAATTTTACTTGATGATCTTCCTGGCTTTCTGGAATAAGTTCCTTATAGATGACAAAAAGCATTGCACCTGCCGCAAAACTCAATCCATATGGTACAAGCCCTGCTACTTCTGCAGCTAGAAAATATCCAATTGCAGCCGTTACTATTTCTACAGCCCCTGTAAAGGTAGCAATCATAAGTGCCTTCACTTTAGACATTTTCTGATGGATTAAATAAAGCCCAACGAGGAATCCTTCTGGCGCATTTTGCAAGCCAATTGCAAAGGCAATAATAGCTCCAAGGTTTTCTTCACCCGAACCATAACTCACCCCGACTGAGAGGCCCTCGGGTAAATTATGGAGAGTAATAGCTGTAATGATGACTAATGTTTTTCGATCAACACCGGAAAAGATTTTAAAGTCACTTGTGTCGAGGTCTTCAGTCTTTGAATGAATGAAATTCAAGGCAAACGTCCCTAATAACATTCCGATGGATAGCACCCAAATATCTGATGATTTCAAAGACTCTGGTATCAAGCTGAAGGTTGTAGCCGCCATCATGATCCCTGAAGCATAACCAAGAAGTAAAGATTTCAACCGGGGTGAGACATTATTTAGAATTAAAACTGGAATTGCTCCCAACCCTGTTGCCATTGCAGAGATGACAATTCCTAAAAAAGCATCTGCCATAACTTTTTCCAGTGCCTCCTAATTTACAAAAGTAAAATACTTTTCCCCTTAAATCAGGAAGTTACACTTGGAAAAAATTCTCCGCTGTCAATCAGGTGCAACCAATTCAACTTTCATACGATCTGGACCTTCAAAGAACACCGCATAGTGATCTGCCCCTCCTGCAAAAGGGTGTCTGTCTTGATAGAGGATGGGGATATGTCTTTCTCTTAGTTTTTCAGTCATTTGATCCACATGTTGCCGTGATTCTGCATAAAAAGCAAGATGATTCAAACCAACTTGCGACCGGTGATATCCTGCTTGAATGAACCTTTCTTCGGTTTGGACGAAGACTATATAAGTCTTTTTAAATTTCCAACTGATGCCGCTGTCCCATTTTTGATATACTTCATATTTTAATTCGCTTAACAACCAGCCCCAAAATTCTATTGCTTTATTTAAATCGGTTACATTGATTTCAACATGATGCAGCATTCTTTCTCATCTCCTGAACAATCTTTTTTTGTATTTTGAGCATAACTATTGGCAACACTAGGACGAAATTTTGCAGAAATTGCTTTTGATTCTTATTATAGCAATACAGCTTTATTTCCATCACCCATCATTTGTTGATTTGAAGCAGCTTTCTGACTCCTGATATCCCATTCTCATGGGTTCTGCTTTGATTCCTGTCCATCTTTGCTAATATAATAATAAGAGGTTATTAAATTTTGCTTTACTGAGGAGCCAATCAAATTAATTAAGATAGCCTAAAAAACGTTTTTTGGGAGAATTTATGATACGTACAATTTCTGTTAGTCCATATGGGGATATCCAAACTGGTCGAGGTATAGACTCATTGGTGTCAGACAGTGGTCATTGGCATTGGATTGACTTCAATGAACCCACAGATGAAGAAATAGAATTATTAAAAGAACCATTGCAATTCCACCCTTTATCCATTGAAGATTGTATCCATACACTTCAAAGACCCAAACTCGATTATTATGATGATTATCATTTTTTTGTTTTCCAGGCTCTGAATGAAGAGTCCATGCAGAAGGAAGAGGTTGATTTATTCCTTGGACATAACTATATCGTTACCTACCATAGCGTCAGAACGAGTGAAATCGACGATGTGTGGAAGAGATTAGAGTTTGCGAAGGCACCAGGAGAATGGAATCCATCGACCGTACTCTATCATGTTTTAGATAAAATAGTTGATAATTATTTCCCGCATGTTTATCGAATTGAGGACTTATTGAATGAAATTGATGAGAATTCAGCCGACCGCTCGATGGAAGAACTGCTTGAAGATTTATTCGACACAAGGCATGAATTGCTCTCTTTAAGGCATACCATCACTCCAATGAGGGATTTGGTATACAGGATGATTAATTCCCATCGCCTTTCTGGAGTACTTGAACAAAAAGAATATTTTGCGGACATCCATGACCATTTATTACGGTTAGCTGAAAAGGTGGAAGCGAGTCGTGAACTGACAACAGATATGCGGGACAGCTATTTGTCGATCAATTCACATGAGACGAATCGCGTAATGAAAGTACTTACTGTAATTACAACTATTTTCATGCCTCTCACCTTCATAGCAGGAATTTATGGGATGAACTTTGAGAATATGCCGGAACTCTCCTGGAGATTTGGTTATTTTGGAGCATTGTTCGCCATGTTCGTCATAGGGATGACCATGTTCTTCTGGTTCAGGAGAAAGGGATGGTTTAAATGAAGCAAAAAAACCATTGAAGTCATTCTTCAATGGTTTTTTTCGTTTTGCTTTTCAGCGTCTTCCTGATGGTTTATAAAATCTTCAACCAGGCATTTACTGCTTATGATAATGCCTGATAAGAAAAATGTAATTGTCAACGTCAAGGGGAAATAAAAATACGCTAACATCGTGGTGGCAATCGTCCACAACAGCCAGAAATATTTTTCGCGATATTCAGCCATTTACCTCTTCCGCCTTCCAATAAATCTGGCTGATTGCGTCCGCTAACGCTTCTATTGTGTTTTTTAATTCTTTCATATTATTATCAACGCCGCCTACCTCGACGACCAGCGTGTTTGCATGCAAGTCTTGATTATATATTCCATCAACGCCGATTCCCTTTTTAGGCAAAACTCCCTTACTGATCCCTGGATAATCTTTATTCAGGATCTTATGAAGCTCATTTGCAAACTTCAGGTTCTTCTGGAAGTTCTTATTTTCCTCGCCAATGACAAAAACCAATCTTGCATATGGCTCGTTATTGATTGTGGCTGTAGTCGAATCCTTTCTGACAGAATCTCTGTGCAGGTCAATAAAGTAATCTAATTTCTCGTTTCCAGCCATTGCGCTTTGAACCAACGAACGTGATATTTCATAAGACTTGTGTGTCATCCAGCCTTTTTTATCCAACTCCTGGCCAATATTGGTCTTATCCACACTCGCTCCTATACCCCTTTTCTCCAACTCCTTTCCTAGTAATTCACCTACAATGGTAATGTTTGTTTTGCCATCAACAGCCTCATTTTCATTCTCTGCTCCCTCCAGACCGAGCAATGGTAAGTACGACTCCCAGCTGTGAGTATGATAAATGAATACCGATTTTTCTGTTGGTGAAGAACCAGAGTATATTTTGCCGCTGTTCAGCTCCTTCAGTTCATTCGCTGCCATATTTCTTTCCTGCAGTAAAACCTCCATAGGAGGGGCAGACTCAATCGGGATATCCGTAAAATCAACACCTTCATCTGCAATGAGGAAGTTTGAATCAAATGCCATGAAACCTGGAATTTCACTCCTTATCAGACTCCTGATATCATTCATTTCAACGTTTGTAAGTAATTTGAATCCTGTAGAAAGAATTGGCAAGTCAGCATTCGATCCTGTCAGTGCATGTCCAATCAACGGGTTCTCATAACTAATAATCCTGAGGAATACGTCTGCTCCAATATCTCCGTTAACTTTGAACTTAAAAAAGCTGATGTTCGAAGAAGAAATGAAACCAGCCACCAGAAAGAAACAGATTGTGCAAACTAATATTATGAACCCTGACAGCATTTTCCTATAAATATTGACTAAAATTCCTGTCATTCAATCACCCTTTTGCCTGTGATTTCGAGTTTGGAGGTACTATCTCCGTTAATCCATAAATATGTATAAACGCAGAATTTAGACTAAAAAACGCCCGGACAGATGTCCAGACGTTCAGTTAAAAATATTTCTTTTTCCAAAAAACAAATGCAGTTAAACCCGCCAATAACACAGCCATACTTATTGCCAGGAAGAACGCAAATGGATTGTGCTGAAATGGAAGATCCACGTTCATACCATAGAAGCTTGCCACCATAGTCGGAAACGAAAGAATGATTGTTATGGATGTTAGGAATTTCATTACCATATTAAGATTATTTGAAATAATAGAGGCGAAAGCGTCCATCATACCACTTAAAATTGAACTATAAGTCTCAGCCATTTCGATGGCCTGCGTATTTTCGATGATGACATCCTCCAGCAAATCCTTGTCTTCATCATACATTTTTAAATAATTGAAGCGCATGATCTTTGCGAGTACCACTTTATTGGATTTTAGTGATGTCGTGAAGTAAACCAGGCTTTTCTCCAAAGCAAGAAATGCATATAATTCCTTGTTTTTCATCGACTGATGCAGCTCGCGCTCAATCTCATTTGTCTTTTTATTGATTTGTTTCAGGTAGCGTAAATAATAAATGGAAATAACGTAAAGGATCTGCAGGGCAAATCTTGTTTTCTTATAGGTATAAAATTCCTTGACTCTATTTGACTTGAATTCATTCAATACAGGAGTCTCTTTTAACGAAACTGTAATGATACAATTTGCAGTCTGAATTATCCCGACTGGTATAGTTTCATAAATCGGAAAGCCAGAATCATCATGGGTGATGTATGGATAGTCAACGATGATATAGACAATACCATCTTCTTTTTCAATCCTTGGCCTCTCTTCATCATCAAGTGCATCCTTTATGAAATCCACTGCGATACCTGTTTCAGTCGCAACCCTTATGATCTCATCTTCAGAAGGATCTACCATATTAACCCAGGAGCCTTTTGAAATTTCTTCTACACGTGTTAAATGTCTTTCTTCACTGCTTTTATAGATTTCCAGCATTTGACCAACCTCCTCTTCAATTATTGAGGAAGCCAACTACCTTTTTTCAGAGTTGATAGTCTTGCAGTATTCAATTGTATCAAATCTAATAGATTATCGACTTCCCCGCACCTATCGGGATCAGGTTCTTTTGAATAACCCAAAGATACCAACTCCTTTCTGTTTTCAACTCTTACATCTTACTCCTGAAAGGGTAAAACTACAATTAGAACTTTAAATGAAAAATAAAATTTTTTATAATACAGTTGACATTATACCTACATGGGTATATATTGATTAATATAAATAATACCAATTGGGGTATACAGGAGGAATATTCGAATGAAAAACATGATTACAAAATCTCTCATTGCTTTTGCGATGATTTTATCTTTAGTTGTTGCTGGACTTCCACAGCAAAAAGCTGAAGCTGCTACTACAACCGCTGATGTTTTAGTAACAGTAGGTCAAATGGGTGCTGATTCATATTCTCAAACATTGGATGGTGTTCTTTACACAGTTGACCAAATTGGTTTCATGGCTGACAGAATCCTTTGGACTCAAGAACAAATCGGTTTCATGGCTGACAGGATTGTATATGTAACAGAGTTTTCACAAAATAACACCGTAAAAGTAATCTACATGGCTACTGCTTTATGGCCAACTGGAACGAAGGATGGGGGATACACTTATAAAGTATCGCTTATGCCAGTGGCAATGCTCCCAGCTGGCTGGTAAAACTATCAGATAAATACAAGTAAAAGTCTGGCTGTACTGGAGGCCAGACTTTCTTTGTATATTCGCTTTTTGGGTTTTTCAGAATAGAAAAGAAACTTGCAGTTAAGTAAGTCTGATATAGCCTTGACTTTCCTTTTTGCGAATATTTCCTCTAAATCACATTCTATAAATATTAGGGTCTTTTTTCGAGGAGCCTTTTGACAAAATACACTAATGGGTGTACATGTTTAAAAATACTCGAGAAGAGTCTTATCAGTGATAAATTGGCGGTATGTTTATGGCTGATTGTTTCCTCAAGGTGATATGCAGGGATTTCCCTTCTGTGATGGAAGCAAAAAATATATCCTCTAAATTATAAACTGACTCCTCTGCTAATCTATCCATCAGCCACTTCTCATCCAAGTTCAGCTGGAAGAGAATTTTTTTGTACAATTTACCCTCTATAATTAATGGCATTGCCAAATCATCGCCAGTCCTGGTCAATTTCATATCCTCCAGAGTGACTGTCGCTTTTTCTGCTTTTTTCATGACCGTTAAATTTCCGTTAGCTTCGAGGATTCCTATTCTTACATCCTGAACATTAAAAATATCCTTCTCTCGCAACATTAACAAAATATTATCGATTGAGTACTGTGTTTTACGTAAGTTCTCCACAATGAATTTCTCCTCGTGAATGACCGTGATTGGTTCAAAGGTGAGTATACGCCCTATTTTCCTGCTTTTAATCTTCAGGTAGGCTACCAGTTTCTGAAGCAACGCTATTAAAACAATGGCAATTCCGGTATGTATGTGAGGAATCTTCGGGTCGGCATTGTCCGCTCCTAAGACCGCACCAAAAGCCAATAAAATTAAAAGTCAAAAACAGGCAACTCTCCTATTGAGCGTCTCTCCATAAATAAAGTCGCAAACAACATCAACGGCAGTTTAGTAACCACCCTGCCTAAGAGAATTAACGGTTCTTCTAAAAGTTTCATTCGTTTCCTCCAATTGTAGTAATCCTCTAGTTAGGTTTGTTGTATTTATTTCATTTATACCAAGAGCGTCCATGGATAGTGGATTCATACTTTCTCTTTGAACTCAATAACCTCGCTAGCTTGAATACCACCTCATCAACTTTTCAAGTTTAATCTCATCATATCCCCACTTATTTGTGGTAAATGGCTTCAACTTTCCTGAAATACGGTAAATCATATATAATGAAGGGTAAATTGTAGTTCCACCTAATCACTTACACTAAAAAAGCTTCATTTTAAAAGGAGAACTCATATGCAATTACTGAAAAAAGTTTGGGAGGCAATTGTACGATTTTGGAAACGCCGCCACCTGACTCAAATTTTGTTATTGATCTTATTGGTTTTCATATTGCTCTCGATTCTATGGTTCGCATTTATCGCTAGCAGGGCGAATGTCCAGACCCTGAAGGATGGATTGAGCCAGGCAACTACCATTTATGATCGCAACGGCAACGAAGCAAGCAAGCTTGCTACCAACCGTACCGGTGGAGTATCAATAAATGATATGCCAGAGCATGTCCCAAATGCCGTCATTGCGATTGAGGATGAACGATTTTATGAACATAACGGATTCGATATTAAAGGTATCGCACGGGCATTCTTTGGAAACCTTTTAGCCGGAGGCATTACCGGAGGCGGCAGTACACTTACCCAACAGCTGACAAAAAATGCTCTGTTATCTTCAGAGCGGACATACAGACGTAAAGTAGAAGAATTATTTTTGGCAGTCGAGCTTGAAAAAGTGTATGAAAAGGACGAAATCATAGAAATGTACCTGAATCAGGTGTATTTCGGCAGTGGTGCATTTGGTATCAACAACGCAAGTAAAAAGTATTTCGCAAAGGATATTCAGGATGTGACAATCAGTGAATCTGCAATGCTTGCCGGTCTGCTGAAAGCACCTTCTGCCCTCGATCCTTATAATAATTACGATGCTGCCATCAAACGAAGAAATGTTGTTTTATCTAAAATGAACGAGCTAGGGATGATATCTGATTCTGAATATAAACAAGCAAAATCCGAAAAGATCGTCCTGGAAGACGGAGGAGGCTCTCTTGCCGATCGGAAATATCCTTCTTATGTCGATGCTGTTTTGGATGAGGCAACAAGTAAATATGGCCTTACCCAGGATGAAATCATGACAAGAGGCTATCGCATCTATACTGAACTTAATCAAGACATACAATCCGGACTGGAAAAAGTATACCAAAAGGATCATCTATTCCCTGATCGAGCCAGTGATGTATTAGTACAGAGTGGATCCGTTCTGCTTAATCCCGATAATGGTGGTGTACTTGCATTGGTTGGCGGACGAGGCGAGAAAGTGTTCAGAGGGTTCAATCGTGCAACCCACCTAAGGGCTCAGCCTGGTTCGACAATGAAGCCTCTGGCCGTTTACACACCGGCATTAGAAGAAGGCTATAAGTATGATTCCATGCTTGTTGACAAGAAGATGTCTTTTAAAAATTATAGTCCGAAAAACTTCTCTGATACTTATCAGGGAGAAGTGCCAATGTATGAGGCCGTTGAAAAATCAATTAATATTCCTGCAGTTTGGCTTTTGAATGAAATAGGATTGAATAAAGGAATTGATGCTGTAAGAAGATTCGGAATCAAAGTAGAAAAAGAAGACCAGAACCTGGCCCTCGCCCTCGGAGGAATGCATAATGGTGTTTCTCCCTTAAAAATGGCCGAAGCTTATTCTGTCTTCCCAAATGGTGGGAATCGTCATGATGCCCATGTAATTACGAAAATTGTCGGTCCCACAGGCAAGGTGATTGATGAGCATGATGGGGCAACAACACGCGTAACTTCCAAATCAGTGGCCAATGAAATGACGTCTATGTTATTGAATGTTGTAGAAACAGGGACTGGTAAAGGAACAAATATTGAGGGTGTTGAGATTGCAGGAAAAACAGGGTCTACTCAGCTTCCTTATGCAGATATCAATGGAACAAAGGACCAATGGTTTGTAGGATATACACCGAACATCGTCGGGGCAGTATGGCTTGGTTACGATAAAACTGACCGCAAGCATTATTTATCCAGCAGCAGTTCAAAGGATGTAGTGCCGCTTTTCAGGGCGATCATGGAAGAAACAGTGCCCCACATCGAGCAGGAGGCATTCAGGGTCCAGTCAATCAACGAAAGGCAGTCTGGTGCCATCGTTGATTATGAAGAAACAGAAAAAGCAATCAGAGAAAAAGCAAATGAACTGGAGCAAGAATTAAAAGAGCGTGCTGGCCGAGTTGAAGAAAAACTAAAAGAAGAAGCGCCAAAGTGGAAAAAAGTATTTGAACAAATGCAGGAAGATGCCGGTAAGGTCGGCGACAAAGTGATAGATAAACTTAGAGAGTGGCAAGGAGAATAAGATGATTTTCGAGCAGCCTAATTGGCTGCTCTATTTTATTAGGACATATCCCTCCTGCCAAATAGTGTTTTGCAAAACCAATAAACAGGTCATTATATAAAAACGATTAGTGACCTGAAGATGCAGATTTTTTAAAACAGGTCACCAATACCCCTGATTGATGACCTAAAAGTCAATATTTTTCGAAATCAAGTCACCAATAACCCTGATTGATGACCTAAAAATTCATTTCCTCGAAAAATAGGTCACCAATACCCTTGATTGGCGACCTAAAAATCCATATTTCCGGAAAACAGGTCACCAACACCCCTGATTGGTGATCTAAAAATCCATTTCCTCGAAAAACAGGTCACCAATACGCCGCTCTTAATCGATAATATGCATAAGAGGTAACCAATTGAAAAATTGGATACCTCCATTACAGTTAGAAAGTTTTAGAATAAATACAAGTATCCCTTAACTCACCGTCAACTGAAACTGAATCATTCTTTAGTACGCCATCGAGAGCAAAGCCTAATTTTTCGGGGATTGCCTTGCTTTTAGTATTCAATGAATCACAGCGAATTTCGATTCTTCGGGCTTTAAGCTCTCGAACGGCAAAGTCTGTGATTCCCTGGACAGCCTCTGTCATATACCCCTGTCCACTATATCGAGTGTCGATCCAATAACCGATTTCGAACTTGGGGACGTCCCAGTTAATTCTATGTAAACCAGATGAGGCGACAAATTCTCCGGTGTCTTTCTTGAATACAAGCAGTCTCAGGTCTGACCGATTTAAAAAATTCAAATACCCTTGTCTGATTACGACTTCCGTTTCTTCAACACTTTGTTCTTTTTGGGCAAATGGCATCCAAGGCTGAAGTCCTTTTAAAGATGCATTGATTGATTCACAGGTGACGGCACCATCACCGGGCAGCGGCATCCTGATCAAAAGCCGGTCCGTTTCAAACTCAGTTGGAAAATCCAATAAAATAGGATTCACCATCCCTCTCCCCTTCCGATCTTCAAATTAGATAGAGCGGCCCGAGGACCGCTCTTTAATTTATTCTGCTTAAATACTGATATCCCTCTTTTGGAAAAAGAAAAACGTGAGCATCATGAATATTGCGTAATACACAGCGAGTATGGAAAGCGAAACTGGCAATGTTATATCTTCAAGAATCCTATCCTGAAGAGCATAGACTGTCAAATCCAAATGCGGGAAAATCAATAATTTCGCCCATGTATATTTGTCAGCAAGCATTAGGATAATCCCACCTAGTGTCGACGAAAAGAAAAGGACAAAGATACCTATTCCAACTGCAAGAGCCTGGCTTTTAAATAATGTTGACAGCATAAAAGCAATCGTCATGATGATTAGAAGGCTAGGAATGAAGTAAACCATTTTTAACAAGAATTGTGTACCGACAATTGCCACTTTTCTTCCTTCCAGCGTGATTTCAAACATCTTCATATTGAAATCACCACTGCCAAATAGGAGCAATCCAATTATATAGCCAGATACGATTAATGTCAGGACCAATAATAAAGCATAAATAATGACAGCTATGTACTTTGACAGCAGGATTCGCCATCTTTGATGCGGACGGATTAATAACTGCTTGATCGTTCCATCAGAGAATTCTGCAGCAACATTGGCACTGCCGACAACTACTACGAACAAAGTGACAAGTGAACTGACACCTACAACAACATCATTCATAAAATGCCAGTTTGTTTTCGCATTCGGATTAATGTCCTGATCGAGAAATTGCTGGGTCTGCTCAATTTGGTTTTGAATCATTTTCTTTTCGTCACCGGAAGCAGACGCCATCTGGTTTTCAAGCATGGTAATTTCATTCTGTGTATCCTGTTTCCAATTAGGGTTAGGATCTGCACTGAATTTAGAATAAATAATTCCTGCGATTAAAACTGCCAGTACAATAACGATCATGTATATCCAGCTTGCCATTTTTCCGAAAATTTTCATCAATTCATTTTGTATTAAAGGAATCATACCATTTGCTCCTTTTTATCTTTATTTGTGATTTCCAAGAAGCGGTCTTCCAGCGTTGCTTTCACATTTAAAATTTCAAAAACATCTATATCATTTTCAACAAATAGCTTATTGATCATTGGAATTTGTTCTTTTCGCACGGATAAGGTCAGACGCGTGCCTTTACTCGAAGTCACTTTCACATCTGTCATGTGTTCTGTTAAGAGCTTAGAGGCAAGAGTGGGATTGGATAGTTCTACTTCTATCGTCTTAACCTTTCTAGCCTCTGATGTTTCATTATCATGCATGGAGGATATGTGGATCAGTTTTCCCTTCTCAATAATTGCAAATCGATCGCACATTAGCTGCATTTCTGATAATAAGTGCGACGAGACTAACACAGATGTTCCCTGGCTTGCCAGCAAGCGTAAATAATCACGGAACTCACGAATTCCCTGAGGATCAAGTCCGTTTGTTGGTTCATCGAGTATGAGAATTGATGGCTTATGTAAAATGGCTTGTGCAACCCCCAAACGCTGGCGCATCCCTAAGGAATACGTACGAACTTTATCATTGATTGCATTTTCAAGACCTACCAGCTCAGTCACTTCGTTAATCCGCTCTTCAGAGATATCGCTTAATGCCATTCGAGCATAATGCTTTAAATTTTTATATCCACTAAGGTATTTATAAAATTCTGGATTTTCGACAATAGCACCCAGTTCATTCATTGCTTCTGTAAATGAATCATCCAGATCGTGTCCATTGATTAGCACAGTCCCTCCAGTACGATTAATCAGACTGACGATCATCCGGATGATCGTTGTCTTCCCTGCACCATTAGGACCCAGGAGTCCGAATATTTCACCCCGCTCCACTTGAAAACTCACATCATCCACAATTGTTTTTTTGCCAATTGTCTTTGTTAACGCCTTTACCTCAAGGGCAAATTGCGACATAGAATCTCCTCATTTCATCAAAAAGTTTATATATCATTCCTTCACAAAGATTAATACGATGAAAATTGTAAAAAGTTACAAAAAAAGCAAAAAAGATTTAATTGCTTCATTCAATTTCTCTGATGTATATTGCTATTTGATAATACAAACGCTATTAGTGATGTTCTTACGAATATCAGACGTTTCAAAAATCCACTCCTGAGGTGATAGTATGAGTTACAAAGATCATTTGGATCCGCACTCAGAACTTTTCCACCACACTTGGACAAGGCGCAAGCGATTAAATTCTCAAGTGAATGGCCAGACGCAGGTCACGAAGAATACCATTCTCGCGAGAGGGAACGCGAAGGCCCACCGCTGGTAAAGGATATTTGTAAACGTAAAAAAGGAAAAGGCTCGGGCCTTTTCCTTTTCAAATTAAAGAAAAATAAAATAAATCACAGCTGCCAATATGATTCGATAAATCGCAAAAGGCACCAATTTAATTTTGTTGATTAACCTCAAAAAGAACTTAATGAATATCAAAGCAAAGACAAACGCGCTAATAAAGCCCACAGTGAAAAACGGCAAAACATCAACCGTGAAATAATCCCAATTTTTCAAGAGGGAAATGCTGCTGGCGCCAAGCATGATTGGAACCGCCATGATGAACGTGAAATCGGCAGCTGCTCGGTGGCTCATTCCAAGTAGAACACCTCCGGCAATTGTGGAGCCGGACCTGGAAAATCCGGGCCATAAACCAAGACACTGGAACAAACCTACTCCCAATGCTTGTTTATAGCTGATTTGATCAACATCTTCAGCCTTAAGTTGTTTTGGTTGTAAGCGGTCTGCGAGAATTAATAGAAATGCACCGACTACTAATCCGATTATGACTGTTTCTACCGAAAATAGATATTCGTCAATATAGTCCTCAAATAACACACCTGTCAACCCGGCGGGAATTAAACCAACAATCACCTTAGGCAGACTTAGCCTGCCTTTGGAATCTCCGATTGAAACCCCTTTTTTCAGAGCTAATAGGTTAATGAACCTATCCTTGAAAACAATGACCACTGCTAATATTGATCCTAATTGAATGACTACTTTGAAGGTGTTTGCAACAGGTTCTGTAAATAATTGTTTAGAGTGCAATAACAGGTCATCGACAATAATCATATGACCAGTAGACGAAACCGGTGCAAATTCAGTTAAACCTTCTACTAACCCCAGTATAAATGCCACAAATAATTCCCAAATGTTCATGAAGTGGTCTTGCTCCTTTTAAAAGTAAATTTTAGATGTTGGATACTTGCCATGTTCCGAAAACCTTACAAAAAAATAATCACACTCAATCATTTTTATCTTTATTTGGACATTTAGTCAACAAAAAAAAAGCAGCCTCAAGAGCTGCTTTGAATCTGATCCTTAAAAACAAAGGATTTTTGTCCTATATAGTTCGTGATCGTGTATATGATTGAACCAAGTAGTATTGCAATATTATCCGAATCTATATAGAAATGCCAAACTGCAATGGAGTTCATTGTCCCGGTTATCACTCGGCTGATCGAGAAGGAAAGGAAATAACATGCCAAAACCACTAAAATAAATTTTGGTCCCCCAACCTGAATGGGAACCCTGCTATTAAATGTAAAAGTTCGATTCAATAGATAGCTGACAGCGGCCCCTATAGCGTTGCCGGTGAACGTCGCATACCAAAATGGCCAGTTCAGTCCATTTTTCAGTAACAGCATAAGTCCCATTCCAACAAAGGTATTCAGTACGCCGACAAACAGAAATTTCAAAAAGGGAGGAAAGTTTGCAAAACCTACGACTATTCTTTGAGCCAGCTGGTTAGTTATTCTCAGATAGCTTCCGAGTTTCAACGATTGACTCATAATCTGCCCCTTCCATGTTCATCAGTTTCCTTGACACTGGCAGGTTAAAGAGGTCGACATCGATAATATACTTGGGCCTCCGCTTAGTTTCTTTATAGATTTTGCCAATATACTCACCGACTAAACCCAGGGCAATTAGCTGCAGTCCCCCTATCAGCCATATCGATGTGATCAACGAAGTCCATCCAAGTTCTGTGTTACCGAACAGCTTCAATGTAAGAAAGTATAGACCGAAAACAAGGCTTACAAAAAATGAGATGAACCCTACAAGCATAACGAATCTTATCGGTGTAACGGAAAATGAAGTTATTCCATCAAAGGCAAAGGCCAGCATTTTTCTTAATGGATACTTCGTTTCCCCCGCAAGCCTTTCCTTTCTTTCATAGTAAACAGAGGTTGAATTAAAACCGATTAGTGGGACAATCCCACGTAGGAACATGTTGCTTTCAGCAAAATGCACCAATTCTTCAACCGCCCTCTTGCCCATTAAACGAAAATCGGCATGGTTGAAGACTAGTTTGACTCCAAGCTTGTCCATTACCTTGTAAAAACCTTCTGCAGTGTAACGTTTGAATAATGTGTCACTCTCCCTGCTGCTTCGCACCCCATAAACAACTTCATAACCCTCATTGAACTTCATGACCATGTCGTTAATGGCATGAATATCATCCTGCAGATCAGCATCAATGGTGACCATGCAATCAGAAGCTTCTTTCGCTGAAAAAAGTCCGGCAAGCAGAGCATTTTGATGCCCTGCATTTCTCGATAGCTTTAGACCTTTTACCATTTCGCTATTCAAACTGGCCTTATAAATCAAGTGCCAAGTCCTATCCTTGCTGCCATCATCGACGAATAAGATTTTGCTTTTTTCTGATACCATTTTATCGGTGACCAGTTCTCTAAGCTTTGTTGTTAACTGATTAATAGTCTCTCCCAAAACTTCTTCCTCATTAAAACAAGGAACAATAATTGTTAAAATCGGCATATTCATTGATTAGCCTCCTTGATGTTATAAAGCTTCATAGAGGTAAATTTTCCAGGCGCTTTCCTTTGAGGTAAAGACTTTATCGAGCTTCAGGTTATTTTTTAATGCGTTATCAATCGGAACAGAAGAAAAGATAAATTGCCCCCCCATTTGTTTAAATGGCTCTAGATTTAAATCAATATTTTCGATTCTTCTTTTGGATGTTTTTTTAAATAAATAATGCTTTCCCAATTCATCAGTAAAAAGATAACAGCGTCCGCCCCACTCATCAAAATAAATGCGGATCCGCTTATTTTTCTCTAGTTCTTTTTCGATAATCTTCCTGAATTGATATTTATAACTCAGAGGATAAAAATTATTGTAGGTATCCAGTGTGTAAAATCCATTAAATTGTGCGACCGCTGGATGTAATCCTATACTGGCAATACGATAGCTATTTTGAGGTTTTCCTATGTGATTTTTAATTTCGTTAAATTGTTCCTCTGCATAAAATTCCCTAACACTTGGCTTTTTGCGATGAACAATCTCTTCATTTGTAAACAGCAGCACTATAATTTGCGCAATCACCAACCAGGGAACTGCTTTTCTCAATATTTTTTCATCCCACAGTATCTTCAAGCCGATCGCAAACAACAGGTACAGGACTAACGGGCGCACAAAGTGATACCTGGCAAAATTAAATGTATCAAGGACATGGAATTTCTCCGTTAAAGGTAGCCACCCTTTATAAAACCAAAAAGCATACCAGGCAGATAAAATGAAATTCAGCACAAATAAGAAAACAAAGATGCGCTCTTTCCCCCATTTCCTATGCTTCCAAATAAGAAACAGCGCTGCAAATATGACCGGCATAATAACAAGTGTATGTACAGTCATTACATGGGTATGTCCTAGCAAGAAATTTTTAAAGGTAAGTCTGACAGAATGCCAGAAAGACAATCGGGCATGAAAATATTCATCCCTGCTATTCGGTTCACCATCAAATAGAAAGGAGTATACCAGTCTGTAATCTGTGATTAAGTAAACAGCGGTCATATAAGCTATTGCTATAAAGAATCTCCAGTTCCATCCTTTACCGCGAATAACATCACTAAGCCAGAGTAAACCCATTGCACTGAGGAAAAAGAAAAAACCCAGAACAATGCTTGAGTAAAATGGCAAGAGCGTTAGAGCAAGATAATGCAACCATTTACCTCGTCCATTCCTTATATGCAATAACGCCCAAAGTGCCAGAGGCATACCCAATGTGCTAAGCATCCCTGACGGCCAAAAAGGGGTTAGGGCAAATGCAAGTGCAGTCCCGATCCGAATCAGGCTTTTATCTTTTCCCGTTATAAAGTGGTCCTTCAAAACCAGGTACATTCCAAGGAAGGCAAAAAACCTGGTGATTGCCTGACTTATTCCATAAGCAATCATCGTCGGGAACCATACATATAACCACACAATCAGGCTGTACTCAGTTCCAAGTGCATTTCTTGGCAGTCCATTGATGATTTGAGGAATCCTGGATTGTAATGATCCGGCAATCTGGCCACTCTCAGCAAGTACCTTATACCATGCCAAATTCGAATCAAGGTTGTCATGTACCCGGATATGGGCATCGTCTCCTAAAATGAAATAGGGGGATAGGAAGAGTGATATCACAATCAGAGAAAACACGATGAATATTCGCTCTTTATCCTGAAAGTAAGACAAATCACATTACACCTCAAATTTCATATTTGCTTTAATTAAGGTATACACATTTTTAGAAACTATTCCCTAAACTGCCAAACAATTAGCAAGTGAACTAACTACCTTCAAACAAGTTGGTAGTTAAAGATCATTAAATAAAACAAGACAAAGAATATGGAAAGAATAAGCGCATTCAAAGGATCCCTATAGTGGAGCCGGAGCATGGGGTACACCGTGCTGTAAAAAAACACTTCCCAGCCCATAGACCAGCCGTGTGCGAATTTGATGGCTCCTAATTTGAGTGCAATTGCCTCTATAATGACCGACTAAGATATCCACTTTAAGTAATACCAGAACCTTCTAGTTCTTTCTTCTGGAAAACTGCCTAGGAACAAATAATCATGCTTAGGTAAAAAATAAACGTATATAGGGTTTCTGTTACGAATAGACTGATGAAGTTCTTGTGAAATTCCCACAAGTGTTTATTTCCAATGTAGGAAATATACTCATAGAAACAGCTAAACAAGGCCCAGTAATAAAAAGTAGGTAAAAAACTCTCTCCACTTTTGCCACTTCCCTCTTCCGACCGCCAATGCGACTCCACCTGCGATCAATACAGCATGGAACAAGCTCTTCCCTCCCTCTATTACACCTTGTCTAAAATCCTTTGTTAATCCTGTATATTCAATCAAATCTATTTTCTGCCAATCACCTTGTTTTATGTATCATCATGGCAGATGAGTTGAAATCCAAAGTTTTCTCCCTAAAAAAAAGCTGTACTGGATTTTAAACCAGTACAGCCTTACTAACCCTCTTCTGTTAAATTGTTTTCTGTCTCAAGGATGAATAGATCTTTCTTTGACTGCAGGAAAATGATTGAAGTCAATGCAACAGCCAGCAGCAGCCCCAGTGCCGAGAATGCGACAGTAACTGTTTGCAGTTTCACTAATTCCGCTAAATAACCTAAAAGTAATGTTAAGACGATTTGGACCATTGCCTGAAAGAAGGCAAACGCACTGCTGAACCTCCCCATCAAGTCTACAGGTACATTGTTTTGGAAAAATGTTGTATAACCGGTAAACGAGAATGGAGAAAAGAACCCAATAATTATAAAGCCAATTACTGCTAGAGGTACTGTGTCTGGAGAAGCAAGATAAAACATTAAATATCCTGTTACAGACAAAAACGACCCCAATCCTAAGAGCATTTTTATGGAAAGACGATTCGCCAGAGCTGCCACTGCAAATGAACCAACCACATACCCCGCTCCTGTAAGACTTACCAACAGTCCGTAATTCTTTTCCGATAAGCCGACAACTTGCTGAATGAAGGTTACCTCCTGAGAATCAAGTGCAAATGAGATTAATGTAATGAACTGAAAAATCAGGAAAACCACCATAAAACCTGCTGCTGTTTTCCCAAAATTGATTACTGCCTTCCAATCCGCTGCGATCATCTTCATCGTAATTCGATCTCTGTATTGTTCATTAGTTAACCTTTCATCAACATCTGGCAGGAAGAAAATTGCTATAGCACATAGAAAGAAAGTTACTGCATTAATATAGATACTTGTACTTATGCTCCCATACATGATCAGCAGTCCAGACACACTGGGTCCAACCAGCATAGCCCCGGATGTTGCAAACGAAAAAATTGAATTGAAGCGTTTTCTCTTTTCAGGAGGAATAAGCTTCGTTATGTAAGTTTCTGAAGTAGGGCCAAAAAATGCCCCCGCTATATTAGTTAAGAACATAATTATATAAATCGGAACTAGAGAAGTAAATAATGGAATGATCGCTATTAAGATACCACGAAGGACATCGATGAAAATCATTAACCTTCTCTTATTGACCCGATCAATGACGCTGCCAGCCCAAGTATTAGTCAGGAGGATCGCCAGCGGCCTGATGATGAATAATCCTGCAATCGCAGCAGCAGAGCCTGTCAATTTTAATACTAATAAATTGATAGCCACAAAATAAATCCAATTACCAATGTTTGAAATCCCAATTCCTAGAACCAGTAGCATGGGATTCTTCCAGCCCTTCAAACAGACCCCTCCTGAGTGCACAAAATAAATGTCAGAATATTACTTAAGTATTTCTCTTTCCATCCTATCTTTACTTTCCAAAAGTTTCAAGTAGCTATTCAGCTCACACTTGTATTTTTTTCCATTTACGATTAATGTCACAATTTGTCCACATGAATTTTCCCAACACCAAATACAAAAAACCTGCTCTATACCCGTCTTAGCAACATTTCTAAACATCAAGCCTATTAATTTCATTTATTTACCACTGCGAGTCATACAATTTACCCATTCATAACGTTGGTATATTACTTATAATGGTATTTAGAATTAATAAGGAGCTGAAACTATGAATTCAAATCCGAAGTTTGTTTCTAAGATCCTTCCGCTTTTTGCGGCGTTTATGGTCATAATTACGTTAGCAGCGACATTTGTCGTTCAAAATACTGATGATAAAGTATCGGTTCCATTTTCTTCGCTTGTCAAGTCCATTGAGGGCCTAAATGGTGGCGAAGCAACACTTATTGAAAAAATGGATGGAACACTTGTACTGGAGACAAAAGATTCCACATTTGTTTCCCAAGTTCCTCCTGGCAGCCAGATGGTTGAAAAATTAGTAGAGAAATATAATATAAACTATGAGTATATGAACAACAGCAAGTATGGCGCTTGGATCCTTGGTGGAGTCTTATTGCTGTTGATGGGTACTGCGTTCGTGATCCAAAAGAAAACAGGAGGTATAGGCACAGGCAATAGAATGAAAAACAGTTTATCAAAGCCTAACCCCCTGCCTTCCATTACCTTAGCAGATGTAGGTGGATTGCAAGAAGAAATGAAAGAGGAAATCATCCAGACTCTATCAATCTTGAAAAATCCAGATCAATCATCAAAGATGGGCATTAAGCCTCCAAAGGGGATTCTATTATACGGACCTCCAGGCACAGGAAAAACCTTACTCGCACAAGCTATTGCACGTGAATTGAATGCCAATTTCTTCTCAGCCAGTGGATCTGCATTTAATGAAATGTTCATCGGCGTAGGTGCATCGCGTGTCCGCAGCTTGTTCCAAAGTGCCCGCAAGCAAGGCCCTGCTGTAATTTTCATCGATGAAGTCGATGCTCTTGCAGGCAAGCGTAAACCCCATGGCGGTGAAGAAGGTGAAAAGACATTAACAGAGCTTCTTGTCCAGCTTGACGGGGGACATTCTAACGATGGCATTCTTTTCATTGCTGCAACAAACAGAAAAGACATGCTTGATGATGCTTTCCTGCGCCCTGGACGTATCGATTTCTCATTTAACATCCCTCTTCCTGATACGAAAGGGAGAAGGGAAATCATCGATATCCATATTAAAGAGAAAAACCTTTCTGACAATGTAGTAGCATCATTGGATGACCTGGCAGAAAGTACTTCTGGATTCTCAGGCGCAGAGTTACATTCAATGTTTGAAACTGGCAGTAGACGAGCGTTAAGGAATGGACAGGATTTCATTTCGAAGAGTGATATAGATTATGCTCTCGATCGAACAATACTAGGTAGCACGTCCCGCACCCTTCAGGATGCCGACACAAAGCGCAGGGTAGCAATCCATGAGGCGGGACATGCTCTCGTATCAGCTGTCACTAAACCTGGTTCAGTCCGTAAAGCAACGATCATTCCTCGGGGACAGGCACTCGGTTATGTGGCTCCAATTCCAAAAGAGCTTCAATTGTCCACACACAGCGACTTGATCGACCGGATTGCCATGATTCTTGCAGGCGGTGTCGCTGAAAGGTTGATTCTTGGTGAGCACAGTATCGGGGTAAGCGGGGATGTCCAACAGGCTAAACAGATCATTGAGCAAATGGTAGACACCGGATTGCTTCAGGAAGGTTTCTCACTTACATTTAGCAAAGGCTTAAAAGAAACAAAAATGCAGGAACTTTTCGATGACGCTTTAGAAAAATCCGAAATGATCATAAATGCCCACCAGAATCAATTTGAACGACTAGTAGAAGAATTGCTAAAGAAAGAAACACTTGATGGTTCTGAAGTAGATGAGATCGTTCAGAATAAAACTGGATTTCGTGAAGATCAATATATAATGGCTTAAGAATAAAAAGCGCAAGAGACTCGAGGGGCTAGGCGCTGGAGCTGGTTCACGAATACTGCATGTAGATATCCACAACTAAATAATTTTATTAAACAACAAAAGTAAAAGGCTTTCCACAATGGAAAGCCTTTTACTTTTGTTGGCTCTTTTCTCAAATTATATTGCAGTGAATACAAATTAGAATTGAATGAACCGCGTATCTTCGCAAAGTCGACTTTTAGAAAGAGAAACGAGCATGCAAACTTAATACCTACCTACAAAATCGTTAAAATCGGCTTTAGAATTTTAACAACAATCTTTACGAAGACAGACATATTATTTTTGCTCAAGATCCTGGGCCAGGCTTGTTCGAACTTCTGTTTCTATAAAGGAAAGCCCGAGCTGTACGGCTGTCTGGGCTATTTCAGGCCTGATACCAGAAAGTGTTGTCTTCACGCCTATTAATTTCAATGCATTTAAAAGCTGGAATAACTGGTGGGCAACCATTGTGTCTATCATCGCCACACCGGATAGATCATGGTGGTCCAATGACTCCATGTATTAGATTTATCTATCTGCCTTTTAATCTAGATTATGTTTTTCCTTTAACTCAGGGGGAGCCATTTTTATTATTTGTTGGAAAATGATAAGCAGCACGCCTACATCATCTACAATCCCTATCAGGGTTAAGAAGTCTGGGATGATATCAAACGGCAGCAGAAAATAGCCGATGATTAAACCAGTTGAAATGACTTTTTGCTTTACTGGGACCATTTTAGAAGTAAAGAACTCTATTAAAAAAGGGAAAAACCTTTTTACTTTAAATATAAGCCTAATTCTTTTAAAAAACTTTTTCATAAAAAAACCTCCTTCATACTAGTAATACCCTCATTCACTTTTATGGAATCTATAAACATCTAAGCAGACAAAAGAGCTGTAACGCTATATCTTAATACGTAGGAAATAGAGATTTGTTTCACTCAGAAACAAATAAACAGCCAATATCAATTGGCTGCTCGGGTATATTAATCTGATTTACTTTTCTTGCTGATCGCAATAGTAATGTATTGCTTCTTTAAAGAACGCTGCTAGTCCTTGTTGGTATTTGTCTATATTTTTTGTGAACCGTGGGTCATCGACATATAAATCCCCAAGACCGCGAAATATATCCAGGGTGCAATCATAATAATGATCAGTGATAAACCGGCGCCAATCCGCTACTGCCCGCTGCACTCCCGGGTCTTCTGGACCGTAGTCCATTCCGGCCATGATCCGCTTATAAATTTCATCTGTCTTATTCTGGATTTCCCCCCAGTCTTCAGAAGAATATCCAGCGGTCCTCTTCTCTACTTTTTCGACAGTCTCCTTACCGTATCTTCCCTTCGCTTCCTCACTATATTTCTTCTGATGTTCTTCGATTTCCTTCATATCAAAACCTTTGAACATATCCTTATTCTCCATTTGATAACCTCCTTCTATTGAATCAATTGTCATTTCCACTGTCCGGATAATCTCTTCAAGCCGCTTTTTTTTCGCTAAAAGCAATTCTTTATGCTTTTTGAGATTTTCTTTGCGGTTGAACTCTGGCCGATCAATAATATCCTTGATTTCATGAAGAGAAAAATCCATTTCCTTGAAAACTAAAATTTGCTGTAGGCGCTCAAGATTTTCATCTGAATAAAGTCTGTACCCAGCAGAGGATACCTCCTCCGGTTTGAGTAAACCAATACGATCATAATGATGCAGAGTCCGCACACTTACTCCAGTCGTCTCCGCAACTTCTTTTACTTTGTACATATCTCGATCACCTCCACATTAAGATCGTAAACTATGACGCAGCGTCAAAGTCAATATATTTTTGCAATTCCATTTTCTGAAAATTCATGTATAATAGAGAAAACTTTTAAGGAGCTATGAAAATGTACACTTTTACCAAAGGTTCTGTCGCCGGTTACAAGAACCAGCCAGTTCCATTTCAACTTATCAAACAGAATAAGCAAGCAAGTTCCCTCGTCGTCATGCTACCTGGAAGAGGATATACTGTCCAGGGACCTTTATTTCATTATTCTACTGGAGTCTTTTTAAATAAAGGTTTTGATGTTCTTCATGTTAACTATGATTACAATACTGTTCAATCAGAATCTTTAACCTTGGAAGAAGAAATACGTCAAATAACGGAGGATGTCAATTCAGTACTAGATCATATCCTTAAGTACCAGCCATACCAAACTTATACTTTAATCGGAAAATCACTGGGAACGATAGCGCTATCTTCAATAGTAGAACGAATTTCATTAAAAAACGCAAAAATTGTCTGGCTTACTCCGCTTCTGCAATTGGATTATGTTATGGATAAGATGCTTTCATCATCACAAAATGGTCTTTGCATCATTGGTGATGAAGATCCATGTTTTATATCTGAAAAATTTGAGAAACTGAAAGAAAAGGAAAATATACAGACACTTTTACTGCCTGGAACAGAGCACAGTCTCAACTATGCAGATCGGCCAGTTGATTCGATTGATGTATTGAAAAAGGTAATAACTGAAATTAGCAACTTTTAATGTAATGGGGGATAAGCATGAACAAGCTGGAGAAATACTACAAGAAAATTGCAAATCTCCCTTTAAAAGAAAGTTATAGTCGAGGCGAACTATTAACTTTGGATTTTATGATGGCCAAGGAAAATAACATTGAAATTTACTATTGCACTCATAACGAATATATCAATAAAAAGGCCAAAGTGTTTATTGTAGGAATTACACCCGGGTACCAACAAATGAGTAAGTCGATTGCGGTTGCCCGAAAATGTTTAGAGGAAAACCTTTCTCTTGATGAGGTAGCTTATATTTGTAAGCGTGAGGCAAGGTTTTATGGGGTACTTCGCAGTAACATCATCCAAATGCTCAATGATTTAGACCTGAATAACTTTTTGGATTTAAAAAGCTGCGAGAAGCTTTTTAACGATAAAGATTACCTGCTTCATACCACTTCTCTCATTCCTTATGCAGTCTTTATCAATGGAAAGAACTATACCGGCCATAGCCCGAAAATCAAGAAGAATGAATTATTGACTTCTTTTCTGGCAGAATTCTTCGAGCCCCAGGCTGCCTTACTTAAGGATGCTCTGATCATCCCGCTTGGTAAAGGAGTCGAGGAAATCATAGCAGAATATACGCGAGCAGGCATAATTAAGGAAAATAATGTCTTATACGGATTCCCACACCCTTCAGGTGCGAATGGCCATCGCCTTCACCAATTTAATAGTAATAAAGAAAAAATGAAGATAAGGATTAATGATTTTTTCCAAGAAAGATAAAAGACCAAGAATCTTGGTCTTTTAAACTTACTCAAATGGAATTTCTTCCTGATATGCCTTTTTGTATTTGCTCAGCATTTCTTCTTTATGTGCTTCACTTTCGATCATAATGTCTCCGTAAACCGGAACAACTGTATGCCAGTCCTGTTCTTCATTCTTCCTCGATACAAATAAATAGCTTTCTCCTTCTTTTAGCAGATGGTCATTCTCCACCAGTATCAGGTTCTGCCCTTCATAGCCCCCCTGCTGATTGACTGTTACCTCATCTTGTAATTCACCCTTGATATTCTCAGCCACCTCCACTTTGAACTGTGTTTCAAGCATTCCTCTTTCTTCAGAAGTTCCAGACATCTTTATGACTTTTCCAACGAACACATTGTCAGCCCATCCGACAAGCCTTTGAGGGTCAGTAACATCAAAAGCATGACTGGTTTTTACCGTTTGAATCACAGGATTTTCAGGAGGTTTATTTGAAAGCAATCCAGGACCGGCGATTCCCAAGGCAATGATCGCAGCAATGCCGGGTGTTGCAAAGGCGAGCCATTTCTTTTTATTGCTTTTTCCTATCTCCATTTTTGCCTTTTCAATCCCTATTCTGCTCCGGTCACTCAATTCTTTTGGGATTTCAATTTTATTCATTTCTGATCGGTTTTTATTGCTCATTTGCCTCATCTCCCTCCAAATCTTTGCGAAGCTTCCCCAATCCCCGGTACAATATTGTCTTTGCTGTACCTAGTGGTATATTCAATGTTTCTGAAACTTCTCTTAAAGTCATTCCTTGATAAAATCTAAGAAGGATTACACTTTTTTCTTCCTCCCGCAGCTCTTCAATCAATCCCTTTAATGTAATTTCGGATGTTAAATCTTCATCAACTGCTCCGGAAATAAATTCATCAAAATCGGGCTTCAGCGGCACAACCTTTCTCCTTTTTCTTAGAATGTCGAGAGAACAGCTGATGGCTATTCTGATCAGCCATGACTTAAAATATTTAGGCTCGTTCAGTTCTTTAATGGATTTAAAAGACTTGTAAGCTGTTTCCTGTACAACATCCAATGCGTCATTCTGGTTTTTCACATATATAAACGCCATCTTGTATAGATCTTGCTCATATTGCTGGAAAAGCTCGAGAAATGCTTTGTCATTTCCCTTCTGTGCTTTTTTAATCAACTTCAGCAATAGGTGCACCCCCTTGTTACCGTTCTTATTCATTAGACGGAAGATTCGCCGCTTTGGCTTTAAATCCTCTAAAAAAATACAAAATAAAAACATCCTATACTACAAGCAGGATGTTTCCCTATAAAATCACATATCTTCTCCATACATCTGGAAGCAGGGATTGGTATTTTTGCTGTAAATACCGATCATCGATCAATATGATTGTTCCTGTATCTTTTTCTGAGCGTATCAATCTGCCGCCAGCCTGAAGCACTTTGTTCATGCCAGGATAAACATAGGCGTAATCATATCCATTTTTCCCTTTGGATGAAAAATGCTGTTTGATCAAATCCCGCTCAAAGCCGATCTGAGGCAGACCAACACCTACTACTATTACACCATTCAATCGGTCACCCTTTAAATCCACTCCTTCTGAAAAAACACCTCCCAGGACGGCAAACCCTACCAATGAACCTGATCCATCTGCTTTAAAGGATTCCAGAAACGCTTCACGTTCGGCATCTGCCATTCCTGTTCCTTGTACAATTGTAGGTATACCGTGATCGCCAAGATTCCATTCTTCCAATACCGAATTAAGATATAGATAGGAAGGAAAGAAGACTAAGTAGTTGCCTGGCTTGCTTTGAATGGTTTCGATCAGTGTTTTAACTATTGGTTGTATCGAGTTCTCTCTATCCTTATATCTTGTTGATAAAGGATGAATCATTACCTGGTTTTGTTCTTGTGAAAATGGAGAAGGAATTCTGACAACATAATCATCATCATCTCCACCCAACATATCCATGTAATAACCAATTGGACTCAAAGTCGCCGAAAAGAAAACACGAGCCTTAAAGCTTTTACCTGCTTGCTTGATCAGATAAGAAGGATCAAGGCAAAATTGCTTTACTATAACCTCATTCCTTTGAACCTCTGCATATAAAATGAACCTTTCGTCAACTAGCTTGCTTATTCTTTGCCAGTTCTGCGCGGAGAAATAGGTTTCAAGCAAAAGCTCTGAATCCCCTGGACTCTCTCTTAGCAATTCTTTTTCAGCATGGTCAATAAATTCCAGCACTAACGGATTAAACTCCCCAATTGGCTCCTTGAACTGAATCGTTTTAGACGGTTCAGCCTGCTTTCTTATTTTGATAAAGAAGTCGTTAAGCTTATTGGTAATATCATGAATATCCTTATTTCTCTCTTTATACTCTCTTTTAATCTGCAAAAATGGCGCCTTTTCCATAGTGGATGAAAACATATCCCTGCCTCTGTCAACCAAGTTGTGGGCCTCGTCAACAAGAAGCACAGTTTCTTTTTTATGGTCATCAAATAAACGCTTTAAAGAAACTTTTGGGTCAAATATATAATTATAGTCACAAATGACTGTATCAGCCGCATATGCAAGGTCCAGAGAAAATTCGAATGGGCAAACCCTATGTTTGAGGGCGTATTTTTCAATACAAAGCCTGTCTAAAGAGTTTTCATTATGCAAAATATCGAGTATTGCTTCGTTTATTCTGTCATAATAGCCATCCGCAAACTCACAATGCTCCTTGGTGCATATCCCTTGTTCAGTAAAACAAACCTTGTCCTTTGCTGTTATGGTTACTACATTCATATGAAGACCTTTAGCAAACAGTTGACTGAAAGCTTCCGCTGCTGTTTGCCTTGTCGTTGTTTTGGCAGTTAAGTAAAAAAGCTTTTTCAGGTGGTTCTCGCCTATAGCTTTGACGGACGGAAAGATTGTGGATATTGTCTTGCCGATACCTGTAGGAGCACTAGCGAAAATAGTCTTTTCTTCCTGGATTGTTTTATACACTGAACCAGCAAGCTGCCTCTGTCCCTTACGGTATTGAGCAAAAGGGAATTCCAGGTCTTTTATGCTCTGTTTTCTTTTCATTTCATGCTCTAAATGTAATTTCGCATAAGGAGCAAATACAGAAACCATATTCAATATGGCTTCCTTTAGCTCATTATATGTGCGGGTTCTTATGAATCTTTTCATTTCACCAGAGGATTTCTGTACATAAGTAAGCTGGATATCGACACAATCAAGTTCATGTTCCTGCATGTACATATAAGCATAGCATTCTGCCTGGGCCCAGTGAGCAGGATTAGTATCCTCATCGATAAGGTCAAGGCTTAAAGAAGTTGACTTTATTTCATCAATGGTAGTACGTCCGCCATTTAAAAGAATCCCGTCACATCGTCCTTCTATAATAAAATGAAGGCCTTCATACTCTATTTCTGTCTTTAAAAAAACTTCACTTTGATCATGCTCGTTATATGTATTTTGGACTTCACGATGGATTCGTGAGCCTTCGGTAAAAGATGAAGCAGTCCTGAACCCAGATACGATACTCCCGCTTCTATGTACATACTCAGCCAAAGTTCTTACCGATATCTTAATTTGATTCTTCATCCACTCACCTGGCCCATAAGTTAAATTCTTATTTTAATTATAGTACATACGTTCTGATACATCCAATAAAAATAAAAAATCCGCCCCAGTGAATCCTGGAACGGATTAATATCTTTTACCAATGGCGTGTATTTTCAAGTAAACGGTCAATTTCAATTTGGTTCAGTGTAAAACTCAGATCAGTTTCAGCAATTTCCGTTGTCTCATCCAACAGCTCGTCAATATCCATGCTAATTGTTCCCATACCGAACCTCCTCATATATTTCAGCTGGACAAAATGTATTTCCGGCTTCGTGAAAATAGTTCGTATATTATATGAGGGTTCTGGGGGTAATTTAACGCAGTGAAAATTTTCCCAAGTTTATGAGGGTTTTAATAGTTTTAGGAAATTTGACTATAATTTTTTCCGACTTCTTGAAATAACTTACCTGATTCAAGAAACAAAAAAGACCCTAAATGGGCCTTTTTTGTTTTATTTAATCAGATTGGAGGCAAAATTGGCGGCATTCCAGCAACTAAAACACCTAAAGCCATTGTACTTGTTGAAAGTAAAGCAACTAACTTCTTTTTCATTTTCATTCCTCCATTTAATTAATTTTTTCAATATATTTTACTGCTTGATCAAACCTGCCTATCTTTTGATAGTGGTTTGATAGCATTTTGTAAAATCCAATTAACTCTTCACTTTTTCCGTCACTTTCTTCCAAGTAAGGTATTACTTTGGATTCTGTATAGGCAAGCGACTTCTCAGGGGATTCAAGATTCATTAAGTAATAGTTTGAAAGTATTCTATATTTACGACTACCCAACATCTTGGATAGTTCATAAACCTCTAAAAACGCTTCTCGAGCCCTATCTTCATTACTCAACTCTAGATATATCTCTCCAATAGAATAAGTTGTGATTAAATAATGGGTGTTTTGGTTGGTTTGTAAGGTTTTACTCTTTTCAAAAAATAATATCGCATCTTCGTAATTGTCCAATTTCTTTTGCAAGTAACCCATATTGTGATAAATCTCCGGAAGCAGTTTGGTTTCTTTTAATAACTCTGCATTCCTGATTAAATGTTTAAAACACTCTTGAGCTTCTTCGTAAATTTTTGAGTGAGTATAATTAATTCCTAGTAACATCATTGCGTGGAGTATTCGTTTAAAGTTGTGATCTTCCATGAACTCTTGCAATGCAAGCTTTCCGTAATAAATAGCATAACCTGGCTCTTCTAAAGTTGTCTTGGCGATTGCTCGATGGTAAAATAATTCACCACTTGAAATTTCAATCTTCGAATCTTTACCAATGGAACCTAATAAGTCGTCGGCTTTTTTATATATCCCCTTCTTTAATAACCATACAGCATAAAGATAGGAAAATAAAGCCAATTGAGGTTGGGAAAATATATTCTTCTGTTTGTTTAAAAGATCATATTGCTTTTGTGCGTCAGCCAACAGTTCCTTAAATATTAAATACCTATATTTAGCGAGCTCATATGTATGTAGATTTGTAGTAAATGGAATAATACCTTCAAACTCCTTTAGTTTTTCCATTACATCATCAGCTTCATCGTTTAAGTAATAATCAATTTTCTCATTCAGTTCACCGACCAGCTGCTTAATCTGTCCTTCATTTTCTGTAATAGATGAAAGGTTGACGCCAAGTCTCTCGAGCAATAGGCCCATTGTTTCTTCGTTAGCTTCCTTCGAATTGCTTTCGATCTTGCTTAGATGGGGAACTGAACATATGCCATTAGCCAGTTCCTTCTGTGTTAAACCTTGCTGGATCCTATAAAATTTAATGAGTGGTCCGAATTGCATACGTTCACCTACCGTTTTCTTTTAATCTACCATCTTTTCTAACATTTTAAACAGACCAAAAGTACTATTTTTTAAAAATTCTATATTTTATAAATTATTTCTTCATATATTACTACAAATCATGAAATAAAGCCACCCGGATCAATCAACCCGGATGGCTGGCTAGTTGTCAGCTTTTATTATTTTACGCGTGGGAAACCGAAACCAGATGCATAATCGTCTCCAGTTGCTGCTCCTGTTCCACCTTTGATGTCATAAAGCTTAGCCCGTCTTTGGATTTCTGAACGAAGCTGTGAGTTGCTCCAGTACTTGTTAGAAGACCAAAGCTTCGCTGCAAGACCAGCAATATGCGGAGTTGCCATTGAAGTACCACTCATTGTCGTGTAGTTTCCATCTACTGCAGTTGAGTATATGCCTCCGCCAGGAGCAGAAACTTCAACATCTTTTTCCTGGATATAGTAGTCGCCGTCAGTATTAGGGTTTCCGCGAGAAGAGAAGTTGGATACTCTATGAGTTCCGTTGACGAATGCGTTGTCAAGTGATGCAACTGCGATGGCATTTGTCAATGCGCCAGGGTAGCCAATAGTGTTCGCATATGGACCGCTGTTCCCAGCAGCTGCTACTACAAGCGCACCTTTGCTGTATGCATAGTCAACAGCGCTCGCGATCATTGAATCTTTTCCGCTTGATCCAAGTGACATATTGATGACTACTTTCGTTCCTGTTCGTACTCCTTCATCAGCAGCATGGCGAATCGCTCCTGCGATGTCATCTGAGTAACCTGAACCGTTATCGCCAAGAACTTTATAGCCCCAAAGTTCAGATTGTGGTGCTACACCATAGATACCTGCTCCGTCATAACCACCATTGGCGACAGCTGTTCCGGCAACATGTGTCCCGTGTCCCTGACGGTCGGTACATGTTCCGTTAACCAAAGGTGAACTTTGTGTAAAGTCTTTACATTGTTCGACATTATCAGTTAAGTCGATGTGGTTGCGGTTAATACCAGTATCTAGGACAGCTACCTTGATTCCATCGCCGCCGCTTGTAGATTGGATGTAGTTATCATTATAGATCGCTTGAATGCCCCAAGGAGTTTGGTCAGATGGATATGATGCCTGGACAGTGTAATCCCCCTTGTCTTTTCCTTTACCATTGCCATTTCCTTCAACACGAGCATCAATTGTGTGGATCCCAACCTGAGAAACATCGATATTTTTGTTCTTTAACAATGCCTGGTATTGCTTGCTGTTTACTTCTGCTGTAAATCCTTGATTACCAAAGTCCCATCGCTTGCCATATTGTTCTTGCACTTTCGCTTTCTCGGCACTCGGACCCTGAATCAAAACTCGATAAGTATCCTGGCTTTCTGGTGTTGTAGCACCAAAAGCCCCTGTCGCAAACATGGAAACACCCATTGCCAAACTAAGTACTGCGGATCCGAATATTCTTTTCTTTTTCATTCTTTTGCTCCTCTCGCCTTCAAAAAATTTTACAGCTTGCCGGCTGCAGAAATAAGTATATTTTAAATTTTCAGCCAATATCAACTGTTAACCGAGCCTATCTGTTTGGGAAAAATGAAACACAAAAATACAGTATTGACGCTATTTTGGAAGTGTATTACCATTTGCATTTCCAATTTAAAAACACGTTTCCAACATGATAGTCAATTTCTGTTCAACATGTTTCTTCCTTATATACATTTAAATTTAGTGCCGTTAACGATAAGAAAATGGCATAAACGAACTGGTAAATCATGATCCAATAATATTGGGAAACCGCTTGCTTTAGAAGGCATTTATAGAAAAAAAGACCCATAAAACAAGCTCCAATTCACCTCATTTATCGGGACTAAAAAAAAAACTCCGATAATTTTATCGAAGCGTTCATTCTATATTAGTTTGTTAAATGCTTTGCTGAGACTATTTAGGAACGGTACATCCGGCACTGTTTTTGAATTATTAAGATAAAAGGCATGATTTGGCTTAATTCCAATAATACAGGGCTGAAGCCCCATTAACTGGAGTTCCTTAACAAGAGATACGAATGCTTCTACTCCTTCGTTTGTTAAATCTCCGACTCCATTAAAATCGAAAAGTATTTCCAGATAGCCCCCTTGCTGGGTTTTATCCAATACACTTTTTTCATTTTGGCTGATCAGTTCCTCGTCCAAATTCCCAAAAAGAGGCACCAATGCCGCGCTTTTTGTTAACTTAATGAATGGGCAGGAAAGACTTTTAATCTCAAATAATGTTTTTTCAACCAGCTCTTTTTTTTCAAGAAGCTCAATATTCGTTTCGGCTAGACGTTTGCGATGTTTCTCAACAATACTTTCTAACTCAGCAAGTCGATGGTCTTTCTCAATACAAATGACATGGCCTTTGTCTTCATTCCAATTAACACTTATGTCAAACAGGGCATATGGGGATTCTTTTGTTTTCATGATCAATTCACCTTCTGCCCTGCTTTCTCTATTACCTAGTATATTTGTTGCTTTCTTATGGCTTTCCCAGTCCACTAGCTCAAGAAACATATCTCCTATTGAAAAAATCTCTGCGCCTATTTGGGAAAATTCAAGAATATTAAAGTCACGATCTAATAAAAAATAAGGTTGTGGTGAATATTTAACATCTGACATTCATTTTCACTCCATGCTGATGACGATCAAGCCAATCATTTACGTCTTCCAGGTTCTTCAGGAAAAGCGTCCGATCAGAACCATATCGTTCAAATTCATACTGACTTAACAGTCGTCCTCCAACAATTACCACTGGGTGATGCGGAAGCTCTTCTAACTCTTTAATATATGGGCGAAGGTTTTCTGCATGGTACAAGATTGAAAACGACAGACATATAGCATCCGGTTTCCACTCCTCAGCTGCTTTTTTGACATATTCCAGAGGAAGGTTCGGACCATGGAATTTTGTTTCCCAACCATACTCACTAAATAGCTGGCTAGCCATTTTCAGGCCAAGAAAATGCTGTTCATTTTCAACACAAAGAAACATCGCTTTTTTCCCATTAGAGGATATTTGCTTATCTATTCCATTTTGCCAATTGTACCGTGCCAGTATATAATCACAAGTCGAAGTTGCCAAATGTTCATCGGCGACTGTAATTTTGTTGGTTTCCCATAAGTGACCGATATGCCTCATTGCAGCAGTAATGATATTTTCATAAATATATAAACTGTCCTTCGAAGCTTTTCGCTCATCTTCTATCAGTTCCCAGGAGGTATCCTGATCGCCCTCGAGCAAATGTTGGGCAAGCTCTATAGCCTTCTCCATTGTCACCTCACCTCATTCATTTATTATTGCATCATCTGATAATGATTCAATCGCGATTTCAAGCAACTTGATCAATACTCCTGAATGTTCGTCTGCATTCATCTTTTCAAAAGCGTTCTTCAATCTTTGAAAATTATCAACAAGGTGCTCTGTCTTCATCCCTCTGGAGGTTAGGATTCCATTTAGCCAAAGAGCATAATCAACGAAGTATTTTTCTTCGCCCATGGCAGCCGCTGTTTGAAGATATTTAATATGATGCTCATTATCCTCCTTGCATTTCTCTCTTCCACGTTCCCCGAATTTTTCGAGCAGGATTGGATTGTCTTTGTAGATTCCGTCGGTAACCTCTTCTATAATAGCGTTGATTTTTGAATGATTCATTCAGCTACCACCTTATAACGCCCAACAGATGGTCGGATTGATGCAAGTTCCTGGTCTGGATAGTTCTTTTCCAGTTCATGAACTTTCTTATATGCGTCACTGGTAATGTATTTTATATAATTTTCCTTTGAATCCCAGGAAATTTGAACGGTCAACTCTGATGGCTTTTGTTCGTTTTGAAGCAAATGAAAGGAAATGAATCCTTCATACTCATCTACCATTCTAGATCTTTTTTGATAGATGCCTATCACTTCATCAACCTTGCTTTCTGGTATGTTCACAGTTGAATGAACGATATACATACTCCATCCCCCCCTATTTCCTTTTAAGACATAGTGCCATTATACATTTCTAGGAGTCTCCATTCAAATTAACGACTTTCACAGTAGAAATAGTATTTTTTCACTATTAAAAAAAGACTTGTATTTTTCTAACATTTAAAATAATATACTTAAAAGCTTTGAAAGGGAGAAACTGGTATGATTAAAAAACTAAAAGCAAGTGATAACGAAATGGTTATGGACTTTTTAAAAGATGAAGCTGCATTGAACCTCTTCATAATTGGTGATATTGAGGCGTTTGGTTATGATTCTGATTTCCAGGAGCTGTGGGGTTTTTTTGGAGAAGATCATGATTTATCAGCGATTTTGCTTCGGTTCCACAACTCTTTCATACCTTATGCTAAAACTGGCACAGTACCCGTGAAAGAATTTTCCGAGATTATAAAGTCATTCCCTGATAAAATTTTCTTATCTGGAAAAAGTGATTTGGTTGAAAAATTCGAGACTATACCTGGGATCGAACTTGGCAAAAAGCAAGTGACATATTTCGCTGAATGTAATACTGATGAGTTCATTGGACAAACAAAATGTGAAATAAAAAAAGCAAATACTGAAGATTTGGATCGAATAATCGAATTAAGAGCTGGGATTGAAGAATTTCATCCTAATCCAAATGCGCGCAAAATATTAATGCAATCTATGGAAACAGGTACCGGGAGAACCTATTACCTTGAGCAGGATGGACAGATGGTTGCTTCAGCTTCTACGGCTGCGGAAAATTCAATGTCTGCTATGATTGTTGGAGTATGTACTCACATCGATTATCGACGAAAAGGACTTGCAACCGCTGTAATGCAAAAACTTTTTAAAGACGTTATGAATGAAGGAAAGTTATTATGCCTCTTTTATGACAACCCTGAGGCAGGCCGGATATATAAGCGGTTGGGTTTCGTGGATATCGGGAAGTGGACCATGTATCGGTGATGAAAAATAAAGCTGGATGTGAGCCATCCAGCTTTTTTCTTATTGTCTGGCTACCTTGGCGATTGCTTCGATTGCCTCCTGGATTTGATCTTCTGTTACATCATAATGGGTTACGAACCTAACAAAAGTAGGGCCAAATGTACCGGAGATGACTCCTTCAGAACGCAGTCTCTCGACAAAAACATCTGAAGTGATGTTCAAGCCTTTTACATCTGCGACAACTATATTTGTTTCGGGCTGCCTGGCAAGCTTCATTCCCGGGATCGTTTCGATTGCTTCAGCCAAAACCCTTGCATTCCATTGATCTTCTCCAAGTCTATCTTTCATCTTTGTCAGGGCAATCAAACCAGGTGCAGCAATGACACCTGCCTGCCTCATACCGCCACCTAGGCGCTTCCTCCATTTGCGTGCTGTTGTGATAAATTCAGCATTACCAGCTATGATTGAGCCAACCGGAGCTCCTAGTCCCTTTGAAAGACATATTTGAACAGTATCTGTGTATTTAGCGAATTCCTTCACATCGACACCTGCAGCTGCTGCGGCATTGAACAATCTTGCACCATCGAGATGAACAGGCACTTTATTGGCTAGTGCAATACTATAGATTGCTTCCATATTTTCGACAGGAACGACTGCTCCCCCTGCACGGTTGTGAGTATTCTCCAAACAGATTAGTCCTGTTTCAGGATAATGGATATCCTCAGTTCGAATTGCATTCAAAACCTCTTTTGGCTCCATTGCTCCTCTGGCCCCTGGAATGGTCCTGGTCTGGACTCCGGCAAGGGCAGCTACAGCACCTGATTCATAATAAAAAATATGGGATTCTTCCTCCAAAAGCAATTCCTGTCCTGGCCGACAATGAGTTAGAACCGCTATTTGATTCCCTTGTGTACCACTTGTAACAAACAAGGCTGCTTCCTTTCCTAATATTTCAGCTGCAGTTTCTTCCAACTCCCTGACTGTTGGATCCTCTTTATATACATCATCGCCCACCTCAGCAGAGTACATGGCTTTACGCATTTCTTCAGTAGGTTTCGTGACAGTATCACTTCTTAAATCAATCATTACTTTCCCCTCGTTCCTATGTAAATTTGTTATTTATTCATATTTTAACAACTCAACCTGCAAAAAACTAACAGTTTCCCCTTGATAGCATCCGGGTATTCCTTATATATACACAAATTAAAGGAGGAATACAGTATGAATATCGAAAAAGTAATGACTAGAGAGGTAGAATATTGCAGCCCTGATACACCAATTCACGAGGTGGCAGCAAAAATGAGAGATCTCGATGTTGGTGTCATGCCAATTTGTGAGGGTGACCAACTGACAGGACTTGCTACCGACAGAGATATTATTCTGAAGGCTGTTGCTGATAACACTTCAATGGAATCACCAATATCCGAGGTAATGACAACTGATCCAGTGAGGGGTACTGTCAATATGACTGCCGAGGAAGCTGCAGACTTGATGGCAGACGTACAAATTCGCAGACTCCCAATCGTTGAAGACGGAAAGATGATTGGAATTGTTTCATTGGGAGACCTTGCCGTAACTCATAAACTGGATGATGAAGCAGGACAAGCTTTAGAAGAGATCTCCACTCCTTCAGAACCAGAGAAGTAAATTATCGTAAAATAACCCGCCAGGAAAAACCTGGCGGGTTATTCTTATTCTGAGATTTTTCTGAATTCCACGCCCTTTTGCTTCATCAAATGTTTTAAGGCTGCTTGAAAGGTTGAAAAAGATTGTGCTTCTAATTTTATTCCATCAAGGACCATCCGCTTGACCAATTCTGGATTCATTCCTACAAATAACGTTTCGACACCCATCAATGAGATAGCAGAAGCCATCTCATGAAGCTCCCTGCCTATTTCTTCAAGGCATACATCCTCAATTCTTTCTCCACTAATATCCGTTAAGTCTATAATTGCCGTTTCAATGTCTTTATTATGGATAAAGTTAAGAACTTTCCCGCGTATTTTATCAAAACGCTCTGCTCGAATTAACCCTGTAATAGGTATCAGTATTGTTTGAGGAACAATAGAAGGTATAATTGGCGCGGACATTTCAGAAATAATCGTTTCATATTCTTGAATTTTTCTTTCTAGCTCCTCGAGCCTATTTGTTTCCAAAATTCCAAACCCCCCGGTGACGTAGAATTCTCCCTGCTTTTACTATGATACCTTTTGAGGAATTTTTTGTATAGAAAAAAACTGCTTCAATTAAAGAAGCAGTAAGTAAAAGGTAACCCTTTTGATTCAATTTATAACATTAATTAAATGCATGATATCTTCATAAATCTGCTCTTGATATTCGTCATCACAACATCTTTTATAATCATCAATTAAACGTCCGAGTTCTTTTAAAAAGATTAACTTTTCCTCTTCATTGATCATGGCAAAATTCTCCTTAACAGGACAAAAGTCATGTGTGTGGTCTAACTTATCATATTTAACTGATTAAAACAACAATAACTTTTCCAGACTATATTATTATATTTTGTATATTTGGAGAAACTATGCATAACGCAGTTCAAAAGTTTAAATTAGTTTAAGAAAGGAGCAACCATGTTACATAATATTTTTAGGCTGTGTTTGCTGCTCATATCGTGGTCGACATTATTGTTATACCCCAAACGTTCATTAAAGCGGTTTCTTCCGGTCACGATATTTGTTACAGCTTTAGTCTCGATATTATTGGTATTATCTCACCCATATAAACTATGGAAAGTCTCGGGTGGTATCGGAACCCGAATTTTCAATGATCTTAGTTTTACACTTGGCCCATTTTTTGTTACAAACCTCTGGGTGTTCCGCCTGGCCTACGGGAATCTTTGGCAGTATTTAGGGATTAATCTGGTGATTGACTATTTATTAGCATTTCCCATCACTAAGCTTTTTAAGAAAATGAGCATCTATCAACTAGAGCGACTGAAACCAATGTATTTTTTCAGTATTATTTATTCATTTGCTATTTTCGCTTACGGCTTCCAGTATTTTTTTCAGAAGTCTAAAAGATAAATGCTGTTCATTATAGTTTGCTTAAATGATTAAATTAAAATAAAAACCCTTCGATGGAAGGGTTTTTTCGTCTATTCTTCATCTGTAGTGATATTCTCCATGACCAGTTCGACCCCTTTTGTATTCTCAATATAATTGATTACAGGGTCAATTTCGTTTCTTAGTTTAGGAGTCAACGGCAATTCAATTCTTTTATCATCATATGTGAATATCACTTTATCAGGTGTTAAGGTACCACCCTCTTTTTTGTTGATTTGTTTCATCTCGGTAATTTCATTCCAAGAATATTCGGTTTGTTCTAATTTCCAGAGCTCATCATAATACAAGCCATTCTTATCCATAAAATAATAATTGTCAATACTCAAGTAACCACCTGCAGCCATAATCACCAGGGTGAAAGCAGCGGCAATAAAAACATTGAAACTTCTCTTTCTTGATTCATCAGTTTTAAAAAGGTATATGGCCATGAAGATCAGTAACACAGGTATAATCAAAAAAACCGCAACCATCGTAATATAAGATGACATCGGACTGTCAAAAAACCAGTGCGAACGGTCAAGGTAAACTGAATTGTGAATAAAAGATACGATAAAAATCCCAATTGGTACAGATGCGAAGAGCAGGATAACAGCGACTGTTATCAGCAAACTCCCGGCACGGTCAGCATTATGTGCACTCAAAATCTTGTTCCCCTTTTCTAAATCTCTATATTTCCATAATATATATTCAACCAAAAGCAAAAAATTTCCTGCATAAATTGGAAACTTTTTTCTTTGCAAATACAAAAAAAAAGCCGGAATGATCTCCGGCTTGCTTTGATCTTATTTTCTCAAGTTTTCCTGATCCTTTAACCTATTTTGCTGGTCGGGAACTCTTCCTTGATCCTTGAATTCATCTATCTTTTTATCTTCGCCAAGTTTTTCTCGTTCGTATTCAACCAAGCTTTGCGGGTCTTTTTTTGAATTATCCATGAGCTATTCCCTCCTTAGCATTAGTATTCATGCTATTCCCCTTAAGGAATATAGCCAAACCCGCTGGCGAGATGTATATGATGGTTGAGGAGCTTTTCCTCTAACCACTTTGCATTAAAGCGAATTCCAACAAACTTTTGATTGACTTTTCACGTGGCAATTCAGCATCCAGACACATATCATCAACTAAAATATAAACTTCTGCCAGTCCAGTAGGTTTACCTAAATCGTTAAGATGGTAATTAGTATAACAAAGGGGTTTAACATCAAGTAAAACAAGAAGAAAGGAAAATGTATGATGAGAGAAATCACAGTAAGCGTAGACCTAAAAGGGAAAAATTATTTAACCAACGTCATTGCTGACCGTGAAACATCTGAGGAAGAAATCCTAGAGATGGCACGTAAGCAAGTTCACGAGCAATGGCTCTTTTAAAATAACGAAAAGGATGTTCAGCTGCTGTCGCTGAACATCCTTTTTTATTATCTTGGGTGGATTTGACACCAGAATTGCACTTTACTTTTTTGGGACATTTAAGTCTGCTCAAACCAATTGCACAGAGCAACAATGCGGTACAAATTTAAGCGTGGAAATCGAGACAGAGGATATTACTGATATTACTTTTCATATAATTCAATTGGTAATCCATCAGGATCGGTAAAGAATGTAAATTGCTTATGAGTTAGTGGATCAATTCTGATAGGTTCCACTTCCAATCCTTGCTTTTCAAGATAATTTGCATATGAAGATAGATTTTCCACAGTGAAAGCGAGATGCCTGAGACCAGCAGCCTCAGGATAACTCGGGCGTGCTGGAACGTCTGGGAAAGAGAACAATTCAATTTGATAGTGACTTCCAATACTTAAATCCAATTTATATGACCTTCGTTCTTCTCTATAAATTTCTGAGACGACCTTAAAGCCAAGGACTTTTGTATAAAACTCTTTTGACTTTTCATAATCTGAACAGATAATGGCGACGTGATGAATCTTCTCTAGCCTCATTCAAATCCCTCTTTATCTAGCCCATTTGGCAATCGTGATTTTTGTACCAGCTCCTGGCATAGAATCAATATCAAAGCTGTCCATTAGCCTTTTAACCCCCGGAAGTCCTGCACCAAGACCGCCTGAAGTTGAAAACCCATCCTGCAAGACCATCCTTATGTCATTAATACCTGGCCCATTATCAGAAGCAGAAATCTGGATTCCTTTTCTTCCGTTCTCCTCTAATACCTCAATAGTAATTTGACCGCTGCCCGCATATAAATAAATATTTCTTGCGAGCTCAGAAATTGCTGTCGTTATTCTTGCCTGGTCAACTCCACCAAATTGGAGATCTTTTGAAACCTCTCTCCCTTTTTGACGGGCCAGCACTATATCAAATTCATTATTAATATTAATGATAATCGGTTCTGTCATTTGGCTAACCCTCTAACAATTGGCTTAATATCGAAATTCCTTGCTCAAGATCCAGTGCAGTATGGACATTCTCCATTGTTATGCCAAGTTCTATTAACGTAATGGCGACAGCAGGCTGGATACCTGTAAGGACAGCTTTGGTGCCCATCAGGCTTGTCATTACGATTACGTCGCCCAATACTTTTGCAATGAACGAATCAATCATATCGACTGAAGTCAAATCAATTACGACACCTTTTGCTCCTGTATCTTTAATTTTATTCAACAAGTCCTCTTGAAAAGTCAATACCGTTTGGTCATCTAATTCTACTTGAATGGAAACTAATAAATAATCTTTTAACTTTAGTATAGGAATTCTCACTTTATATGCCTCCAAATCGTTAAACTACCAGAATTCACTATGTACAAATAATTTTAATCCAAGATGGTCTACATCCAAACACTTGCACGTTAGCAAATAAGATTTTAATTGGATTATACGCTATATATCAAGTGGTTTACAAATTAAAAGCAGTGTTTATTGTATGATAAGTGAATAGGAACAAAAAATAAAAATAAAATAAAAAAACCTCCTGTCAGGAGGTTTTAAAATTCAAAGAGGTGGGTAAAGGTCTATATCATATACTAAAATGTAGTTTTTGCACCCAGGTAACGCGGCTTCCAATAGGAGTTATTCATATCACTGATTTCTACTCCTCTTGAAGAACCGGCATGAATAAACTTGCCATCGCCTAGATAAATGCCTGCATGGGATGGCCCTGCCTTATATGTCTCAAAGAACACTAGGTCTCCTACACTTGGTGAAGAAACAGGTTTTGTAGCATCCCAAATGGACGCGACTGTTCTCGGGATTGAAATTCCGACTTTGCTATATGCATAGTTTAAGTATCCTGAACAATCAAACCCAGCCGGCGTGCTCCCTGCCCAAACATAAGGTACACCTATATACTTTTTGGATTCAGCAATTAATGAGTTTACCTTAGAGGTAGAACCATATGTCGCCATGACAGGAGTACTTGCAGTTGATACATTAGTAGCAACTGGTGTTGAAGCTGAACCGGATAGCTTCAATACCTGACCAGGGAAGATAAGATGAGATTTCAGATTATTAAAAGACATCAATTGTGATAGCGATAAATTATGGCGAGCAGCAATCGTTGACAAATTGTCACCGCTACGGACTGAGTATGTGCTGGATGAGCTGGCTGGTGCTGTTGTTGCAGTTGTAGCAACAGTCCCAGACACTTTTAATCTTTGTCCAGGATAGATCACATCAGATTTAAGTCCGTTCAATGATTTAAGTCCGCTAATGGACATTCCATTTGATTTTGATATTCCCCATAACGTATCGCCTGTCTTTACGACATACGTAGAACCAGATGTGCTTACGGCAGTACTAGCACCAGTTGAATGACTGTGCGGCGCTAAAACTGATAGTTTTTGACTTACATAGATGGTTGAGCTTGATAAATTATTCCACTTTTGAATATCATTTATAGCAACATTATATATATTTGAAAGTTTCCATAAAGAATCTCCAGATTGTACTGTGTGTAATTTATCATGAGCACTTGCAGAACCATTGAATGAAGTAAATAAAATCCCGGCTGTTGCAGCCACCGTCAAAAGCTGTTTTTTCATGTTAGAGCAACTCCTTTGATTTCGATTACAGCTTAATAGTAGAGTTTCCCAAACTAGTTTTGAATCTATAAATATTGGTTTGTGAGGAATTGTTTTCCTCTGGTAAAAATACCGTTTACATGCCAAAAATGAGCCAAAACCTATTATTTACAGGGTTTTCAGGCTCTTTTTTCCTTTTAATAACACTTTTTGTTACATGAATGAAATATAAGCTTAATCTTGTTGTAACTTTAACAATCTATGCCAGTTTACCCAGCCTGTTTTATTAACAAGGGAAAAAGGAACTAATTAATTGAACAAACAATGATATTTACTTTATATGAGGTTAATATTATTTTTAAGTGAAAAACAAAAATCCCGCTGTAACAGCGGGATTTTTGTTTCTTGCAAGTTATTAAAGGTTGCGCTTAATCAGTTGATTAGCCAAGTGATCGACCTGTTGGCTGTTTCCAGTTTCTTTGGCAGCTGATGCAATTTGATTAATCATCTGACTGCTTTCAGGGTTTGTCGAGGTTGTCGAATGGAATCCATTAGATGGACTTGACTTACCAGTATTCAATCCAGATGTGATTTCTTTTGCAAATTCTGTAAGTCCTGCAGCCACTGGCTTATTAAAAGCTGTTCCGGCATTTGAATTTTGGAAAAGTTGCCTCATTCCATCTCCCATGCGATTTCGAAAAAGAAACGCTGCTGCAGCACTCGCTACAACTCCTACAATCGAATACGTCATGGAGCGATTTCTCTTACGTCTGTATCCGAACATTTTCATCATGTTTTGAGGTATATTCGTTCTCATCAGCGTGGAAATCCATGCAGATCTATTCATCGGCAGCACCCCTTTATAAATTAGAGGAGTTCTAATAATCCCCTCCTTCTTAGTATTCGATATCTGCAAATTGGTATTCCGGAAAAAGATTACATAATAAGCTGTCTATTCTTTCAAAAATGGTCTCACTTTATTGATCGCTTCTTGCAATTTTTTAGCGTTCTTATTGTACATTTCCTTAGTACTTGTCGACTCTGTCCCTAAAGCAAACAATTCTAGGTCTGCCTGGCATTTATTAAGCATGGCCAACAATAATTTCCTCGGTTGAGGTGATGGAATCTGAAGTTGGTCATCGTAAGTATCAATGCTTAATTTGCCATAAGAATCAACTTGACCTAAAAAAACATTTTCAATAGTCACTCCTAGATTGTCTAGCTCAATATCCAGCCATCCTTTGTTTTTACCAACAGATGCTAATTGGTCATGCATTACATTTCCATCCATGATGACAGTATAGGTCTCCTTTTCAGGAGCGACAGGCATGTTTAAATCCTTTGGTGTAATAGGAATCAATTCTTTTTTTAGCAATACACTTATGTCGCCTTTTGGCTCCAGAACAGCAAACTCAACATCTGATGTCTTGAAAACATTTTTCTGTCTTAACAAAGAATTCAATTCATCGATCGTGTATTTTTCCTTTTTCAAATTCTCTTCCATTACTTTTCCATCTTTTATTATTACCGTTGCCTTTCCTTCAAAAAACTCACTAAACTTCTTGCTTTTAATTCCTAAGAGGTCATGTAAAAATGTAAAAGATCCGAATATTACAATGGCCAAAACTCCATGAAACAAATTACCATCAAGACCCATTATTACTTCACCAGCAATACTTCCTATCGTGATGCCCGAAACATATTCAAAAAATGACAGCTCGGACAGTTGCTTTTTCCCGCCAATTTTCGTAATTGCAAACAATGTCACCACAAATAACACAGACGAAACAATTATATGCATCCATTCATTCATTTTCTCACCTTCTAGCTTTTATATTGGGGCTCTTCTATTTCAAGCTGAGTTTTCCTTTTTTGCACATCTGTTTTTATTTCTCCGATGACTAGCATCGTTTCGTGAAAAATTTTGCTAGCTTCAGGGTTACTGGTATTCATTGACATGGAAGATAACTGTGCCTCAATCCCTTTTATCGTTGAAAGGACCTGGTTAACATCTGATGCAATTGTCAATTTATTTCACTCCTTTATATAAGAAAAGGGCGGGTTCCCCCTGCCCTCCCTGGCTATTTACTGTTTGTATTGTGGTTCTTCTTGTTCAATCTCCTGCAGACGTGGTTGAATGCTATCAATAACTGCTTGAGTTTGTTGAGCAGCTGTCTGATATAGTTGTTTAGCTTGCTGATTATCTGTACCAAGTGCAAAAGTCTCCAAACTTGCCTGTGCACTTTTTAGACCAGCGATTGTTTGTTTGACTTGAGCTCCTACTGTCATATTGGTCCCTTCTTTCTCAGAGTATTGGTACTGTTTTAGTATGGCAAGAGTGCAAAGAAATATGCCAGCCTAAATAGCTCCAAAAAGGGAAAAAGCCATTAGCATGCTTTTCGGCAAACCAATGGCAGATTATTCGGTATCATCGTGTACAATAATTCTTGTGTTATATAAAACGTAGCCATTTCCCCATTTAGCACGAATTTCCATTGCATAATCCCCAGTAGCAACATTCGACTCCTCAAGGTTTAATGGGTACCCTTTAAGTCCTTTATATGCGAGCTTTCCTGTATCCATTTCCCATAAGTAACATTTCACAGAATCAGGTGATTGTTCAAATAATAGCCTGATCTTGTCATCAGTCTCAACAATAATTGGACGTGATTCTTTTAAGAGGACAGCAGGGTCGGTATTAGTATCTGCCGATGCTGTCCTTCCCCATTTCCTCAACGAATAAGTTACAGGCTTAACCTCCACAGCATGTTTGGCTACAACCACTTCTAAATCCGGAGGGGTGGGTTTATACCGGCTATAAGTACTCCAACTTATTACACAGAATAAAATCAATAAAGATATGGTTACCCACAGAACAGACTTCTTCACCACCGATATCCCCCATTTCCAGAACACCAAATTACTCCCATTAAATAGACGGAATGGTCAGTGAATAAGTTTCAAATATTTCAGTTAATTTTATTAGAGTTGCTTTAAACTCCTCCAATATATGTTATCTAAAGAGATATTGTTTTTCCTGCTAAAACCGTTTTCGAAATAATGTAACATTCATTACATGCGTATACAATCTCTTATTTTATAATGAGTAAATAAATGATAAAAAAGTTGGTGGTATAAATGCATGGATTTAGACAAACACACCCTTCGGGCGGACACCCTGCTGGAATTGATTTTAATGAAAATCCATATATCGTTATCTGGGAAGTTACGAGGGCTTGCCAGCTTAAATGCTTGCATTGCAGAGCAGATGCTCAGAATAAGCCTGACCCATTGGAATTGAAACCTGAAGAAGGCAAAAATCTGATCGATCAGATATACGACATGGGGAATCCTATGCTTGTATTTACTGGTGGGGACTGTATGATGCGAGAAGATCTCTTTGACCTTGCGGAATATGCAATTAATAAAGGGATGCGCGTTTCAATGACCCCTAGCGCCACAGATAATGTGACGAAAGAAAAAATGCAAAGAGCTAAAGAAGTCGGACTTTCAAGATGGGCTTTCAGCCTTGATGGTCCTACTCCTGAAATTCATGACCATTTTCGCGGCACTCCTGGATCGTTTGACCTTACAATTGAAAAAGTAAAATACCTGAACGATTTGAATATGCCATTGCAGCTTAATACGGTTATTTCCCGCTACAATTATGAACATCTTGAACAGATGGCCGAATTGATGAAAGAACTCAAGGTAGTAATGTGGTACATCTTCCTGCTTGTACCTACAGGTCGGGGACAGCTGGATGCATGCCTTACTCCAGCAGAACACGAAAAAGTTTTTAGATGGCTTTTCGAGTTAAGCAAAACCGCTCCATACGATATTAAAACCACTGCAGCTCAACATTATAGACGTGTAGTTTTTCAGCAAAAAGCACGAGAAAATAGAGTCAATAAAAACGATGGAATTCGTTATGAAGACACTTTAACTAAAGATATGGCCTCTGTGATTGATGGGTTGAAGCGAGCGCCTAAAGGTGTAAATGACGGAAACGGATTTTTGTTTGTTTCACATACCGGTGATGTCATGCCTTCAGGGCTGTTGCCTCTAGTTGGCGGGAACGTCCGCGAAAAACCATTGGCTGAAATATATCGAAACTCCCCTATCTTTAAAGACTTGCGAAGCCCTGACAAATATAAGGGCAAATGCGGTGTATGTGAATTCCGCTTTGTTTGCGGGGGTTCCCGCTCCAGAACGTACGCAGTGACCGGTGACTATATGGACAGCGAGCCATTTTGTGTCTACATCCCAGAAGCAATGCGTAAAAAAGAATCAAATGTTTAATATCTTCAGTTCCCAATTTGGGAGCTGTTTTTATTATAAGTATATTTGACACTTTCATGACAACGCAAAAACTGTGACATAAAGCACGGCAACCAGTACCATTCAGGTTTTAAAATAAAACTAACGAAAGGATGGTGCAAAGATGACAATCAAGATTGATCAAAACGCATTCAAATGGTTTGAACAGGAATTTGATACACCTAAACCGTTTCACATCCGCCTTTACCCTCAATATGCCGGGTTTGGCGACAAGAACAAAGGCTATAGCCTGGCATTTTCCCTTGAAGCACCTGCGATTGCTGCTGAACAGCAAGAGATTGATGGAATTACCTTTTTTGTCGAATCAAACGATACATGGTTTTTTGATGAGACAGATGTAGAACTGAAGTTAAGCGACATCTCTGGTGAACTTTTCGCTAATTATATAGAACACAATTGAAACTAATGGAGTCCCTGGTATTATCCAGGGACTCTTTTTACATTTCATTCGGTGCTTTAAGGCCAAGCAACCTAAGTCCTTCTTCAAGAACAATGCTAACAGAATGGACCAACTGGAGTCGGGCATCTTTTTCTGCATCATCTTCAAGAATCTTGACTTCTCCGTAGTATTTATTAAAAGCCTGTGACAAGTTTAAGACATATTTAGCAATTAGGGATGGATCATTTTTTTCGATCGCTCTCTTGATTGTATCCGGAAATACTTGAAGCTCAGTTATCACGGGCCATTCACTATCTGCAGCCAAATTGACTTCCCCATCGCCATCTGCAAATGCCCCCTTTCTCACCAATGATTGTGCCCGGGCATTTGTATATTGAACATATGGTCCTGTTTCGCCTTCGACTTTTAGCATCTCTTCAAGGGAAAACTCAATATCATTCATACGGAAATTTTTAAGGTCATGAAAAACAACAGCACCAGTACCGACCATTACGGCAATATCTTTCTTATTGGCCAAAGAAGGATTTTTATCTTCTATATTCTTTTCCGCCAACTGAATAGAATCTTGAAGAACATTTTCAAGCAAAACGACTTTGCCTTTCCTTGTGGACATTTTTTTGCCGTCCTTTAACATCATTCCAAATGGAACATGAGTAATACCATTCGCCCATGGAAAGTCCATTTTTGCAAGCACTGCTTTTATCTGTTTAAAGTGAAGGGTTTGCTCGTTACCCACCACATATAATGACTTCACAAAAGAATACTCTTCGAATCTGTACTTGGCTGCAGCTAAATCTCGTGTAGCGTATAAAGTGGCACCATCCGATTTTTTTATTAAACAAGGAGCTTCAGATTCATCCAATTTGACTACTTGTGCCCCATCAGAATCTTCAAGCACTCCCTTTTCCCTTAACATTTTCACGATTGGTTCCATTTTATCATTATAAAAAGCTTCTCCAGCATATGAATCAAACTCAATTCCCATAAGGTCGTATATCTTTTTAAATTCCTTCAATGATTCATCCTTGAACCATTTCCAAAGCTCGAGTGCTTCAGCATCACCATTTTCCAGGCGTCTGAACCAGTCGCGGCCCTCTTGTTCAAGCTGTGGCTGGCTTTCAGCGGCTTGATGAAATTTTATATAAAGTGCAAGCAGCTCCTGTATCGGTTCAGCCTTCACTTTTTCCTCAGTGCCCCAAAGCTTATATGCCGTGATGAGTTTGCCAAACTGAGTTCCCCAGTCTCCTAGATGATTGATTTTCACTGTTCTGTATCCACATTTTTCATAGATAAGTGAAAGGGAATTCCCTATAACGGTTGACCGCAGATGGCCCATGGAAAATGGTTTAGCGATATTGGGCGATGAAAGGTCAATTGTTATAGTCTGACTTTCACCAAGGTTAAGGTCACCATAATGATTCTTTTTTTGCCGTATTTCGTTTAAAAGTTCTTTGGCGACATTTTGCTTATTTAAGAACGCATTTATATAACCGCCAACTGGTTCAAACCGATTGAATGACCCATCGACCTGGCTTTGCAATCGTGAACTTAGACCCTTGGCAATTTCAGCTGGTGGCTTTCGCATCGTTTTCGCCAGTTGGAAACATGGAAAAGCCAAGTCCCCCTGGTGCAAAAATTTTGGTTTCTCAATTAACCTCTCTATTTCATTACAAGTAAGAAGCCCATCTATCTCGGCAGTAAGCAATTCTGAATACAGTTTTACATATTCCATTAGAAATCCCCCCTTTTAAAAACACAAAAAACTCCCGCCTCTATATAAGAGACGAGAGTTATCCCGCGGTACCACTCAAATTGTTCCACACTAAGGAACCTTCTTTCATTGATAACGGGAAATTCCCGGCCGACCCTACTTCCATTCAGGCAAGCATCTCAAAAGTGCGCTTCATTACTCTGATGCACCAGGCTTCCACCGTCCCTGACTCGCTGAAGCAAACGAAGAATAATTACTCTCTTTATCATCGATTAGATATTTTTACCATTATAAACAAATGCTATGTCATTTTGCAATCATTATTTTAGCTATTTAGATAAAACTATTTAACTTTTAATCCTGTGTTGAATTCTTGTATGGATCGATTGTAATCATCAAACGTTTCAATATAGTTACCGCTGGTATAATCGCCTATCACTTTCCGCCAGAAGTTCCTTGCCGGTTCATTTTTCTCTACCTGAGTGATGCTCCATTTTCCAGGAAATTGATCAAACAGCTTAAATGCAGCAATTTTGCCGAACCCTCTCCGGTAAAATTTCCTCATGATAAAAAACTCTAGGATGACATTTGGGTCTCCGCTTTCGACCATTGCAAAACCTGCCAGCTCCCCATTGCGGATTATAAAATAAGCGTATAAATCAGCTTCGGACCAATACGGCTTCAAATCAAATGGAGCAAAACTGCCATTCATTTCAAGATTGATATCCTGAAAGACAGTAAATTCGTAAATATAAAATTGAATTAAATTTTGAAGAGTTTGTTCCTCCTCTTGTTTCACACGCACTAAATCAATCACATGGATTCCCCTTTTTTCAAGATATATATAAGAATTCGGCTACTTATCATAAAATCCTTTTTCTCCTAAAAATGTCTTTTTACTCTTCTCTGTTAGGATATGAATAATGGTAGGTTATTTCTTTTTCTTTTAATGAAATTTCAACTATTTCTGTACCATCTGTGGATTCTAATGTGTATGATGAACCGCCACCCTTGATCTGCTTCCAAATCCCAGTTGATTTGATTTTTTCGATATAATCTTTAAACTGTTGCGGTACCCCTTGCTCCCATACATATTTTTCTTTATCACCTATTAACTCTACTGGTCTTAATCCAACAGGATAAGGGAGACTTCCGTAGCCATGGGTAACATAAAGCTGCTCATCATGTCGATATGGTTTAGGTTTGATAACATCAAGTGATGAAATGACCTGGAAAATTTCAGAATATTCAAGTTTTGGGTAATCGAAACTGAAATGCATTGTTTCTTTTCCGGCTTCGACGAAGAAATGGTACCGGAGGCTAACATCCATCATTTTGACGTGTTCGATATATAATGATGTTGGATAAGGAAAGTTCACCATCTCTTTTGCCATATTCATAGCGCTCGTATTTATGATTTTATTCTTCTCTCCATCAGTTACAAACTCAGCCATTCCTACTTGTTCAAGGTTGCCTTTTTCAAAAAAGGCATAACCCTCCTCGTTCTTTTCGCTATATATGCTTTCTAAATCCCAATTGAGACTGAGTTCATTAACTGCTTGCGATTGTCCTGACCCATTTGGAGATTGATATTGTTGTTGTAACTGGATGAGCAGACCTGCCGAGATGATTACAAATAGTGCTGTTAATACAACATTTTTCAACTCGAATATTCGACGTTTTACATTTAATCCAGCTTGTGCACGAATCGATGACCTGATCTTACTTCTCATCCTGTCTTTTTCATCTTCTGCTGGGGTAAATGATCTTAGGACAGTCCAATTTCTATCAGAAGGTTTTCTCAAAATATTCACTCCCTTCCAATACATCCATTTTTTTTAATGCAGCTAAGCCCCTAGACAAAGTCTTTCTGATTTTTGATTCCGACCAACCCAGGATTTCAGAGATTTCCTTGGTGGAACACTCTTCAACCTTCTTCAAAGTAATCACAAGCCGGTAGTCTGGTTTAAGCTGCTGGATTGCTTCTAGTGTTCTCTCTATTGTTTCTCTGTGTTCAATATACTGTTCAATGTTAAAAGGCGACTGGATCTCTGGGTCATTAGCAAATAATGAAAAAACCCTCTTTCTTTTTCTCCTGCGTATTTCATCTATTACGAGATGCTTTGCTATACTAAAAAGCCAGGTTCTCACATTCGTTCTATTTTCGAATTTCTCATAGGACGTAAAGGCCCGCAAAAAAGTGTCATGTATCAAGTCCTCGCAGCATTGACGGTCTCCCATCATGTAAAAAATAAACCGGTAAATATCTTTATAATATATCTCATACCATTCCATTATCTGTTGTTCCTTAAATTTATCGTTTATTTCCCCCACCTCATTTCCGCCATCTATACGATAAGTCGAAACAGAATGAAAAGTGTGACACAATTTTGCTCTGTTTCCATTATAAAGTAAAAATGAGCCCTCATCTTATTTAGATAAGGACTCACTTTATTAGTATTCTTCGATTTGCCAAGTATGGGTGAACTGGATACAGCCTCTTAATGTTTGTGCAACCGGGCATCCCCGTTCAAAAACAGTCAATGCTCTTTCGGCAGCTTCACTTTTTCCGGCAGGGACCTTCAATTCATAGTGACAGCTAATTTTCGTAATTTTAAGGACTCCTTCCGGTGCTTCAATTGTTCCTTGGACTTTAGCCATGACTTTATCAGGAGAAGTTGGTATTTTACGCGCCTCCAGCGCGCCAGATAGGGTTCCTACCAGTCAGCCGCCTGCTGCAGAAACAATATAATCAAGCGTTGACGGATATTCTACCTCTGGATTTACACCATAGAACTGCTTTACTCCGCCATGGACTCCAAAAACCAAAGGCTCACTAAAACCGCCAATATAAGCCTCTCTTATCTTATTAGGGGTATCTTTTTGAATCACTGTTATCTTCGTTAAGGCGATTGGCTCAGACAATTATACAATCCCTCCTTAGTTTTGTAACTCCAACATATAAGAAACCTTGCAGATTAGCAAACAATTGCCTGCAGGTTTTATAAATAGGCAGCCCGAATTCACTAATCTATGATATAAGCTGATGCTCGTCCGATATTTTTACATATGATGTTGTTGTAAGGTTCGGATCTTACCTATCTTCTAAACGGAAGGAGGTGGAGAGATGTTAATCACTGCGATTGTTGTTCTTTTGCTGGCTCTTGCTTTAGTCGTTGCGATTTTGTTGGGTCAGGATGCTTTAGCTGATGTCCTTTACAATTGCATCGGTGAAGTAATTGCTGTCGAAAACGGTGCTGCTTAATCTCTTTGTAAGATTGGAAACTTGATGTTCCTTACAGTCTCTCCGGCTATACCGGTATATGCCGGGGAGATCTTACTAAAAGATAGAAAGGAAGTATTAAATGAATGAAAATGAAGTAAAGCCATATATTGACCGTCTAAAAAAAGATCCGTCATTAAATGAAATACTTAATTTTACAGAAGCAATCCTCAAGAAATTACCAGAAAACGAGAAAGCAACCGATAATATTGAAGCACCAAAAGATAATCAATTGAATGCAGAAACACTTAACTCCCTGGTGACTGCTGCACAAGGCTTTATAAATCCAACTACTTTATCATTGCTTTCAAGGACTTTAAATCAGTCAGAAATTAAAGAAAAGGATTCTGACACTACAAGCTTAAAACATAAAGTCGAACAACTTTCAGCTGAATTGAGCGAAGTAAAAGAGGAATTAAATCAAACCAAGATTCAGTTAACAGAAAAAAATCAACGTTTGGAAGAACTAGAGACAACTGTCCAATATCTAAAACGCCGGAGGAGGAGGTAAGTAAAAATAGAGTCCTTCATTTTCAATATGAAGAACTCTATTTTTTTCAGCTTTTCTTCATCGATTGCATAAGGTGCTTATGTAACCTTAAAACGCCTCTTAACGGTTAAAAAGAAGTACCGCCAAATAAATGGCTGTTCCCCAGATAATCATAGCGGATACCTTATTCATGATAATGAGAAAACCATTTGATTTTCCTAACCTCCCCACTTGCCGGCCAACAAAGGCAAGTGCAAAAAACCAAATCCAGGATGTTAATATACAGGCCAGCGCAAATATAATTTTCGCCGGTCCTGCATAGTTCAGCGAACTTGTTCCTATCACTCCGATAGTATCCATGATCGCATGCGGATTTAGCAAGGAAACCGAGGCTGCAAAGGTTATTTGTTTTTTTGGGGAAAAAGCCTCCTGTTGAGCTGATATTTCAGAGGTTGTACTTTTCCAGGATAAATAACCCATGTAAATTAAAAACAGTATTCCTGCTGATAATAGCAATGTTTTTAGCCAGGCAACCTGCAATACGATGACCGATATTCCCAACACAGCCAAAGTGATCAAGAGTGTGTCACTTATCGAAGCAGTCAGGATAACCGGCAATACCCTCCTATATTTTTTGTGCATTGATCCCTGATTGAAAACAAATACATTTTGGACCCCTAATGGCAGGATCAAACCGAATGCAAGGATTAATCCATGAATACCTGCAGCTAGCATACGTCTTTCCCTCCATATAACCACCTAGCTATTTAGAATTAGCCATCATCAAATTCTTTTAATAAGCTGGCAAATGAATTTTCAAATCATTAATTATTACAAACCACAAAAATTTTCGAAGGAAAATACTAGATATTAGAGAAATATAACATATTAAGAGTTGGAGGTATTAAGTTTGAACAATGACACACTATTAATCAATAAAAAGAGCTGGGATGTGGTCGCTCCTCGATTTTATGGAAGAACGGCACTGCCCGAGTACGGTCCCTTTGCTCCTGAGGAAACTAAGCTTAACCTGTTTGAGAACGTAAGCGGAAAAAAAATTCTCGATATTGGTTGTGGAAGCGGCCACTCTTTGAAGTACATGAACGACAATGGCGCTGCTGAACTGTGGGGGTTGGATCTTTCACACTCACAAATTTCAGCGGCAAAGGAATTACTAAAAGATGCAAAGGTTCAATTATTCCAATCACCTATGGAACTGGATCCTGGCTTGCCCCATGCCTATTTTGATGTTGTCTACTCGATTTTCGCTCTTGGTTGGACGACGAACCTGGAACAGACACTTAAGAATGTCTATCAATATTTAAAGCCAGGCGGAACATTCATTTTCAGCTGGGAACATCCATTATTTAGCCGGATCCAAAATACAGAGGATGGCCTGTTGTTTAATAAATCCTACCATGAAGAAGGCCCCTATGATCATCAGGCATGGAACCACCCTGCCATCATGCAGCAGTATAAAGTAAGTACATACATCAATTCACTAGTCGATACAGGTTTTAAGATTGTGAAAATGGTGGAAGACGTTAGAATCAACGAGGAATTAATAAACCGGGATCATAACAGATGGTATAACCGCCCTAAAGTTGAGTCAGTACCGACGACGATTATTATCAAATGCGAAAAATTATAGAAGAACAAAAAAGGACTTAGGAATAAGTCCTTTTTTGATTAGTCTTTAATCAGTTTCTGTGAGATAAAGGCAACAGCTAAAGTAACAATGAAAGCAAAAATACCGTAGTAGAATCCATTTTCCCAATCGAACATATTACGCACAAACGTCATGATTGTAGCGACCAAAAAACCTGTGAGTAGTGTCTGACGAAAGTTAATTTTTTTTTCACTTTTTATCTCTCAACTTTAATAGACTAACATAGTCTAATATTGCCAAATCTACCTGATCGATGTGTATAGTTTCTTTTAAATCCCAAAGTCTTATTTCGGTCATTTCTACGTTCTCTTGGAAAGGGAGTAAAGAATCAACTGACGAGTAATATATCGGATTAAACTTTTCAGTTTCATTTTGGAGATTCCTCACCCTTGCCAATCCAATAAATTCAAGGTCTTCAACAAACTGTCCAGTTTCTTCAAGCAGTTCTCTTTGAGCGCACTCCAAAGGTGTTTCACCTTTCTCCCTTTTGCCAGCCGGTACTTCCCATTGTTGCCTCAAGCTATTAAAACCTAGGAGATAACCGCCCTTTATCTCGATTATCGCATGAGAGCCTGCCAGCGGGTGATACTTGTTCATTTCCATTTCATTCATTTCGATGAAATCAATTAATTCAAATCCATTATTTTGCCTGGTGATCATGAAGCAACCGTCCTTGTTCGTCACGAACCCTTGCACCAAAATGGACATGCCAGTGCATATGCTTATTGCTTTGGTAGTTTCCAATGTTAGTCGAAATCGTGCAGGCCCCATAATCCTTTTCAAGCTTAGAGGCAATCTGCTTCACAACTTGAAGCACATCAATCAAAATTTCATTTTCCTCACTGGATACTGTTAAAAAGGATAAAATATGTTTTTTGGGAATGATAATAATATGTACCTCATAATATGGCCGAGTGTGATGAAACGCGAGAGTCTGCTCCGTTTCAAATACCTTTTCAACCGGGGTTTTACCAGATAATACTTCATCACAATAGAAATCTTCCCATCTTTGTTCAGCGATCATTTGAACACCTCTTTTAATTGCCTTTCTCGACTTCGGGACAATGAGCCACAAATCGTTTTCACTATTCTATGGCGTTATTTTGAAGATAATGTTTTATATAATCCATGTAACTTTTTTGCAAGTCTTCAGGCAATTGATCCAAGCTAAAGAATTGAAGATCGATTGATTCAAGTTCATCTATCTCTAGTTCCCCGACATATTCATTTGTGGAATAGACTGTAGTCACTGAGTAGAGTTCGTCGCCATTGGCTACTTTTAAATAATATTCAGCACCTGATATTACGCCCTCAAGCTTCAGTTCTCCAATGTCGAGTCCCGTTTCTTCTTTTACTTCCCTTCTTGCAGTTTCTTCGAGGCTCTCTCCTAGTTCCATTAATCCTCCTGGAAGACCCCAGCCCCCGTCACTTCTATGCTGAAGAAGTAATTGACCTTTATTGTTAAAAACAAGCACAACAGCTCCTGGCAAAATAAGCGGCCTGTGACCCACTAGTTTTCTTAACTCTCTGATATATCCCAACTCATTCACTCCATTGTTTCTTTTTTGAATAATGCAGCTAATAGTGCAGATGTTCCAAATTGGGAAGATTCAGGTCCCTTGTCCCTCATTTTTCGGATTTCAACTGCATTAAAGTCGTGAAAAATCTCCTTAAGTTTTTCTTCCGTAAAACCTAAACCGCCTCTCATGCTTCTACCTCTATAGACCTCCCAATCGGAAATAGCGGCTCCGCCAAGCTCTCCTCCCAGAACAAAACAAGTTAGCGCGAAGAAACCACCAGGCTTTAAAGCTCTCTTTACCAGCTCAATATAACTCATTCTCCTATGAGGAGGGATATGATGAAAGCAGCCAGAATCATACACAAGATCGTATGTACCTTCTTCAATATCCAAATCAAAAATATTGCTTTGAATAAAATTCACGTGAACCCCTTGTTCTTTTGCCCTCTCTTCAGCCCATCCCAATCCTTCTTCTGATTGGTCGACAGCATCCACATGAAAGTCATTCCTGGACAGATAAATTGCATTCCTTCCTGGTCCACAGCCTAATTCCAACGCTTTTCCCGCCTTAATTCTCTCCGTTTCAACATATTCCACTAAGTTCTCATCGGGATGATTTTCAAAAAAAGGTACTCTTCTTTCTCGATCAGAATAAAAATTATCCCAATTGAATTCACTCTCTTCTTTCAGAAGATGGTCTAACATTGTTAATAAATCCTCATAGCTTTGTATTGTTTCTTTCATAAATACCTCCCAAAGACTCTCTGATTTACCCTCTCACAGGTGATATAAGGTGTAAGTGACGCTTGTTGCTGTTCGGTTTGATCAATATTGGTCTCATTGATCCGGTGAAGTTCAACTTAACCTCTTCTTCCGTAAAAGCTTTTAATGCCTCAATTAAAAATGTGCTGTTCAACGATAGGGACAATTCCTTTTCACCATGTAATTCAATGATTTGCTGTATTTCTTCAATATTGCCCAAATCCGGAGAATATGAAGATATTTTAAGGGTGCTTCCATGCATCAATTCCAATTTAACGTTGTTGTTCCTTGATTCCCGGTTAAATAAACTGGCTCGATCGATTCCCTTCAATAGTTTGGAAGTTTGGACCGTAATCATTGTCTTTGGATGTGCTGGAATGAGACTATCAAGATCCGGATAGTTCCCTTCAATTAGTCTTGTGTACATTGCAAGATTAAGAGCTTTAAAGACAAGATAGTTCTCACTTACATAAACAGTAATCATATCTACTGAATCGTTGAACAATCTCATGAAATCTTTAACTGATGCTAGCGGCAAAATATAGGAGCCTTCAATGTCAGTTTCAATATCGCATTCTCTCAGTGCTAATCTGTGGGAATTAGTTGCTGCACATTTGATTTTGTTATCCTGAAAGGTGACCAGCAATCCGGTTAGCACGGTTCGTGTATCTGAGGAAGAAGCAGCAAACGCCGTTTGGCTCAAAATCTCATTTAAAAGACTGCCAGGTATTTGAACACTGTTATTAAGGTTGAGGACAGGAAGCTTAGGATATGTCTCTACGTCAAAACAACTTAACACTACAGAGATTTCGTCAGTCTTTATTGATAGCTTATGTCGATCCATTAACTCAACTGTAAGTTCCTCTGGAAGCTTCTTCACCAAATCAACTAAATGTTTTGCCGGTGCCACAACACTTCCTGTTTCATAAATAGTCAACATTTTGTCAGTCCCAATCGGAATTGTCCTTTCAATGAAAAATAAGTGGTTACAGACGATCAGGGTTAATCCTTCAGTGTGGGCTGTAATTTTAATACCGCTCATGATATGCGGTTCTGCTTTTGCTGAAATACTCCTGCTTAAATCGGATAAAGCCTCATAAAAACAGCCTTTATCAATGTTAAATTTCATGGCCTTTGTCCTTTCAATTTTCCTCTGTAATAAATTCGACAAATCCTTGGAAAATCCTTGTAAAAATAGAAAAAAGCGACCTTCTTTTCAGAAGAATCGCTGAATATACAAAGCTTTATTTTTCCAAAATTACCTGGATCACATGACCGGTCCCGGTATGCAATTGACCTTCAATTCGTTCCTGTTCTCCGTAGAAGAAATGCAATACTTTATATCCTTTCACCCATTGTAACAGGTCTGCTGGATCGTAAAGCATATCCACTGTTCTTGGCCCGCCTGTTTCATATTGGACCTGGTCCTCTGAATATACTTCAAGCATCACTATGCCACCTGGTTTTACAGCCGATACTAATTTATCATACACAGTCTTTTGGTCTTGTTTAGCAAAATGGCCAAAAACCATGATCGCTGCGTCGAATTCAGCACTTGGTACTGAATCGTGAATTAAATCTTTCTGTTCAGTCTTGATTTTCACCCCATTGTTTTCAGCCAAGGCTTCAGTTTTCTTCAACCCATTCAGCGCATAGTCATAAGCTGTGACATCTAGACCTTTTTTCGCAAGGTAGACAGCATTCCTGCCTTCTCCTTCCGCGAAACATACAACCTTCCGCCCCTTTTCCAGCCTGTGTGCCTGGTTCTTTATAAATAGGTTTGGTTCCTCACCATACACATATTGTTCAGACCCAAAACGTTCATTCCACGGATTGCCCATTCTATCACCCCTCCTTATTATACCCATTACCCTTTTTATAGTATGATTACTATGCATAAGGCTATTCTATTTTCAAATGGGTATCAATAAGATAAGGAGGTATATTTAATGAGAGAACTAACGACAATGGATGAAGTTAAAAGCTTGATCAGTGACAATGAATTAAGCTTTATTTATGTATTGACCGACAGTTGAAGTGTCTGCCATGGTCTGCTTCCTCAGGTTGAGGAAGTAATGAAAGATTTCCCTAAAATCGAAACCGGCTTAGTAAATGCTGGCAAGGTCGAAGAAATCGCCGGATTCTTGATGGCCTTCACAGTTCCCGTCCTTGTCCTCTATGCAGATGGACGTGAATATTTAAGAGAAGCCAGGATTGTACAGGTTGAGAAGTTAAGGGATGATATTACTAAAATATACGAAGGTTTTTTCGGAGAATGATCAGGAGCTTGGAATGACCAAGCTCTTTCTCATTCAGGTAAGTTAAGAAAGTCTTCATATATAATTTCCCGTCAGATGAATATCCGGAGATCTTTGTTATATCGCTTTGGGCATCTTCAACATCTGATAAATGGGTCCAGAACTTCCTATTATCGCTAGTTAAAATCTTTGCATTATACTTGTTATGATTGACTTCTAAAATGACCTTCGCAATTTCCGCTTCATGGTTTTCTCAGATGAATACTGTCTTGTATGTATTATTTCCTTTTGAAGAGTAGTCCCCCATTAACCATGTTGCATTTCTAAAGGTTACAGGCTCCGGTTTTCGGGATGCTGACTGTTCAAAGCCAGCCCCCCCCTCTTATCCACCAAACGCGGGTCTCAGAACGTAGATTTCCTCTAATTATGTAATTCGTCATTCAAATTACTCCACCCTTTATTTTCCATGAAAATATAAGTATCAATTAGTCAGGACTATGCAAAATAATCAATGGACCAACTTCCTTTAATAAGGAGAAAAACAATGAATATAGAAACGATAAGGAGTGCGATCATGGGAATTTTAAGCGGGAATCCTAAAGATGAACCAATGCATTATGGTGAGGTTTATGGCACGTGGAGCCATCTTTCCGTCAATCACGGATTGATTGCTGCATACCAGACGTTTATCAATCATATTGGTGATGAGGATCTCAAAAAACTTGTTCAAGAAGCCATTGAAGCGATGCAGGAAGAAAACAAGCAGGTTGAGGAATTACTAAAAACAAATGGAATTGGGCTTCCTCCTGCCCCCCCCGAACGCCCAGTTGCTCATCTGGAAGATATTCCACCGGGAGCAAGATTCAGTGACCCTGAAATTGCCGCTGCCGTTTCAAAGGATGTTGCAGAAGGCTTAGTAGCTGCCAGCACAATGATTGGCCAATCCATCAGGGAAGATATTGCTGTAATGTATGGCCAGTTCCATATGGCTAAAGCACAATTCGGGGCTAAGATGCTGAAACTGAATAAAACAAAGGGATGGTTAATCCCTCCTCCATTGCAAGTTAAATCTACAGAGAGTTAAATAATAATATTATGTAAACAGTTTTGAGAAGAAAAACAGCAGCTTCCCCTAGGGGGACTGCTGTTTTTGATTGATTATGGAATCTGTACGAAGGATACTCTCGGGTTCGAAAAAAATCCCGTTGCATTCCTTCTAATTTGTCCAAAGTTCACTCATGTTCGGACAAAATCCCTTTGGTTTTCTTCTAATTTGTCCGAAACCTATACCCATTGGACTATGTGCAAGAATTGCACCGTTCAATAATCCATTTGATAGGATTATTTCCGCCAAACCCTCTTGTTCTCAATTCTTCTTGTATATCCAAGTGAATCGAGACGCTCCAGGAAAGGAATCATGTATTTCCGCGATAACTCCACTGCTTCCTTAGCCTGCGGCACCTCAAATTCTTCTCCTGTATGATCCTTCAGCTTCTGGACTGACTCAGCAAAATGAGCTCCGTACCAGGCATATTGATCATCAAGCAAGACAATCTCACCCTGGTCTTCAAGGAAGCGTTTCAACTCAACTGCTATGGAGTCCGGGATGCCGGCAGTTTTTATATAATCATTCAGGTAAGCAACTTTTAGTCCATCTGCCTTAAGTTCGTTAAGCATATTCTCTGTCCGCTTCACCCAGTTTTTCGGGACATGAGGAATGAAGTTTGCCAGGTAAATATACTGTTCCTTCCTGAGAAATAAGCCTTTGTTGATGCCATTATCGATAATAAATTCAAGCAAAGTTTTAGAAAATGATTTTTGAAGTGACTGAAGCAACTCGGCTTTGTTCATACCGGTTCTCATAGGGTTTTCATGATGGTAATCTTCCAGCCGGTCCTTGATATCCTCTTCAATGAGTTCAACAACTGAGATAAGGGCATATTCCTTTTTCGAAATCCGGACAAACTGGTCATCGTTCAGATTGGCCAAAATCGATCCTTCATCCAGAGCAGTTCGCTTTATCAGTTCTTCGACAGATAAACTCTTCGCTTCATATAAAGCGGCATTAATTCGTTCAATTGGTGTACCTGTCTTCTTTTTCTCCAGCTCTTCTATTGTCTGCTGACCAAATCGATATTTATTTCCACGCGGGTCAATTACCCAACCGCCGCCAATCGTTTCCTGCGGACTAGGCCGACGGACGATGAACCGGTCTCCGCGCTTTGTGACGATTTTTTCATCCAGACGAAGCTGGCAAAGGATTTCTCCATTGTCTTCCTTAAGTTCATTTCGATCAAAAAAGACAATCCGTCCCATTACTTCGGCGGTACCGATATGGCACTTTATTGGCGTCCTTTGTTTTACCAAGTGCTCGAGGTCCTCGACAACTCTGATTGCGACATCTATCGTATTCGTTACAATAAAATGTTCAGAGGAAACAAGGACCTCCCCACGTTCAAGATCATCCTTCGAAACGCCCGATAGATTGATGGCGGCTCGCTGCCCTGCGAAAGCCGTTTTTGCTGGCTTATGATGCACCTGCAATTGACGTGCTCTCACTTCAAGTCCGGAAGGCAAGACTTTTAAAAGCTGGCCCTCTTCGACCGTCCCTTCGTAAACAGTACCTCTGACAACGGTACCTTGTCCCTTAACCGTAAATACCTGATCAATCGGCAGTCGGAAGGCTCCTTTTGCATCACGCATTTCTTGCTCTTTCAGCGTTTCTATAACCAATTCTTTTAATTCATTGATTCCTTTTTTAGATAAACTATCGACCATCATAAAGGGGGCATTCTCAAAGACTGTCCCTTCAAGCTCACTTAAGATATCGTCTTTAACAAGTTCAACGAATTCTTCTTCAACTCTGTCAATCTTTGTGATCGCAATAATACCTGATCCTATTCCGAGAAAACCTAATATATCAAGATGTTCCCTCGTTTGAGGCATAACACCTTCATCGGCAGCAACCACCAGTACTACAAGGTCAATTCCCGCAACGCCAGCGATCATTTGGCGGATAAAGCGCTCATGACCTGGGACATCGACAACGGAAATTTGCAGTTCCTCATCCTCATATAATGGTGCAAAGCCAAGTTCAATTGAAATTTGCCGCTCTTTTTCTTCTTTCAGGCGATCTGTATCCACGTTTGTCAACGCCTTGGTCAGCGACGTTTTCCCGTGGTCAATATGCCCTGCCATTCCAATGGTAAAATACCTCTTGCTCAAAAGCTGACACCCTCTTTTATTATGTATAAAATAACTCTAACTTTAAAAACAAAATAGTTCAAGCAACGAAAATTAGACAATTATATTTCTTCAAATTCTTGCTAAAAGCTCAGAATAATCGTCCAGTCAAAAATTTACCTTCTGTCCATAGTTTTTTCATAATTACATCTTAATAAGACGAAATAATTTTTCAGGGAGTGAAGAAAACGAGTGCCAATCAAAGCCATTATTGAAGGGTCAAGCATCTTGAAGTCAAGACAACATTTACTGATATCGCTGTGAATATCCAGGCGCTCCTTTAAATTCTGGTTGCCCTGGATGCCAAACTGGATATTCTATAAAATCCCGCATTTTGCCCAACATTACCTTAAAAAAATCAGCCTGCAGACAAATAGAATGGTCTGCAGGCTGGTTAGTATGAGTATCAGTTGTACATAAAACGAAGCATAACGGCGGCTGCCAGCCTGCTTGTCATATCACGGAAGTCTTTCGAAGGATCTATTTCTACTATATCCATCGCCTTAACTTTTTCATAGGAAGCAGCTTCCGCAATACTCGCAAGTAATTCCCTGCTTGTTATTCCACCTGGTCCAATTGCCGGGCAACCGGGCGCGAAAGCCTGATCAACGACATCCATATCAACAGATAAGTATATTATATCTACTAATTCAGCTAATCTATCCAGTTCCTTTTTTATGATAGGGATGATCCCTGTCATCTCAATATCCTCCATTGTATAGACAGAAATCCCTTTTTCTTTTGTATAATCATGATATTCCTTCGCATTCGCATAATCACGAATCCCAATTTGGACAAGGTTCTCACCCATTAAGTGACCACCATCAATAAGACTTCGGAATGGTGTGCCATTTGTCCGCCCGCCATCATCCAGATTCCTAACATCATGATGTGCATCCCATTGAATAACCCCTATTTTGCCGTAATGTTCCTTGAAAGCGCGTATGGAAGGATAGCTGACCCCATGGTCTCCGCCAAGCATGATATACCGTTGACAGGAGTTCTTTTCAAGCATTTCCCTAACACTAACATGCAGTCTCTCAATGGATTCCACCAAATCAGTTGGATGGGTATGCACATCGCCAAAGTCAATGATGCTAATATCCTTGTAATCTTTCTCTTTTTCACCTGAAAAAGTGGAGAATGAACTCATGCTTGCCCTGATTGTATTCGGCGCATCTGAAGCCTGCGATAAGGATATGGATGTTTTAGAGAATGGGAGACCGATTAAGCCGATCTCCCCTTTCTCCCCTTCAGAATAAGGTATAAGACACTCATTGACCTTTGTGACAAACCGGTCCTTGAAAACCGCAGGCTTACCTGGCTGGAGATAACTGAATTTCACCATAAGCTGTCCTTTCCCAAAGTTTTTTACCAGAATGGTAAACACTTTGTGCGTGATTCACGCCAAAGTGGTACGGGATATATTTATAGTTAGGCACATCCCAGATGACGAAATCAGCTGAGCGCCCTTTTTCTAATGTCCCTGCCTCGGAGGCTTTTCCGATTGCATGGGCAGCATTGACCGTGACCGCATTCCAGATTTCTTCCGCAGACATTTTCAACTTCAAAGCTGCCAGGGACATTATCATCTGAAGGTTTTCAGTAACACAGCTGCCAGGGTTGAAATCTGTCGCCAAAGCGACTGCCGCTCCCTCATCAATCATCTTTCTGGCGCGGGCGTAATAGTCCTTCCCCAGATAAAATGTCGTTCCTGGCAGCAGAACAGCTACTGTATTTCCTTCGCTTAGCTGTCTAATTCCTTCATCAGAAGCGGCAACCAGATGGTCTGCACTTGCTGCCCCTAATGACACGGCAAGTTCAGTACCGCCAAGGGGATCAATTTCATCAGCGTGAATCTTCAAGCCAAATCCCTTTTCCTTTGCCTGTTGTAAAAACATCCTTGACTGTTCGATGGTAAATACACCTGTTTCGCAAAATATATCCACGAATTCAGCAAGTTGGCCTTCCTTAATATCATCAAAAAGCCGGGACATTTCTTCCAGGAATTCATCCTCTTTCCCTTTAAAACCGGGTGGAACAGCGTGCGCGCCAAGGAATGTTGAAACAACAGAAACAGGGTACTTTTCTTTTAATTTTTGAACCACCCTAAGCTGCTTGAGCTCTGTATCAGCATCCAGGCCATATCCACTTTTAGCTTCTAGAGTCGTAACTCCGTAAGAAATCATTCTCTCCAGATGGAAGGATGCTTTTTCAAACAATTCTTCCTCTGTGGCTTTTTTAGTGGATCCCACCGTCGATAAAATCCCACCGCCCTGAGCGAGGATCTCTAAGTATGGTACTCCAGCTTGCTTCAATGATAGTTCATGTTCACGAGATCCCCCAAAAACCAAATGAGTATGAGGATCAACGAGACCAGGAGAAACTACCTTTCCCTGGGCGTCAATTCTTTCGGAAGCCTTAAGTGATTCGGCTTCAGCATTTGATCCAAGCCAGGCTATTTTCCCATCCATGATTCCTATTGCTGCGTTTTCAATTATGTTCAGCTCTTTCATTTCCTGCCCCTTCAATGGCTTATCAGAGCTTTTGGGTAAAATAAGCTGGCCGATATTGTGTACTAATAAATCGTATGTCAATCTTCTCCACCCTTTCTTTCTATATTTAAGTCCCATAGTTTAAGTTGTTGCAAAACGGGCCATGTTTGGTTTCTATCAGTCCAAACACCGTCTCTTTACATTTTAAGGGAGCATTGGGATGTCGACGCCTTTTTCTTTCGCTGTTTCAATGGCTTTATCATAGCCAGCATCTGCGTGGCGGGCTACTCCCATGCCTGGGTCTGTAGTCAGTACTCTTCTAAGTCTTTCTTCAGCAAGGTCTGTGCCATCTGCCACTACGACCATTCCTGCGTGAAGGGAATATCCCATGCCAACTCCGCCGCCATGATGGACAGAGATCCAGGATCCCCCAGCTGCGACGTTGACTAGTGCATTGAGAATTGCCCAGTCGCCGACTGCGTCGCTTCCATCTTTCATTGCTTCTGTTTCGCGATTTGGAGAGGCAACGGACCCACTATCTAAATGGTCGCGTCCAATTACGATCGGCGCTTTCAATTCACCTTTTCGAACGAGTTCATTGATTGCCAATCCCATTTTCACTCGCTCACCATATCCAAGCCAGCAAATCCGTGAAGGCAGACCCTGGAATTCCACTTTTTCCTGGGCCATGTCAATCCAGCGCTGAAGGGCTTCATTTTCCGGAAAAAGCTCCTTGATCAGTTCATCTGTCCGGTGGATATCAGCCGGGTCTCCTGATAAAGCTGCCCAGCGGAACGGTCCTTTTCCTTCACAGAACAGGGGCCTGATATAAGCAGGAACAAAACCAGGGAAATCGAAAGCATGCTCCTCCCCATGATCCTTGGCAACCTGACGGATATTATTGCCGTAATCAAAGGTCACAGCACCTCTCCTCTGGAATTCAAGCATGGATGCGACATGCTTAGCCATTGAGAAAGATGATTGCTTTACATACTCTTCAGGATTTTCCACACGAAGTTTAGCTGCTTCTTCCAAAGTAAGACCAACCGGAATATATCCGTTTAGCGGGTCATGTGCAGAAGTCTGGTCCGTTACAATATCAACTTTAAAATTCCTGGACAATAATTCAAGATGGATTTCGGCTGCATTTCCGACCAGACCGATTGATAGGGCTTCTCCTTTATGCTTGGCTTCCTTAGCCCACTCAATGGCTTCATCGATTGAATGTGTCATCCGGTCGCAATATCGGGTATCAATTCGCTTTTTGATCCGTTCTGGATCAACTTCAACTGCTATACACACCCCATCGTTCATCGTGACCGCGAGAGGCTGCGCTCCACCCATGCCGCCAAGCCCTGCTGTCAACGTAATTGTATTTTTCAAGGTACCTCCAAAGTGCTGTCTCGCAACCTCGGCAAATGTTTCATATGTCCCCTGCAGGATTCCCTGAGAACCAATGTAAATCCAGCTCCCCGCAGTCATTTGGCCGTACATCATCAAGCCTTTTTTATCGAGTTCGTGAAAATGGTCCCAATTCGCCCATTTAGGAACTAATACGGAGTTCGATATTAACACTCTTGGTGCAGCCTTGTGCGTTTTGAATACAGCCACAGGTTTGCCAGACTGAACGAGCATTGTCTCATCATTTTCCAGCCTGCGCAGCGTATCAACAATTGCGTCGAATGCCTCCCAGTTCCGTGCCGCTTTGCCAATTCCACCGTATACAACTAGATCCTCCGGCTTTTCAGCGACCTCTGGATCAAGATTGTTATAGAGCATTCTTAACGCAGCTTCTTGCTCCCAGCCTTTACATTCCAGTTCAAGACCCTTTTTTGCTTTAATATTTCGCTTTGCTTCGATTGCCATTGTTTCCACACTCCTCAATTTTTAAGTTTTTAAACCAGGCTCTCCTGATTTTTTATAGCTGTCCACTGGCGTCTATTTTTTTTTAGCCATTCTGCAAGTCTTTCAATATCTTCAGAGAAAATTCGGTCCTCAGTAATAGAAGGAACTATTTTTCTTGCTTCCTCGTAGAAGCTCCTTGTTTTAGGTGCCATTTTTTCTATACCACGATATTGGACTGCTTGAAGGGCGCAAATACATTCAATTGCCAGAACACGTCTGACGTTCTGGATGATACTGTGTGCATGTCGGGCAGCAATCGTTCCCATGCTCACATGATCCTCCTGATTGGCAGAGGATGGGATGGAATCCACACTTGCAGGATGAGCGAGAGTCTTATTTTCAGAAACTAGTGACGCAGCACTGTATTGCATGATCATCGCACCAGATTGAAGTCCCGGTTGTGGACTTAAGAATGGGGGCAGATCATTTAATTGTGGGTTTACCAGTCTTTCAATCCTTCTTTCAGAGATACTGGCAAATTCAGCAACAGCTATTTTCATGAAATCCATCGCGATTGCAATTGGCTGGCCGTGGAAATTACCTCCCGAAATGACGGTTTCTCCCCCGTCAAAAATGAGCGGATTATCCGTAGCTGCATTCATTTCGATCTCTAGCTTTTCTTTTACATAATCAAGAGCTTGCCATGAGGCCCCATGTACCTGAGGAATACATCTTAATGAATAAGCGTCCTGGACCCTTTTTTCGCCCTGGCGAGTCGTCAGGTTGCTGCCAGCCAGTAAATTTCTCATGCGCTCCGCTACATCCATTTGCTGCTGGTAGCCGCGCGCTTCATGAATCGCGGGATGGAATGCATCAATGACACCTTCTAGGCCTTCCATTGTAAGGGCGGCAATCCATTCTGATTGATTTGCCAGATCATTTGCTTCAATCCAGTTGACAACACCCATTGCCGTCATTGCCTGGGTCCCATTAATCAGGGCAAGGCCCTCTTTTGCCTGTAATACAATTGGCTCAAGACCTTCTTTGTTATATGCCTCTTCTGTTGCACAAACCCTTCCCTCATAAAAAACTTTGCCCTCACCTAACAGTACTAGTGCCAAATGCGATAGTGGCGCTAAATCACCCGAAGCGCCAAGCGAGCCTTGCTGCGGGACAACCGGGTGGATCTGCAGGTTAAGCAATTCCTTCAGCCTCTCAGCGATTACCGGCCTGATCCCGGAAAACCCTTTAATCAACGCATTGAGTCTGAGTAAGACCATGGCACGTGAAACGACCTCGGGAAATGGTTCTCCTACGCCGCATGCATGTGACCTGATCAGGTTTAACTGCAATGCATTGACATCCTGTTCATTAATGATGACATCACTGAACTTGCCGAATCCTGTATTGATTCCATAAATCGTACGCTTGTCGGCAACGATTTTCTCTACTGCTTCCCTGCTTTCAGCAACCTTCTTCATACTATCGGGACTGATAGTGACTACCTCGTCGAGATAGCAAACCTGCCTGATTTGCTCTAATGTTAACGTTGCACCTGTTAAAACAACCATTCTCGTAACCTCCAAATCTGTAGATAAAATAAAAAGGAGACGACAATGGCATACTTAAACCATCATCGCCTCCTACTGACTAGTGGACTATAGGCAATGTAACTTTATATATGATTGATTCCTAAACCAACCGTTTCGTGTTCAGATCCTTTTACAGGAGCGCCAATCGTTCCATAAAAAGCGACAGCAATCCATTCTCCTTCATCTTCATCTGTAAAAGGTGTTCCACGGACAACAGCAAAGCGAAGACCTACAGTGCGGCTCATTTCACCAATTGAAAGATGACCTCGCGTGACCCCCTCCATCCCTTCCATGATCGCATGGTATAGTGCATGGGTTTCACGGTATAAATTGGGATGTATGAGGCCATGGCGTTTGGCAGCTGTTTCCACTGCGGAAATAACTTTTTGCATGTTCATCGATCCTACTTTGCCAAGGCAATAGCTTACTTCTTTTAAGGAATCCTGAAAGAAAGCCATTTCTTCCTCTGTAAAAGATGCAAGCAGGATCGCTGTTTTCCCAATCGCAATTTTGCTCATGATTAACCCCGTTTTCTGAATTTTAACTATTGACTAATAACTTATATTAATTTTATGTTTCCTTAATGCCATTGTCAACACATATGGTAAATTTTAGTATTCTAATATAGTAGTATGATAACTTGTTAAAGCATTGAAAAAGCGCCCTAAAGGCGCTTCTTATTGCTTATTTTCAATTGACTCTGCCAGCCTAAAAAGAAAACCGTATATTAAAGTATAAGCTTCTCTAACAGATAAATCCTCTTTGAATCCTTCCAGCCCATTCAATGGGAAATTAAGGCTCCAAACTCCTTCATTGGCATCGAACATTAAATTATATCTAGACCCTTCATCATGGAGGTTTTCCTCCAGGTATTTTTTGATGACTGCTTCATATTTCTTCTGCACCTTAAGTCCCAGCATGACATCATATGTTCCGAACACATCATCTTTTTCTAGACTGACGGCATCAACGCTAATCAGATCAAACCATTCGGATTCCAAATACATGAATTCATTTTTTCGCTCTTTAAAATAACCAATTGGAAGATTCAGGAACTCAAATAATTCTTCACCCAGGAACTCCTCAGTTTCTTTGTTGCCTCTTTCAACATAAGCATCCGCAAAACGAACATCCGATTCTAATTCTTTAACTTCAACTCCATGAAGCAGTCCATGACGTTGTGCATATTCTTTTTCTTCAGTATGTAATTCAACTGGATCCTTCAGCGTAGTTATATACTTCTCCATCTGTTTTTTTAACATATTAATTGCCTCCATATTTATTTAGCTGCTATTTATATTGAATGGTAAATTTGCAAATAGCAAATATCTTTATCAGTTTTCCCAAAACTTTATTAAGAATTTCGCCAGTATAGTCACATCCCCATACAAATCACTGCTTTTCCCCATATCCTGTTAATATATCACCACTCTATAAGAAAGGAGAGGCGCGTTTTATGAATTATTATTACAAAGATGATCATCGACCTGACGATGATTACACTCATAAAAAGGAAAAACCTAAGCACCGGGATAGAGATAAACACAAGGATTGGGACGATCACAAAGATTGGGATGGCCACAAGGATCGGGACGATCACAAAGATTGGAATGACCACAAGGATTGGGACGATCACAAAGATTGGAATGACCACAAGGATTGGGATAAACGAAAGGAAAGAGATAAGCACAAGGAAAGGAAAAAGCATAAAGATTGGGACGATGACTTTCATGACTGTGGCTGTAACAAAGGCCACCATGATGAAAAACATTCCGACAAGTGTATATGCAAAAAAGTCAGGGAAATAAATGAAGCACAGCACAAGGTAAATCAAAGGAAACACGGATGTGATGTAAGCTGCGACCGGTCGATCAAAGAGCTGCTTAATCAATGCAAGCAATCAAGCTTCGATACAATACCGTTCAAATTATTATGCGGCTGCACCAAAGGAGACTGCGAGACATTCGTTGGTACAGGTGTAGTAAAAATCGATGGCTGCTTTTTTGATATCAAGTCTAGTTTTTTCCGGGTTGTTGACTTTGTGAAAGGATCTGACTGCTGCGCGATTCTTGAGCTGCTCTGTCCGGAACGATGTGAAGGAAAGCATCACGGTATCGAGGGATTCACAAGGACTGGAGCTTGCTTCGAAGTTGATTTGAAGGATTTTGTCGGCATTACTTGCTTCCCTCCTGTAAAAGTGAAGAAGATGGATCCTAAGAAGATGTTATGCTCTCGACGCTAAAGCGAGGATATAACAGTGGATTTTCAATATAGATCTACAACCCCACATCAAGTGGGGTTGCTTTATTTGTCTTTTAATCACATTTGTCCCGAATTCTCTTAACATTTTCACTGCTAATAAAAAAATATGTGATTGCCCTCTATCATTCGTCTATTCCTTTGCCGTTGTACTGGCATATATAAATAGTAAGTCAAAAGAAAGAAACGAAAACAATCTGTTTCTTACTGCTTTTGATTATAATAAAAAAGGAGTGAAAAAAATGAAGAGAAATACAGATTGCAACTCGCACCATGGCTGCCCGCCACAGCTTTCTTGTGATAAAGCAAAAACGATTCGGGTAGATTGCGATAGTGATTCCTTCCATCCATATGGCAACAAACTCAAATTCCCAGTCGCCGACATCAATGTAGCTCTGGCCGAAGTAGAACTACAAGTTGAAGTTGAATCTGACATCAAGCTGCCAACTGCAGCACGTGAAATCAAGCATATGCGCAGAAACGTTTCCCTGACTCAATGTAAGGCGATCCGCTCTGCAATGGATTACAAAAAGGTAAAACTCTATATTTCTGGTGTTGTTCATAAAAATATCCAGTATGTAGAACAATGCAGTGGCTTGCTGAAGGACTACAGTGTAGATGTACCATTTACTTGCAGTGAAGCTGTCCATGTCTTCAACTACCCTGATTACGAACATCTAAGCCAGAAGAACACGGTCTTTGAAAGAAGATTCATTGATAAAAAAGGCCACGGAGCTGACCAGTGCACCTCTGGAGCATTTACGTATGAATACTATAATGAGCCAATTGAATGCAAACTTCTTGCTTCTTTCGTCAACGACCTGGACCTTTACAAGGATTTTGACAACTGGGGCAGATTCAGCCGCATCACTGAAAAGATGGAGGTTGGTTTATTCTTCAAATTGCTTCAGAAGCAGCAGGTTGACTTAGACCATTCCCATGGATACAAAGATAAAGAAGAGTCATCTTCATCATCGTCGTCATCATCCTCTTGGGAATCAGATTATAAAATGGAGCACGAGCCAAAAAACATGAAGCACAGAATGGATGCATTAATGAAACGCCATGAAGGCTAACACCAAAGCAAGGGTGTCTCACCTGAGGCACCCTGTTTTCCTTTATAGCGAAAGCAGCTTTTGTAAATCCAGGCATTGTGTTTGAAATAGCTCCATTTTCATCCTTGCCGTACCCTGGATCATTACTCTGTCGTTCTGGATGAATTGTTCATTCCACACACAATGCAAACTCGATAGACTGAAATCCACTTTTTCTACTAAACTCTCACTATATTCACGGGTATATCCTTCTTCCCTACCAAGATTTGAAGTGAATAAATATTCCTTGCTTTCTTTGGCAGAAAGTTCGGGCTTATGAACCCATTTTACCGGGATGATTTTTTTCCATGGTATGTGTATCTTAAGTGAATGCATCGTCCCAGTATCGTCAATACTTACATAATCAATATTTAGCAGAAGCGTTCCTTTGGTGAATAAGTTGGCTGATGGCAGCAATACCTCAGCATCAATCGAATGAAGTGAGCACTCTACATTAGAAACCGTGGAAATTGGCCTTGAGAGACTGAATGTATCAAAGATGTCAATTTCGAGATCAACATCTGCCAGATGTAAAGGAAGCCTCACCTTCGTCATTTCTGTCTTAGTTTTTTTTCCACTGTATGCGGCTGTAGCTAATTTCATAGATTCTGAGGAAGATTCAGATGAATCATATTGATAATCCACTGATTCATCAAGGCTATCATTATAATGAAGCTCATCACAGTATTCGTTTATGGCTAATAATTGATTGGCAGATTCCTCTTCATCAGGGGAACTGCTGGACTCCTCCAACATAATTTCACTAGAGGATTCCATGTGACCTTCCTGAATTTCCTCCTCTACATAATCCTCTATGCCACCAACGACTTCATTCAGTTCACTTGACTCTTCCTCAACCTCATCTATTGTAAATTTTCTTCTTGAAGCAGAAGGCTTTTCTTCGACACTTTTAATAACAGGAGGCGCGAGGATCAGTGGCTTGCCTGAACTCTTTCCTTTTGGCAGGAACCTGCTTTCATTGAAATTTCCGCCTAGATCTTTATCGATTTCCTCAAAAACTTTTTCCATTTCCGAGTCACGTTCAGACACTCCGCGCTCTACAGAATTATTTCTCCAATTCCCCTGGAAAAGATGCATTTCATGAAACGTTCTATTTGTGTTTTCCATATTCAATGGAAGGGTCTGCTTTTATTGCAACCTATCCCTACCCTCCTTTCTTTATAGGGGTAAAAACATAAAGGGGCATATACTATTGGTGCCTAGTATATTACCCCGCCTTTTATCTAATATTTATTCTGATTCGTCATAGCAATCTGGATCATTTGTTGCTGATGAAACGCGGATTTGTTGATTTTGAAGTACGCGGACAGTGAAATCAATGACCATTTTTTCTTCGATTGTCTGGAAATACCCTTCATCGATCGGTGAAGATGTAGGAAGCGGCTGTCTGTCAATCGCTTCATCCCATTCAATGATTTGACTTGATACTAATTCACAGAAAGGCAGCTCGTTATAGTGCTGTGAGCTTTCCTGATGAAATTGGCTCAAGTCGCTTGTCAGCAATTCATCTTTCTCCGGAAATCCTGTTGACAAAGGTTTTGATACGAAAAAGTCGAATTCCTTACGGTTGTTTACTTGAGGCAATACAGGCTTTGAAAGGAAGTCCTTCACTTCTGTTACTACCTGGAACGGAATATCTACTGTATAAGAATGCAAGTCGGAAGCTACTGAAGATGATGATGAAGCTTCGATTTCCTGACTCGGACTTGCATATTGGATATTCTTCCTTACAAACCCTTTGATAAACAATTTATTTGTCGGCAAAAGCAGTCTGCATTGAGTCAATTTTATTCTTTTTTTGATATCCTTAATTTCTAGTACTGGTTCTGGAAAATTGATCATCGTATCCAGATTCACGTGCAAGGTCAGTTCCGCAAGAACGACAGGAACTTTGGTAACCAACTTTCCCAGGCTTACATGTGGATGGTGGTGTCGAGGTGAGCATTCAAAATGATCTGTTGAAGGCTTACACTCAAAATCAGGCTTTTTATTTTTATCTAATTCAAACATACATGGCTCCTCCTTATAACTCCTTAGAGTGAAGATGCTTTATCCTATGCACTTTGATTTTCTGGGTCTAGGCATTTGCCCGTATGCAATTACAAAATTCAGGGCAAGTACCCAGTGACATCCCTTTATATCCCTGGGAATGTACATGTTAAATTTCATTATAATAATTTTTTTAGGGGGTTTAAGTCTTCTTATATTACTTGCAAAAACATCATCAAATGAATATGTATAAGTACATAGAAAAAGACGATAACAGTTGATATCTGATATCGTCTTGGTCCTTTTTTCTTTCTGAAGATCACAGATCAGAATTAGTCTGCGATAATCCTTACTTGCTGGTTTTGAATTACTCTAACCCGGAATTCCAATAATGACTTTTCAACCATATTATAGAATACTCCTTCTTCGAATGGAGCATTATGATGCAGGGGATGACGGTCAATCGCTTCATCATATTGGACGATTCGGCTATCAATCAGCTCACAGTAAGGAAATTGATTATAGAATTGGTCACTTACCTGGTGGAACTGCGATAGATCGCTAGACAGGAGTCGGTCTTTTTCAGGGAAACCAGTGCCTAATTTCTGAGCTCTGAAGAAATCGAATTCGAAGCGCGAATTAAATTCCGGAAGGACTGGTGGTCTATTAAAATCTGCTGCTGCAATTGTAGTTACACAGTCAAATGGAACGTCAACAGTTAGTGAGCGCAAATCAGATGCCACACAATCACCGCTTGTTTTTGGGCAAGGTGTTGCATATTGGATATTTTTGCGGATAAATCCTTTAATGAAAAGTGGAATGTCAGAAATAAGATCTCCCGCATCATCAAGCTCAGCCCCACCAAGCAGCAATGTGCACTGGACAATCTTAACCCTCTTTTTTATATCCTTAATTTCTAAAACCGGATCTGGGAAATGAATATTAGCATCAAGATTGCTTGTAATACGAACTTCAGTAAGAGTTACTGGCAAATTAACGAGTGCTGGTCCTGCATCTATATTGCCTGATAACGCCTGAACGTTAGCACACTCAGCCTTAGAGGCAGACTTATTTATGCTAACACATTTGTGGTTACCATGTTTATCATTAGTCATTTTATTTCCTCCTTTAAAATTTCTTGTACAATTTATCCTATTCCTACTAGATTTTTTGGACTAGATGAATGAATCAGCACAAATGCGGATTTTTTACGATTCACGAGATTTCCTCAACAATTAATTTCTTTTCTTCCATTAAAATTAGGTACTTGCACAATTGAACAGGCACTTTGCATAGGATTCAAAAGGAGGAGGATAAAATGAACAATCATAATTATTTTGCAGTCGACATAGGCAACAGCTGGTATAAAGTTCTAGCCTCTGATCATGGAGAGCTAAGGGAATACCAGATGCCAAACGCCATCGCATTGTATGACGATGAGTTTTACGAAAAGCCCTATGACGAGGAAGATATTGACCTCGAGGAGAATTTGATCGTAGAGGTAAAAAGCCCGGCGATCACAAATAAAAGAGAAATTTTTTATGCTGGAAAAGCGGCTGCCAAGCAAAGAAATGTCAGCCTGACAGCAAGCAATAATCAAAAAGCTGACGAAGACCGCACATATATCCTTCTATTTGCCGCGGCTGCCTACCATGCTTCAATCATAAATCCAAATGACATCGAATTAAGTTATTGTATAGACCAATTAGCTGTATCTCTTCCAACCACGCAATATAAGGAGAGGAAAGAATTAATCAAGCAGCGCTTGATTGGTAACCATACCATTACACTCCATAAAGTGCCGGGAATTCCGGAGCCGAAAGAACTGATTGTCAAGCTTGAAATCAAGGATGTGATTGTCGGTGCGGAAGGAGCATGTGCCTATTTAGGATTAATTCGGGACGTTGATACACTGACAATTAAGGACGATAACCTGGTGAAGGATTCTAAGAAAGGAATCATCATTGGCGACCTGGGAGGTGATTCAGTAGATTTCGTTGGAATCAAGAACAGTAAGCCTGTAGCCTCAGTTGAAGGCGACCATTTTGGAATCAATTTGTTCTTGGATACGATCATAAAAAAAATCAGTAAGAATGAATTATACACTTTCGACTCAAGGTCTGAGTTAGAAGAAAAGCTATTCGCCGGCCAATCAGAATGGTATGTCGAACCTTTTGCCGGTGTCAGGAAAGATATTAGCAAGTATGTAATCCCTCAATTGAGGATCATGGCAATAAAGTACCTTGAGCACTTTGACCGCGCCAGAAGCAGTTCCAGCGAAATCAAGGGAGCATCCCGTTACATTGCAGTTGGTGGTGCAGCAAAACTCGCCCAGAATCAAATACAGGAAGCCGCAGTAAGATGGGCTGATAAGGGGCGCCCTATTGAGCTGACTTTCCCAGAAAACCTGGAAAAATTGAACGTCTTCGGACTCATGATTTTAGCCAAAATGAATCAACTCAAGAAACAACATGAGAATACCGAGGAACTAATTTCCATTGAAGGATGATCGGTATGTCAAACACATATACGGATTATGTAAATAAGATCGCGATAACTGTCCCTGAACGATATATTGATGTTAAGACTGGTGAGTCGTACTCGGTTTCACCAAAAATAGTGGACCAAATCGAATATCATGCCGATAACAGTTCACTGAGCCATCTTGTTCTATCCGCACTCCATCATTACCTAAATCCCAAGCCCGTATTGAGTGGTGGCTCTGCTGAAATCCTTCAGCAGCTTGCTGACATTCGATCGATGCTTGAAAATGGCACCTACCTCATCCAGCCACCTATAAAGGCAAGAACCATGAAAGAACAAACAGAGGCCGCAAAATTACTCAATATGAAGGAAGTTGAGGATATCCTTGAAGCGTTCGGGGGCTAGTCATATTGAACAAAATTAAGGACGGTACTAATGTACACGTCCTTCACTTTTGTATTTGGGTCTTTTGAATCTATCTTCATAGTTAAAATCAGTTTCTTCATTTAATTACACTTGAAATAATTGAGAGTAGTTTTGGATAGTAGCGGACGAAGAATTCATGATCGGTGGTTTCGGCTTTATTATAGAACTCGATGATCCTATATGCGGCTTGTTTTTTGTGGACAGCTGGAATGTGGAAAAAGTCTATGATTGGGAAATAGGTGCTATCCCCTGCAGGAAGAAGATATCCTATAAGCAAATCGCTTTCCTTTGGCAAATGGTATATTTCATTATATACTCCAACTAATCTCTCCTTCATAAGAATGATATCCTTAAGTACTAGCACTCTTTCCCCAAGAAATCCCTCAATGTTATAAACTCCAGGAAGTGCATATTTCCATTCACTGATGAGTGTATGCACTTTGGGTTTCATTCTGCTTTTATATTTTGGCGAGTCTAGATAAAACTCAAAAATAGACTTCTTCTCATCGCTGAGGCGGTGGGAAAACACAACCCAAGAAATTAAGTGAGGCACCAGTGCGGAGGCAATTTCTTCAGGAATCTGTTCTGTTTCTATAAAATCATTAACTAATCCAAGTAAATATACACCATAGTAAACACTGCTGAAATTGAATATTTCTCCAATCTCTTCAAAAGCCAAATCTTTTAATTTCTCCTGAATTGAGATTACCTTTTGTTCAACTGCCATATTTTTCTCCTTTCAATTGTAATCAATCACCTCCTTATCATATCAAGAATTTAAATACGCATGCGGGTAATATTTGTCTGAATTTTTACAATTTTACATTCACTAAAACATGCTCATCTTATACTTTGCAGACATGCTTTCTAGCAGCTTGATCCCACCAATGCTGTTCCCTTTCTCATCAAGGGCTGGCCCTAAAATTCCAATTCCAAATCTGTTTGGAACTGACCCCATAATCCCGCCTGATACACCACTTTTCGCAGGAATTCCGACCCTGACAGCAAACTCGCCCGACGCATTATACATTCCACAGGTTACCATGAACGTTTTACAAAGGCGAGCCACATGGGCAGGAATCAAACGTCGGTTGGTAACAGGCTCCAAACCATCCATTGCGAACACACAACCAATTCGGGCGAGATCCAGGCAATCCATTTCAATCGCACATTGCTTTGTATAAACCTCCAACAATTCCTCAACATCCTCATCAATAACCCCGTGCTGCTTCAAAAAATAGCATAAAGCCCTGTTGAGATCTGAAGTTTCATATTCAGAAACAGCAACTTCATCTGAATATCCAATGGAAGAATTACCTGCAAGTTCCTGGATGAAAGAGAGAATTCGTTCAAATCGTTCATCCGCATCCTTCCCCTTGATCATATGAGTAACGGCAAGTGCGCCTGCGTTAATCATTGGATTCAATGGTTTCGAAGGGCTGAATTCCAGTTTGACAATTGAATTGAATGGATCACCAGTTGGCTCATAACCCACTTTGTCAAAAACGGCTTCTTCCCCGTAATCTATTAGGGCAAGTGCAAGTGTCAATACTTTTGAAACACTTTGCAAAGTTAGCTTCTGATGAATGTCTCCGGCCGAAACACAAGTTCCGTCATCATGAAAAATAGCGACGGACAACTCTTCAGGATTCGCTTTTGCCAAAGCAGGAATGTAGTCTGCAACCTTCCCGCCGTCAGTGTATTTTTTTGCTTCTTGTACAAGTTCATTTAATTCATCAGTCGTTCTGCAAGGCATAATTAACTCCTCCGAATCATTAGTTCATAACATTCTTAACCGTCTTTCCACAGAAAAAGGGCAATGGTGTTAACATTGCCTAAGCTTTAGAAAAGGAGCACTGAAAATCTGCTGTTTTCTAGACTTTCTTAGCTTGTATCCTGTCTTGTTGCCTCTAATAGTGCCGCAAGTTTACATTCTTTTAAATTGACCGTAAATATAAATATAGCACCTTGTAATTCATAAATTTGAATTTGGTTATTGTGATTTGCTATATAGCAATAGGTTGATTGGAACGGAAGGTGCGAGACTCCTTCGAAAATGCTGCCGCATTTCCATCGTGCGTGGGCAGGTTCGAGGAAGTCAATCAATGTCCTGCGGAATCAGCGGGACAGGTGAGACCCCGCAGGCACATTAGCGCCGAGGAGGCTCACCGCACGCCCCGCGGAAAGCGAAGCATCTTGGAGTGGAAATCAACCAGCTAAATTAACAATGAAAAAGAAAAATTTCAGCGGACTTATTAAAATCGTCCGGATTTCAATATAGAATAAATTATCCATAAAAACATTCCGAATGCAATGATAAACCCTACTTCGATTGCCGGTACACTTGTCAGTATAGTATTATTGCCAAATGTTGCTCCCACAATCAGACCGAGAACAACAATACTGAAGGCAAGCAGGGTCAAACTGAAGGAAACCTGGTTGCTGATCCGGTCGAATTTATGAAGAATCCGATTGATTTCCGATAAGCTGATTTCAAATTTCAAATCACCTTTGGAAGCTTGATTCAAAACATTTTCAACCTGCTTCGGAATATTGGTGACCGTATCTGATAAGTCCTCGGCTTTATTCCAAAGCCTTTTGCCCATTTTAATCGGATCGTACCTTTCCCTCATTATCTGTTCACCATAAGGCTTGGCTAACTCGATCATATCCAGGCCTGGGTCAATTTCAGAGATGATTCCTTCAATCGTGATCAACGCTTTCCCCATCATTGTCATTTCCTTAGGCAGGATGATGCGATGTTCCTGTGCCGCAGCAAACAACTCCTTGACCGTCAAGCCTAAACTTAGACCTTCTTTTGACGACCTTTCCACCTTTTTCCTGATTCCATCTACTCGGTCATAAAAATGCTGTTCATCAATATCAGAAGGCACATAGGCCATCCTGAAAATAGACCTGACAATCTGGTGGGTGTCTTCCTGCATGATTCCCATCATCATTGATGCAGAATCATATCTCAAGCCTGCTGACAGACGACCTACCTGCCCAAAGTCTATGAAAATCAGCTGTTGATTTTCTGGATTATAAAGGATATTACCCGGATGCGGATCACCGTGGAAAAAACCTTCTTTTAAGATTTGGGTTATGAATGCACTTACCAATAAATCCGCAATCCTTCGCTTTTCCTCATAATCAATAACAATAGTATTCAGTTCGTTGAGCTTGATACCTTCGACCTTTTCCATGGTGAGAATCTGTGGAGTTGAGTATTCAGGAAAGATAACCGGCACCTTTATCGATTCGCAATCTTCAAACTGCATCTGGACTATATCCGTATTACGGGCTTCCTCTGTGTAATCCAGCTCCCTGCGGATTGATTCAGACAGCTCTTCAACCATATCAGTGATATTGTAATATTGAGCCCAGTCATATCGCTGCTCAATCAATCTCGCAATATCCCTTAAAATTTCAAGGTCTGTATGGACTGTATGCTTAATGCCCGGGCGCTGGACCTTCACCATGACAGATTCCCCTGTTGACAGTACCGCTTCATGAACCTGTCCAATCGACGCTGCTGCTACATAATCCTCATTAAAATAGGTGAAGACTTCCTCAACAGGCCTGCCAAACTCGTGGTGAAGCTTTTCTTTAATTTCATCAACAGGCACTGGGGGAACCTGATCCTGAAGCAGTTCCAGTTCTTTAACAATCTCTTCAGGAAGCATATCACTCCTGATGCTGAGGAGTTGGCCAAGCTTTATAAAAGCGGGCCCCAATTCCTCCAGCATGCACCTTATACGGTAACCAGCTTCCTTTGTATTTCCGTTTTTTACGTCTGCAGCGATCCGGTCCTTCAATGACAGGACATGGAACAGCCCCACCTCTTCCAGTACATAGCCAAATCCATATTTCACAAATGATGAAGCTATCTCTCTATATCTATTTAAACGTCTCAATCGGTCAGTCAACATTCCATCACCCGCTGCTAATCAATGTCTTTTGAAAATCCAGGCGGAATATTCTCCATTCCGTTTTCAACCTGGTCAATTTCTTTATTTAATCCGCTGTTTCGAAGTTGTGAAATTTCCTCCCGCAATAAAACAAGCTGTGCCTGCACAGTGTCTAATTCTTCCCTTCGGACAAAACCAAGCTCAGTCAGCTGGTTTCTCGCCATCTCCTTGAATTCCTTATTCCATTCCCCGCTCTTCGATTCTCCCTTTTTGAAAAAGTCGTCAAAGATGGTGTCTGCTTCAGCCTGGGTCATATTCCCTTTCTCAACCAGCTTCATAATGGTTTCATCTACTTTTTCCTTACCGGCAACCGCTGCTCCCAGTCCAAGCAGAAAGCCGCTCTTCAGAAAATTATTCATCTATGATCCTCCTCTTATATAAGTCAATTTACTTATTAATACCCCAAAAAAGCGAGCAATCACCTTATTAAATAAAAAAAGCACCTGTTTCTATTGGAGAACAGATGCTTACTACTTCCTAGATAACATTCACTTTTCAGAATAAATACAAGGATTCGGCAATTAATGTAAATTCAGAGTTTGATAACATCCACTTTATCCAAGTAAGCCCAATTTTGCGGAGCTTTTAAACTAAGCTGCCAATAGGTTGCGCCATAAAGCTGATATAGATCAATCAATCTGTACTTTTCAATATAGCTTCGGATGTCCTCAAACCAGACGATATGCTCCTCGGTTCCTTTCCAATACCTGAACCACGGTGACCTGGCTGCGGTATCATACTGGACGACCGCACCAGTAGAAATAGCGAGATTTTGTGCGTCCAGCACGGAGAGTGCTCGATATTGATTGGTCGAGACGACTTTATCATGCCCGTAAAGCGGGAGACCGATTTGCAATTTTTCACGTGGAATCAATGTTAATGAATACCTGACAACGAGTGCGATCCACCATAAAGGAGAAACAGGATCAGGCGGACCTCCCGGGTATCCGTAATCAATGGTCATAACCGCAACAATGTCAGCAATCTCCCCTATCGTTTTATAATCATACGCTCCGATTATTGGATTTGTCGGGATATCTTCTGTCTTTGCATGGACATTTACATGTAAAATCAGATTTCCCATCGCCGCCTTCAGATCACGGAGGAAAGTATTGAAATCTTCCCTCTGTGGCGGCGGAATGAATTCAAGGTCGACACTTATGCCGCCATAGCCTCTTTGATTTGCTAAATTCACGAGACTGGCAACAAGGTTCCTTCGGTAAGTCGGAGAAGCCAGTACAATGCCTGCCAGTTCTTTGCTGAATCCAGATGCCGTGGTGTTTTGGATTAATAATAAGGGGATAACATTCAATTCTTTGCTTTTAAGAACAATAGGGGCATCATTGCCCACCACATAGGCATATCCTTCTGCCGTAAAGGTAAAGGCCGCAACAGCAACGAATGTAAGATTGGGGGCAATTTTTTCGAAATCATTTAGAAAGGTTTGAGAGGCGCCAGGTACGATGAATCCAAGTGTAGAAAACCGCGGCTTAACAGGTGAAGGAATATTAATGTTCTGGCCAATATATAATCTGTTGGGATCCAGTCCCGGATTTGCACTGACAATGCTGCTGACACTCGTCCTGAACTGTAAAGCAAGCCTCCATAATGTATCGCCAGCCTTGATTTGATAATAGCGAGTAATTGGCTGTTGATCTGGAATATAGAGTCCCAGCCCGGGAATGATTAAGCTAGTGGAAGGAAGTCCGTTGACATCGACAATACTTTGGATCGATACACCATATGTTCTGGCGATTGCCCAAAGGTTCTCTCCTGACCTAACTACGTGGACAGCCATCTGATCACACCTTTTTATTTTTTCCTTCTATAATCATATGGCGATTGAGCTGTTATATACTTGTGGGATAAATGAAGCAGGGCTTCCAAATGAAAGCCCCGCTTACAGCTGATTATCTCCAACGATCTCTGTTGTCTGTCCGTTTCCTGTTTCTAGCAGAATAACAGGAATCACATATCTGATAAGGGGAGTCAACATGGATTCCCTTTCCACAGTGTCTGCACTTCTTTTTATAATTTTTCACTTCTGACTTTAAAAATTCGTGAACATCGTCGCTTAAGCCTGTACGAACTCTTTCCCAGTAAACAGCCTCAGTTTTTCTTCCAAGCTTATATAAAAACAACAAGTGAAGGCCGATTGCTTTATAGGAAAGCTCCAGTTCCTCCAGGGAGGCAGTTTTAACTGGCGGCTCCGGAAGTTCTGCATCTGCGACAATTGCTCTGATTGTTTCTAGCCATTGTTCAATAAGGGCAGGTTCTTTTGATGAAAAAGGCAGGTGAAGAAATCCATACAGCTCCATCATTGGCAGTCTCGCTTCAATTTCAGTATCCCTGATGTACTCATAAAGCTCTTTTTCTTCTGACAGCGAAGCTTTATTCGTCCCTTTAGGACTCTCGAACTTATCCCATAATTCAAAGAAAACAGCAAGTGAACGGTGGTATTTTTGGAACCTTTCAAAAATACCAGATGTTGGAGCAATGGAAAATGTCTCTACAGGTTTGTCCTCTTTCTCAAGCAGCTTTGTCATCAAGCTAATATCTGAGGTGAACGCTACTCGGCCGACATTGTAAATCCCTTTTCTGCCGGCACGCCCCGCTATTTGCTTTGTCTCCTGGGAAGTAAGCCTTCTTCTCCTTGTACCATCGAATTTTTCATTTTCCAAAAAGACGATTCTCCTGATTGGCAAATTCAGCCCCATACCAATAGCGTCGGTCGCCACTACCACACTCGTTTCTCCTTTGATGAATCGGTCGATTTGCTTTTTCCTTGTTTCGGGCGGCATGCTTCCATAAATCATGCTTACCTGGCGCCCGTTGTTCTGTAGTTTCGATGCATTCTCAAGCACTTGTTTTCGTGAGAAGCAAACAAGCGCATCGCCTTTCTTCGTATCCTTCAGGCTGAACTCTTTATTCTCTACCTGGAGAGGAATATCACGAGTGTATTCATATATTTCCGCCACCCCATCATCCAGAAGACCCAACATCATTTCCTTGATGTTCTTGCTCCCGATGATGTGGACTTCCTCTGCGTTTGCTTTTGTAATGGCTTTAAACCAGGAAAATCCTCTATCCTTATCAGCGATCATCTGTGATTCATCTATGACGACTACTTCATAAAATTCCTTTTCGTGGAACATTTCTACTGTGCAGGAAATATGGTTTGCTCCTTCCACAGGCTTTTCTTCCTCGCCTGTTTTTAGTGAGCATGGAACGCCCTCTGCATTGAGCTTTTCGTAAACCTCAAGAGCAAGCAGACGAAGCGGAGCCAGATACAAACCAGTTCTTGCATCCTTCATTCTTTCCAAAGCGTGGTGGGTTTTTCCTGTATTTGTTTCACCTATGTGCAGAATATATCTAACATTTCTTCTCAGTGAAGGATTGTATTCTCTGCCGAATATGTCCTCAAGCATGCGAGCTTCTTCTTCCCTTTTCCGTTCAAGCTCGGCCAGCTCCTCTGCCTTCCTGCGTTTCCTCTCAGCAAGGTCTCTTTCATAGATCGCAAGATGCGCCCGTTCTTCAAATTCTAATTCAGCTAGAGCCAATAGGTCTGTTACATACTCTTCCTGAAGCTTAAAAAGGAAACCATCTAAATAAATTTCAGTCAAGTCGTTAATGATTCTTTTTGTCTCAGCGACTGAAAGCCTGTCCGCGAAAACTTCCTCATATTCGCTCAGGATTTGCTGGTCAAGATGTTTCATTACCACCTCAGCCGCAATCACTGTAAAATACTTTAAAACACTGTTCTCAAAATGATACTGGTAGGTCTCGTATTCAAAATAAAAGCGCCCCCAGCTAGCTGTTTGATGGATCTCCCCCGTCAATTCATCAAAGAAGTCAGCCATCGTCCTGTAATCATCGGAGTTGAAAGAGCCAATAACGGTCAATCTTTCTTCCAGCATGTATGTGTCGATATCCTTGTACTTCTGATTTTCATTTAAAATTCTCTTTAAATCCTTTGCCATCTCATGCCGGATTTTCAGATATGCCGACTCCTGGAAATCACTTAAAACCGTGTGTGCAACCTGGTAAACTTTTTCCTTTATGCCCGCCTTTTTCTCAAGCAGCCGGTCTTCCTCAGCTTTTTTGAGAAAGCTCTTCCTTGCAAGAGTATACTGTGCTTCCCAGTCTTGCTCATTGATTGCAGACTTGATCCACTCCCTAGTATTGAAAGGTTTATAGTCTCTCATTTCATTCCTGAAAAGCTTATTGATTAACTTCCGGTCGACACCTTCAACAACATATCCCCGTTCACCCAAGAAAGCCTTTTTATCTCGCTTTGAAAAATCATTTGTAGACTTGGTCAGCCACACATTCAGCCAGATCTGGCTGATGTAAGTACTTCTTTTATCTAGATACTCCTTAAATTCCGGAAGAGTTTCCAGTTGACCAAGGAAATTTTCAATATCATCCATTATCTTAACTTTGGTGTTCTCCACTGCCTGCTGATGGATCAATTCAATTTGTTTCATATCTGAACCCCTTAAAATCTGTAAAATATAAGCTTTAAGACAACCGCCAAAATGAATATCGGCTATAAGCGGCAAAAGTTACAAAAAGAACCTAAATAAAAGGCCGCACAACGAGATGTGCGCGCCCTTCCATTTAGGATTCTTCATAAAATCAGTGGAACGGCTTGACTATGCGTTCTTCACCTTTAACTTTTTCATGACTTTGGTTAGAACCTTTTTGTCGTCCTTTGTTACACTTTTAGGTTTAATCGGTGATACTGGTTTAATTTTATCGATGTTATCGACACTTAGGATTTCTAGGTAAAACGGAGTGGTTTTCCGATTACCCTTCAGATAACCCTTTAGAATTTTCATTTTTTCAGAGGTACCTGTGAAAGCACCTTGATAATCCCATTCTATTTCATTTTTATATCTTGAATCCATTTTTTCTTTTAAAGCAAATGCCTCAGATAATGCATCCTCCGGTGTCACAAAATAGGATTTTGTTCTCCTTAACCCCTTTTTTTTGCTGCCATCGCCCGCTTTTGCTTGATAAAGTTTTACTAACATTTCCCTCATCCTCTCTGGTTTGGTCTCACGCCTTCTCATGGTAAGTGGAAACACCAGAAGACCCGAGGAATTGCGTATATAGATAGTATACCCTTTTTTCCATCAGTTACCTATTAATAAGGAAATAAATGATTTAAAAAACAAAGGAGCGTGATTTAGTAACACGCTCCAGTTCAAGGTTATTTGGCAATAACAGCCTCTTTTTCGTTATTTCTCTCGTGACGGATCGTTGCCTGTGCAGCAGCCAGTCTGGCAAGCGGCACACGGTATGGAGAACAGCTTACGTAGTCAAGTCCTGCATTGTAGCAGAATTCGATCGAACTCTTTTCACCGCCGTGCTCACCGCAAATACCGGTCTTTAGGCCAGGCTTAGTCTGGCGGCCAAGTTCCACTCCTGTCTCGACCAACTTGCCCACTCCCTCACGATCAAGGACTGCAAACGGATTTTCTGGAAGGACCTTTTGTTCGATATACGCCTGAAGGAACTTTCCTTCAGCATCGTCTCGGCTGTATCCGAAAGTTGTCTGTGTCAAGTCATTCGTACCAAATGAGAAGAAGTCAGCTTCCTCGGCGATTTGGTCTGCAGTCAATGCAGCACGCGGTATCTCAATCATTGTACCCACTGTATATTCAAAATCCTTGCCAGTTTCTTCTTTAATACTTTGCGCAGCTGCGTTTACCAGTTCACGCATTTCCTTTAACTCATTGACATGACCGACTAGAGGAATCATGATTTCAGGCTGTGCATCGATACCCTTATCAGCCAAGTTCGCTACAGCATAGAAAATCGCTCTTGCCTGCATTTCGTAGATTTCCGGATGAATCATGCCAAGTCGGCAGCCCCGGTGGCCAAGCATTGGATTGAATTCGTCCAATTGGCGTACCTTCTTAAGCAATGCTTCCTTTTCCTTAAGCTCTTTCGATTCTGGGTCCTGGATTTGCAATTTGGTGATCTCGACAATAAGTTCTTCTTTATCAGGCAAGAACTCATGTAAAGGTGGATCCAGCAAACGAATTGTTACAGGCAGCCCCTGCATCACTTCAAGAATCCCTTCAAAATCCCCCTGCTGCATCGGCAATAGTTCATCAAGTGCTGCGTTTCGCTCATCGTATGTTTCAGCAAGAATCATTTTCTGCACAATTGGCACCCTTGCTGCGTCCATGAACATATGTTCAGTACGGCATAGACCAATACCGCCTGCACCGAATTCCAGGGCCTTGGCAGAATCCTCAGGATTATCAGCGTTGGCGCGGACTCCAATTTTACGTTCTTCGTCAGCCCATGCAAGCAATAGCTGGAACTCTTCTGAAAGCTCAGGTTCGATCATTGGGATTTCACCAAGCATGATTTCACCGGTTCCACCGTCAATTGTAATGACATCACTATGTTTTACTACCACTTCGCCAACACGGAACTGCTTTTCATGAAGATCAATTTTCATAGCTTCACAGCCACAAATACATGCTTTACCCATACCCCGCGCAACTACAGCAGCGTGACTTGTCATTCCGCCCCGGCTCGTAACGACAGCCTGTGCAGCAATGATTCCATGGATATCATCTGGAGTTGTTTCTGGTCGGACAAGAATGACCTTTTGACCATCATTCGCAAGCAGTTCTGCCTCATCAGCATCAAATACTACTATCCCGGTAGCGGCACCTGGTGAAGCAGGCAATCCTTTTGCCAGCTGATTGCGCTCGAAATCCTCATCAATACGGCGGTGCAGAAGCTGATCCAATTGTTCTGGATCCACGCGTAGCAGAGCGGTCTTCTTATCAATTATCCCTTCATTGACAAGTTCCGTGGCGATACGGATTGCTGCTTGAGCAGTACGTTTCCCGGTACGAGTCTGAAGGATGAACAACTCTCCGCGCTCTACTGTGAATTCAATATCCTGCATATCCTCGTAATGCTGCTCAAGGCGATTGCAAGTTTCAACGAATTGCTGGTAAACAGCAGGCATCTCATCTTTCAAGGTTTGGATTGGCTGAGGAGTCCTGATGCCTGCCACGACATCTTCACCCTGAGCATTGATCAAGTATTCACCGTACAGTAGACTCTCCCCAGTGGATGGGTCACGGGTAAATGCAACACCAGTTCCAGAATCATCACCCATATTGCCGAACACCATACTCTGGATATTAACAGCAGTCCCCAGATGTGAAGGGATTTTATTCAAGCGGCGGTAAACAATCGCACGCTGGTTATTCCAGGAATCAAATACTGCATTGATGGAAAGGAAAAGCTGCTCCTTTGGATCCTGCGGGAAAGGCTTTCTTGTATGTTTTGTCACGATATTCTTATAACCTTCAATGACTTCCTTCCAGTCCTCTGCTGACATTTCAGGATCTGTTTCATAACCCTTTTCTTCCCTGGTTTCTTCTAGCAAGCGTTCAAAAAAGAACGTGTCAACATCAAGGACGACGTCACTGAACATCTGGATAAATCGGCGGTAAGAATCATAAGCAAATCTAGGGTTGTTCGTAAGCCTTGCCATACCCTCGACTGTTTCGTCATTCATCCCAAGATTAAGGATGGTGTCCATCATTCCAGGCATGGAGAATACTGCTCCCGAACGTACTGATACAAGCAGCGGGTTCTCAGGGTTCCCCAGCTTCTTGCCTGATTTCTCTTCAAGCTCTCCTAGTGCTTCAAGTACCTGTGCCTGTACTTCAGCTGGGATTGTCTTATCAGCATCATAATAGGCATTACATGCTTCCGTGGAAATCGTGAAACCAAAAGGTACCGGCAAGCCGATACTTGTCATTTCCGCGAGGTTCGCTCCTTTACCTCCCAGAATTTCTTTCATTCCGCTATTTCCTTCATTAAAAAGATAAACAAATTTAGACATCAGCCAAAACTCCTCTCACTTTTTAAAATATCGAGTATCAATCCTGCCGTTTCTTCGATCGCCTTATTGGAAACATTGATAACAGGGCAGCCAACACGTTTCATGATCTTCTCTGCATAATCCAGCTCTTCCAGGATTCGTTCATAGCTTGCATAATTTGCCCTGGCACCAAGTCCTAGCGCTTTTAGCCTTTCAGTCCTGATTTCGTTAAGCTTATCTGGCGAGATGATCAGTCCGACACATTTGCTTCTAGGTATCTGGAACAATTCATCTGGCGGTTTTACCTCAGGAACGATTGGTACATTGGCTACCTTGTAACGCTTGTGTGCAAGGTACATCGATAATGGTGTTTTTGAAGTCCGTGAAACGCCTACCAGTACGATATCCGCTCTTAAAATGCCACGCGGGTCTCTGCCATCGTCATATTTGACGGCAAATTCAATCGCTTCAATCTTACGAAAGTATTCATCATCTAGCTTTCGCATCATTCCCGGTCGGTGGTTTGGCTCCTTATTGAACTTCTTTTCAAAGGCATTCATCAGCGGATTCAGTAAATCCACCGCATATATCCCTTCCTCTTGAGCCCTTTTATCAAGATAAGCCTTGAGTGCTGGAACGACGATTGTATAAGCAATAATCGAACGCCCTTGCTTCGCAACCAAGATGACGTCTTCAATATCTTCCTCGTCCTCAACATATGAATTTCTTCTGATATCAACCTGGCCCCCGTTAAACTGGGTTGCCACAGCCTTAACTACAAATTCTGCCGTTTCCCCGACTGAATCAGATACCACGTACACAACTTCCTTCATATCCAAAATACGCTCACTTCCTAGACAGATTTTTGCTCTGCGATTTCTAGATAAACCTTCGTAATGGTTGTTTTCGTTATTCGTCCGATGACTTCATATGAATCGGGTTTATGCTTGAGTTCACGGACGACAGGGAGAGAATCTATTCTGTTTGTTACAAGCTTTTTTGCAGCCTGGACCAAGGTTTCTTCAGGGTTCACCGTTATAATATTTGGCATCCTCGTCATGATGACGCTTACAGGCAGATCCTCCAGATTCTTGTTTCCGATGGCAGCCCTTAACAGGTCTTTCCTTGAAATGACTCCAGCCAGGCAACTTTCAGAATCAACAGCATAAAGCGTCCCTACGTCTTCCAGGAACATCTGGACAATCGCATCATAAACAGAAGATGATTTTTGAACGACTATCGGATGGCCTTTATAGTCATTGACTTTAAGATTAAGAAATTCTGTCGGTTCAAACAGTCTCTCTCTGTCCTTATTGAAAAAATAGCCTACTCTGGGCCTGGCCTCAAGGCTGCCCGCCATCGTCAGAATCGCCAAGTCGGGACGGAGAGTCGCCCGTGTCAACTTCAGCTTTTCGGCAATCTGTTCACCAGTTATCGGGCCATCCTCCTTGACAATTTGAACGATTTCTTCCTGCCGTTTTGTTAGTTTAATAGAACTCACCACCAACGTACCCCCAATAATTAATATGTAACATTATCAAGGATTATTTTAATGTGTTATCCTTATTAATTTATAGTATATAACATTTAGCTAAAAATCAAAAGAAAAGGTTTTGATAATTCTTTGAATATATTAAAACAACAGCTTTTCCCGCGTTTGATTGGGATATTTTATTATTTAACAAACTTAAATATGTCATACTGTTTCTGGTAGGTGTAGGTTATTTGCCTTTACGTACAGATTTTTGACTGCTTTGAAGGGAATCTGTCCGAACGTGATGCTACTTCTGACAGCTTTGAAGGAAATCAGGGTAAAGCTGTCTGAAACTGATGCTATTTCGGACAGCTTTGAAGGAAGTCAGCAAAAAGTTGTCTGAACTTGGTACTACTTCTGACAGCTTTGGAGCAAATCAGCGAAAAGCTGTCTGAACTTGGAGCTACTTCTGACAGCTTTGAAGCCAATCCCGGTAAAGCTGTCTGAACTTGGAGCTACTTCTGACAGCTTTGGAGCAAATCAGCGAAAAGCTGTCTGAACTTGGAGCTACTTCTGACAGCTTTGAAGGAAATTAGCGTAAAGCTGTCCGAACTTGGTACTACTTCTGACAGCTTTGAAGGAAATCAGGGTAAAGCTGTCTGAAACTGATGCTACTTCTGACAGCTTTGAAGGAAGTCAGCAAAAAGTTGTCTGAACCAGGGTTTCTACTGACAGCTTTGAGGTAAATCAGTGAAAAGCTGTCCGAACTTAGTACTACTTCTGACAGCTATGGAGCAATTCCAGGTAAAGCTGTCAGAATCTGGGCCACTTCGAACAGCTTCGGCGAAAATCAGCGAAAAGCTGCACCAAACAATGAAAATAGCCATATGAAAAACCCCCTCGAAATTTCGAAGGGATTGAAATAATAATTATAAATCTAGTTCAAGCGTTACAGGGCAGTGGTCACTCCCCATGACAAAGCATTCTGCTCCTGCTTCTTTGATTGCAGGTGCCAATTTTTCTGAAACAATGAAATAATCGATACGCCATCCAATGTTCTTTTCTCTTACTTTATTCATGTAAGACCACCAGGTGTAGATATCCCTAGCCTCTGGATGCAGGTGGCGGAAGGAATCAACGAAACCGCCGTCGAGGAGTTCTGTCATCTTCCCCCGTTCCTCAACGGTAAATCCGGAATTCCCACGGTTTGGTTTTGGATTTTTCAAGTCGATCTCATTGTGGGCGACATTCAAATCACCGCAAAGAATTACAGGCTTAGTTTTTTCTAATTCAAGCAAGTACTCTCTGAGCTTGTCTTCCCAGGATAGGCGGTAGCCGAGGCGCGCCAGATCACGCTGAGAGTTTGGGGTATAGACATTAACGAGATAAAACTCTTCAAACTCTGCAGTGATTGCCCTGCCCTCATGATCGTGTTCAGTTGATCCAATCCCGTACTTAACAGATAGAGGCTCATGTTTCGAAAAAACAGCTGTACCGGAATAGCCTTTCTTTTCTGCGTAATTCCAGAACTGATGGTACCCTTCCAACTCAAGGCTGATCTGGCCTTCCTGCAGCTTCGTTTCCTGTATACAAAAAAGGTCTGCGTCCGCTTCTTTAAAGAAATCTAAAAAACCTTTACGAGCACATGCCCTTATCCCATTCACATTCCATGATACTAATTTCATAATTCCTTATTCTCCTTGATGTTTTTTCATACTTAGTTAAAACTCATATTCTTCTATTCTAGCAGTCTTCAATCAGCGATTCTAATATGGCGATTCCCTTTTGTATGTCCTCAACCGGAGCATTCGCAAAAGAAAGCCTGAAGTGCTGCATTTTTTGGGTTGCGTAAATCCTCCCAGGATTAATCAACACACCATTTGCGAGAGCTTTCCTGTACAAATCAGGCAAGGAGATATCTGAATTCATTTTTACCCATATAAAAAATCCGCCTGCAGGCCTGTCCCATTCAGCAAAAGAGCTCAAGTGTTTTTCAAGTGCTTCCAATGCGGCATTCCTTCGTACCTTTAACTGTTTTCTTACCTTCAATAAATGCTTCTCATACAATCCGCTGACTAACCATTCCGCGGCGGCTCGTTGGGATAAAGAGCTTGAACCATAATCGGTCTGCATTTTCAGGTCAGCCAGCCGGTCAATGACCGCTTCCGGCCCGGCAATCCATCCAATTCTTAACCCAGGGTTCAAGCTCTTCGACAGGCTGCCAAGATATAAAACATTTCCATGCCTGTCATGCGACTTAATGGGAGACGGCGGAGGAGAGTCTAGCCATAGATCACCGTACACATCGTCCTCGATGATCGGAAGCTGTGCACTCTCTGCGAGTTTGAGCAATTGCTGCCTTCGTTTTTCTCCCATAAGAGTACCTGTGGGATTATGGAAATTTGGATGGCAGTATAACACCGATTTCCTACTGTGATGCGATGCCTCTATCATCTCTGGGATGATGCCTTCCTTGTCCATCGGGATTCCATGGAGTTTCATGCCTGCAGATTGGAAGGTGGATAAAGAATATAAATAAGATGGGCTCTCTAGAAAGACTGTTGACTCCCTTTCTAATAGACCAATCGAAATGAGGTGCAAAGCCTGTAAAGCACCCGAAACGACTAAAATAGATGAAGCATGGACCATGATTCCTTTTTGATTAAGGTATTTAGCAATTGCTTCCCGCAATAGTGGATTTCCTTTTGGATCTTCATAGCCGAACGGCTCCAGTTCCTGTCCAACCTTAGTTAAAACAGCCCTCATTTCTTCCAGTGGGAATAAATCCTTCGATAGTTCTCCTTTACTCAGCTGAATCAAATTCTCATCGGCCTCTGCCAGATTTATAGCCTGGACTGTCGACAGGCTTGCCTGATGGGTGCCTAGTCCCACTTGTTCATTCCAATTTACCGGTGGTGCAGACCGCATGAGTGTCCAGGTATTGTTAATAACTACTGTTCCCATTCCCAGTTTACCTTCAACCAGCCCATCTGCTGCTAATTCATCGAGCGCTGTTACGATTGTGCTTCTGTTCACACCGAATTGCTTTGCAAGGTCACGCTGACTCGGGAGCCTGCTGCCAACTGGCCAAATCCCGTTTGTAATCTGCTCTTTTATATAATCGATTATCACTTTGTATTTTGGTGCTTTCATGTCCCTGCTCCATTCAAAATTGGTTGGTTTTTATAAACCCCTATTGGTTGGATACATTTTACCAAGACCCAGTTATATTTGAAAGATAAAACTGACTATAGGAGTAAATTGGATGGTATTTAACAGAGGTGGTTTACATGAATATTAGAATGGGAGCAGCACACATGCTTGTTATTTTATTATGGGGATCGGCCTTCGCGGGGATTAGGCATGGTCTCGAAGGATATTCACCAGAGCATTTGTCTTTCTTGAGGCTCTTGGTCGGATCAATGGCTCTTGTTTGCTACGGTGCAGTAATAAAAATGAAACTTCCGGAAATAAAAGATTGGCCTGTGATATTTTTATTCGGATTCCTGGGTTTCGCAGTCTATCAAACGGCGCTTAGTTTTGGTGAACTAACTGTCAGCGCCGGTGCTGCCAGCCTGCTTGTTTCGACTTCACCAGTTTTTATCGGATTATTAGGGAGGATGTTCTTCCAGGAGCGCACTGGGAAATGGTACTGGTCTGGCGCCTCCATCAGTATGGTAGGGATTTTCTTCATTTCTTTTGGCGCTGGTGGGGGTTTGGAGCTTGGTATTGGAGTACTTTTTATACTAATTGCTTCATTATCTGAATCACTTTACTTTGTCTTTCAAAAGGATTATTTAGATAAATATGGAGCTCTTCCATTCACAGCTTATACGATTTGGGCCGCCACCATTTTCATGGCTTTCTTTTCTCCTGGCATTGTGTCTCAGATTTCCGAAGCCCCGTTAGGAGCAACGATTAGTGCTATTTATCTCGGACTTTTCCCTACAGTGATTGCTTACTTTGCTATAGCCTATATTACAGCTCAATCCGGAGCCTCTGAAGCAGCAAGTTCCTTATACCTTACACCTGCTGCTTCTTTTCTGATTGCCTGGATATGGTTGGGAGAAGTACCGGGGATCATGACGATAGCAGGCGGTGTGATTACCCTTATAGGAGTTTCCCTGACCTACTTCAAAGGGAGGAGTGAAATGACAGAATCCTCCTTAAATATCAAAGCTTAGCTGCTCCGTTTGCCCTTCCTCTTTTTTCCGGCCGGACTTTCCCTTTTTCTCTATGGCCTGGTGTTGTAGTCTGGCATTTTTATACGCCTTTTTCACATCGACCATGGGTGCTTCATAGCCAAGCTGATAAAAAGCAGGGTAAAGCCACGGTTCGTGAATGTATCCATCCGGAAGCTTGCTTAACTCGGGGATATATCGGCGGATGAACGTGCCATCTGGATCAAGCTGCCTGCCGATTTTAACAGGGTCAATGATTTTCATTTTCCCTTTCATTCCCGATTGCTGCTGAATATAGAAATCATGCACAGCTGGTTCGTAGTCTAAATATAACTCTGCCAGGGCAGCGGATAGCTTTTGCTCATCCAGCAATAAAGTGTTAGCAAAAAAAGACGTAACCATAGCACGCAACGAAAAGTTCATCCAACCCGTTTTATCCAGACTCCTCATGGCTGCATCGATAATCGGGATTCCCGTCCTTCCCTGAAGCCAGCGCTGGAACCATTCTTCATTCCATTCCCTTTTAATTTCCCTTACATCACCCAATTGCTGATGTTCTATTTTCATACTGCAAATATTGACCCGGGCAGTAAGCTTTGATAAAAACTCTGCAAGCTGTATTTTATCTTCCTCCAGCTCACATGCTTGCAATTTTTCGTCAGTTTTCTGATAAATGGTCCTGACCGATATGTTCCCCCATGTTATATAAGCAGAAAGCCTTGAGGATGAAAGCGAAGATGGCAGCGGTTTTTGCTGGTTTTCGATGTAGTTTGTGAATCTGCCTTCGAGGAAAGAATCCAGCGTTTCAATAGCCTTCATTTCTCCCCCTTGCTGCCCAAAGCGGATTTTAGAGCCCTTGACTCTGAAATTATTAAGTTTTTTAAAATCAGCGAACAGAAAATCCGGTATTTTTGACGGTACATCAATCCTGTTTGGAACTTCAGCGATCGGTTCTTTTAAATAAGAGTTCAAACGATTATTAAAAAGCTTTACTGAGATATTTTCAAGGTCCGAACCAAAAGAAAAAAGAAGCTGTTGATTTTGCTTCGCCCATCCCCCCACTTTGTCCTTTAACCTATTATCATTGTGTGCAAATAAGTTTATAGAATCATAAGTATCCAGCAATTTCCCGAGAACCGTTTCCAACTCATCGATTGCGACAAGGAGTTTCCCTCCCTTTTCCTCAATACTCTGTGACAGCTCCTCCAGACTTTCAACAACAAATTGAAAATGGCGGGCTGAAAGCGGAGTTTCCTTCCATTGGGAAGGTTCAAATACATACACCGGCAATACTTCTCCCGCCCTGGCTGCTTCGGTCAAAGGCTGATGATCGGAAATACGCAAATCATTATTGAATAAGACGATGTTCATTCGAATCACTCCGCTACTAACTCTATTTCACTCTTGAAGCTGGGAAAAACCGAAAAGGTATCAAGTGATCACGTTTTCTAAAGGCGGCAATAGTATACTAATTTAATATTTCTCTTAAAAGGATTCCGAACATGATACCGATGAACATGGACGTCAAGGTACCAAGGAGAAAGTATTCCGCCCAGTCACGATCATCCATTTGCTTAAAACGGGCGATGGATTTAGCAGTAACAATAAAGGCGATGGCTGGATACGAGCTGTAATAAGTTAGCAGAATAACCAGAAGCCGCTCGATATAGCCAATCAGCTTCCCACGGGACATATCATGCTTATTGAAAATCATATAGCTGTATTGCTCAGAAAGCCCTCTTTGACCATTGCTGGCTTGCGGATAAGCAGTCTCCTTCAGCTCATTTTTAAAAGTATATTTCCCTTCAAAGGTTAACAGCTGACCAGGCAGAGAGCCAAGAAGGATACGAATTATATGTCCGCTGACCGTTGTCCCCAATATTAAAATAATGACAATGACGAGGATCGTACTAGAAGCGCCCAATTGCCGTCCTTCCTCGAACAGCAGCTGTATAAATCTATCAACATTGGAGACTAGCGATTTTTGATAAAACAACTGCAGAGCTATCAATAGCATGAAAAGATGCAGCAGCTGATCTAATACAAAAAACCATAGTTTATTTAAATTTTCCCGTACCGTAAATTGGTCAACAAGTTTAATCTTCACCAGGTCAATGATCAGGTGCGTTCCTGTTATGAATAGAACTGGCCAAACGACAGAAGTTACCGGATCATTCTCCTGATAAAATAAGAGCCACCCTGCCGTGAGTACAGCTGTGTTTACCAGAAGATGATGAAGTATATGCTTTTTAAGATTTCTCAGCTTGTCCTGCACCATATGATCAGTCTGAAGGTAAAAATCGGCTAGTAGATGCGCAATAATTAAACTCAATAAAAGCATGCCTGCTCCTTTCACCAGAATCTAGAAGCTGAAAATATCCTGCACCTGGCTTTTAATATTTGTTCTAATGCGTTCTTCAAGAGTCTTCGTGTGGTTATTTCCCATTTCCGGGAACTCCTTTGCCTGACAGGCATCCAAAAAACTGACGATATTACGGAAACTACGAAGGATCTGTTCGCAATGGCCCTTCTTAAAATGGCTGTAAACCGTAGGAGCCGAGCGACCTAGAAGCTCGGCTACAGCATTTTGCTTGCCATAGATGAGATAAAGCGAGCACACTAGCCGTTGCACATCAGTTTGCTCTATTCTCAATACATGCTGAAGCATGAGCATGCTATTTATTAATGTATGCAAACTAGGCTCAACATCATTTAGTTGAAAATGGAAGGATTCCCTGTCCTTCTGTTTTTTTAGATGGTCATTCGCGTTTCTAGCCTGCTTCACAAATGGATGGATCCACTTTTCAATATCAATTTCCGCTACTTTTTTATCCAGGCTTCCATAGGAGAGCCCGAAATAAGGCGGGTTTTTTTCATATTTCCAAAGCGAGCTTATATAAAAGGCAGTAATAAAAGCGGATGAATATCCCTCGGACAGCATAATAAGTTCATCCCCAGAACGGTGTTTAACCTGAACTGAACCGCTCTTCCCATACCAATCTCCAATATATCTCTCAAGCTGGGATAAATTATTGCTTAGCTCCTCGCCATAATCTGCAGAAGAAGAATCCGTTACATCCATTATGAATACAGAAACTGGCACCATTCCCATTCCACCCAACATTTATAATTTGATTAATTAAGCTAATTTTATAAAAATTAGATAGTATAGTCAAATTTGTTCAATGTTAGACTGTGTAATTAAATTATTTTTATACAGTTAATCTCTTCTATATTCTAACAAGAGCGTATGTTCGATTCAATGGGTAAAAAAGTACAAAAAAAAGAGCCCTCAGGCTCTTTTTAAAAATTCTTATTCTTCGGTAACAACGACCTTTTCCATAACGTCGCCGTTGCTCATTGCTTTAGCTGCTTCCAAGTTAGAAGTAACTTTTCCGAATACAGTGTGCACGCCATTAAGGTGTGGCTGTGATTCATGTACGATGAAGAACTGGCTTCCGCCTGTGTCTTTTCCAGCATGTGCCATTGATAATGAACCTGGTTGGTGCTTATGTGGATTACCTTCCGTTTCACACTTGATTGTGTAACCTGGTCCACCAGTTCCTGTTCCACTAGGGCATCCTCCCTGACTAACAAAACCAGGAATAACGCGGTGGAATGTCAAACCGTTATAGAAGCCTTCGTTTGCAAGCTTCTCAAAGTTCGCAACTGTACCAGGTGCTTCATTTGGGTATAGTTCGATTTCGATTTTTTCACCGTTTTGCATTTGTATGTATCCTTTTTTAGCCATGTAAATCATCTCCTTATGGTAAAATCATTGTTATCATAACACTATTCCAAATAAAAATAAAAGTATCCACCTTCAAATTGTATTTTTCCAACATAGTTGTGTTAAAATATAACTGCCTCTGCCGGACATTCGCTTGTTGCGGGACACTTAACCACTGTACGGACGGCAGGGGCCCTGCTCTAGCAGGATGAGAATACATATGATCAAACCTTGCCTTGGGGTAAGGTTTTTATTTTAATTGAAAATTGTTCAGGCAGTTGGTTTAAATTGATGATTTGAAAATCAAAGTTTTATATACCCGGTAATTAAATCGATACTTTAGTAGATTAATAGATTCCATGAACGTTTCAATGGCTATTTATACCAACAAACCTAAGGAGAAGTTATGCTAAATCTAATAGATTTTAAACACAAGAAATGGATTTCAGCAATTTCTTATGCATTATTCATCATATACATCATCATTGCCGTAATTTTGTTGTTCCTTAGCCCATACAGGCAGGCTGCATATGAAATCAATTCTGCAGGCACCAACCCATATAACATCATCCCGTTTAAAACAATCACAGACTACATTAAGGCTTCTTCGCACATCAATCAAAGTATCTGGATGTCCAATTTATTTGGCAATGTTCTTGCCTTTTTCCCGTTAGGAATCTTCCTTCCTTGGTTGTTTAAAAGGTTCAGCAGTTTTTGGCGAACGATTAGTACTGTCTTTCTGGCGACTACCTCAGTGGAGATCCTCCAGTTTGCAACCAGGGTTGGCAGTTTTGACGTCGATGATATTATACTAAACACAATAGGCGGTGCAATTGGCTACCTGCTAATCAAAATTATTTATCTACTTATATTGAAGAGGAAAACACATGGACATTAGAATGTTAAAAGTCGGCGAACAGCCGCCCTGGCACCTGCTCCTCCTGGCTGATCCTTCTAAGGATCTGGTTTCAAGGTATTTAGATAAAGGTTTGTGCTATGTTATCGAGTCAGAACACGGTGTCACAATCGGGGTAATTTTACTGGTTCCGGTTAGTAATCATACCATCGAAATTATGAACCTGGCAGTCGATGAATTCCACCAAGGCAAGGGTTTAGGCACCACCTTGCTTAAGCATGGGATTCAAACTGCAGCCAAAAAAGGCTATAAAACGGTTGAAATAGGTACAGGGAATTCAAGTATTAACCAACTGGTTCTATATCAAAAAGTTGGCTTCAGAATCACTGGAATATATCATGACTTTTTTATAAGAAATTATGAAGAACCCATTTTCGAAAATGGCATCCAGTGCAGGGATATGATCCGATTATCGATGCCCTTGTCAGAAGAACAAAAAGCGCAAGCGCCTCGTTCAGCCCCGACAAGCGCTGCCCGCCAAAAAACGCCACGTCCTGTGGCCGGCGGGTCTAGCACATCGTGTGCTCGGAGGGCCGACCGGTGAAGTCGTTCTTTGACTTCATTGGGCGGACCGAAATAGAAATGTATAGCCGACTGCCCAGAAACGCAGAAACTGGAGACTCCGCCGACAAAGAAGCGCTTTTTGCTTCTGCCGGCGGAGTTGAAGTTTCGAAGTTTCTAGGAGGCGACTGCCCAACTCCGACAAGCGTTGGAGAGCCTGCCAGTGAAGTCGCTCTTTGACTTCATTGGCAGGACCGAAACGTCTCGAGGAGTTAGGAGCCGCAGCTAGACAAGCGACTCGAGGGGCTAGGCGCTGGAGCTAGATTAAGAAGACTACATGTAGTAATCCACAACTAAATAAATTTTATAATTTCCTAAAAGAAAAAAAAGGACCTCTCAGGTCCTTTTTTACTTAAATATTATATGGTCTATCAATAACGGAAGTTCTTTATAAATCCCCACTACTTCATCCATCTTCATCCTCACGAGCCCGCTTGAGGATGGAGCAACGAAGTCAACGGTACCAGCCACGACAGGTTCTTCCTGTTTTCCCCATGGAATATCTTTGTTGCCGCTGTATTGCTGGTAGACACCTTTACCAACGAAACAAACGATTTTGGGACTAAATTTCTCGATTTTACTCCTTAACTCAAGTTTCCCCTGCTGGTATTCTTCTTTCGTAATCTCATCCGCTGCTTTAGTCGGACGCGCAACTATGTTCGTCATCCCATAACCTAAATCCAGCAGCTGATAATCCTCTGAAGAATCATATTTTCTTGGAGTTATGCCTGCTTCAAAAAGAATCTTCCAAAATCTATTGTTTGGGTTGGCGTAATGATGACCTGTTTCAGACGACCGGATGCTCGGATTGAAACCAACAAAAATGACGTCAAGGTTTTCACGTAAATGATCAGAAATCGGCTCCACAATCCCACTCCTCTCCAATCTTATGTATCTATGCACTCACCAAAATCGGGGAGGCAGCTCATTATTTTTGCGGATATTCTTGAAAATTCTTAGATGGAATAAAAACTCATCATAATACATCGTTTCGGCACTTTCAAATGAATAAGCGTCTGAAAAGTGATCCAATAGTTCGGTATCAATATTATCTTCAAGGCCGCTCAGCCACATTTTATAGCCGTGTTGTTCATAAACATCTGATAAACCTGCCCATTCAAACATATCTTGCAAATCCTTTTCACCCATTCTATCACTCCTTCAGATCTCACCTCCATTTTTCCATACTTTTACACACCTTATACAAGTCCTCATCTCTGCACAATGGTATTACTCTATAAAAAGCGGCAGGCATCATTTCCCACTTCATCAGAGGAAAGAATATACAAGGAAGTTCCACTAGGGGATTTTTCTTTAGAAAAACCAAAGCTTTCTAAATCATAATCACCGGTTACGATGATTGCTGAAGCGAAAAGCAATGCCTGCAGATGGAATAGTGAAGCATCAATAATATCTGTCAATGAATCGCCGGGCATGATGTCTGCCAGTACAGCAACCCTCCCGCGAATTCCCAGGTTTTCATAAGCATATTCAATACTATCGGCCATTGTGTCGGAAATGGCTGCAGCAGTACTAATGATGTCATTCCAATTTTCATCAAAAACATAAGCATGCCACGGAGATTGTTTTGAGGCAATTAGAAACTCAATTTTAAGAAATTGCTGGTCATTATCAAAGTGATAAACAGATTTCAGTGCATCCATAGTTTCCCTCCATTAGTAAAGTAGGAATAGTTTCCCACAGCAAGCAGCACTTAATGAATTTTTTTGCATGATTTAAAATCGTTAGTAAATACTTACAACTAAGTTACTCGAAGCATGATTTTTGTTGATAAGGGAAAAAGGTAATAAACAAATATTAACCAGGTGTAAGGAGGACGGAAAAAATGGAGAAAAAGCAAAATAATCATAAAAATCCAAATGAGGAAAATGAGCAGCAGCACAGCATGGTGTGCAATGATCAATTATTTTTTCAGGAATTAAGGATAGCAGCTGAAGAGGCAGAACGTGACCACATGGATACAGACCAAAGCAAGGCATAATTAAAGAGAAAGGCAATCCTGCCTTTCTCCCATTATCATTAACCGATATTCCATATTGCTTTACGAACATTACGATTAGCGCCTTAACTAATGAAACGGTCTCTTTCGGCCGCCTCTTCCTCGCGCTCTGCTTCTCGTTCTTCATACCAAAATTTAATATGGGTAAGGATGGAGAAAACGAGGAAAAAGTTCATCGACCAGACGCTCACAAACGGGGCCATTCCTCCAAACTCAATCGTCTCATACTGTTTAAAAACCATCACAATATATGACTCAATGAACACAAGGACAAAGCCGGCTACACCTGCAATTGCCATACGCATCATATCAATAACCACCTTATCGTATTATCAGATTATTTAAATAATACGACTAATTATTGATTACTGCAACTATTTTGTCACCAATTTGCCACATTTACGAATTGACAATTTGGCATAGTACTTTTTATCTATTGATCTTTTGGTAAATTTCGTTATTTCCTCAACCAATTATTACAATTCTTGTTCAAAAGTCTCCTCGAAAAAACCTTTATAATGTGGGGCCTGGTATATGTTCAAAAAGCAACAATTTGTGCCAAAAAAGCTTTATCTGTTCAACTTCTTTTGCTTTTGCATGATCTCATATGATTTTTCAATAATATCTGTTAATACATCGCCTTTGTATACTCTGCCGACTTTCGTATTTTCCTGATAGTATTCTACAATTTCATCTAGCTTGTCAGATGTATCCTTGGAGACTCTAACGTTCAATTGAATTCTCTGGGCTTCATTCATGGATTTGACTTCCCTCCAAATACTTCCACTTCTATATAAAAACAAAAATCTATCATATTGCTAGCAGTTTGATATTATGTAGATATATGTCGCTAACCCTACAGCAACGTTCTCTATCTTAACATATTCCGTCATCTTGCAACACTATGTTGGATTGAAATTCGTTTCTCCCCCAGTCTTAAAGGGTAATTTATATCGAGATTTGTTTTTAAGTTCTAAACTTGCAATTAGTAGTGAGAAAAGAACCTCATTCGCACTGTATCGAATCAACCCTTAAGAGATTATTATAAATATGGAGATTTTCTATGAAGCTTATAAAATGGTCATACACAAAGAAATATAATATCAAAGCGCAATTTGACGTTTATCCCGACTCGATCGCCATATTCCGACAAATCAAAGATTACTATTTCGTATATACTGTGAATTGGTCCTTTGGTGACCCTGTTGTCTCGAAAACCGCGTTGGAGGAAATGGAGTGGCTGTTGAATAAGGAGCTCGGCACCCTGGAAAGCTACTGCGAAAGAAAATTTTTCCGGAGTGATTCCGAATGATTTATTTTTTAAAATTAGGGCATTTACAATTCTGATTATTTACATTAAGATGATTTTGGAAACACAACTGCATAGTTTTTTGCACTAGGGGAGCTTTAGGCTGAGAAGAACTTTGTTCTGACCCTTATTACCCGATCTGGATAATACCAGCGTGGGGAAGTGCAGGTGAAGCTCTTCGTTATATCACTTTTTCATTCTAACGATAGAATTCAACTGCATCCACCCCGCTGGATGCAGTTTTTTTGTTTTCCAATCAATGAACAAAAGGAGATGTAACGTGATGAAAGAATTTTTTTGTGGTACTAGCGAGATTACAGGGGCGAGGTTTTCAATTCACCCAATGTCAGACAGGTTCGTGGATATTATCCTCTCTTCACTAAAGGAAACAGACACAACCAAAGTTTGGATGAAGTCGGATGATGTCAGCACTTGTGTGCGAGGTCGTTCAGAACATGTTTTTGACGTGGTTAAAGCGATCTACCTAAATGCTTCAAAGGGTGGAGACCATGTGGTCCTTAATGCTACGTTCTCAAATGGATGTCCTGGTGATAGTGCCGGTGATGCTTTCATGGCGGAAGATTCAATTTTAATGAACGATGAGCTTTCACAAAAAATCAACCAGGAGGTCGCAACCCAGTTCGCTCTCTATCCGTTAGGCTTTCTAGGATATATGGATGTAATTATCGATCAAATAAAGACGGTTGACCAGCATGGTGTCTTTAGCGGAGGAGTTCATTATGCCTCAAGATTGGATGGCGACGCCAAAAAGGTTTTTGCCGCATTGGAAAGTGCGTTTGAAAGTGCCCGGAACAGTGATTCTTCACATATTGTCATGACGGTGACCATGTCAGCCAATAGCCCTTCTCGCAAGGAGGGTCAATAATGCTCGCAAACTGGAAACTTCGTGAGGTTGTTGTCCTATCTGTCCTGGCAGTCGTTTTTGGGGTCATCTACCTCCTATTCTTACAAATCGGCAATGTGCTTGTTGGTATGTTCGGCCTTATTGGCTATGATTTGATATTCGGCATCTGGTTCATCGTTTCCATCATAGCTGCATACATCATCAGGAAGCCTGGAGCAGCGGTGTTATCAGAAACGATTGCGGCGACAATAGAGGTCATGCTTGGCAATGCGGTGGGTCCACGTCTAATTCTTGCTGGCATTATTCAGGGACTAGGTGCAGAAGCTGCTTTTGCGGCAACCAAATGGAAGAACTATTCAACATGGGTACTGGTAGCCGCAGGAATGGGATCTTCAATCACCAGCTTCATATGGGGTTACTTTTTAGGAGGATTTGCTGCTCTCTCGCCTGGTTATGTAACTGCAATGTTTTTCGTCAGGCTTGCAAGCGGAGCAATCTTAGCAGGCCTACTAGGTAAATACATAAGTGACAGCCTCGCCAAAACTGGAGCGTTGAATAGCTTCCCGCTTGGAAAGGAAGCCAGAAAGGCAAAGCAGAACGATGATATCTCAGCCTAGCCATCCATTTTTTCAAGTGTCAAACTTAACTTTCAGGTTTGATTGTGACCAGGATCCTGTCTTAAAAAACATCACTTTTGAAATAAATGAAAATGAGAATCTTCTTGTTTTGGGACCAAGCGGTTCAGGTAAAAGCACACTTGCATACTGTCTGAATAATCTTTATCCCTCGTCTGTTGATGGAATCATGAAAGGCTATATTAGTTATAGAGGGCGCGCTTTATCCTCCTTTGAGCCAGGAGAAGTAAACCGAAAAATCGGATTGGTCATGCAGGATCCAGATTCGCAATTTTGTATGCTGACTGCCGAGGAAGAAGTGGCTTTCGTATTAGAAAATATTCAGTTTCCTAGATTAAAAATGGTAGAAAGAATAGATTATGTCCTTGATTTAGTAGACATGCTGCCCTTAAAACACAGACTGATCCACACTCTCTCTGGAGGGCAAAAGCAAAAGCTCGCGATTGCCTGTGCACTGGCAATGGAACCGGAATTACTGATCCTTGATGAACCAACTGCTAATCTAGACCCCGCTTCTGGGTTTGAATTAGTCCAAACTTTAAAAAAGTTAAAGAATACCCATTCCTTCAGCGTCCTCGTTATCGAGCATAATCTGGACAATTGGCTCGATATTGTCGATCGCTGCATCATTTTGAATTCTGAGGGTGAATTGTTTTTTAATGGTCCGCCAAACATTTGCTTTGCAGATTTTGCCAAAGAACTTGCTAGTGAAGGCATATGGCTTCCCCGCACAATTGACGCAGGAATAAAACTGCGGGAGGCCGGTTTGTTAAAGAACTCTTCCCTGCCAATGACAATCAATGAAATTATTGAAAATAGTAAAGATATTAGGCGTACAATTGAATTTTTATCAACTAACGTCCGCAAGCAAATGGTGAACCCCTCTCCTTCCATTTTCGAAGTGGAGGATATCAGCTATTCGAAAGACAATCAGTTGATAATCCAGGATATTTCTTTATCACTTAATGCTGGGGAATTCATTGCAATAGCTGGGGCTAACGGATCCGGGAAGACAACTTTCTCCAAATGTTTGGCCGGTTTGATCCCATCACGAGGCGAAATAAAGTTGTATGGTCACTCTTTAGAAGATTGGCATGAGGAACAAAAGTGGAGAAGGCTCGGTTATGTATTCCAGAATCCTGAGCACCAATTTATTACTGATTCTGTTATCGAAGAAATAAATTACAGCCTTCAAGCGAAAGAGAAAGGGTCACAAGTATATAAGAGTAAAGAAATTTTAAAAACCCTTCGTATGGCTAAACAGGTTTTCAGTCATCCCTTCTCATTGAGCCAGGGCCAAAAAAGAAGACTTAGTGTGGCAGTCATGCTGGTGAATGGCCAGGAGGTTCTGATTATGGACGAACCAACCTTTGGCCAGGATGCGATCACTTCAAGAGAAATCATCGACTTTGCTGTAAAGGCTGTACCAGAGACAGGGAGCATAATCATGATTACCCATGATATGGATCTAATTGATCGTTATGCAGATAAAGTTTTGGTACTCGAAAAAGGAAAAATGATATTTTACGAGCCTCCAGGAAAACTTTGGAATCAAACAGAAATTTTGGCTAGAGCTAATTTAAGACTACCTTTCCTCAGGGAATTAGAAATGCATGTGGAGGGAAGATATGCTGTTAAATAAGATGAATCCGAGCATTAAAGCCCTGAGCATTCTTGTCAGCATCTTGCTGCTATCGATATTTTTCGATCCGGTCACACCTTTGCTAAGTTTCGTTTTGACCATAGCGATTACATTTATTTTGGGGAAGATTAGTTTTAAGAATTGGATTCTGTTATTTTCTCCTTTTCTCTTCATGGCGATTGTCTATGTCTGGTCATCACTTATGTTTCCGAGAGTAGATCCGGGAGACAGCATCATCTGGGAATGGTGGTTCATCACCATCACTGCAGAAGGATTCCAAAGGAGCATATCGCTTGGATTAAGAGTGCTGAGTTTCGCTTCCCTTTCGCTTTTATTTGCCCTTACGACTAATCCGATTAACTTTTTGCTTAGCTTAATGCAGCAATGCAGGCTATCTCCGAAGATTGCTTATTCCATCATGGCGGGATATCAATTTCTTCCTTTGATAAAAGATGAATTCGAGATAATCAGGAGTGCCCATCGAATCAGAGGTGCTGGAAGAACAGAAACTTTCTTGGATAAAATTAAGCAAATAAAGAAGTATGCTATTCCTTTACTGGCGAGCGGAATCAGAAAAGCAGAAAGAACAGCTATTGCGATGGAGTCAAAAGGTTTTACAGGAGATAGAAACCGAGAATTTTATAAGGAAATCTCCGTTTCTAAAAGGGATTGGCTGCTGTTATGTTTACTGATCTTTATAGTTCTTGTAAGTGCTTTTACCTCACACAAGCTTGGTTACCTGACATTGTATAAAGGCGAACTATAATAAAACCCAGCACTTGCAAATGCAGGTGCTGGGTTTCTGCTAGACTTAATTTTTAACCGAGAGAATTGCTTCCCAATCGATTGTACCGTTTTTGACTTGCTCACGTTTTTCTTTATCCATGATGTCTGCCGGTCTACCGCCTTTTGGCCAGTCGCCCTCATGCCCTTCGAATTCTGGTCTGTCATGTGAAAGGATAAATGCAGCCAAATCGATCGCTTGCTGGTCAGATAAAGTTCCACCTTGCCCTTTAGGCATGTTCTTCTGAACGTATCCCGCCATCTTCGTCATTCTTGACATACCTGCACCGTCGTTGAAAGAGTTTTCTCCCCAAACAGCAGGTCCTGTGTTTGTTCCAGTACCGGAACCATCAGCAGCATGGCAGCTTGCACATGATTGTGCGTAAAGCTTTTCTCCGTCCTCAACGCTAGGAACAGGGTATTGCTTAGGCTCTTTAGGCCCTCTCCATGGAAGGTCCGCTCCAGCCGGTACCCCCTCTGACATGTATTGCAAATAAGCAATCATCGCGCGCATTTCTTTACTGTCAGTCGGGAACATTTTTCCATTCATGCTTCGGATCATACATCCATTGATACGATCTTCCAGAGTGTAAACCTCACCTTCGCGCGGCCTGTATTCTGGATAGACTGCAGAAAGTCCGACCATCGGTGCTTCCTCTTTCACTGTACCTCCATTTGCGTGGCAGCTTGCACATGAAAGATTATTGCCGACGTACTCATCAGCTACTGTATTTGTTTCCATGACTAGCTCATGGCCATATTTAATACTTTCACCTAGAGGACCATCAGGTACGTCCTCCATGCTTGGCGGGTTGAACTCAATTTCTTTGCTGGCACTCTCAGTTTGCGGCTGAGGCGCTGTTGCTGTTTCAGCCGGCCCCAGGTCCTGGCTTATTTTCCAGCCAACAAATAATGATCCTACGATTAAAAATCCAATAATAATAGCAAGACTGTTTTTCATAATGTTTTCCTCCTTATGTAGTTTCTGCAAATGCCTCTTCAATTTCTCTATACCCATTCTAGTATAGATAACTCTAGTATTTTTGCATTAAATATGTAGAAATAGTGAAAACTATAAAAATAGGAAAAAGGAGCTGGAATGCTCCAGCTCCTACTTTTCTTTTCCAAAATAATAGAGGAACCACACGGCGTGGTTCTGCTCATCATAAGCTGCACGCCTGAAAACTTCTTTTATTACCGGGTCTGCAGCTTCATCCGCTATTTCATGATAAAAATCAGTTGTTTTTTGTTCATCCTTGAAAGATGCTTCAAGTCCTTCAAGATACGTTTCACCGCATTCTTCAACCATCTGCGGACGTGGCTGCTTTCCTGTTAGAGTTGTATAAATTTGTGAAAACTGCCGGAGATGCTTTTTTTCATCATTTAGTATTTCATTGATTTGGTCCCGCTGTTCCTCATTCGGCGCCATACCTGCAAGCTTAGCGTAGCATTGTGTCGCACTGTATTCGCCATTTATAGCTTTAATTAGATCATTAATAAGCTTTTGGTTCTGTCTGTAATGGTCATAATAAGGATACATGCCTATCCTCCCCAAAGTCTTTGTATCAGTGTATGGAGAAGAGTGAAGGGCGTGCTTGCTTCCGTTTATTTCGGATTAAGCCCCTCATATTCAACAAAAATACCCTTAAAATACTTCTTTTCTTTTACCATTATAATTCCGGATTCCTTCATATAGCGACCTGTATCACGATTTAAATGGCAGCCATCACATAGCCGTTTCCACGTGGGAGTCAGGACATCCTGCAGTGCCGCAAGCGATTTCGATTCGGTTCTGACATGCTCAAAGAGGACAATTTTCCCACCTTGTTTACATATTCTTCTCATTTCCTGAAAAACTTTTTGCGGATCACTAACAGAACAAAGAACAAGCGTGGCGACAACTGTATCAAACTCATCATCATTGAATGGTAGTGTCTCTGCCATCCCCTGATGGAACTCGACTGGCAATTTTAATCCATTCGCCTTGCGCTTTGCCTGCTCAAGCATATAAGGATTTGGCTCCAATGTTACCAACCGTTCCACCTTAACTTTAGAATAATAAGGAAAATTCGCACCAGTACCTGCACCAATTTCAAGTACGTTTCCCTCTATTCCAGAAACTATTTTTTTCCTGACTCTTGCTATCCATTTCTTCTCAAGAGGGCCCATGAGTTTATCATAAAAAAAAGCAAACACTTTTCCCAAAATTAGTGCTCCTAACTATTACTGTTTTCATCATTATAATAAAAAAGGCCCTGCAAAAGCTATTGCTTAAGCCAGGACCTTTGCAGCTATATCGGCTACCTGTTGCAAACTAATTTTTCAGTAGAAACTTAAGGCTTTAATACTACCTTGATACAATCATCTTTTCGATCATTGAACATCTCATATCCTTTTGCTGCATCTTCAAGCGGAATCTTATGCGTGATGATGTCAGTTGGGTCGAATTCACCGTTTGTGACCATATCGAATAGTTTTGGCATGTAGTGAATAACCGGAGCCTGTCCCATTTTCATCGTGATATTGCGTTCGAAGAATCGGCCAAGCGGGAACATATTATACCTTAATCCATAAACACCGGTAATTTGTACGGTTCCAAATTTGCGTACAGCTGTATGGGCTATCTCCAGTGCGGAAAGGGTACCTCCCTGCAGCTTCAGCTTTTGTTCCACTTTTTCCACAACAGACTTCTTTCCATCCATACCTACACAATCAATTACTACGTCGGCACCCCCGTCTGTCAAGTCCTGGAGGAATTTCCCCGGATCATCTTCCTGTGTAAAATCAAAGATTTCGACACTATTTGTTTTTCTAGCATGCATAAGCCTGTAGTCTAGGTAATCGACAGCGATGACTCGTTTTGCACCTTTCATCCAGGCGAATTTTTGCGTCATCAATCCAATTGGCCCGCTGCCAAGAACAATGACTGTATCGCCCTTTTTCACGCCAGCGTGCTCTACACTCCACCAGGCTGTTGGGATGACATCCGACAGAAACAATAACGATTCATCCTCAAGCTCACATGATTCAGGTACTACAAATGATGTGAAATCAGCGTAAGGCACCTTTAAATACTCTGCTTGCCCCCCAGGGTGATTGCCATATTGTTCGGTGTAACCAAAATATGCCCCTGTATCCTTGTATTCATTAGTGTTATCACACTGGCTTTCCATCTGATTCTGGCAGTAGAAGCATTCACCACATGAAACATTGAAAGGAATGACCACACGGTCCCCTTTTTTCAAATTCTTAACGCCAGGACCCACTTCTTCAACAATACCCATTGGTTCATGTCCAATGATGTAGCCTGGACGGAGAGGCATGTTGCCCTGATAAAGATGGAGATCCGACCCGCAAATAGCTGTTGAGGTAATCTTCACGATCATATCTTGTTCATGTTCTATTTTTGGTGCTTCTACGTTTTTCACTTGTACGTCTTTAGAACCTTGATAAGTAACTGCTTTCATAATTCGCCACCCCATTCCAGTTAGGTACATTTTATGTTTCCCCCCAAGTTAACAGAGAAAACACTTATGGAAGTTTTTCCAATAATTAGCTCTGTACATAAACTACCCTTCAATAAAGCAAGTTATAAAATGGAGGTGTTGAAAATGAAAAATAAACAGCCTGGAAATAAAAAGGTTCCTGACTTCAAGGAAATGACAGACCGAGTTATCGCAGAACCCGCAAATGGACCACAGCTGGTCATAAAGACAAATCTGGATCCGAGTGATGCAACAGAAGAAAATCCTTATTTTAATAACGATCAAATCACCGACTCTGAACAATTCAAAGAATACTTCAAGGAGTAAACCATGGAAAAAACACAGGCTTATTTACGCGAAATCATTTCCAATTACACAGAGACGTATCCACTTAGCAAGAAGATTTATCAACGCTTAGAACAAGGAGGTTACCCATCTGAGGGTGACTTTGTCAGGGACCTAACCGCTGAAGAAATAGAGTTTCTAAATAAAATTCTCCCTGAAGCAATTGAGTATGCCAAAAATGAACTGGACGAAAAACGTGCTCAGCAATTAAATGAAGTATATGAGTTGCTTTATTGAAAATAGGAAGGGATTTCCCCTTCCGCCCCAGTCACTTCATATTTAAATAAAAAAACAGCAGAAAATCTGCTGTTTTTTTGTAATTTGGCTTTTTTTCACATTTATTGTTGCTTATCATATAGATCTAGTCGAACTCATACTGACAATTTTCGTGGCTCTTTTTTTACGGTTCCTTTAATGAAAGTGCTAATCCAGAAGCCGATTTTTATTCTTGTAATTAAAAGAGCCTTAACTATTTACTGAAGCTGCATGCTCTTCGATGGGCTCCTCACCAGTTTTGTCCCTGTGATAAAGCGCATTGATTTCCCCTCCAAGAACAAGGGCGAGTCCAGTCAGGAATAACCACAGCATCAATACGATGACTCCGCCGATGCTTCCATACGTGGCTGAATAGTTTCCGAAGTTGCTGACATAAAAAGAAAATCCAAGGGAAATCAGCTGCCAAACAACTGTTGCGAAAATCGCACCTGGTATTACATGCTTAAATGGATAATGTTTATTTGGAGCTACTCGATATAAACCTGCCAATACTGCTGCCATCACGATAATAGCGACAAGCCATCTTACAATGTTGAAAACAATATCAAATGGCTCAGGAATTTTGATAATCGATTGGACAGTATCCAATATCACACTTCCGAAAACCGGCAAGAGGAGCGCCACCACAAACGCCAATATCAGTCCTAATGTCAGCATTATTGATAGCAGTCTTGCCTTAATGAATGATCTCGTTTCCTTTACATCAAACGCAATATTCATAGCCTTTATAAAAGCGTTCATCCCATTTGATGCTGACCAAATCGTTCCTATGATACCAAAAGTAAGCAAACCGCCGTTTCGTTCGCTGACCAGTTTTACAACATTATCTCTTAATAATTCAGCAGATTGCGATGGCAATAATTGATTCACAACATTTATAGCTTTCTGGGGATCGATATTTAAATATGGAACAATGGCGATCAACAAAATCAGTAATGGAAACAATGCTAGCATATAATAATACGCCTGTTGAGCAGCCAGTCCTGTTGCACGGTCTTTTTTCAGCTCGCCCAGCAGGCTCTTTGCGTAGTACTTAATTCTCTCTTTCAATTATGGCTCACCTCTCATTGACTTTTAAGTATGCTTGTCTTTTCCCCGTCATGAGAGGTTTTAATCATGACAAAAAATCCTATTATAATGCAAGGAACAAAAAGCGCAAGCGCCTCGTTCAGCCCCGACAAAGAAGCGCTTTTTGCTTCTGCCGGCGGAGTTGAAGTTTCGAAGTTTCTAGGAGGCGACACTAGACAATTTCGAAAAGCGGAGGCGACTGCCCAACTCCGACAAGCGCTGCCCGCCTATAACGCCACATCCTGTGGCTGGCGGGTCTAGCACGTCCTGTGCCTCGGAGGGCCTGACAGTGAAGTCTTTCTTTGACTTGACAGGACCGAAGCGTCTCGAGGAGTTAGGAGCCGCAGCTAGACAAGCGACTCGAGGGGCTAGGCGCTGGAGCTGGATTAAGAAAACTCCATGTAGTTCTCCACAACTAAATAATTTTATAATTTTCTAAGAAACAAAAAAAGACCATCGCTGGTCTTTTTCACTTTTCTACTTATCGCCCTCTACATATGGATCATGTTCGTAAGCAGGCAGGTCGCCAAAGGATGTCATAATTCCCTCTTCATCGAGCTCGTTTTCGTACTTCTCATGCTGCTTATTCGGGTAAACGGTTATTTCTTTACCGGTAATATCGTTACCAATAAAATTCTCAAAATCCTCAACATACCCTACGTTCTCTTCTGACTCAATATAAGTGTCATTATAGTGATTCTGTGGCGTCACAAAATCAGAAGGAGTTTCGGATGTACCCCAGCTAGAAACCTCTTGCCAGGAATCTTCTGCATCAAAGGCGACATTTTCATCCTTGTTATCAAGATCGAATTTTCCAAAAGGAGGCATTAGCACACCTTCTTCTATAGGTCGGTTATGGGAAACGGTGCGGTCAGGTGTATGTTCAATACAAAAGGTCGTTTCTGGTACAGCTTGAAGACGCTCATAGGGAATTTCACGCCCGCAAGCCTCGCATTTTCCATATGTTCCTTTTTCAATCGCCTGTATGGCTTTATCTATACTCTGAATTTGATATTCTACATGGTCGTTCAGTGCAATATCCTTCTCCCGTTCATATAACTCGGTTCCTTCATCCCCTGGATGGTTATCATAACTCGAAAGCTCACCAGTTGACTCATGAGCATGTCCACTTCTCAGGTCAAAATGGTCATTACCGTCAAGGTGGGATTCAAGATCTTGTTTGTTTTTGAGAAGCTCTGCCTTGAATGCCGACAGTTGCCCTTGTGTTAACATATCAGCTGCTCCTTTCTTTAAAGCGGTTTTTATTAGCTTGCTGCAATCTGCTCTATTTAATAAAAGGTAATAAGTGTTATCTTTCCCGCAAGTACCATTATTGCAAAAGAATTCATAGTATATATGACAACTTATAACGAGGAGTGATGCCTATGCCTTTATTTGTAAATGGATATGTTTCACCACAGGTTTTTAGAAATAACGATAAAATCGCAGAACAGAGCAACCAGGAGAAATTCCGTCTAAACTATTTACAAGAAATCCTATATGAGCAGCAAAAGTTCAATGATGAATTAACTGGTAGCGTAACAAAATTCGATCGTAACCTGGAGCATAACAGACAAGAACAATATACTCAGTTTCAGGAAATGGTTTCATTTTTGACCAAACAAGAGAATATTTCAAAAAGAGTCATGGAAAATATCTCTGATCAGAAGGAATCCACCTCAGAAATCGATGATAAGCTGATAAAACTTGAAGAAATGCACGAACAATTTGCAAAGGCTCTCTTGAATCGTGAGCTTACAAGTGAGGCGATTTTAAATCAGCTTGCCCATCAGCAATCAATGATTCAGGACTTGAATCGAAAGCTTCTCGAATACGAAGATGTCACTAATGCTCTGGTTATCCAGGCTCAAAAGCAGGAAGAACTGCAGGATATGCTGGCAAAACATTCGGATTTACAGGGTATTTTCCATGAAACAATCATGGAACGACTCGGGAAACAAGATGCTGTTGGCGAAACAATCACCGATCAACTTGGCGACATCAAGATATCTTTATCGCAAAAAGCTAACTCAATCCTTGAAAAAATTGAAGAACAGTCCTCCAAATTCTCACAGTTTTTCTTAAGCCTTATCATGCCCAATATCACTCAAAAGAAAATTATTAAAGGTAAAACGTTTAAGACAAAAACAAAACAGGAAAAATAAAAAAAAGCATTGGCAAATTGCCAATGCTTTTCCAAACTAAATTCAAATCCAATTTTGTACTAATTTTTAATCCAAGATTGTAACTTTCACTTGCTTTCTTCCCCACTGAAGAGCAGCGCTTTGAGTAGGGATAAAGACATCAATGCGGTTTCCTTTGATGGCTCCGCCAATATCTTCAGCAGTGGCATAGCCATAGCCTTCAACATATACTTTAGATCCAAGTGGAATAACAGTTGGATCAACAGCAATTACTTTTGCATTTGGGTTTGCTTTCAGGTTCACACCTGTCTTTGTGATCCCTGAGCATCCTGTGCAATTTGCTGTATAAGCTGTCGCTTCAACGGTAATCTGGTTTGTCGCTGCTGCAGGCTTTGTTGCAGCTGGTTGTGCTGTGACCTGAGTTGCAGGTGCAGCTGCGGGCGTTGCAACCGGAGTTGCAGCCGGCTTGGCAGACTTTTTCTCAACCTTCATGTCAGCTGGCATGTTTGTATACACTGCCAGACTCATTCCAGGATGAATAAGGTCGGATGATAATTTATTCCAATCTTTAAGATCATTTACTGTAACACCATAAGCCTTAGATATACTCCAAAGCGTATCACCTTTTCTAACTTGTGCATATTTAATAGGAGATACTTCTAGTAAATCGTTTGGATGAATTACATCACTCGATAAGTTATTCCATTTTTTCAGAGAATCTACTGTTACGCCGTATTCCTTAGAAATACCCCAAAGTGTATCCCCCTTATGTACGACGATTTCCTCTGCCTGTGCTTGTGTGCCGGCAGCTCCAGAAATTGCCGCTGCTGCAACCAAAGATAATAATGACTTTTTCATTTGTTTGCCTCCCATCGGCTAATTTTTATCACGTGAATTATCGTAACATAGAATTTCGGTACAAAAAGAACAAGCATATTTAAATTGGATTACGAGAATAACAGAATTATAACGAGAACATGTCATATTTACTGAAAATTCCGTCTACATAATACTTTCGTAGGAATAATTCTAGTTTATTTGAAAATTATTCTATACTTTTCTTCTGTAACCATATTTTTCTTATATAAAAACTGTTGTCTTATTTAAAAAAATTTTCTTTTCATGACATTAAACTTGATGCAACCTGCATTGATTTTAAAAGGATCGTTTATATGGATATGTAAAAAA
>NZ_BASE01000043.1 GCF_000813125.1 Mesobacillus selenatarsenatis SF-1
TTTTATTCTTCACTACTAGTCATACCTGTGTAAATCATTACTAAACGAACAAGTTCAAGTACTGCAACAGCTGCTGCAGCTACATATGTCAATGCTGCGGCATTTAGTACTTTCTTGGTTTCTCTCTCTTCATCATTCCTGATGATTCCAGCTGAAACCACTTGCTCCATTGCGCGGTTTGAAGCATTGAATTCAACGGGCAAAGTAACGACCTGGAACACAACGGCCGCTGCCATGAAAAGGATACCAAGCAAAAGCAGTCCGCTTAATTCAGCAAAAATCCCAATCAGGATCAGGATCCAGGAAAAGTTTGAACCCAGGCTTGCCACAGGAACAAGCGCATGGCGGAACCTGAGGAACGAATAGTCCTCAGCATCCTGCATCGCATGCCCTACTTCGTGAGCAGCAATAGCAGCAGCTGCTACTGAATGGCCGAAAAAGTTATCTGAAGATAAACGGACAACCTTTGAACGCGGGTCATAGTGATCACTTAAATAACCCCTGGTTTCCTCAATGCCAACATTGTATAAACCATTATCATCCAGAATTTTACGAGCTACCTCCGCTCCAGTCATTTGGGACGAAGAAGCCATCTTTGAGTATTTCTTGTATGCTCCTTTTACCTTGAATTGAGCCCATAATGGGATCAAAATAATAAGCGCAAAATAGATTATTATAGACATCTAGTACCTCCCCTTACACCTCATGATGTTATCACTATTTTATTAATAGTAGAATACGATGTCAATTCCTATGTTCCTTTTGGACATTTTTCTTTTTATCATGGTCGCCTTTATATTTTCTCCAGCCTACATAGGACAAGGTAAGGATTATGATGCTTCCAGTTGAAATCATTACCCACCACAGCGATGGGTCTGCTTCATCCTCCGTCATATCATCAAAGATATTCTGCAAATCCGATTCGAGCAATTCAAGTTCTTCCTGGCTTGAAGCTTCTTGCAATACTTGAGGCCGGTACTGATCGATAAAGCTGACTTTAGCATCAACTTTCTGGATTCTTTCCGGATTGATGTCAATCTTCAAGCTCGGATAAATCACATTGTATAATGACAGGAATGAATTAAGGTTCGCATGAAATTGGTCATTGTCACCCTCATATGCAGCAGTCTTCATATCATTGAAAACCGTCATGATGGGCCCTTCCATCTCTGTCCATAATGGCTGGTGAGTGGAAGCAATTGCGTCAATTACAAGCCTGAATTTTGTAACTCTGTTCATCCTTTCAGCATGTCCCAAATCAGCGTTTGCTACCGCCTCAACGGCTTCATCATGTGCCACAGTAATAATCCTAAGTTCATCCATAGTAAATGGCCGTCCATCTCCTGTTACTAGCAAGAATTCTTCTGAAAAATGATTCAACAATCTGTTAGCATCGTCATAACGGTGCAGTTTCACCATTTGCAGTGCTTGGTCTGATATATTATCCAGTTCTTCAACAGGCGACTGTGGTTCTGCGTATGCTGCAAACGGCGCAATCAATAACAAAAGCACCGAAATGAATATAAAATATTTTGCTCTCATTCCTGTCCCCCCTCTAAATACTATTAAAATGTATGAGAGGGTGGACAAGGTTAGACCAAAATTCAGGGGTTATCTTGATCTTTTTAGTGAAAGTGTGAATCGATCTGGCCGCAGCGCGAAGTAATACCCAACGGCGATTGAGAAAATACTTAACCAGAATGTAAAGTACCCGATCTGGTCCATATACAAATCTAGTGTATGGTACCTTGGCATCATTTCAAAAACATAATCAATGATTTCATTATGAAGAAGTACAACTGCAGCTACAATCAAATGCCATGGTTTTATTCGATAAAAAGGAGCATATAAGACACCTTCCACTGCCATCGCAAAATGGGATGCCATCAGCATAAGCCCAATCCAATCAAGCTGACCAGAAACGAAGAATACCATTAAATTCATCACTACCGCCCAAAGGCCATACTTGACTAGGCTAACGATAGCCAATGCTTCCATAAGCGGCCAGTTTTTCCCCTTCAGGAATGCCCCTAACACGAAGACAAAGAACAAGCTTGCAGTCGGGCTATCCGGTACGAAAAGAAGAAATTGCGGTGGCGTATCGACAAGCTGCCACTTGTACCAATAGTACCCGTAAGCTGTCCCCAAAACATTCACCCAAAATAACAGCCATAATACAGATCTATTCCCTAGTAAAGGGTATATTCTTTTAAACATTTTGACGATCTCCAATCCAAGTTTTCTATCACTATTATTACAGTTTATAGAAAATAAGCCAAGTTTTCCTTGTCTGATTTTACTTCAAAAGTTTTTCACTTAAATGATTTTCAATTCCCTACCCTGTGGAGTGTTTATCTGTCAAAAACACATTTGCATATGTACGTTACAGGTCCAGCGTGTAAACTGCTAGATAAGTAAGCAGAACAAAAAGCGCAATCGCCTAGTTCAGCCCCGACAAGCGCTGCCCACCTAAAACGCCACATCGTGTGGCTGGAGGGTCTAGCACGTCCTGTGCCTCGGAGGGCCTGACAGTGAAGTTATTCTTTGACTTCATAGGGCGGACGGAAGCGACTCCAGAAGCTAGGCGCTGGAGCTGGATTAAGAAAACTTCATGGAGTTAGTCACAACTCAATAATTTTATAAATTCCTTAACTATAAAAAAGAACCTGCAAGTTTCCTTGCAGGTTCTTTGACATATTATTCGCTAAGACCGTCGATGAATTCAGCAAGCGTCTGAAGTTCTTCGTCCGATCCTTTGAAGACTGCAGGCATGCTTCCTTTACCATTCTTGGCAACATCAGCAATTTCTTCTGCACTCATTTTTGAATCTAACAGACTAGGCGCTGCAGCACCACCGGCAAGTTCGCCTCCATGGCAAGAAGTACATGTCTGAGCCTGTGCAATTTTGTAACCATCAGAGTTCTTGTCAATTTCGACATCGACAATCTGCCCTTGCTTCTTTGCGGCTTCCCAGTCATGGTGATCAACTGATTCCCAAGTAAGATAGAAAACAGCAGCGATTGACAACAGCATAAAGCCTGTCGCAAGCGGACGCTTTGACGGGCGGCGCTCAGGTCCGAGGTCAATAAATGGAGCCAGCAATAACGCTCCAAATGCAAGACCCGGGATAACTAAAGCCCCAATTACAGTAAATGGACCAGAAGCGTAAGAATACTTAAGCAATTGATATAAGAATAAGAAATACCAGTCTGGCAGCGGGATATATGCTGTATCCGTAGGATCGGCAATCCTCTCAAGCGGAGGCTGATGAGCAATTGTCAGGCTCAAGAATCCAATTAGGAAAACAGCACCAACCATCCATTCCTTCAACAGGAAGTTAGGCCAAAACGCTTCCGTTTTGCCAGGGTATTCCGAGTAATCTTTCGGAATATTAGGCTTTCGTTCTGCAGGGACACGTGAGTCTCCTACGAACTTCATACCTTTACCACGATGCATCGAGCAATCCCCTCCTTTTTCCGTATCATTGGCGAATCTCTATTCGCACAACTATTTCATTCGAATTTTACAATGGACCAGAAATACCTTGCTTACGAATCATCAAGAAGTGCGCTCCCATTAAGCCTAATAGTGCAGCAGGCAGGAAGAATACGTGGATCGCGAAGAAACGAGTCAAGGTTTGTGCACCAACGATCGTTGAATGTCCGGAAAGTAATGTTTTAATATATGGCCCAATCAATGGGACAGCTTCTGCAATCTGCAATGTAACTTTTGTTGCGAATAATGCTTTCATATCCCATGGAAGCAAGTATCCTGTCAAGCCAAGAGCTAACATTACGAAGAAAATTAAAACTCCGACAACCCAGTTCAATTCACGAGGTTTCTTATAAGCGCCCTGGAAGAACACGCGAAGCGTATGTAAAAACATCATAACGATGACAAGGCTCGCACCCCAGTGATGCATTCCGCGGACAATTTGTCCAAACGCTACCTGGTTTTGAAGATAATAGACAGATTCCCATGCATTCTTGATGTCCGGCACATAATACATTGTCAGGAACATTCCGGAAAGAATCTGAATGACAGTGATGAAAAACGTCAGACCGCCAAAGCAATACACGAACGCAGAAAAGTGGTGCGCCGGGTTAACGTGCTCAGGAACCTCATGGTCTGCGATATCGCGCCACAAAGGCGTAATATCTAAACGCTCATCTACCCAATCGTAAATTTTGTTTAACAAAGATTACGCCCCCTTTCGTGGTTCGGCTTTTCCTACATAAAGGAACCCGTCTTTTTCTTTGGTTGGATAAACATCCAATGGTGCCAACGGCGGTGTGCCTTTCACGTTCATTCCATCCTTTTCGTAAAGGCCGTAATGGCAAGGACAGAAGAACATGTTTGGATTTTTCTTATCCGTATTCCAGTCCACAACACAACCGAGGTGTTTACATACTGGTGACAGGGCAACAATCTCCCCGCCTTCGTTCTTGAATACCCAAGCAGTTCCAGTTTCTTCAGATTCATACCACGCATCTTTTTGTGTGAAGCTAAAGTTTACTTTTTGCGGTTCATTTGTAATATCTGCGATCTTCAATGGAGTCGCGATAAAATCTCCCGCATCTTCACCCTTAAGTACAGGATCAACGGCAAAACGAACCATTGGCATCAGCATCCCTGCAGCCATGAAACCGCCTACACCTGTTAGAGTATAGTTTAAGAATTGACGTCTTGAAACACGATGCTTACTCACGCTATTCCCCCCTCTATTCCCAAGTTAAGTCCCCAACGGACATAATTTAAACACATTTTAAAACTAGGACATAACCATGATATATCAATCTCATTACAAAATCAATATAATACTATGTTGAAAACATTTTTTGCAGTGATAAAAATAACATCAAGATTAATCCTCTTGCCATTTCTCAGTGAACAAGGATAATAGCTGTTTTACCTGGTCTTCCACAATGGACACCTTTTGCTGCTCCTGCATATGCTCCAAAGACAATGACGGCAGCCATAGCAGGTTACCAGTTAACTCCTTCTCTTGCTGCCTCCAGCTACTGTCAGAGGTAACATAAAACACATGCTTGAACTGCTTGTCCAATAAAGTGTTCTCCCATTCCTTCAGGGCTTTTATGCTTGCTTCATGTCCTTTTATGTATACAAAATCAGGAAATAGGAAGATACGTCCCTTAAACTGCTTTTCCAGCTGTGTAGTAAGGATTCCTATGAACTCTGCCATCGAGGCATTTTGTTTCATGTCATCCCCGAAAGAAACTGGCAATAGCGGCACGATCGCCGTGTCAACATATTCCGCAGCTTTCTGGTACATCTCAACATCTGCTGCCACCCATCTCATAAAACCAACTCCATCATTCTATTAGGCCGCTGTCGTTTCTACTTAAATGAGTTACATAAGATACTCTACGACGAAAAGCCTGCTATTAAATCCATACCTATAATATCACGATTAAAACTCGTTTTCGAATGGTTTGTCAGGTTTGGACTTTTCCGCGGCTCCTCCATTGCGTTTTGTCTGAAGTGAGGGTTGGTTCGGACATTTCCATGGTCACTCCTTTGTGGTTTTGTCCGAAGTGAGGGCAAGTTCAGACACTTCCGCGATTCTTTCTTGTAATTTTGTCCGAAGTAGGATCAAGTTCGGACATTTCAACGGCCTCTTCATTGAGTTTTGTCCCAAGTAGGATCAGGTTCGGACATTTCAACGGCCTCTTCATTGAGTTTTGTCCCAAGTAGGATCAAGTTCGGACATTTCAACGGCCTCTTCATTGAGTTTTGTCCGAAGTAGGATTAAGTTCGGACATTTCAACAGCCTCTCCCTTGAGTTTTGTCTGAAGTAGGATCAAGTTCGGACATTTCAACGGCATCTTCCTTGTGTTTTGTCCGAAGTAGGACCGGGTTCGGACATTTCAACGGACCTTCCCTTGAGTTTTGTCCGAAGTTGGATCAGGTTCGGACATTTCAACAGACCTTCCCTTTTGTTTTGTCCGAAGTAGGAACAGGTTTGGGCATTTTCACACCAGCCCGTTAAGTTCTTGTCCAAAAGAAAATGATTTTGCCCAAATCAGCGACTCAAGTGCTAATACCAGACAAAATAAAAAGCCTGCTATCAAAAGCAAGCTATAACGAATTGACTGCGCCCAATCTTTTTAATTGTTCTGTGAGATGTTCGAAGGCTTCCTGGTCCTGGCTGTCCAGTGCTTCGTCGATCATGGTGAGCAGTTTGTCTTTTTGGAATTTTTGAATACTCTCCTCAAGAAATCTCTCTGCTACCATCTTGTCACTTTCACTGATTTGGAGCTGGCCTGGAACATAAGGGTTTTCTTCCAGCACGGCCGCAAACTGGTGGGCTTTGTTTGAAGCGTGGAAATTCAATTGGATGTAAATTTCTTCTTCCCTGTTCAAACGAATGTCATGGAAAGACTTTTCAGCATCAGTCGTCATCACGTTTTCTTTGAAGAATCGGAATGGTACTTCATCCACGCAATGGGTCGACATCACTAATCCCCTTGGACAATATTGTGCATTTTCCACAAAGTGCACTTTTTCCATCAGCTGGTCATGGCTCATCAAGTAGTTAAGGATCCAAACGCATTCCCGCCTCTTCAGCTGGTAATGGTTTAAAAACCAGCGGATAAAATCCTTTTTCTCGTTGACAGATACAGGGGTTGTCATTTTTGAATCCCTCCTCTGCATAACTCAAATTTTTTGTTAAGGTTACTGATTCTCCGTCATGCGTTCCAACAATTCACGGAATTCTTCATTGCCAGGTTCTTTTTCAACTAACTTACTAAAAATTTCGGCGGCGTCGGCCATTTTTCCTTCTTCAATTAAAAAATATCCGTAGTCTGTCAAAAATTCTTTGTTGTCTTTAAAGAAAGTATATGCTAGTTGGTATTTGTTTAATGACTGTGAAAAATCTTCAATTTGCTGGTAAGCAACTGCCTCATCCCAAAGAATTTGTGGTTCCTCTTCTTCTTCGTGTATGTCAGCTGCCCGCACAAGCTCAAGTACATCTTCATAGCGTTCCTGCTTAAGCAGCAGTTTGTTCAGGACAAGGACTCCTTCCATGAATCCTGGATCTAGAGCGATTGATTCACGAAGGAATTTTTCTGCAGATTCTTCATCGGGAATTTTGAGTGCTAATTTGCCACCATAAAAGTATAAATCCTTATTGAACTCATCCTGCTCGATTCCCTGCTTCACTGCATCGAATGCCTCTTGGACCATTTCTTCTCGCTCATAAGCTTTGGCAAGATAGAGGTATAGGGAATGGTATTCAGGATCAAGAGCTTTGAGTTCCTCAAACTTATCGATCGCTGTTTTATTATAGCCTGCCTGCAAGGCTGTAAAAGCAAAGCCGAACAATGTATTAATTTCCAGTTTTTGCTCTAGCGCTTTTTCATAATAATGGAGTGCGTCCTCAAACGATCCGCCTGCACTTAACGCTTCGGCCATTCGCTGGTTGATGTTCACTCCGCCAATCTCTTCATGTGACTTAAGCACCGTTTCGTAATACTGGATGGCTTCAACAAGTTTCCCCTGGGAAGCGTACAGCTCACCAAGAGCAAAATCAATGACTGGCTCCTCCGGTAAAAGCCTTTTAGCTTGAAGCAGCTTCTTTTCACTCACTTCAAACAGACCTTCCATCTGATACAGGTCAGCCAATAGAAGCAGCGCTTGAGGAAAAGAAGGGTCCTCTTCGTCAACTTTTTCAAGCGAAAGCATTGCCTCTTCCTCTTTGCCCATTTCAATCCGGGTTTCAGCGAGCAAAACATGGAGTTCACCCTCATCCGGATAATTCTTCAATAAACTCTCGATTAAGGCCTCCGTTTCTTCCATGAAACCAAAGCGGAATAACTCCTCTGATAGGAGGAATTTTTCTTCGTCGCTGCCATTTTCGAGAATTCTTTGATAAGCAGCCATTGCTTTTTCAAGCTGTCCATTTTCGATATAATTTGTAATTTCTTCTACTGCGACCATCTCTATCATCCTATCCTTACTTTAGGCTAATCTATATTTGCCAGTTTGCATACAGCTGTCTAACCAGCAATGCCTGAAGAGTTTTTAGTAATTGTCTGTAAAAAATCCTGGTGTCTTAATTATAACATTCTCTCCCTTTCCTGGCCGATAATAAACCTCGGCACCCGCTCGAATGACTTTTCCCTTGTCCACAGTCACCGCAAGATGCTTCGATTGAAAAAACAACCCGTGCTCATCACGGTATTTTGTTTCCGGGTTTATAGTATAGAGATTATAGCTGAGTTCTCCGCCACTATGCAGATTTGATTTTTCAGGGAAGATTCCTGTCTTCTTTAAAATCGACCTTGACACAGGGCCTGGATTCGCTAAGTCTTCATACACAGCGGGAACCTTCTCTTTTTTCATCAAATCGCTCCAGACATTGAGCTGCAGCTGCCTCCCTTTTTTATGCTTACTTTCAGGAAAGATTGGAATGATTGGACAGTTATAGGGAAACAGCGCTTCCTTGATCCATCCCCATGGCATCGTATTCAGAGTGTTCATCTCGTCGATCTCCAGAAAAATCGCAGGGACTTTCATCTTCTTACACTTCCGGATAAATCCGGGATTCAGTAACCGAGGCGGAATGCTGACCCCCAGAACAAAATCGATAGGACTGTCTAACAAATCACATTTCGCCTGCTTAAGCTTTTCTTCGAGCTGCCGTTCAAATTGGATTTTTACTGTTGTAAATACAACTGTGCTGCCCTTTAGTATAAAATTATTCAGGTAATACTCTTTTCTCTCTTTAAAAGATTCTTTTATAGGGAGGTTCGTATCAAAGAGGACATGGGTTGGGGTCATTATATAGTTGTCAGCATCCATCCTCATATAGTTATAACGTTCAAATTTGGATGTTGTCGATATGATTCGCTGGTCCTCCACCAGCATACTTGTATCTGTGAAAGCTTGTCCCTTCAAGAGATGGACATTATCTATAATGTAAGCCATAAAACCACTCCTTTATCGGTCTTATGACAAACTATGCAGAAATTCCGGGAATATAACGACAGCAGTCCTTTTTATAGCAAAGGCAGCCTTTTTTAAAGGCTCTTTTCTCAAACTTTGTTGCTATTGAATACTAAATTGGAGTGAATTACCTATATTCCTTGTAAAATTGACGCTTCTTTTGAGAAAAGAGCATGCAAACTTAATACCGACCTGCAAAATGGGTATATATTACGTTAAAATCGGCTTTAGGTTTTTAACAACAATCTTTACGAGAACAGCCTTTTTAAAAGACAGAAGGCCATCCATTTATCATGATTGGCCTTCAAGACATATATTGTTTATTTCCGCACCAGTGAATACAAGTCATCAAAAAAACCAGGATAAGAAACAGCGACCGCTTCACTTTGCTCAAGTCTGACATCCCTTTTGCAGAGCAGGGCAGCGATGGACAGCATCATTCCGATCCGGTGGTCCCCATGTGCTGATACAGTCCCGCCATCAAGGCTTTGATTTCCCTGTATAATCATGCCATCCTCTGTAGCCTCAATGTCTGCTCCTAGTTTCTTGAGTTCATTCACAACAGTATCAATTCGATTTGTTTCCTTAACCTTTAATTCCCCTGCATCCTTAATGACTGTCTTTCCCTCTGCCTGCGTTGCCAGCAAAGCAATGACCGGTATTTCATCGATTAATCGAGGAATCAGATCACCTTCGACTATTGTACCTTTGAGTTTAGAATGCTTAATTCTTATATCCCCAGCAGGTTCAGCTGCTTCACTTTCGTATGGTTCGATAATGAAATCTGCTCCCATTGCGCTAAGCACATCGATTATACCCGTTCTTGTAGGGTTCAAACCAACATTCCGGAGTATGATATCACTCCCAGGCATGATTGCGGCCGCCACCAGAAAAAAGGCGGCAGATGAAATATCACCAGGTACATTTATATGTGTACCCTTTAGCATTTGTCCGCCAGTTACCTTAACAACTTCACCATCACGCTCTACTTTGCCGCCAAACTGATTGATCATGCGCTCCGTATGATCCCTTGTTTTCACTGGCTCAATAACAATTGTATCACCTTCAGCCTGTAACCCGGCAAGGAGGATCGCCGACTTCACCTGCGCGCTTGCTACTGGCAGTTCATATGTAATTCCGTGTAATTTTTGGCCTTCCACCGTCAGCGGAGTGAATTCGCCATTATTCCTTCCCGTAATACTTGCACCCATTTTGCCGAGAGGAAGAGTCACTCTAGTCATCGGCCTTCTGGCAATCGAATCATCACCTTCAAGGGTTGATGTGAAAGGCAATCCCGAAAGGATTCCCATCATCAGCCTGATGGTTGTTCCAGAATTCCCGACATACAGCGTATCCTCAGGATGATTCAACCCGTCCGCACCTTTTCCGGTGACTGTTACATCGCTCCCATTCTGGACAATATCAACACCAAGCTGACGGAAGCAGGAAATCGTGCTTAAACAGTCTTCTCCGGGCAGGAAGTTTTCGATACAGGTAATTCCATTGGCAATGGAGCCGAACATGACTGCTCTATGCGAAATTGATTTATCGCCAGGTACTTTAACCTGACCTTCCAAAGTGGTTCTATTTGTCAAAAGTGTTTTTACGGACATATTTCTGCTCCTTCAGTCTACTTTCCAAGAGACATATCATAGTCTGTATTTTTTTCGATGCATTCCTTGGCCCTGGCACGGTCTTCAGGTGTCTGGAAGCTGATTGCCAGGACGCCGTATATATCTTCACGAGTTTCTATGATTCTTATATTCGTTATACTGATATTTTCAACTGCCAGGTACCCTGTGATTTCAGAAATCACCCCTGGATAGTCGGGAACATCTACGAATAGGTCATAAAAACTGGGAATAGCTCCTTTGTCGCTTACAGGAAGGCCATCCCGGTATGTTTTTGCTGAATCAAAGAAATCATAAATGCTGTCTCTATCATTAGTAACCAATAATTCTTTTACCCTTCCCATTTCATCCTGCCAGTCATTTAACAGATAAATAAGGACTTCACGGTTCTGAAGAAGAATATCTCTCCACATCCGCGGACTGCTTGAAGCGATCCGTGTGATATCCCTGAATCCGCCAGCCGCCAGGCGGTTGACAAGAGGATTTCCTTGCTCCGCCCTTGACGCCTGGTGGACAAGGGAAGCAGCTATGATATGCGGAAAATGGCTGACCACCCCTGTAAGATAATCATGCTCTTCTGGGGATACCTCGAGGAACTTGGCCCTCGTGCCAGAAAGCCATTCTTTTAGTCGATCCACTGTCTCACTTCTGACCATTGTATCAGTTGTAAGAAGATAGAATGCATTTTCAAACAGGATTTTCTTCGCTGCAGCTACACCACTTTTATGAGAACCAGCCATAGGATGACCGCCAATGAATGCAATTCCTTTTTCTCTTAAGCTGGATGCCATCAATGAGATGAATCCCTTCGTACTCCCGGTGTCGGTAACAATGACTTCATCTTTCAATTGCAATGAAGCTAAAGATTCAATAATACTTCCAGTGGTCAATACCGGAGTCGCTATAATGATTAAATCCGCCTTCGGAGCTTCCATTTCAATACTTCCAGCTACCCGGTCAATGACACCCAGCATCATGGCCAGGTCCATTTGATCTCCGTCCGCATCAAATCCGATGAGCTCTGCCCCCGGATGCTGAGCTTTAATACACATCGCCAGAGAGCCGCCAATCAAACCAAGACCAATGATCAATACGCGGCCTTCCATAAGACTCACACCCTTATTTAGATATTACAGTATCAACACTCAAATATTGTTTGATAACATCAATAACGCCTTGATTTTGTTCCTTCGAGCCAATAGTAATCCTTACGCAAGTAGGGAATCCGAGTGCTGTCCCGGAACGAACGATGTAACCTCTTTCAAGCAGGTATTGAAATACCTCCTGACCGTCCCTTTCAAAATTAATCAAAATGAAATTCCCCTGTGAAAGATAATAACTCAATCCAGCGTTATCACAGAATTGGTAAAATTGCTCTAAGCCAGCCCGGTTTTCTCTTTTGCATTCTTCTACAAAATCCTGATCATCAAGTGCAGCAATGGCCGCAGCTTGTGCCAATGAGTTTACATTGAATGGCTCCCTGACAGGCTCAAGTGCTGAAATTGTGTCCTCATGGGCAATTCCATAACCAACCCTAAAGCTGGCAAGTCCGTATATTTTCGAAAAAGTCCTTAAGATAATTAAATTTTGATATTGTCTAAGCAATTTCAAAGAATCATGATAATCTTCCGCAGTCACATATTCGAAGTAGGCTTCATCCAGCACGACAAGCACATGACTTGGCACACGTGCCATAAAAGCTGTCAATTCTTCTTCAGTTATATAAACCCCTGTTGGATTATTCGGAGAGCATAACCAGACAACTGTGGTCCGATCATCAATAGCAGCAGCCATCCCATCCAAATCGTGTGCACCATTTACCAAAGGGATTTCTGTTATTTCACAGCCCTCGATAACACCATTATGTTTATACTGAGGAAATGTTGGTGCAGCCATCACAGTTTTCGTCTCAGATGTGAGCAGACCCCGGGCAATCATCTGGATAATTTCATCTGATCCGTTGCCAAGAATGACCTCTCCTTCTTTTACACCCAGATGGCCTGCCAGATGTGTACGAAGTTCGGTAGCATACCCATCTGGATATACTGAAAATTTACCAGCAAAGCCTGCGATTTCTTTTTTTACTTTTTCTGAAGATCCAAACGGATTCTCATTTGAAGCCAATTTTACAATCTCTGATAAACCATACTGCCTTTTCACTTCAGAAATCGATTTACCAGGCTGGTATGGTTTTAGCTTTAAAAGCTGCTCTTTCCATCTCATCTTATCCACCTCGACTATTCTACTCTTTAATCCACTATCTAATTAAAGCGATAAAGAACATGTATTTATCATACACTGTTTGGCGCTCAGGAAAAAGTATAAATTTAAAGATCAGGTCTTAGTCCAGAAGCTCCCTCAAGATAAATGTGCTTGACCTCTTCCTGTGTTTTTTCAGTGTTGAAATGGATCATGACTCTGATACACTTCTGTAGCGAGCCGGGGACGGATAATTCTTGCATGCACATAACTGGAACATACGTCCAGCCGGCCAAATTCCTTAAGGCCCTTGCCGGAAAGGCTCCATCAACATCATCAGTTGCTGAAATGAAAATTGAAGCAACTTGATCCGGAGCTATATTATTAGAAACGATAGCTTCTTTTAAAAGCCTTTCAGTCGCAGAAATGATTTCCTGCTCATCATTCTCGTTTACTGTAATAGCTCCTCTTACTCCCCTAATCATCTTACTCCCCCTCTTCTACAAACTTCTTCAGGTTCATCATCAATACTTTTTCCTCTATTTCAATGAGTGCAGGAACTCCAATCTTCTCTAGTAAAACGAAACGAATCGTATTGTTTACAGCTTTTTTATCCTGTTTCATTCTTTCGATCAGCTGCTCATTAGCAAGTCCGGCTGGGATTGAAGTTTCGTACCCAAGATTCTTAAGCCAGATTTTGAATGCTTCTCTATTAAAATCAAGCCCAAGCAATTGTGAACTCAACTGAAGGGAAAATAGCATACCAATGGCTACTGCTTCACCGTGTGTCACTTTTCCATAACCTGCTTCAGCTTCAATTGCGTGGCCTAGTGTGTGCCCAAAATTCAGAAATGCACGGATTCCGGTTTCTCTTTCATCCTCTGCGACAACAGAACCTTTTACTTGGATGCCTTTTGTCAAAAACTCAAGCAACTGTGAGTCATTCATTTTATCCAAAGACTGAATTTCTTCCCTAAGCCAGTAATAGAAGTTTTCATCGCTTATTAATGAGTGCTTGATTACTTCAGCAAAGCCGGATCGTACTTCATGTTCAGGGAGAGTCTTCAGATAATCGAGATCGTAAACAACTGCATCGGGTTGATGGAATGCTCCAACCATGTTCTTGCCTAAAGGATGGTTGACCGCTACTTTTCCTCCCACCGCACTGTCATGTGCAAGAATAGTGGTCGGGACTTGTATGAAGCGAATTCCCCTCATATAAGTAGCGGCGACAAATCCTGCTAAATCTCCTACTGCCCCTCCGCCAAAAGAGATGATCAGCGATTTCCTGTCAAGTTTATTTTCAAGCGCTGATGAAAGGCAATCTTTATATACATCGAAAGTTTTCGCCTGTTCTCCTGATGGGACGATTTTCTCAATAATCCCTTCCAGAGCAGTATGTTCGTGGAATGAATCAAGATGATGTTGTGCCACTGTTTCATCAGTAATGACCATGATAGATGTGTAACTGTCTTCAGCACCATGAATAATATCGCGTAATTGCTGAATTGCACCTTTTCCGATGTGTACTGGATAGGATTTTGTACTTGTTTGGATATTCACTTGCAGCATCTTAAAAATCCCTCGCAGTCCTTCTTTGCTCTTCGATTGATGCCTTCAGTGTGTCAAATCGATCCGCATAAAATTGGTCTACGATAGCAGAGGCAAGCTCCCAGGCAACAACGCTTTCCGCAACCACTGCTGCTGCAGGGACAGCACATGCATCAGAGCGTTCAATGCTCGCGGCAAAAGGTTCCTTTGACTCGATATCGACACTCATCAATGGCTTGTAAAGAGTCGGGATTGGTTTCATTACCCCACGGACAACAATTGGCATGCCCGTTGTCATCCCGCCTTCAAGCCCTCCAAGCCGGTTCGTTTTCCGGTAGTAACCGCGTCCCTCTTCCCAGGCTATCTCATCATGGACTTGGCTGCCAGGCCTGCTGGCAGCTTCAAAACCGATCCCAATCTCAACTCCTTTGAAAGCATTGATGCTCATAATGGCACCAGCAAGCTTTCCATCAAGCTTGCGGTCATAATGAACATAGCTGCCCACTCCAGCAGGCATTCCCTCTGCAATCACCTCAACAACACCGCCAATAGAGTCTCCATTTTGCTTAGCGTCATCAATTGCTGCCATCATTTTCGTTCCTGCATCTGAATCGAAGCATCTGACTGGAGAAGCTTCTGTTATTTCTTTAAGCTGTTCCAGTGATGTGAAGTCTTGCTTCTCAGCTTTTACTCCCCCGATTTCAACAACATGGGCAACTAAATCGATACCCAGCAGTGACAGTAGTTTCTTTGCGGCAGCACCCGCTGCGACCCTGACAGTCGTTTCACGGGCAGATGAACGTTCAAGAACATTTCTCATATCTCGATGTCCATATTTAATCGCGCCGTTTAAGTCTGCGTGACCAGGACGGGGACGGGAAATTATCCTTTTCACTTCATCAGCGGATTGTTCATCGAGCGGTTCCTGACCCATAATCCCGGTCCAATGCTTCCAATCATTATTTTCAACAACCAAGGCTATCGGCGAACCTAATGTCAGACCATGCCGTATTCCTGAAGTGATCTGCACCTGATCCTTTTCGATTTGCATTCTTCTTCCGCGGCCATAGCCTTTCTGCCGGCGCGCAAGCTCTTTGTTTATATCTTCTTCTACTAGCGGCATGCCTGCTGGCATCCCCTCTATAATTGTTGTTAGCTGCGGTCCATGTGATTCTCCCGCTGTTAAATATCTCATACACTTTCCCCCTTCAACTCGCTAAAGGATTTGTTTTACTATATCATACAGTTCAACAGAAATAAATTAAAAATTTTGAAATATGTATTATTCCTTTTCAAGAATGAAGTCATTTTATCATGAAGCCTGTTGACTCGCAAAAAAACAATCTTCCTTTACTCCAGTCTTAACACTTCACATGCAGACATTGAATCCCAAACATTCGGGGAAAAAGCAAGAAGGAGCACGGAATCCCGGCTCCTCCACTTATTTTTTCCTGTAAAAGAAAGTATCTGCAGTTTCAAAATCATATGTACCTGGATTGAAGATCTGTTCAGTGCTTCCAACAAACAGAATTCCCCCCGGCCTTAACGCAGCGCTGAATTTATGGTAAATACTTTCCTTGGCCTCTTCGGTAAAATAAATGAGGACATTCCTGCAGACAATCAAGTCAAACGGACCGCCGAAACGGTCAGCAAGCAAATTTTGCTTTTTAAACGTAACAGTCTTCTTAATGTCATCTTCCACCGTATAATAGGAACCATCTTGCCGGAAAAATTTTTTCACCATTTCCCTGGGGGCTTCATTCAGCGATCTTTCTGCATAAACTCCGCGCCTCGCTTTGGCTAGGACGTTGTCATCAATATCAGTTGCAAGGACCTGGATTCTCGATAATGGCATATGTTTTGACAGCACCATCGCCAATGTATAAGGCTCTTCTCCAGTGGAACAAGCTGCACTCCAGATTTTCGGGTTCGGGTTTCTGCTTAATAACTCAGGAATTATCGATTTATCGAGGACTTCCCACCTTTTCGCGTTTCTATAAAACTCGGATACATTGATTGTCATTCGATCCAGAAATTCGTTCATGAGCTGCTGGTCTTTATCAAGTACCTGAAAGAATTCCTTGAAAGATGAGTAGCCTTTCTTTTGATATAGTGAAGTCAACCTTCTTTTCATCTGTGCTTCTTTGTATAGAGCAAGGTTTATACCTGTCTTCTGGTGGATTCTCGAGATAAAGTGTTCATAGTCTTGCGGCATCATTTTGCTCCTTATTTTTACTAGAAAAAGTTGGACATTTTCATTATATCGAAAAATAGGATCTTGGGTGATATATTTTTTTACATCTCTAAAAAGCTCGCCTGTCATCTTTAAAAGGATGGCTTAGTTAAAAAGGTCTGTTGATTTTCGTTCCAGGCGCTTCGCTTTCCGCGGGCAGTCCGGGAGCCTCCTCGGCGCTTCAAGCGCCTGTGGGGTCTCCCCATCCCGCAGGAGTCTTCGCGCCTTCCACTACAATCAACAGGAGTTAAAAACAACATTTAGCTCTAACAAAGCCAAAAGAAAAAGGACACTTGCTTTTCACAAGTGTCCGGAGTTTATTTAAAAGATTAGCCGCTTACGCTTTTCTTAGTAAACCCACTCGTTGATTAATTTGCTGTATTCAGCTAGCTCTTCTTGTTTGAAGAATAGTCCGATTTCACGCTCAGCGCTTTCTGGTGAGTCAGATCCGTGAATTACGTTCTTGCCTACAGTCACACCGAATTCTCCACGGATAGTTCCAGGAGCTGCATCCTTAGGGTTTGTAGCACCCATCATCTGGCGTGCAGTTGCAATTACATTCTCGCCCTGCCATACCATAGCGAAAACTGGTCCTGAAGTGATGAAGTCTACTAATTCGCCGAAGAATGGACGCTCTTTATGTTCGCCATAATGCTCTTCAGCAAGTTCTCTTGGGATGTTCATAAGTTTTGCGCCAACTAGCTGGAAGCCTTTCTTTTCGAAACGAGCTACAACTTCACCGATCAGGTTGCGTTGTACTCCGTCAGGCTTGACCATCAAATAAGTCTTTTCCATGAGTTCCACTCCTATTTCTTATATGTATGTGAACCGCTTACAAAAGCAATCCTTAGAAATAGTATCATTTTTTTGAAAAATTCGCAACTTGCTAATACTTCCGTTTTCCAATGAATTTCGCGATATCACGCAATGACTTCTTTGCCTTATTGGACGGAAGCTCCTCAAGGATTTCAAGAGCTTTATCCAGATAGCGGTCACTGATCGCCAGTGATTTTTCAATCGCTCCTGACTCCTGTACAAGCTTCAGAATTTCATTTAGTTCTTCTCTTGGCATACCTTCATGGACAGTCCTGATCCGGCTTTTAATATACTCATCCTGCATTGCATACAGAACAGGAAGAGTGACATTCCCCTGGAGAAGATCTCCACCAGCCGGTTTTCCAAGTTCCTTTTCTGTACCCGTGAAATCCAATACATCATCAGTAATCTGGAAGGACATACCGACATAGTAGCCAAACTTATACAATTTACGATGGTCCTGTTCAGGAACTCCTGACACCACGGCACCAAGCTGGCAGCTTGCAGCAATAAGAAGAGCAGTCTTCCGCTTGATTCGCAGCAAATAATTACGCAGATTCTGGTCGAAATTATATTTATCTTTAATCTGTTCAATTTCACCAATACTCAATTCCACTATTGTATCAGAGAGGATCTGATGCGCAGTCGGATTTTCAATGTCAGTCAAAAGCTCCAATGCGCGAGCAAAGATATAATCCCCTGTATACATGGCGATCTTATTATCCCATTTAGCTTTGATAGTCAGCTGTCCCCGACGCAATTCAGCATCATCGATAACGTCATCATGAACAAGGGAAGCCATATGGATGAGCTCAAGCGAGACAGCGACATCCTTGATAACCTCAATATCGTAATTACCAAATTTTCCGCCTAGTAGAACAAAAACGGGCCTGATCCGTTTCCCTCCAGCTTTCAGCAAGTGCAGGCTTGCCTGTCTGAGCAGCTGGGATTCCGCCTGGATTGCTTCTTCGAGTTCTCTTTCTATCAATGTCAAATCAGCATTTAAATATGTATATAATAACTTCATTTTCATATAATCCACCAGCTTTTACATCCTCGATATCCATTGATGAAACAATGCAATCAGGAGAATTCTTTTATGCTTTGAGCTTTGCCATCGGCCAAGCTATTGGTTTACTTCATATCCTGAACCATATTGAGCTGCTTCGCTCATCATCAACATCACGCTAATACTGAATTAAAACAGGCTGACCTTCCTTGCCAAGCGAATAAGAAAAGGACAGCCGTGGTCTATTTTATAATAATATCAGATGGTTTATTCACCTGCAGAACGGCCCAGTTAAAGCGCTTAGCCTGTCTTCGGGCTAGAGTTTAACTTTAGAAAAATCACTAAAGGCATATCTGCTTAACTCTGTAAAGCAACCTGGCTATTTCTTGCCAATATGCACAGCTGCTACCCCGGCACTGTATGGTTTGTATTCTACATTGCCGAATCCTGCCTCCGAAAACATTTTGGCAAGTTCTTTCATGCCCGGAAAATCTTTAGCGGATTCCTGGAGCCACGAATACTCCTTATAGCTTTTAGCGAACAGTTTACCGAACATCGGCATGACAAACCTGAAATATACCCTGTATGCTTGTTTAAAACCTGGCATTGTAGGCTGGGACGTTTCGAGGCAAACTGCCATCCCACCCGGTTTTAGTACTCTATACATTTCACGCAGCACCTGATTGTAGTCAGGGACATTTCTCAATCCAAAACCAATGGTTACATAGTCAAAGGTATTGTCCTCAAACGGGAGCTCCATTGCATTACCATGGATTAAAGTTGCCTGGTCCAGGTTACGGGCCTGCAATTTCTCCTCGCCGATCTTCAGCATATTTTTGCTGAAATCAAGCCCGACCACTTCGCCATCTTTCCCGGCAGCTTCCGCAAGCGCAATCGTCCAATCAGCGGTACCGCAACAAACATCGAGTGCCTTCGCTCCCTTTTGGACATTCATCTTCTTCATTGTGTCATTGCGCCATTTAACATGCTGCTGAAAACTGATGACAGAATTCATTTGGTCGTAATTCTCATAGATTTTTTCAAAGACTCCATGAACACGTTGTTCCTTCGATTGCTGCATGGCATTACCCTTCTTCCGCGAATTTTTTAGACATGGTCTGATGCTGCCCTGCAATCAGATCTAACCGTTCGATCAGCAAGCTGTTCATCCCTGGCAGCTTCTTTAACGATGTATTAATTTTCGCCATCGAAAATTCAATATATTTTGTACAAATCGTAAGGAGGTATTTTTGCTGTTCCGAAGAAAGTTCAGAAGTATTCTGGTCCATTTTTGGCAGAGCAAGCTTTTTCAGTGCATTGAAAACAAATGAACTTCCGGACTTAATGAACTTGCTTTCTTCAGATAGCATTCTCTTGACAAAAAGCCAATTAGAAGCGAATTCAAACCATTCAGCCGCATCGAAATGGTCAGCGACTTTGCCTAAAAGAGCCGACTCAATTAACTTCACGCTTTCCATTAATTTATCGATCGCTTCAGCTTCTTTTTGATACAACAAAATTTTATGTTCATTGACCTCTTTTACACCTGAAGCCAATCGCTTGATCATTTCAATATCATCCATATCAGCCAGCAACTTGTAATACAGGCCGCTGAAATAAGTCCCAGCGAGAACCGTCAGCTGTTGGCGCTTATGTTTTTCATCATCTTCACCGGGTTGTGAGTTACGGACCTGCTCATGGGTATCAAGGGCAATTTGCAGGAGCATTGCGGTCACAGTGTAATTCTTTGCTCTTTCCTGATTTACTTCCTGCTGTTCTAGCAATGAAGTAAGCAACAAGAGCCGGTCATCATCTATAAAAGGAGATTCTATATGCTCCAGCAAATAAGGATGTGAAAGTTTATCGAGAAGAAGTTCTCTGGTGCCGTCTAATTTGTTTTGTAAATCTAGCAAATAAATCACCCTTGTTCCCCTTATTTATGTTGGATTGCCGGCGACGGGCACAACAATGTTTTAATCAGGAAAGCCAGCCGTATATGAAACGCTGGTCTACATTTAAAACAGACATAAAAAAAAGCGCCTAAATCACTAGTTTGCAGTTGTACCGAACATTCCAAGGCAGTGACAATTATATCACAAATAGTGAAAACATGAAGGAGATATTATAAATTAAACACTATTTGCGATGAATTGAACTTGATTTTGTAACAAAATAGTTGATTTTGGCCTTAATTACTTCTTCTCACTTACTATTTCACCGAATGGAGTGACAATTCTTGCATGTCCCCTGATTTTAATGGCTGAGGTATGTTCTGTGAACTGGGCAATCATAACTTCTCCCTGATCAAGCTTCTCTGAGTGGTGGAATCGAGTGTCTGTTCCTCTAGTAAGACCAATCACGTTCACACCATCCTCAATAGCCTTAATGACAACATAGTCCGTGTTAACACCTTGTTTCTTATCCATTATTATCCCCCTTACTGAAAAGATTATGTCGAGCCCGGGACGTACCCGTTGAGTAGCAGTTATGTTTGCTAATGATATAACAAAAGGCTAAAAGAATTCCTTTCAGCCTTCGAAAACTTTTGAATGTTACTTTACGAAAAAACTTTATTGCCAAAGGCCTTTAGCCTTTAATCAATGAGAGAATTTCAGCCCTTGCGTTTACATCCTCTGCTAGAGTTCCCCTTACAGCAGAAGTAACTGTTTTAGAGCCGGGTTTCTTTACCCCTCTCATTGTCATGCACATATGTTCCGCCTCAACCACTACCATGACACCATGGGGATCAAGCTTTTCCATTATGGAATTCGCAATCGTAGAAGTGATCCTTTCCTGTAACTGAGGTCTTTTCGCTACTGCTTCCACAGCTCTCGCAAGCTTGCTGAGTCCGGTTACCTTGCCTCCACGTGGAATGTATGCGACATGTGCCTTGCCGAAGAAAGGAACCAGGTGATGTTCACACATTGAGTAGAAAGGAATATCCTTGACCAAAACGAGCTCCTCATGGTCCTCACCGAAAATGGTTTCAAAATATTCTTTAGGATCCTGGTTCAATCCTGAGAAAACTTCCTCATACATCTTCGCGACCCGCTTTGGAGTATCAAGCAAACCTTCCCTGTTTGGGTCTTCACCGACTGCCTCTAATATTAAACGCACCGCTTCTTCGATTTGGGCACGATTGACGTTTGACATCTGCGTTTCCTCCTATGATCCGACAATCTCATTATAATCTTGTATAGTTAAGCAACTAATTGATTATAATATTTTCATCTTAGCATAACCAATTCTAAGCAGGCAAAACTTAATATTCTAAAAGAACAAAAAGCGCAAGCGACTCGTTCAGCTCCGACAAGCGTTGCCCGCCTATAACGCCACATCCTGTGGCTGGCGGGTCTAGCACGTCCTGTGCCTTGGAGGGTCTGACAGTGAAGTCGCTCTTTGACTTCATTGGCTGGACCGAAATCGAAATGTATAGCCGACTGTCCAGAAACGAAGAAACTGGAGACTCCGACCCTGCCGGCGGCGTTGAAGTTTCTAGGAGGCGACACTGGACAAATTCGAAAAGCGGAGGCGACTGCCCAACTCCGACAAGCGCTGCCCGCCTATAACGCCACATCCTGTGGCTGGCGGGTCTAGCCCGTCCTGTGCCTCGGAGGGCCTGACAGTGAAGTCGTTCTTTGACTTCATTGACAGGACCGAAGCGTCTCGAGGAGTTAGGAGCCTCAGCTAGACTTGCGACTTGAGTGGCTAGGCGCTGGAGCTGGATTAAGAAAACTTCATGGAGTTATCCACAACTCAATAAATTAATAAATTCCTTAAAACAGATAGAAAAAGGCCGCGAACGGGTCGCGGCCTTTAGGGTTTAGCATACGCTCAGTGCGTCGTATGTAATTATTTCACTGCATCCTTAAGCGCTTTGCCAGGTTTGAAAGCAGGCACCTTGCTTGCAGAGATTTCGATTTCATCACCAGTTTGTGGGTTGCGTCCTTTACGGGCAGCGCGCTCACGAACTTCGAAGTTACCAAAACCGATTAATTGTACTTTGTCCCCATCTTTTAATGCATTTAAGATTGAATCAAAAACAGCGTCAACTGCTTTTGTTGCATCTTTCTTAGAAAGCTCGCTAGCTTCTGCAACTGCATTGATAAGTTCTGTTTTGTTCATGCCATTCACCTCCTCCCAAAGAGATCCCATTGCTCAGAAATTAAGCATCTTACTACATTTCTAAACAAAACATATGAATTCTATACGTTGCTGGAAGATTTTATTATCATAGTTTTAAAAAAACTTTGATAAAGAAACCCTAAATCGCCTGAAACCCTATTATATAAGGGTTTGTAAGCTACAACGCTAATTCTGTTAAAAGATTATCATAATGTTTTACTCTTATCAAGATAATTTCAAGAAATAATGGGAATCTTTTCTTCTTTGAAACATAATTGTAATATGTTGACCCTAATTTATTACCCGTAACAGGCAGTATCAAACATACAATAATGAATTTTATGCCTTTTCTCCTGATTACGCAAGCATTCAACAAGGTCTTTACTCATAATTCACTGAAATGAAGTTATATTAATAGATTAATTCGGGTCCAAATACTGGTAAATACACAAGATAGAGTGAAGAACAAGGATTTTCTCGCAGGCAAAACAAAAAGACTCCCAAAAGGAGTCCAAATTATAATATGATTGCTATTAATCCACCGGAACCTTCGTTGATGATTCTTTCCAGCGTCTCTTTTAATTTATAACGAGCATTTTCTGGCATCAGGCTCAATTTTGCTGAAATTCCTTCTCTGACGATTGAGCTTAAGCTTCTTCCAAAGATATCAGAATTCCAAATTGACAGCGGATCATCTTCAAAATCCTGCATCAAGTAGCGAACGAGCTCTTCACTTTGTTTCTCGGTCCCAATAATTGGCGAGAATTCAGATTCTACGTCCACCTTGATCATATGGATTGAAGGGGCTACTGCTCTTAAACGAACACCGAAACGCGCCCCCTGGCGAATGATTTCTGGCTCTTCCAGGCTCATGTCCGTCAGTGAAGGTGAAGCGATGCCATAACCTGTCTGTTTAACCATTTTAAGCGCATCAGAAATCTGGTCAAACTCTGTTTTGGCATAGGCAAACTCCTGCATCAACTCAAGCAAGTGATCCTTGCCGCGGATCTCTACTCCTACGATTTCTTTAAGAATCTCGTCATAAAGGTCATCTGGAGCAAACAGGTCGATCTCCGCTATACCCTGGCCCATTTCGATACCCGCCAGTCCAGCCCTGTCGATGTACTCAAAATCGCTGAATTGATGTACGACCCTGTCAACATCACGCAGCCTCTTAATGTCCTTCACAGTCTCCTTGACAGCTTCCTGATAGCTCTCACGCAACCAGTGGTTTTCGCGGAGCACCATTACCCAGCTTGGCAGATTGACGTTCACTTCTAGGACAGGGAATTCGTAAAGTGCTTCCCTCATGACACTGAGAACATCTGATTCCCGCATGCTTTCAACACTCATTGCAAGCACAGGAATATCATATTTATCAGCCAATTGGGAACGGAGTGTTTCCGTATTTGGGTGATACGGCTGGGCGCTGTTGATCACCATAATGAACGGCTTGCCGACTTCCTTTAGTTCCTCAATTACTCTTTCCTCTGCCTCAATATAATCTTGTCTTGGGATTTCCCCAATTGTCCCATCCGTCGTAATGACGACACCGAGTGTAGAGTGTTCCTGAATAACCTTCCTTGTTCCAATTTCTGCTGCTTCATGGAAAGGGATTGGTTCTTCATACCAAGGCGTATTGATCATCCTTGGCCCATTCTCATCCTCATAACCCTTTGCTCCCGGAACTGTATATCCTACGCAATCTACGAGCCTGATATTTACATCCAGACCATCATCAACGTGCACGGATGCTGCCTGGTTAGGCACGAATTTCGGTTCAGTGGTCATGATTGTTTTACCTGCTGCGCTCTGCGGCAGCTCATCAAGCGCTCTGGCCCTTTCAGCCTCGTTATTGATATTAGGTAAAACCACCAGTTCCATGAATTTTTTGATAAAAGTGGATTTTCCAGTGCGGACCGCACCTACAACCCCCAGGTAAATATCGCCGCCAGTCCTCTCGGCAATATCCTTAAAAATATCTACCTTTTCCAAGTGATCCCCTCCCGATCATAGAGTTAGTGGGAATAAATTCATCCAAATTAGTAATCTGGGACAGTATATATTTATGATGTTGTCCTATATCAATATGACAATTTTTTATTTTTTTACCCCCTTAATTTTAATTTCAAAAAAGACTCCTTCAATTCCCATTTATGAGAACAATCGTTATCTTTTTAAAGACAAAAAAACCCTACTTCTACAATATATTTTGCAGAAACAGGGTTATGACTAATTTATTAGAAATGCAGAAGCTCATTGTTCGCCCATAAAAGCATCGACTTGTGAACTTTCTATTTTATTCCTTTACTAAAAAGACCGGTTCATTGGTCTCATTATCGATGGTATATGGCAAAGAATATGCTGGCACGAACATGGAATTATCTACGAGAATGTCTCGGATATCCTCGCCCTCTGCAAACTCTTTCTTTGACGATTTAATAGCCTGGTAGAGGTCACTCCGGTAATCAACATAAATTTCGCCATCAGTCGAAATGATAAAATGCAGGTTTTGGTTTGTGAATGGGCTTATAACGAAAGGCTCTTCTTTATAGCCAATCTTTTTAAAATCAAGAGTATACACATTGTCTGCGATCCGTTCCTTAAAAGGTGGATATCCAGATGCATTGATTCTCATTTTTATCTCACGGATTGTCTCTGCCATTCTTAAATCGAGCAGCTTCACTGTTGGGTCTGTTTCAGCATCTACAAGGACATATTGAAACAGGCCTCCATTTTCATATGCATTGCCTGGAGCCTCAGCAATAAATCTTGGAACGATTTTTTTAAAATCAATTGGATACTTTTGATAAATCGGTGTCTCTAAATCCTTTGTCTTGATAGGCAGCAAGCCGCCATTTGCCTCCTTGTACTGGTCAACAGCAGACTGGACACTATCAAGCTGGTCCTTATAGGGAACCTGATTCTGTACAAGTTTTTCTTCCGGATACATACACCCAGTCAATGTGAGTAATACCAGGATGACTGGCATAAAAATACGGATTTTGTTCATTGATCCCAACCCTTTAATCCTATGTATTTTATTCGCTCGTCGGACCGCTGAAAACAACAAAAAAGATTATCAGCCCTGCTAAGATCATCAGCACATAGGCTATGATCGCCGTTGCAATTTTGAAGAAACCTTTTAACTTATAACGGCTTAAATAGATGGCAAACAAGGACAGAATCATACTGCCCATGCCAACAAAAGAAATGTACATTTTCAATAATGCGGGTGACAAAATAAACCCCTCCCTTTTCCGAGAAGTATTATATCATATGCAGCAAATATGCAAGCAGGAAAAAACCTTATGAAGGCAAAAAAAAGCTGAAGTAAAGAAGGGGCGGACAACTTTACCTCAGCCTACATGACTAAATACCCTAACACCCAGTTCAAACCACCAGTTTGCTTCGTTGCATTTTATGCAAGCATAGAAGAAATCGCATCCTCGAATGCCTATATTGGCAATATTATTCATTAGAAAATTTTTCTATCTCAGATTTTACCCCCGAGGATATCGGCCAGGTCTTCCATCTCGTGAGTTTTCTCTCGGGACATCAACCCATCAACAGCGTCCTTCGGGTTGACTTCATTAAAAAGGATATTATATAACGCATTAGTGATCGGCATATTGACTCCATATTTTTCAGCAAGCTGATATGCCGCCTTCGTCGTCCTTACGCCTTCTACGACCATCCCCATGTTCTCAAGGACCTCCTCAAGGTTCTGGCCCTTGCCAAGCAGATTTCCAGCCCGCCAGTTCCTTGAATGGACGCTCGTACAAGTGACAATCAAATCCCCGATCCCTGTCAATCCTGAAAAAGTCAACGGGCTGGCGCCCATTTTGACACCAAGCCGGGCTATTTCAGCAAGCCCCCTGGTAATCAAAGCAGCCTTAGCGTTATCCCCATAACCTAACCCATCTGAAATCCCGGCAGCAAGAGCAATAATATTCTTAAGTGCCCCGCCAATTTCCACACCGATTAAATCCGGATTTGTGTATACTCTAAAGTTATTGTTGATAAACAAATCCTGAATTTTTTCGGCCGCTCCCATATTTTTCGAGGATACAGTGACCGTAGTGGGATGGCGCAGGCTCACCTCTTCGGCATGGCTTGGACCCGATAAAACCACAACGCTCTCTAATAAGCCCTCAGGCATTTCTTCTTCAATCATTTCAGAAATACGAAGCAAGGAGTCCGGTTCGATTCCCTTGCTGACGTGGACAATTTCCAAGGGTTCAGAAGTAACCTCAGTCATTTTTCGGATTACTTCACGGATTGCTTTAGTAGGAACAGCCATAATAACTGTTTTGATCCCTGCCAGCGCCTCCTGAAGTGATGAATACCCAATGATGGTTGCAGGCAGAGTAATTTCAGGAAGATATTTCTTGTTGGTATGGTGATGATTGATTTCATCAATTTGCACTGGATTGTGCCCCCAAAGACGAACCTCATGGCCATTGTCGGCGAGGACCATAGCCAAAGCCGTCCCCCAGCTTCCAGCACCAAGAACAGCTATTTTCTCACTCTTCCTTTCCATTTAAACCACAACCTTTATCTTATTTTCTTTGTCTCGCAAAAATCTTGATAGGAGTGCCTGTGAAATCAAAGGCATCCCTGATCCTGTTTTCAAGGAATCGCTCATAAGAAAAATGCATTAACTCAGGTTCGTTGACAAAGACAACAAAGGTAGGCGGCTTTACCGATACCTGTGTAGCGTAATAAATCTTAAGCCTCTTTCCTTTGTCTGTTGGCGTCGGATTCATCGCAATAGCGTCCATGATGACTTCATTCAAGATATTGGTCTGTACCCTCATCGCATGATTTTCACTAGCCATATCAATCATCGGCATCAATGTGTGGATTCGTTTCTTTGTTTTTGCCGATAAGAAAACAATTGGTGCATAGCTCAGGAATTGGAAGTGAGCACGGATTTGCTCCTCAAACTCCTTCATTGTCTTTTCGTCTTTTTCAATTGCATCCCATTTATTAACAACAATGATGACTGCCCGGCCTGCTTCTTCAGCGTATCCGGCAATGTGCTTGTCCTGCTCAATAATGCCTTCTTCCGCATTAATCACTACAAGGACAACATCTGTACGCTCGATAGCCCTTAATGCCCTTAAAACACTGTATTTTTCAGTCGTTTCGTACACTTTTCCTTTTTTGCGCATTCCAGCAGTATCAATAATGACATATTTTTGACCGTTGTAGGTTACTTGCGAGTCAATCGCGTCTCTAGTTGTACCCGCTATATCACTTACAATTACACGTTCTTCTCCTAGAATCGCATTGACCAAAGAAGACTTCCCAACATTTGGCCGGCCAATCAATGAAAATTTGATCGCATCTTTATCATACTCATCTTTCTTATCCTTCGGAAAATGCTTTGCCGCTTCATCCAGCAAATCACCCAAACCTAGCCCATGGGAGCCAGAAATCGGGAAAGGTTCCCCAAATCCCAAAGCATAAAAGTCGTAAATCATGTCTCTCATTTCTGGGTTGTCAATTTTATTGACTGCGAGGACTACTGGCTTGTTGGATCGATAGAGGATTTTTGCCACTTCTTCATCTGCAGATGTTACTCCCTCTCTGCCGTTTACAAGAAAAATGATTACATCTGCCTCGTCAATCGCAATTTCAGCCTGCTGGCGGATTTGATCCAAAAACGGTTCATCTCCTAAATCTATCCCGCCAGTATCAATAATGTTAAAATCATGTGTCAGCCATTCAGCTGAACTGTATATACGATCCCTCGTTACTCCAGGAATATCTTCAACGATCGAAATACGTTCACCAACGATTCGGTTAAAAATCGTAGACTTGCCGACATTCGGACGCCCAACGATAGCCACCACTGGTTTCGTCATGAACATCACCCTTTCAAAATTCTATTGTGCAGGTCAATGACCTGAGCCATAACAATTTCAAACTCAAAATTCTATAGTTCTCATTATTAATTTAATGCCTTCACGACACTTATAAAATAAACCCTTCTTGATATACAGGAAGGGTCTGGCTTAATCAGTTTATCAAAAGATGCCTTAAACAGGCAATGAAAACATTTCTTGTCAGTGTTTTACGATAATATAAAGTTCCTCCGTCAGGGCATGAGCAATTCCATCCAGGATTGCTTCGAGGTTTGCCGCCACCTTCTCCATTTCTTCCTTTGAATCGCAATGAAAAACAGCGGTTCCGGATGGTATTTTTTTAGGGTTCGTTGTGATGGCGGCAAGGACGAATTTCTCAAGCATCATTGAGCCCCACTCCCTTCATTGCTATTTTTTTCAGAAGGCATCCTGATTGCGTTCTCCAGTGTTGGCACATCACCAATCACCGTTATCGCACGTTCGATATCCCGTTCCTGTGGCAGCACGAACACTCCTACTCTGCCATCGTCCAGATCTCTTTTAGCCAGCGGTACGAGTGCAGGTGTTCCTGAATCACGATAAACTCCAAGCGCAGTTGACAAATCGTGCAGCACCGCCTGTCTCTGTCCAAGGTTCGCAATTGTGGAACGGGCATTCATGTTTTTGGGCTTTAAAATAAAACCCATACCATAACGAAGTACTTCTTTCTGCCTTTCAGGAAGTCCGATATTCATAATATAAATATTATCAACATAAAGGCCGGCGCCATCAAACCGTGGTTCCATGTATTCAATTTCAACGATATCCTTTAGCTTTCCGCCTGACATCAGCTTATGGGAGATAAGCACCGCAATGATCGCGGCAATGATTCCAGCCCAAATGTTAAAAATCAGGTATGCGAGTGTGCTGACAAGCGAGGTGAAAATCACCAGGTAATTGCGGCTCTCAAAAGCAATTGCAATTCCCTCGATATAGGTCTTACCCCGGGAAACGAGTTCATAGCTATCAAGTTCGGTAAGCGTATTTCGCTCCATATTCCTGACTTCCCTGAATTGTGACGCTGCCAGGGTCAAGAAGGTAATCGCCGTGAATTCCTCCTCCATGATTGCAGGACCTGCAACCGTGCCAAGTCCCGCTGCAATGAATCCGAGAGCTACATGAATGATTTTCCCATGCAAATACGTTGGATACTGACGATAATCGGTCCTCAGCATAAAAAGTCTCGATAACGTTCCTATAGCAATTCCGAATACAATTGGTAACGTGTATTCATTCATGAAGTCTTTTGTTCCTCCCCTTCAACTTGGTTTATTGTACTTCCTGACATGACCGCAATTATTGATTCAATAGCTGACCAGGCAAGAAGCAATCCTAGAGATATGAACAATATGTCCATAAAAACCATGGATGCAGCAGCATATGGAAAATTAAACTTCCACAGAATCGCAGAAAATAATATATCACCCTGCAAAAAGCCTGAAATCAAAGCCAATAAACGATCATGTCTATCTGTATGTAACAGGACTGCCAGATAAAAACCTGCTGCTCCAAGCATAATTTTCCGATCGAATAACACCCAGATCGGGTCGAATAATTCGAACATTAAAAAACTCGTATAGGCAAGCATGATAATAAATGAAGATAAAAATAAATATAATAATGAGCCTGTCTTTTTTCGCCTGGTTTCCAAAAAAATAAAAAAGGCAATCGCAAAAGCAGAGAGGTGAAGCTCAAATATAAGGACATCAACTGTAAGTGGCGCCGCAAAAATGACGGCAAGCAACATAACAGTCCATTTCAACCGAAGTGGATTATCTTTATTCATGAAGAAAGTAGTCCAAATCCAACCTATCCATGCCAGCCAATAAAAGTACAACCCTTCCATTCAACCCCTCCTATCATTTCCATTATGGTAATCACTTATGTAATTTAATCTTTTTTGCATAAAGTTTTTCACCTGTTCCATGTTAAGAAAAGCAGTACATTTATAACAGCTGGAAAACTGTTCTGGATTAATGGACAAATAACAGGAGTAGGTCTGTTTATCAGGACAAATCTCTGTAAGGCTTTTATATTAATGACCAGGAGGTAATGATATGGGCAAAGATAGACAGGAAAAGAAACTTAAAAAGAGCGGGCGAGTCGAGTCTGACCGTGACCAGGCACTACACTACCCAGGAGCTGCTAAAATGCAAAGCCCTGAAGAAGCTCGTTCCTTAAATGACGGCAAGTATAGCTAAAACGCGACCGATGGACAGGTTATGACTTGCTGACCTTATGTTACGTTTTAATCAACCAACAAACAGAAGAGCCCCCTGCAAATGCAGAGGGCCCTTCTGTTTTTATTCTTCGATCAATTTTTTTTCCTTCTTGCAAAAGCTTTTGTATCAATTCCTCTTTGTTCAAGCCAGTGATGTGTTTCTCCTGATATGACTAAAGGCACGTTTTTTAGTTCCTCAATGGTATGTACACCTAGTGCTGTCATAATGACAGTGATTTCTTCTTTTAACAGATGGATTTCCTTGATTAGATCTTCCCTTCCATTCTCCATCAAGGTTTTTAGCAAGTAGCCAGCCATTGCAGCACCATTCGCACCTAATGCAAGCGCTTTAACAATATCAAGGCTAGTCTGTATTCCTCCTGAAGCGATAACGGAAAGTTCTGGTGATGTAGATTTTGTTTCAATTATGGAGGCCGCAGTCGGAATTCCCCAATCCTCGAAAAACGTCAACAAACGGTTCCTCCGCTTATTTTCAATTTCCGCAAAATTTGTACCTCCAAATCCGCCAACATCAACATAGCGTATTCCTGAGGAATAAAGTCCGGCTGCTGTCTCGGCACTTATGCCAAAACCCACTTCTTTCACGATTACCGGAATTCCTACACTCTGTTGGATTTCACTAATCCTCGTTAACGCACCCTCAAAGTTTCTGTCTCCCTCAGGCATGGTCAATTCCTGTACTACATTCAAATGAATTTGCAGTGCATCTGCCTGGAGCATATCGATTGCGGCTTTTGCCTGCCCAACAGTTGCCTCACTGCCCAGATTGGCAAGAATAATACCGTCAGGGTGCATTTCCCTGACTACTTCATAGCTTCTTCGTTCGTCCGGATCCTTCAATGCAGCCATTTGCGATCCAACTGCAATCGCAGATCCTGTCTCTCTTGCCGCTACAGCCAATTCTCGGTTGATACGGTAAGTTCTCTCCCCGCCGCCGCCTGTCATTGCATTTATAAAAATTGGCGAACTTAAAGAAAGTTCGCCAATTTTAGTTTCAATTTTTACTGAATCAAGATTTGATCCAGGCAAGCTTTGGTTTACAAACTTAATATCGTCAAAACCGGTTAGCCGCTTCTGGCCTGTTTCGAGGGCATATTGTATATGGTCCCATTTACGTTTTGATCTTGACACTATTTATCACCATTACTGTTTAAGATTCTTTAGCTTGTCTCCGATCATATCACCTAAGCTGAAACCTTTTGTTTCTTCAGGAAGCTCATAGTCAAAAGCTTCATTGCTTTCTCTTTCCTCGAACTCCTTCATGCTAAGTGATAGTCTTTGGTCTTGCTTGTTTACGTCAAGTACCTTTACTTTTACAGTCTGCCCTTCTTGAAGGACTTCATGCGGTGTGCCGATATGCTTATGAGAAATTTGCGAAATATGGACAAGGCCTTCAACCCCAGGGAATACTTCAACAAATGCACCATAAGAAACTAGACGTTTCACAGTGCCTTCCAGAGTGCTGCCCTTAGGAGCTTTCTCATCAATGTCTGCCCATGGTCCAGGTAGTGTTTCTTTGATTGAAAGCGATATACGCTCATTGTCACGATCAACGCTCAATACTTTAACTTGAACCTGCTGGCCTTCCTGAACAACATCAGATGGCTTTTCAACATGCTCATGAGACAGCTGTGAAATATGGACAAGACCATCAACTCCACCGATATCCACAAACGCACCAAAATCGGTGATTCTTTGTACTGTACCCTCAATAACCTGTCCAGACTGGATGGCCGCAAGCAAGTCCTGTTTCTTCTTGCCTTGCTCTTCTTCCACAACAGCGCGGTGAGAAAGGATCAGGCGGTTCTTCTCCTGGTCAAGCTCTACGATTTTAAAGCTGAGCGTTTTTCCTTTGTAATCAGAGAAATCTTCCACAAAGTGGGATTCCACAAGAGATGCCGGAACAAAGCCGCGTACGCCAAGGTCAACTACCAGACCGCCCTTAACGACATCTTTTACTTCTGCCTCGAAAACTTCTCCACTTTCAAACTTGCCTTTAAGTTCTTCCCAGGCTTTCTCAGCATCTACTTTTCTCTTTGAGAGAATTAAAGCTTCTTCCTCAACTTTTTGAACTTCGAGCTCCAACTCATCACCGACAGATACTGCATCTTCAGCTTTTTCAACATGAAGGCTTGATAGTTCACTAATCGGGATGATGCCATCGAGCTTGCTTCCTTCGATATCTACTAAAACTTGCTTTTCTTCCACTTTCGTTACCTGGCCTTTGACACGGTCGCCAGCCTCAAAGTTTTTTACCTCGATTTGATTCATATCTTCTGACATATGTACTCCTCCTTAATCCATGACTGCTGCAAATATATGCTTTGTGGCGAAAAGCCACTTAAAAAACACATTAATTAGTCACTAAGTGAAAATTCTAAAAATATCTCTTCTTAATAACTTCTTACAAACAGACATTTTTGTCAAGCAAGAAACATTACTTAAAATTGTTAATAAGTTCTTGGATTTCACTCATGATCAAGTCAGTTGTCTGTTCTGCATTTAACTTTTTTTCCTTGATTGATACCATATCGATAGGCTTTCCATATACCACCTTCAATTTCTTGAATGCTTTGTATGGACCGATGATTGCGCATGGAACGACATGAGCATCAGAGCGGAGCGCAAAGAAGCCTGCTCCTGCAAGTCCCTTACCCATTTCACCTGTCTTGCTTCTTGTTCCCTCTGGAAACAATCCTAAAACCTTTCCATCCTTTAAAATTCCGAGGCCTTTCCTTAAAGCTTCCCTGTCACTCATACCTCTTTTGACAGGGAAAGCATTTAGGTGAGGAACAATTTTCCCAAGTACAGGGACAGCGAAAAGCTCTTCCTTCGCCATGAAATGGACGGGACGGGGTGCAGTAATCCCGACTACCGGGGGATCTAGATTATCAATATGATTGGCACATAACAACACGCCGCCATCGGCAGGCATATTTTCTCTGCCAATCACCTCAATCCGATAAATTGGTTTTAATACTGTATTTACTAAAGACCTTGCAAACGAATAAACCGTCAATTTCATCCGATCCTTTCAAGCGCCAAACCCATGATTTTGTCTACCACATCTGTAATCGACAAAGAAGTTGTATCAATTTCAATTGCATCATCTGCCTTTTTCAAAGGGGCTACTACCCGCTCCGAATCAATCTTGTCACGCGCGGCAATTTCTTCTTTCAGCTTTTCCAGATCAGACGGGAATCCTTTCTGGATATTTTCTGCATGTCGGCGCTGTGCCCTTTCCTCAACACTTGCAAGTAAAAAGACCTTCACCTCGGCATTCGGCAATACATGGGTGCCGATATCCCTTCCATCCATCACCACACCGCCATCAACTGCAAACTGCTGCTGGCGTTTGACCATCTCTTTCCTGACAAGTTCATGCACAGCTACATATGATACTTGATTAGTAACTTCCGCACTCCTAATCTCATTGGTGACCTCGATACCATCAAGCAAAACCTTTTGGCCTGATTCTCCAGGCATTAGCTCGATTGATGTATTGTTTAAGATCTCAATCAACTCTGCTTCGTTGTCCAGGCTGGCTCCTTTGTTCAAAGCCTTGTATGTAAGTGCTCTGTACATCGCACCTGTATCGATGTAAATATAAGTCAGTTTTTCGGCTGCAATTTTGGCAACCGTACTTTTTCCTGCTGCTGCAGGACCGTCTATGGCAATTGAAATTCGTCTACTCATATTTCCTCCTGGTACACTCCTTGTTGTTCCTAGATATACTCTTATATTTTAACACAAAAATCTTTTAATCCTCGTCATTCAATACTTTTTTTAAGCTACTTTTCGAAACTTGTCCTGTACCCCTATTATTAGAGGAATATTCCAGGCTTTTGGTATTTTAAGTCCTCCTTTTTAAAAAAGGCTGTTTCGTAAAAATTGTTGTTAAAATCCTAAAGCCGATTTTAACGTAATATAAGGCTATTTTGTTGGTCGGTATTAAGTGTGGCAAGCTCTTTTCTCAGAATAAGCTTTAATTTTGTGAAGAAAAATAGGTCATTCAATCCTATTTTGTAGTCAATAGCAACAAAGTTTGAGAAAAGAGCCTAAAAAAAGGCTTAAAATAAAGAGTAAGCAGGCTTAGCACCTGCTTACTCTTTGCTCCTGAATGAATTCAGGACTTCTGAATGATTATTGTCCGTAACACCCTCGTATTGAGTAATTTGTTTAAGTTCAGGGAAAGCATTGAATTCATGGAAAAATACTTGGGCAATAACCAAAAAAATAAATTGAATGATAGCGATCTTGATTAAGATTCTTTCAAATGTTTTCATCTTTATTGCTCCTGTTAAAACTTTTATTCTAGTATTGGAGCATTTCCAGGTATTTATTCCTTTTAGACAGGAAGTCCTTTTTTCTTCATTTCAAGCTGTCTTTCGAAGCAGAACCTAAGAAGCACCTGCCTGTCGGTGCCCGATGAGTCAAAAAATTGAACAGAAGCTTTGTTCATATGTCCTTGACCATCGATGATCCGGACAACCCTACCACGGAACTTCCTGTATTCAAATTCTCCATTTTGCATTGGAAGGACAAACCAGCACTCAATCTCCATCCCCTGCTTCAAACTGCTGTTTTTACCAATCAACAATGCAGCCCCACCTGCACTGACATCATCGGTAACTGTGGTAAATGGAGCGAACTCCCCCTTGCCAGAGTAAACAGCAACATCTACTGAGGTTTCCACCCGGACAAATTGCCTTCTCTGAATCTTGATAAGGCGCTCCTTTCCTGGATACGAAAGAATCACCATCGGAATATTAAGCTTGATTCTTCCTTTAACCTCCGTGTCAAAATAATAATGAGAACCTGATTCGGTTACAAAATTAGCTTTCAAAGGTGTACCCTCAAGCAAGAACACTGTTCTGTTAGTATTCAAATTTACAGGATAATCAATATACAGATCATTTCCTTTACGCTCAACCAGTTTACACTTATATTGTTCAAAACTGTCGGAATACTTATGTTCAAGGATTATGTTATCACCGATTTTTATCATAGCTAATCCACTTCCCCACTTCTGTCTATGCTGTTTGTTTTATTGGTAAACTGTTCTCTATATATATCATATTTATTATGACATGTCGGACTAAGCTGGTGCAATAGTCCTTTAATGGATTATTTTTACAAATAAATATATTAACCAATGTGTTTTTGCCTTTATATAAAAAAACAGGGAAAGCGCTTGGCTTCCCCTTAAACGACGTCTTCATATACTTGTTCAGCGTTATGAAGTTTTTCTACTTTTTCTTCTGTACCGTCTTCTGCATTGATATAAATCCTGAAGGTATCATTGCCGAGAACTCCGGTGAATTCATAGCATAACACCTCTTCATTCAGGTCGTTCAGGATTATTGCTTTTTTCTCATCCATCACCTTGAGATTTGGATTGACTTTCTTTTTTGCCTCTTCTATTTCAATGCCTGCTTGCGGGATCTCCCTTGCTTTATGGGATTTCAAATAATCCTCAGCTGAGAAGCCGATCACATCGCCGTTATCTAATGCGACCTTCATATTGATTGCATCTGGATAAACTCTTACGCCGTCCTGTGTACCTACGAATGTAAAAACTCCAATGTTATCATATTGAGCGCTTTCGAAGAGATCAAGGTTTTCAAAATTGTGATCCTTTAAAAAGGCAATTGCCTTATTAGAAGCGTCATTGAGACTAAGCTTTTGATTCTTCACATCCCGATCAAGCAGGAACCAGATTGGATAGCCACCCTTTTTGGTTATATCCATACTCGCTTCCAGATTTGTTTCGGGATTTTGGATCGAAACACTGAAAAAACCATAATCCGATCCTTTGCCGTTTTCAGTTACTTTTACTTTACCGCCGTTTTTGATCGGGGTATATTGTTTAGTAATCTGGACCGCTTTTTCTTTTGATATCTTTTCGCCAGGCAGCTTTTTAAAGTTTTCATCCTTTTTCTGAAGATTGATCTGTGCTGGCCCGAAATCTGTTTCCGAATAGCCTTCTACTGTTTTTTCAACAGTCTTGAACCCATCAATGATGGTATTGTCAGTTTGTCCCTTTTCAGTCGCAAGGGCTAGCTCTACATCCATCCAGCGAAGATTATTTTCCAGAACCATATGCTGGACTTGCCTTAAATCCTGCTGAATTTCACCTGATTGCTCATACAGGGTCTTAAGGGTCGAATATTCTTTTTCTGTTAATGGTTCTTTATCCAGATCACGAATCGCTGCTTTGTAACTAAAATTCCCTATATTCGCTAAAAACTCTTCCGTTTTATTGAAAGGTAAAAGTGTCAATGGAAGCTGGCCGACATCATTATGGGCCTGTGAAGTGATCTTCCATACTTCCGCAAGTTGAGGCGATAATGAACTTCTTGAGTTCATCGCAAGTGTTGTACCAATTTTATCGTTCAGTAAATCAATTTGATATGTCAAGTCATGAAAAGCCCTTTGATAATTGTTTTCCGCATTGATCAATACTGCTGTTTTTTCCCTGTGCTCCTGATAACCCCAGAATGCTGTTCCGGCAATTCCAACAACCAGGACTGCTATGGCTATTCCTCTTAGCAATTCAACTCACCCCTATTTACAAAAAATATGTTTTCCAATCTTTTTGATTTGCGGTCGTGACCAAATCCAGGCGCTGGTTGCTGTATCGGGATTAAAATAGTACATAGCATTGCCAGTAGGGTCCCAGCCATTGATGGCATCAAGGACAGCTTTTTTTGCAGTCTCATTTGGTGTTAGCCAGATTTGGCCATCAGCCACTGCTGTGAATGCCCTCGGTTCGAATATTACCCCTGATATTGTATTCGGGAAAGTGGCACTATCCAAGCGGTTCAAGATTACCGCCGCAACTGCTACCTGGCCGGTATACGGTTCACCCCTGGCTTCTCCATAGACAGCATTCGCCATAAGCTGAATATCATTCTGCGAGAACCCATTTGGTGTATTTGTTGCAGCTGCTGGTTTTGGTGCGGACTGGGTTTGAGTGCCACCACCAGCCGTGCCCCCGCCTGTTTTTTCGCCGCCCCAGGCAATTTTCGCATTTGGCGTCGCCTTCGCAAGCTTAAGTTTTGTTTTCCATCCTGCAACTCCATCGATTTCCAGACCGAATTCGTATTGGAAATTCCTTAGAGCCCAGTAGGTACCCCATCCAAATACCCCATCGATTTTGCCATTATAGAAGCCAATATGCTTGAGACGTGACTGGAGTTCTATTACATCCTCTCCTGTCGATCCCTGCTGCAGCACCTGGCTCGTAAAGGCTTCCGCCCTTTGATCGACTTCGCTAAATTGTACAAAAGACATGATCAAAGCCAACGCGGCCATCACTTTCAAGATAGACCGATAATTCTTCATTGAATGCAACCCCCAAAGATGTGAACTTAAAAGATTGCTTTTATTTTTTGTTAAGAGTTGACTTTTATTCCACAAAACAAAAAAACCCTCCATTTTTTAAGAATGAAGAGTTTTTCAGATTGGATATTGCTTCTCAATATGCTGCAGAGTCAATGTTCTCGCTTTTTTTACTTTTCGCAGACCAAGCCACCAAAGGAATATCATAAATGGAACTATCAACACGAGCCAGTCTTCCCTGGTCATCAGGATGAAATCATACATCCCGTGCAGAAGGACAGGCACTGTTAACGAAAGCATGATCCACTTCTTTTGCACCACCGGTGAAAACTTCGCCTTACCTATATAGTAACCCATTATGACTCCAAAGAGAGCATGGCTCGAAACAGGCAACAGCGCCCTGCCCAGTGCGTCCTGAAGACCATTGGCGAGCAGATAAAAAATATTTTCAGCCGATGCGAAGCCCAGGGACACAGCCACACTGTAGATGACACCATCATAAGGTTCATCAAAGGAAATATGCTGGAAAATCGTGTAATAAAGGATAAACCATTTAAAGAATTCTTCTAAAAGGCCAACCGTCCCGAATGCTTTTATAAAGTCATCCTGGAACAATCCCTCGGCAGAGAGTACATATTGAATGAACATAAGCGGAAATACAAGCAATGCACCGAATATAAACATTTTAAACACCAGGGATAGCGGCTCTGACCCATATTGGTCCCTTAAATAAAAATAACTTAACAGCGCCAGACCCGGAGCTACCCCGGCAGTAACTATTCCCAGCATATGCTGTCCTCTTTTCAATTTGTTTTTTTAATCGTATCATGTAATTAGAAGAAAGAAAATGGATTATTATTCTTTCTCACTGGTCTTTCGGAGGTAATAGTTTTGAAGAAGAATATTTTATTGATTCATACTGGCGGTACCATTTCCATGAGCGAGGATACAAGTGGAGCAGTAAAACCAGGGACGAATAACCCTTTGACACAGGGAACCGATCATTTATCCAGTTTGGCTGACCTTTTTGTTGAAGAGCCCTTCAATTTGCCCTCTCCACATATTACACCAAAAGAGATGATGGAGTTAAAATACATCCTGGAGGACTATGATAAAAAAGGCAACATCGACGGAGCCGTAATCACCCATGGAACAGATACACTTGAAGAGACAGCATATTTCCTGGACCTCACCTGCCAGGCCAGCTTCCCGGTCGTCGTTACCGGCGCCATGCGGTCAAGCAATGAAATCGGATCTGATGGACTCTATAATTTAATTTCGTCCATAAGCGTTGCTTCCAGCCCAGATGCAAATGGTAAGGGTGTCCTTGTTGTCCTTAATGACGAGATCCATACGGCAGTGAACGTCACCAAAACGCATACTAGCAATATCTCAACCTTTCAAAGCCCGCAATACGGACCGATTGGCATTGTGACAAAAAGGGGTGTTCTTTTCCATCACACTCCAACTAAACATGAAAACTATCCTGTTCAGGACATCAAAAAGAAAGTGTCACTGATAAAAGCGCACGCGGGAATGGACTCATCCCTACTCAAAGCGTTACTAGAATTAAAAGTTGATGGAGTGGTGATCGAAGCTCTTGGACAAGGCAATCTCCCACCCGCAGCGCTTGAGGGTGTAAAAGACTTCATTAAAAACAATATTCCTGTCGTCATTGTTTCCAGGAGCTTTGCCGGCATTGTCCAGGATGTGTATGGCTATGAAGGCGGAGGCAAGCACCTAAAGGAATTGGGTGTCATCTTCTCAAACGGCCTGAATGGACAGAAAGCAAGGATCAAACTGCTAGTTGCTCTTGCCAAGACAGAAAATATAGATGAAATTAATGAGATGTTCATGTTCTAAAAAATGAAGCAATCAGGATACTATATGAAAAAAGCGGTGCCTGTATGTGTGCAGGCATCGTTGGTTTCTTATCAGTGTTCAAAAAGGAAATATTCCCTTATGGACATCGGATAAAATACATAAGGGCACATCTAACTCCTAAATGTATCCTTATACCAAGCGAAAGCTCTCCATAAGGGTACGATTTTCTCCTAAGTGTTTTCTTCATTTAGGATCCCGAATCACTGTAAAAGGGCATAAAAAGGCCCCTATTGGTGCCCTTAAAAGGATTAAACAGCCTATCCATTTTGTGCGTAAACAAAGCGATGCCATTCAGGCACCGCTTTCTTTCATTGATTCCAACTTTCACTCTAAGATCGGCTTGTGATCGCTTCTGCAATCTGGCCGCCATGGAATCGACCGTTCTCTATAAAGATTTCATTTGCATTGTTCCCGGCTGCGATTACTCCTGCAATGAAAATGCCTGGCACATTGGTTTCCATTGTTTCGGAATCAAAGTGGGGCCTGCCTGTTTCTGCCTCGATTTTAACCCCCATCTTTTGAAGGAAGGCATGGTCGGGTCGGTATCCTGTCATCGCAAAAACATGATCATTCTTTAATTTAACCTGTTCTCCTTCATGCTCGTAGACCACATAACCTTCTTCGATTGCTTTTACTTCTGCACTGAATACCATTTTTACCGAACCTGCCCTTACAAGCGCTTCGAACTCCGGCAGAACCCACGGTTTGATGCTGGGCGAATATTCAGCTCCCCTGTACAATACAGTCACTCTCGCCCCTGCCTTCTCCAGCTCAATCGCTGCATCCACACTGGAGTTTTTCCCGCCAATGACTGCGACGTCCATATCGAAGTAAGGATGAGCTTCTTTGAAATAGTGGGAAACCTTGGGTAACTCTTCACCCGGTATACCCATGAGATTAGGATGATCATAGTAACCAGTCGCTATGATTATGTTTTTTGCAGTGTATTGCTGTTTATCCGTGGAAACCTTAAAAACAGCATCACACTCTTTTTCAACTCCCGTCACCTTTTCATATTTATTGATTCTAAGCTTTTCCCGCTTGACTACTTCCCGGTAATAAACCAATGCCTGATTCCGTTTTGGTTTAAGATTTTCGGTTATGAAGGGTACATCACCAATGGCAAGCTTTTCACTGCTGCTAAAAAATGTCTGGTGGGTTGGATAATTATAAATCGCATTCACGATATTTCCTTTTTCGATGATGAGCGGATTCAAGCCCTGTTTCTTCAAAGCAATCGCGGCGGCCAGACCGCAGGGACCGCCCCCTACAATAATGACATCTTCCTTGTTCATGTTGCAAAATCACTCCTTATGGATCTATATAAACCGTAAAAGCAGATATAAAAAATCTCCCATCATTAAATGATAGGAGATTTCATCATAAGATTCAATGAAGAACCCTTTTCTAATGTTAAATCCAGCCTCTGAAGCGGCTAGCTTCAGCCATTTTGCGGACACCGACCATATAAGCAGCAAGTCGCATGTCTACTCTGCGTGTCTGGGCTGTATCATAGATGCTGTCAAAGGATTTCACCATGACCTTTTCAAGCTTGTCTTCGACTTCTTCTTCAGTCCAATAATAACCCTGGTTGTTCTGCACCCACTCAAAGTACGAAACAGTTACACCGCCAGCGGATGCAAGTACATCCGGTACAAGCAGGATCCCACGTTCTGTCAGAATTTCTGTTGCTTCCAAAGTCGTTGGCCCATTAGCAGCCTCTACGACGATACTAGCCCTGATATTGTGGGCATTTTCTTCGGTAATCTGATTTTCTATTGCAGCTGGAACAAGAATATCACAATCGAGTTCCAACAATTCTTTATTTGTAATTGTATTATTGAATAGTTTGGTTACTGTACCAAAACTGTCACGACGGTCAAGCAAGTAATCGATATCTAATCCGTCTGGATCATGAAGTGCCCCGTATGCATCTGAAATACCGGTAATTTTAGCACCAGCATCATGCATGAATTTTGCCAAGTAGCTTCCTGCATTTCCAAATCCTTGGACAACCACTCTTGCGCCTTCAAGCTCGATTCCCTTTTTCTTTGCAGCTTCGCGGATACAAATCGTAACCCCTTTTGCTGTTGCTGATTCACGACCATGTGAACCACCGAGTACCAGCGGCTTGCCTGTAATGAATCCTGGAGAGTTAAATTCATCTATACGGCTATATTCATCCATCATCCAAGCCATAATCTGCGAGTTCGTGAAAACATCAGGTGCCGGGATGTCTTTTGTTGGTCCTACGATCTGGCTGATCGCACGAACATATCCTCGGCTTAATCTTTCCAGTTCCCTGAACGACATGTCGCGAGGATCACAAACAATCCCGCCTTTTCCGCCGCCGTACGGCAGATCGACAATGCCACATTTCAAGCTCATCCAGATTGATAAGGCTTTTACCTCTTTCTCCGTTACGTTTGGATGGAAACGTATTCCTCCCTTTGTTGGACCCACTGCATCATTGTGCTGCGCCCGGTAGCCAGTAAAGACTTTAACAGATCCGTCATCCATTCTGACAGGAATTTTCACTGTCATCATCCTGAGCGGCTCCTTTAAAAGCTCAAAAACCTCATCTGGGTATCCGAGTTTTTCCAAAGCCTTGTGAATAACAGTTTGTGTAGATCGTAAGACGTCATGTTTGTCTTCTTTATTTGGATTTTCATTACCGTTTGCGGCTACCATTGATAAACCTCCTAAATCACTTTTGCGGATGTTGTCTGCTTTCATGGATTAGTATACACCTTTGGTTATTTTATGCAAGAAGAAAAAAACAGTTTTCCGCATTTTTTGATTATTAGATGAAAACGCTACCATTCGAGCCCTTATTATTATTGACTTGATAATAAATTGACTGAATAATAAGACATTCTTAGGTGACAAGACTGTATTTTAAGGTTCAGATTCGAAGATAACTTAATAAAAATTCTCTATAAATCCTACCTTAGCAAGCAGGCATATTTTTGCCTAAAAGATCTAATTCCAATTGCCACTGTACAACACAATATCTTCCATAAAAAAAGCCGAAGCCCATCCATTATTTCATAAAATAATGGACAAGGCTTTCGACTGCACGTTCTTCCATAATCTCGTTCCCATATTCGAGCAGTCTGTGGATGCTCAATATTGATGGAACTCCGTATTCTGCCATTAATGACACTGTCTTATTGGTCTCATCAGGCAATATTCCATTCATGAGCAAATAATAATGGTCATTCATAAAATGCAGGCTGCCTCCGTCAATTCCGGCGTCCAAGAGTCTTTTTGCCAGCTGGATCACGTCCTCGACATTTTCGAATTCAAACAAAATGTCTTCGCTTCCATCGACCGTTACCTGCATTTCTATAATCCCATCATCAAACTGCTCCTCATCTTCATCCTGCTCGATCATTGTGACGATCATGACCATCCCCTGGGCATGCAATGAAAAAATTTCCACTGCAACTGAACCGATGATATCCAAATCGAATTCTTCGCTGGCTTCCTCGAGCATATCGTGAAAAAGCTGATGCCACTTCAACGAATCCTTCCATATATCCTCTTTGGTCAATCCCCGGTCGGATAAATCATCTATCGTAAGGAATATCTTAATTTTATTGTTGGTTAATCGTTCCAAGCGCATATTCATGCCCCCTGCCATCGACAAAGCTCTTATTTTAGTTTATGAAAATATCGCAGGTTGGTGAGTTATTTAAATTGATCAATGCGCTTTTTCAACCATTTTTCCCATTCCGCTCTTGTCATGCCTACAATGTTCTCTTGATATTCTTCCTGCTGCTCTAACGGCATGGAATCAATTGCTATACCACCTAGCCCAATAATAAGATCTGGATAAGTTTTATTAATCTCCTCGGCAAGACTCAAAGTTCTCTCTCTATTTTCATCAAGAGTGCAGGACAAGAAGAGGAACTTGGGTTTCACCTTCTCCACCACTACCTCAAGATCATTCTCAGCAAGGCTAGTTCCCAGGAAGACTACCTCAAATCCTTTTCGCCTTAGGTACAATGTATAGATTAATAAACCTAGTTCATGTCTTTCTCCAGGCCCGCATACAGCAATTGCCTTTGGCAGGAAGGAATTGTGCGGAAATGAATTTGATAATCCTTCAATTCTCGAACGTATAAATGACGAAGCAAAATGCTCATGTGCAGTCGTTATACTTCCCTCTTCCCATAAATCGCCCACCTTAATCAAAATCGGGCCTAATAAATCAATAACAGTTTTATCAATTGTAAACAAACTGAAGGCCTGGTTAATCAATTCATGAGCTTTGGAACTATTGAACTCAAGAAGTGCACTCAACAGCTTGTCTCCAATCTCATCAACCATGTCCCTTCTAGGCACTTCAGCCTTTTCCATTGACACTGCTGAGTTTTCAAGCAAAGACACAGCCTGGCTTATGGTGAAACCTTGATTTATTTTTGAGATTAACCACCGCAAAATTTCTACATGCTCCTCGGTATACAATCGATGACCGGATTCATTTCTGACAGGGGCAATCATCTGATATCTTCTCTCCCAAGCCCTAAGCGTCCCGGGCTGAATACCAAGCATTTTGGATACTGCTTTAATATTATATTTTCCTGCACCGTTCCCCATCCTAAAACCTCCGTTATTACCTGTACTACCGATTATAGCCGTGCTGCTGCACCTGTGTAAAACCTCAATCTGCTGTTTTGAAATCCGCAACCAATGTAAGTAGATGGGTCTCAGCTCTGGCTCCAAGTCTAAGAGGCACACCCGTTGTGCCATATCCATTGCTGGTAAGTACCGTTGCGCCATTCTTCATTGTAATACCGCCTAATTCATAAGGACCGAACCCGAATATCCTGATCTGCCCCCCGTGTGTATGCCCACTTAAAACGAGGCTAATATTGTGTTCTGGCTTGAGGCTGTTGACGATGGCGGGGTTATGGCTTACAAGAATCCGGAATCCTTCTTCATCCGCATCACGCATTGCCAGGTCCAGCCTGCTTTTTCCAAGACTTAAATCATCAATGCCTAAAATATGCAATACATCTCCAGTACTCGATTCAAATTTCACTGCTGTGTTGTCTAGTACTTTAACACCCAAGTGGTAAAGCAATGAGTCTAGTTCGTGTGAGTTGAATTCATAATCATTGTTTCCCCAGACGAAGAATACTGGGGCAATCGTTTTTAATTTTTCTATATTGGCAGACACCCTCTCCAAAGGAACGCCTTTTTCCGCGAGATCGCCTCCAATAACCACAAGGTCGGCCTTTCCTTTCACCTCGTTGATTATTGCATCTTGAATAATCCGCTTATGGATATCTGATATAAAAAAGATTTTGACAGACCCAAAGCTCTCCGGAAATTCCTTCAACCGGATTTCCTGATTCAGCACTTTGTCTGTAAAGGCCTGGCGATACATATATAGTAGAAGGAAGCTGCCGATCAGCAGCATTCCAAGTATAAAATAAATCAAATCCATTTCTGCCTCCCGCAATACTTTATCTAGCTTTCATTTGTGTCCTCTGGCGAGCTAAATGACATCATACCATAAAGCAAGCAGAAAACGAAAAAAACTGCTGTCTGCCAAGCTCCTAAGGGTGATAGCAGAAAAAATGAGCCTAGACAGGTAATTGCTAAAATTATATCAGGTACTAGATTTTTATTTCCTTGATATGCACTTATGACAGCAACTCCCCCATCCCTGATCAATCCTCCGATTGCATACATTCCGAATACAAGAGCCACTGCTCCGGCAAGGAACTCAACTGGATTTAAAATAAACTCACTGAGGACCTCCTCAGAGTGGAACGGAATTATAGCGGAGAGCGAAATGACAAATAGGTAACCGCAAAGCAGTCCAATGACCATCCTTAAAACTTTCCAAAGCATACAAAAACCTCCCATACACAATGTATGAAAGGCCCTTGTCTTTATTTCCGTATTAGAAAAGCGGAAGCGCCTTGGTCAGCCCCGACAAGCGTTGGAGGGCAGACCAGTGAAGTCGCTCTTTGACTTCATTGGGCGGACCGAAACATCTCGAGCTGCTCAAAGCTAACGCTTATCGCAAGATACTCGAAGCAGCAAAATCAGGGAAGAAAACTGGCTAGGCGCTGGAGCTGGACATTTCTCGAAGTACAAGATTATCCTTTCTATCTTTGAAAAAATCAAACTTCATGAATATCAAGAATGCGGAATCCTGACTCTTCCAGCTTCTTGACAAACTTGTCAATGTTGTCTTTCTTTTCTATTTTCATGACAATCCTTCGGACGAGCTTGTCTGTCTCATCAAAAGTAACCAACGAGATAATATGTTCATGGAACTGGTGAGCAATATCAGCCAGTCTTGCGATACGGCCTTCCGTTTCTACAGAAGTAAACGCAATCCTTACACCCTCTCTATGGACACCAAAAGCACTCTGGAACTGGTCCAGAGCATCTGAGCGGGTTACAGCTCCCTGGAATTTTCCATTCTCATCAATTACCGCCATTAACGGAATATCTTTCAATTTCACTAATGTTGTTTCGAAAACCTCAATGCCATGCAGGATTTGATCCTGTAGAGTCAAAATGTCCTTCGCATATTTGCTTTGCAGAAATTCATCCTTCTGTCCGCCGGTATTGAAGAATTCCTGATAAATTCCATGTCTCGTGACAACACCTACATACTTGTCACCATCCAATACTGGAACTCCATCAATCTCATTACCATCCAACTTTTCTAACACACTTTGCAATGTCTCATCCTGTTGTACAGTAATGCATTTGTACTTCGGTATCATAATACTTTTAACAAACATTCAACTCACCTCAAATTTAAAGTACTGCCATATATATATAATTCTACAGATTTATAAAAATCCCTGCCTGCCAGATAAATTTAACATGAAATGAAATTTTACTCATAAAATGAAATGAAGTTCATTCAGAGGAGGGCTTAGTTTGTCTACACACAGAAGAGTATGGTATCCGTACGCCAGTCCCTTCGACCCTTGTCCGCCTATTAAGGCAAAAACGTACTCTACACCGCCAAATTTATTTCTGGGCTTTCAGCCGCCCAATCTAGAACAGTTCACTCCAATGCAAGCATTAAGAACAGGGACACTGTGGAAGGTTTTTTATGATCCTTGGTATTCGCCATACGAAGCTCCAAGGGAGGATGATCACTCATGAAGCAGTTGCCAAAGGAATTTTATGCTGCCATGGAAGAACTCCAAGCTGTAGATTTTGTTCTCGTTGACCTCACACTGTACTTAGATACACATCCAGAGGATTATGATGCCATAAACCAATTCAATCAGTTTGCTAAAGAAAGACGACGGCTAAAAAAGGTCGTCGAAAGCATGTATGGACCTCTCCAGCAATTCGGCAACAGCTATTCAGGTTATCCCTGGAATTGGGATGACGGTCCCTGGCCATGGCAAATCTAAATTCCAATTAGGAGGGGGTAAGGAACATGTGGCTTTATGAAAAAAAATTACAGTATCCCGTAAAAGTAAGCACCTGTAACCCCATGCTCGCTAAATTCCTGGTGGAGCAATATGGCGGAGCTGATGGGGAGCTTGCTGCAGCCCTGCGATACTTAAACCAGCGTTATACTATTCCTGATAAGGTAATCGGGTTATTGACTGATATTGGGACAGAAGAATTCGCTCATTTGGAAATGATCGCCACAATGATATACAAATTGACTAAGGACGCAACACCTGAGCAAATGAAGCAGGCAGGACTTGACGCGCACTACGCTAACCATGATAGTGCTCTTTTCTATCATAATGCCGCAGGTGTGCCATGGACTGCATCCTATATCGCAGCTAAAGGTGACCCGATAGCAGACTTATATGAAGATATCGCTGCGGAAGAAAAAGCAAGGGCCACTTATCAATGGATCATCAACATGAGTGATGACCCTGACCTGAATGATGGATTACGATACCTCAGGGAACGCGAAATCATCCACTCCCAGCGCTTCCGTGAAGCAGTTGAGATTCTCAAAGACGAACAAGGGAAGAAGAGAGTATTCTAACTAAAGTATACTGAAGCATCCGTTTTGGATGCTTCTATTTATTTTCGTGAAACAAGTTGATATCAAACTTTTTCTTCATCATATCAAACACTATATGGCGGTTCTTCCACTCTTCTTCTTTTTTCCATAAATCCTTACTTCGGTCTACTATTTCACACCGAAGCGCCTGGTATTCTTTCTCTGCCTTTTCACGCTTCTCCTTAAAAAGGATCATCAACCCATATGTCCCGACCGTCAAGATGAGGAAATATAAATTCGCGGAATTCTGGACATACACAGAAAAAATCTCAGCGAAAGAATATGAATACGGCTTTAACACCGTAATATAAAGATAGTAGAAATAGACAGATATCAACCCAATCGTCACCCATACCGACATAAGATGCCGGGATTTATACCTGTCAAACTTTTTCTTTCGGTCAATTACATTCTGAAGCATCCTTTTAGTTGCTGGATCCGTTCGATCATCCAGGTTCTCGATTTCCAGTTCCATGGCAAGCCCTCCCTTTTTATAAAGCTCTTTTCTCAAACTTTGTTGCTATTGACAACAAAATAGCATTGATGACCTATGTTTCTTCACAAAAAATTAAAGCTTATTATGAGAAAAGAGCTTGCAGACTTAATACCGAACTTCAAATGCTTTTTATCACGTTGAAATCGGCTTTAGGATTTTACAACAATCTTTACGAAAACAGCCTTTTATATTTTTATGAACTTGTCCATGGAGTTATGATATTGTGATTCAAAAAAGAAAAAGAACTTAAAAGATGCCCTTTGTTAAAATGGCCGGTTGATTTCCACTCCAGGATGCTTCGCTTTCCGCGGGAAGAATTATGAAAAAGCCCTAATGCCGGCTTTTTCAAAGAGCGAATTCTTCCTTGGGGCGTGCGATGAGCCTCCTCAGCGCTAAAGCGCCTGCGGGGTCTCACCTGTCCCGCTGATCCCGCAGGACATTGATTGGCTTCCCCGAACCATCCCACGCACGATGGAAATGCGGTAGCATTTTCGGAGGAGTCTCGCACCTTCCGTTCCAATCAACCTAGTGTTCATAAAACTATATGTACTACTAAAGCTACATTCTCAGATTTAGAGCATGGATGCATTTTAAGATTATCTTTAAAGAACTCTAAATTGCTGAGGAAAAATGATGTAAAAAAAGCTGAAGATAAGAAAAAAAACCGGAATGATTCCGTAAATGAAATCAAACTGGTTTTTTCGTTAGGACCTCTAAAATCTACAGAAACTGTAAATATTAATAAGCCTCGTTTTCTCTCAGGCTAATTTTTAATGGGTATCTTTAGTACTTGTCCTGCCTGAATTTCATTTCCCTGGATGTTGTTTGCTTTTTTGATGATTGGGATGCCTTCCTGGGATTTATAATATGTCATCGCTACTCTGAATAATGTTTCATTCGGTTTGACTGTATGATAAAGGACCTTTTCACTGGTTGCGGATTCGCCTTCACCTGTAGCTTTGCTGCCTTCTGTGTCTGCTGGCTCATTCTCAGACTCGGCAGAAGCTGGAACTGTGATTTTTCCGCTTTCTTTATCTTCACTGTCACCCGGAGCTTCGGCAGTGTTTTTGTCTCCGCTGCTTGATGGAGCAGGCCCGGCTGCCACAACATCGATTTCCTCTGGATCAGCAATTTCTTCGTAGGATGGTGCCTCTTGGTCTTCTACCTGGTCCACCACTTTTCCATCATCCCGACTTTCAACATTGATCATTTCCACTCCGGCACGTTCCAGCGACTTATTCAAAGGCATCTTTGTGCCATCCAAATAAGAGATAATGCTGAAAAAAGAAATAGGCAGCAAGATGAAAAACAGCGTCATCAACCTGATGACAGGGTATTTTACTTTGACTTTGGTTTTTTTCTGTTTTTGCCTGTGCATCTCACTTCTTGGAGGAAGGGATTCCTTTTTTTCAACAGTATCCTCAGATTTGCGCTCTACCCTTTTTCTCAGCCGCTCCGCCTGGTCCCTGATAGGTTTTTCCTTATTCACTGTCTGTACCCCCAATTGTTGCTTGAGTCCTGAATTTAATGATCAAACCTAAAATAAAATCAATGATAAAATGCATCACGATGGTTACAACAAGATTATTTGTCATCATATAAATATAGCCAATCAAGAAGCTCAAAAAAATAATATTAGTAAACAAAAACCAATTAAACAGATAGCGGTAATGAACAACTGCGAAAATCAGGCTAGATATGATTAACCCAGTGTTTGTCTGAATGACTCCCCTAAAAAGGATTTCCTCACTTATTGCTACCATCGCAGCAATAAGCATGATTTGCAATACACTTCTATTTCTGAATATTCTTTCGTTCAAGCCGCCATCGTCGTAGTACGACTTTGGCAGATATTTCATAAGGGTGAAGTCCAAAGCCACGACTGTCAGGCCAGCAACTAACCCGATCGATAAAATGTTCCAATCGGCCCAAATAAATAATCCTTGGAATTCAGTCAAGCTATCAAACAATATCATACCTAATATAGTCGAAATCGTTAATAGTAAAATTTGCGTAGCAACTAAGTGGAAAAGCAGTTCTTTTTCAGTAAGTCTTGCCACTGTTTCCCTATATTCATCTTTCATTATATCCGCTCTCTCATCAATAAGATTGAAGCCAATTCCTGCTTCCAGTCCACCGCAGCTAGCGATTGTTCACTGGATGGTTCGGTTTCTTTATAATGGTCAATATCTATTCCACAGCTGATGCAGCAATTCCGTGGGCGTTCCTGCAATTCTTCGCCGAACATTTCCAAAATAACTTTCCTCTTACATTCCTTTGTATGAACCCAACCAAGCATCTTCTTAATTTTCGTATTTTTAACCTCCAAGCGATTTTCAATTAATTGGAGGAGGCTTTGTTTATCTATCTTATAATCCAACGCTTCTAGATTAGACAGGTAATCTTCAACAATCCTCCATTGAATCTCGGTGAAGCCGCATATTATTGATAACTCTTCGGCGCGGTCGGCAAGATCTTTATAAACAATTTGGTTATCGATTATAAATGCAAACAGTCTCTCAATCTGATATTGATCAGGGAGCTCACCTTCAGCGAGCTGATAGGCCAGTTGTTCGTCCCCTGGCGAGTATATCAGGATGGCAATTGAATCGCGGCCATCTCTTGCTGCTCGTCCTATCTCCTGAAGGTAGGACTCAATTTGCATAGGCATGTGGAAATGAATCACATATCGGACATTTTCTTTATTAATTCCCATTCCAAAAGCGCTAGTAGCACATACGACGTCAAGTTGACCATTGATGAATTGCTGCTGTATGAGGACCCGGCTTTCTGAATCCAGTCCCCCATGATATGCCATGGCATTCTTGATTCCTTTTTCTCTCATATGCACTGCAGTTTGCTCGGCGACTTTTTTGCTGGAAAAATAGATGATCCCGGGCCCCTTTAAATACTTCACCAGCTCAACTGTCCGGTCCAGCTTATCCTGAAAGGTAGAAGCAAATTCCAAAGCTAGTGAAATAGCAGGGCGGTCTACAGAATAGACAACCTCATTCCAATCTCCTAAATGGAGCTTTTCGGCAATATCCTTTCGAACTTCCTTTGACGCTGTGGCTGTTAGCGCAAGCGTCAATGGTTGTCCAAGCTTCTCCCTGAATTCTCCAAGCTTGAGGTAGTCCGGCCTAAAATCGTATCCCCATTGAGAGATACAGTGTGCCTCATCTACAACAAACAGTGATACAGACACTTTCCTGATCCGATTTAATACTGATTCAATCCCCAGCATTTCTGGAGATATGAAAATAAACCGAAACCTTTCGAGTTCTTCCAGGGCTTTAGCCTTTTGCTGTGGTGACAAAAAGGAATTCAAGGCAATTACTCTCTTTTCGCCCATTGCCATCATTTGCTCTACCTGATCCTGCATTAGTGACAGCAGCGGTGAAACAATCAAGACCGGCCCGTCCACTAGATAGCCTGGAAGTTGGTAGCACAGGGACTTTCCCGTTCCAGTTGGCAACATAGAGATCGTATGTTTTCCCTTTAAAACGGATTCAATCGTTTCTTCCTGCCCTGGACGGAACTCCTCGAACTTAAAATGCTTTTTTAAATATCTTTTTAACTCCATTCCACATCACCATATTTAGCCAGAACAAGCCTGATTTCAAAATAAGAAGCATCAGTCACTTGTTCCTTGATTTGCTTTAACTTTTTAGCGGAATTCCGCTGTGCCGCCTGAAGAATGCTTTCCCTTTTATTCAGCGGAACATAGTGGTCTATATTGAATTCCTTGATAGAAAGAGCAATTTCAACAACATGATCTTCAATAGTGCTTTGTTTTAGATTGCGGACAGCGGCTATCTCTTCCAAGGTATAACCCTTCTGCATTAATTTATATGTCTTATCTGTCGAAATCGTCAAAGGAACGTTACGCTCTGCCTTCTTGATCAATCCATTAAGTAATGGATAGGCATGTGAATTCTCCAGAACCTTATCAAACATTGCATGCAAGCAATTCAGGAATTCGAAATGATAGTGAGCAGGTTCCAGTCCAATCCATTCGGCAGCCTGCATAGTCGTCAATCCAATTTTCCTGTAGCCTGTCAACCTTATAACAACAAGCTCGGGCTTCGTCTTTTCATTATCCAGTGCAGATGTAAGCTCACCATATAGCCTTTCTGCCAGCTTACATCGGTCTTCATTTTGTTGCTTAATGTATTGTTTTACCCAGGTAAGGGTTTCTCGCTTATTCCTGACAGGTATAAAGGAGCGCTCATGGTTAATCAGATTTGAACTCACCTGAATAAGCAGCGTTAGCCTCTCCCAAAAAGAATCAGTCACCTGGTGATATTTCCAGCCATTTAGATAGTCAGGAAGCCTGTATTCAGACAACTTCTGTTCCAGGGTGGCTTCGCCCTTTCCTGTTAATATTACCTTCGTATCTGCAATTTCCTCTACCAGCCCTCTATGCTGCAACCGGTTAATCATTTTTTCTAGTCCCTCTCGAGTAACTGAGGGATATGTATGAAAATATGGGGTGATCTTATATAAATGAGCGTCCTGAATCGTCTGAGAGGAACGCTTTCCCTGTAAAAGATGAAATAACGAATAGATGGTTCTTTCACCATTGATTCTTTTCAATATTGACAAAATAACTGTCTCCAAATACGTTATCCCCATAACATCACCTTTGAATGAAAAATTAAACAAAGGGCACGATAATATTCGGCGCCCACTATAGCAGAAAAATAATATAACATTATTTTAACATGAAAATATCTAGTGAAATGTTTTATTTTCAACGAAAAAACCATTCAACGCCTTGTGTGATAAGCATTCTCAATACTTTTTTTATTGAAATGTTGGCGATACAGTTTTACAATAGATATGAGGAATACGTTTTCACTATTTTGGTGGAAACAGCATATTATTGTTAAACACTTGGGAGGAATTATATCATGGCTAAGTACACAATTGTTGACAAAGAAACTTGTATTGCATGCGGAGCTTGCGGTGCTGCTGCTCCAGATATCTACGATTACGACGATGAAGGCATCGCATTCGTAACACTTGATGAAAATGAAGGTATCGTTGAGATTCCTGATGTATTAGTTGACGACATGATGGACGCATTCGAAGGCTGCCCAACTGACTCAATCAAAGTTGCAGATGAGCCATTCAACGGAGATGCTACTAAGTTCGAATAAAGAAATACATAATTCCCGCTTATAAGCGGGAATTTTTTTGTTTTGTTTAGGCTCTTTTCTCAAACTTTGTTGCTATTGACTAACAAATAGGATTAAATGGCCTATGTTTCTTCGCAAAGTTGACTTTTTTTGAGAAAATAGCATGCAAACTTAATTACGACCTGCAAAATGGCTCTATCTTACGTTAAAATCGGCTTTAGGATTTTAACAACATTTTTTACGAAAACAGCCTTTGCTAAAGATTATCGAAATGTTTGCTTTTTATCTGCCACGAACTACAACAATTGGGTAGATTGGTCAGGTTTTACTCAGGAGATACCAGCCATAAATTAAAAAGCAACGGTGCAGGCCGTTGCTTTTGTATAAAATCTCATATGAGTTTATGCACTTTTAAATGTTTGCTGTCTCTCAATCCAAGTTTTCATCCTTGTGAACATCAGCATGAATATAACAGACATCAGTATGCCTTTAACAAAATTGAATGGCAGAATCCCGGCAACAATCATGGCCCGAGCTTCCGGTCCAGACATTGCTGGCATGTTCAAGAACAATGTGTAGGCAGGAAGGAAAACGTAATAGTTAAGGACACTCATCAGGATAGCCATACTTGCTGTCCCAGCCACTAAGGCAAACGTCATTCCCCTATTGGATTTCATCCGTTGATAAATATAGTAAGTTGGCAGAATGAATAAAACTCCTGCAACAAAGTTGGCAGCATGGCCTACTGGTACACCAGTATCACTGCCTGTCATGAAATAATCAAGCGTATTCTTCAAGAATTCTACTAAAATACCAGCTACCGGACCAAAGATCAACGCAGCAATCAATGCAGGAATATCGCTGAAATCGACCATTAAGAATTTTGGAAACGGCGGCAGTGGGAAATTCAGCAGCATCAATACATAAGAGATACTGCTCAGCATACCAATTGAAACCATTGCTTTGACACTAAATTTTTTCATTTTTCCTCTCTCCTTATAGAGATCCATCTCACATAAAGAAGAAAGGTTCAGCAATCACATACCGTAACAAATAAAACCCTCAAGTTCTATGCTTGAGGGAGTTTTGTGAAGGGCATGCTTAATAAACGTCCAAAACCTGCATTTTTTGAACGTCTGCAGAACCTCCATCTTCTCCCATCCAGACTATACTGTCGGCTTTGGAATCGCACCAAATCCTGCCCTTACAGGCTCGCGGGCTTAGAGAAAAAATCTCATTACCGCCGATCGGGAATTTCACCCTGCCCCGAAGATAGACCATATTTAATTTAACAAGTTTATTATACTGAAAAAAAGATATTTTGTGAAGGTGTCTGCTTGTGACGATTTTTTGACAGAGATGAGTTAAATCCATTCTGTTCGTGACACGTTTATGATTTTAATATTAAACTTCTGCTAAATTCGGAATAACAGAATATATTTAGTATTAATCAATAGATTTTGATACCGCTTTCATTCTATTTGTGAACAATTATACAGTTTGACAAAAGAATATTCGTCTTGTAAAATAATCAGAAAATTAATACTTTAATAAAGGGAGTGAGAATGGATGTTCCAGGTTCTAGCGGCAGATTCAATAAAGGAAGAAGGCTTACAGCCATTATTAGAACAGGATGGTATCCAGGTACATATCGGGAGTGTTGACTCTGCGAGTATAGATCTACAAAAAATCGATGCCCTTATCGTCAGGAGCGCAACAAAAGTCACCTCAGAACTGCTCGACAGAATGCCATCGTTAAAGATCGTCGGACGGGCAGGAGTCGGAGTCGATAATATCGATATTGCTGAAGCGACAAAAAGAGGAATTATCATCGTCAATGCACCAGATGGAAATACCATTTCAACCGCAGAACATACCTTTGCGATGATGTCCGCATTAATGAGAAATATCCCCCAGGCGCACGCCTCTGTAAAAAATGGAGAATGGAAAAGAAATAAATATATTGGTAATGAGCTATATGGAAAAACATTAGGAATCGTTGGTTTGGGAAGGATTGGTTCTGAGCTCGCAAAAAGGGCCAGGGCTTTTGGGATGTCAGTTAAGGTGTACGACCCGTTCCTGACGATGGAGCGAGCAGAGGTTTTAGGCGTCCAATTATCCTCTTTCGACGAGGTCCTCGCTGAAACGGATATCATCTCGGTCCACACACCTTTGACGAAAGAAACGAAAGGACTTCTTAATGAAAAGACATTGAGTCAAACTAAAAAAGGAGTTTACCTCCTCAATTGTGCGAGAGGTGGAATAATTGATGAGATCGCTCTTGCCCATTACATTGAAAAGGGCCATGTCGCCGGTGCTGCCCTGGATGTATTTGAAGTTGAACCCCCAGGGGACCACCCTTTACTGAAACTTGATTCTGTCATCACCACCCCACACCTAGGAGCCTCAACAAAAGAAGCGCAATTGAATGTTGCCACCCAGGTCGCCAGAGAAATCAGTACTTTCTTTGAAAATAAACCCGTTGCCAATTCAATCAATCTCCCAGCAATGTCTAAAGAAATCTATGAAAAAATCCAGCCTTATCACCAGCTTGCGAAAGAAATGGGCAAGATTGTCTCAGAATGTCACAATAAAGGAATCAGTGAGCTGACCGCCACCTATTCAGGTACTGCGGCGGAACTTGAAACGTCCTTTTTAACAAAGGCACTGCTTGCAGGGTTCTTCGAAAACCGCATTGATGTGAAAGTAAACGAAGTGAATGCAATCCACATTGCAAAAGAACGCGGCATCATGGTTGGGGAAAAAGTGACCGGGAATTCATTTGGTTACGCAAATACCATTACTGTAAAAGCCAGCGGGGACGGAGAAACTTTTACAGCAAGAGGAACTTACATTGAGCATTACGGGCCAAGAATTGTCAGCCTGGACGGCTTTAACATTGATTTCCATCCATCAGGGAACCTTCTGTACATCCAGCATATGGACCGTCCCGGTGTAATCGGGCATGTAGGAAAAGTCCTGGGTGACCACGAAGTGAACATCGCGACAATGCAGGTCGGCAGAAAAGAGGCTGGCGGCGAGGCCATCATGGTCCTTTCTTTTGACAGACCACTGCCAGATGAAATGGTCGATAAGCTGAAATCGCTGCAGGACATCGTTACAATCAACAGTATTATACTCTAAACAAACAGGCCTCCTTACAGTGAGGCCTGTTATTTTTTTAACCCAAAGGATATGATTTTCGTTCCCCTTTGGAGAAGGTGATAATTTCTTCGTAACCCACCTGCCTGGCAAGGGTCAGAGCCTGATCAAAATCAGCACCGACATGTTCAGGTACATGGGCATCCGATGACAAGACAATTGGTATATGCTTATCAAAGCACATCTGCAATAGCCTTTTATCGGGATATAATGTCTGAGTAGGCTTCCTCAAGCCTGCTGTGCTTATTTCCACACAGGTCTTGGATTGTGTCAATGCTGTTGTTGCCCTATCATACTGTTCCAATAGGAAACTTTCATCCTCAGGGACATATTTAAAAATCTTCACAAGATCAATATGCCCGATTATATCAAACAGATTTGATTGCGCCAGTGTTACTACCTGGTCAAAATATCTTCGATAAACTTCATAAACATCTCTTCTGTCCCATTCTTTGCGATACTCGGCAAGGTCGATGCCGAAATCACCAATCCAATGGATCGATCCAATTACATAATCAAAGTCATAGCTTTTGATGAACTGTTCCATCTCCTTATGCTTGCCAGGAGTGTAGTCCATCTCGATCGACATTTTCACGTCAATTTCGTTTCTCCAGGCTTCCTCAAAAAGATGGACATAATCAGCCATATCATAGTATCTTCGTTCATCCACCCAGCTGTTGCGTAAAATATCTGCAGTCTGATAGAAGTGATATGCATGCTCAGAAATCCCGAAATGCTGGATTCCCTTTTCATTGGCTGTATCAGTAAACTGTTTTAAATAATCCAGCGTCAATGTGCCTCTTTCCAGATGGTTGTGGTAATCCGTCAGCATAGTAGCCATCCCCTTTGTAACCGTTTTACCTATTATACTTTCAGATAATAACCGGTACAAGGATAGATTATCGGGTAATTAATATTTGCTGAGGTCTTATTGTGTCAGATGTCAGATTGTTCAACGCTTTTAATTTTTCAATAGAGGTGTTTGTCTTTCTTGCGATTGAATGCAGTGTATCCCCTGATGCAACGACATAACTCTTATCATCTAATTTCTCGATTATTAATATATCACCATGAGAGATATGGCTATTATTTATGTTATTTATTTGCTTAATCGCTTCTACCGTAGTGTTATATTGTCGTGCTATCGACCAAAGAGTCTCTCCTCTTTGGACGGTATGCTTCTCCTGTTTTTCTTTTGACGGAGTGACCGCAGCCACTGAATCTATTTTCACACTTTCAGAACTTACATTCTCACCTTGATTATTAATGTAGGTGTCATCGGTCAGACGCAGCTTCGCGATTGTTTCCAGAGACACTTCATTACTTTTTTGCTCCATAGCTACTACAGGCTGTCCCACAGCTGCTTCTCCCAAAGCCAATACAGGATCTACGGCATTTTCCTTTTCATATGTCCATTTTTCTTCATGGATTTCAAAATGCAGATGAACTCCAGAAGAATCCCCTGTGTTTCCCATCAGGCCGATAATATCACCTTGCTTAACGACCTGTCCTTCTTTTACATTCCTTTTGTTCAAATGGGCGTATACAGTTTCCAGATTGTTATCATGCTTAATGAAAACAACATGTCCATATGAGCCCGAATAATATGACTTTGTTACAACTCCTTTATCAACACTATGTATAGGTGTTTTGAATTCACCTGCAATATCAATCCCCTTGTGGTGGCCATGGCGCGTTCCATATAAATCCGTAACGACCCCCTCAGCTGGCCAAACCCAATTTGAAGTCAATTCCTTTATATCGAGCATTTCTGCCTGAGAGTGCTTTCCGCCAAGAAATAGCAAGCTGATACAGAGTGCCATTAACCCAGCAATGAGTAAACGCTTTATGTAATCCTGCATTTTCTTCCTCCTTAACTTTTTACTCCCTTTCCATCCCTATGACAGCCTGTACGGAATTAGAACTGTATGGTTGAAAAAGCAGCAGCTAAAAAAGCACATTCGTTATAATTGGTGGGAAACTGCTTTTTTATGCAAAAGAAGGAAAATTTGTTTATTCAAACGGAGTTTCACAATTCCAATCCACAAAAAAAGAAAGACCAAATGGCCTTTCTTCTAGTTAATATTTTTCTTGTTTGGAGCGAGTGGCAGCGGAAGGACTTCGTTCAAATTGAAAGGTCCAAGCTGATCGATGTTTGCATTTGTGAACCTGACACCAGAGTAATCAAACTCACTCGCCGTCATTAAAATTGCTTCAAGATTTGGGAGGAAGCTTTCGTCCAGAGTTGTATTCTTGTCTAATGTAATTTCTAATATATCATCTTCAGTTTTCTTGGTTTGTGCCTGGCTGAAATCTTCTGGAAGTGATGCTGAGAGGTAACCTGTTTCATCACCTTTCCACATCTGTGCGAAGGCTTCCCCTATTGTTTTATGCTGTTCTGTTGTCGGCACAAGGTACGGATTTGGCATACCTTCAACTGTCAAGAACAAGTACGCCCTTCTAGTTTTTGCTTCTGCGTTGAGTGGAAGTTCATCCATTGGGCCAAAGTTGCCCACATCAATACCCGGTTTTCCTTCAGTTGTAAGGATGATTTTACTTATACCCGCTATGGAGAAATTCTGCGTCATAGTCTCAACAAACATTTTGTTTGGTGTACTTCCGTCTCGATAAGGGTGATTTTGCTTCACATCCATGGTCAAAGTCTTAGTAGCTTCATCGAAGTTCCAGGTTGCACCCATAGGATAATAATCGGTCAATCCCCATTCCTTTTCCATTAGCTTCGGCATCGTTTCCGTATAGCTATCAATCCAAGACTTTCCTTCTTCCTTCAGAGCTGTTACCGTAACTGGAACGATCGCCATCACCTGCTCGTCAGGAACTGCATAGGTAAGGATTTCGGATGTCTCGGTGTCTACCTCTTCTGCATATAAAGAAATCAGGCCGTCATAAGGGTTTGCATTATCCATTGCTGCGAACTTTTTGCTCTTTTCTTCAACCTCACCATCTGCTGCATCCATCATGAGAGTGCTCTCCTCCTGGCTTGCACTTTCATTTGCCGTATCATCCTTGACAGCTGTATCCATCTCCATGGATGACTTTGCATCAGAAGCATAGTTGCTTTCAATGCTTTTATCGGCGGAGTGGTTCACACCCATCAATCCTGGTGAAAGGATGAAGGCAAGGAAAAGTACGGCTGCCAGCGCAGCACCCGGAATGACCCATGTCGGCATTTTCTTTCTTTTTTCAACACGATGGGCGATATTCTGATAAATGTCACGAGAGTCGCGATGATCTTTAACCTTAGGCATTTGGCCGAGGATTTCTTCTAGCTGCTTATCGCTTAGCTGTGACTTTTTCACTAGTCATCCCTTCCTTTTCAATCATTTCTTCCATCAGCTTTTTCAATGTCTTTAGAGCACGGTGCTGAGTCGTCTTTACCTTACTTTCCGTCCATGATAAAGCTTCTGCTGTTTCGCTGATAGTTAACTCATGTATATAGCGCATGATGATGACCATTCGCTGGTCAACCGTGCATTGGTCAAGGCACTTGTACATCATTTGAATCTCTTCACTTTGGAGTGCCATTTCTTCAGGAAGGGGCTGATCGTCCCTTACCTGGCGTGCAGACATATCAAAGGATTCAAGTAATCGCTGCTTCCAGCCCTTTTGTTTGCGGAAATGATCAATCGCAACATTTTTGGCAATCGAAAACAGCCATGTCTTTTCACTGCTCTTTCCTTCAAACCGGTCGTATGCCTTCAAAACACGAATGTATACTTCCTGTACAAGGTCTTCAGCCAGCTCCCTGCTTTTAACCATATAAAATAAAAATTGAAAAACGTCATGATGATATTTTTGATACAATTCATCAAAAACGGAGTTCATAGCTCTATTCGCCTCCGTATTCATTAGATTAGTCGTAAAGTATTAATAAAAGTTTCATATTAACTATATTATTTTTAGAATGGAAATGGAAGGAATTTTCGAGGACAAAATATTTGTTCAAGCCACAGGGATAATATAAATAGGGCGTATCAAGATGGACATTTTCTTCCATATTTCACGTTTTTTTGTCCGTCATGAACCTGATGACGAACACTTTCTGCGATAATTCATGATTTCTGTCCGTGATGAACCTGATGACGGACACTTCTCTTCAATATTTCTTGATTTCTGTCCGTCATGAACCGAATGACGGACACTTTTCTTCAATATCTCATGATTTTTGTCCGTCATGAT
>NZ_BASE01000042.1 GCF_000813125.1 Mesobacillus selenatarsenatis SF-1
AAGATTTCTGTCCGTCACGAACCCCACGAAGAAAATTTCCTCAATAATTCATGTTTTTTCGTCTCTTAACATTTAGATAGGCAAATAGAAAAGAGGCTGCCCAAAATCTTTTGGTGCAACCTCTCTAATTGTTCCTCGTGAATCAAGAATAGTCGGCAAGTTATTCAATATTTCGAGGGATGAAAAAGGAAAATGTCGTACCTTGTCCGAGTTTGCTTTTTACCGAAATATTCCCTCGATGTGCGTCGATAATATTCTTGGCAATTGCTAGTCCAAGGCCAGTGCCAGATACACCGCGAGTCCTGGATTTATCGCCTTTATAAAACCTCTCGAACAAGAATGGCAAGTCTTCCTCAGGGATACCAGGCCCCTGGTCGCTTACTTCGAAATATAAGCCTTTTTCATCGGTTCTTCCGCTGACCACAACGGATGCCGAATCCGGCACATGCCTAATCGCATTATCTATCAGATTGGTAAGTACCTGTTCGATGCGGTCTGGATCAAAACGGAAATCCTTTTCCTCTGAATTAACCTGGACAGATAACTCAATTCCCTTTTCCTTCGCTAAACCATGGAATTTACGGATAATCCGATTTACATATGGATTAATTTCGACAGATTCAACGTTTAGAAGAATATGACCTGCTTCCATACGGGCCAAGTCAAGAAGTTCGTTAACAAGGCGGCCCATTCGCAGTGATTCATCGTAAATGACTTTGGCCATTTCCTTCTTTTCTTCATCCGTTTGAGCGATGTCATCGACGATTGCTTCACTATAACCTTGCATCATCGAAATCGGCGTCCTCAATTCGTGTGAAACATTGGCGATGAAATCTTCCCTCATTTTGTCGAGCTTTCGTTCCTCAGTCATATCCCGGACTACAGCAACAGCCCCCCGGATGAATCTTTTATTATACAGCGGGCTGACAATGATTACCCAGGTTCTTCCCTGGGCGGTGATCTCACCAACCTGCTCTTTCTCCGTATTGACTGCAAGCTGGAATAACTCCATGACTTCAGAAGGGACGGCATCTGTATTCCCGGAAGCCAGACCCTGCTCATAATACCAGTATCTCAGGAATACTTCAGCAGGCGGATTCGTAATCAGGATAGTACCATCACGATTGAATGTGATAACTCCATCTGCCATGCTGCTAAGGATGCTTGTTAGTTGTTCTTTTTCCTGACTCAATGCATTCATATTGAATTTCAGCTGTCTGCCCATCTGATTGAAGGCAGTTGCTAATTCCCCTATTTCATCATGAGTGAGGATTGGTACCTTTGTATCAAACTTGCCTCTGGCGACTTCAAAGGCTGCCTCCCTCATCTTCCGCAATGGAGCAGTGATCCTGGTGGACAGGAAGAAGGCAAAGATTGTCGTAAGGACTATTGCCACTCCCGCTGCAAGCAAGATGAACTTGGTCGTCAGCCTGGTTGTCTCTTCCATCACTTCAAGCGACTGATAAATAAAGACGGCCCCGTTCCCTTGCTCAAACTGGTTAAGCGGAACACCGATCATCAAATATTGAGTATCATCAACCTCGTTTGAAATGCCAGGCAGGGGAGTGATGATATCAACTGTTTTGTCCTTGCTAAAAACCGCAGAAAGATCCCGATCGTTCATGAAAAAAGAAATCGGTACATGTGTCGCGGCTTCTCCACCTGGTGAATAAAAATAAGTATCCTTATCTTTAATGACAGTCACTCTGGAGTCATCATCAACCATTTCCCATGCAATCTCAAGACCTAATTGTTCCTCCTGGCCAGGATGATCTTCCAGTACCCTGGCTATTTTTTCTGCAGTATTGGTCATTCCTTTTCTGGTTTCATTAATGTGATAATTTTCAAAGAATTCCATCAGCATCACTGTCAAGATGAATAACACAAATGAAACCAGCAAAAGTATGGTAATCCAAAGTTTACCTACTACACTGCGCCAAAACATCATTCATTGACTACCTCGAACTTGTAGCCAACCCCCCAGACTGTCACGATCATTTTCGCAGCCTGTTCAGATACTTTGTTCAGCTTCTCGCGCAATCTTTTAACATGAGTATCGACGGTTCGTAAATCACCGAAGAATTCATAGTGCCAAACTTCTTTCAATAATTGCTCACGGTCAAAAACTTTATCTGGAGCTTTCGCAAGGAAGTAAAGCAGTTCATATTCCTTAGGCGTCAGGCTGACTTCTTTGCCATCTGCCAAAACCCTATGGGCATCATTATCAATGGTTAAATGAGGGAAAACAATCACATCTTTAGCAGTCGTCTCTGTCTGCAAGTAGCTTGTGCTCGATGAACGGCGCAGCATTGCTTTGACTCTCAGGACAACTTCACGAGGGCTGAACGGTTTGACGATATAATCATCAGTACCTACCTCGAAGCCTTGTACCCTGTTCACTTCCTCGCCTTTTGCGGTTAGCATGATAACAGGTGTTGACTTCTTTTCACGAAGGTCACGACAAACCTCGATTCCATCTTTCCCAGGCATCATCAAATCAAGCAGGATTACGTCATAATCGTTGGCAAGCGATTTTGCCAGCGCTTCATTTCCATCTTCTGCTTCATCAATTATATAGTTCTCTCTTTCAAGATACATCTTTAATAATCGTCTAATTCTTTCTTCATCGTCCACTACTAAAATCTTCACATCTTTTTCCATAAGGTATATCCCTCCCTGCGATTATTTTACATAAACATGCGTCCACTTGCCACGATTTTTTAAAAAAGGCCTTCACTTAAGACAGTGAAGGCAGTCATAAAATTGACACAAATTAGGAACCTGCATAAGAATGCAGACCTGCAATTACAAGGTTAACTGCTACCAGGTTGAACATAATAATGATAAAACCGATGACCGCGAGCCATGCGGATTTTTCGCCATGCCATCCTTTTGAAAGGCGCAGATGAAGGAAAGCCGCATAGAAAAGCCAGGTAATCAATGCCCATACTTCCTTAGGATCCCAGCCCCAGAAACGTGTCCAGGCAATTTGGGCCCAAATCATTGCAAAAATCAGACCGCCAAGCGTGAAGACCGGGAAGCCGATCAATACGGAACGATAGCCAATCTCATCAACGAGATCCATATTGATATTCTTCGTCCACGGTTGCAATGCAGCAGCAACGCGCTTGCGCAGGATAGCTCTTAATAATACATATAATACTATACCCGCTGCGAGCGACCAAATAACAGTATTCAATTTCTTTGCACTGATAATGGCAGGTGTCTCGAACAATGGTTCAAAACGATCCTTGTCCGTCAACTCAAACTGATGGGGCCCAACAAGAGCTGGAATTGTATATTCTTCAGTAGCAGGCTGGCCATCCTTGTTGATATAGTTAAAATTCGCTGAATAATCTGTTGCTGCGAAGAAACTTGAAACAAATACGAAGCCAAGCGTGCTAATCAAGCCAAACAAGACAACTTCAAGCCATAATGTACTTTTGGTTTTCTTCGTCTGATCAACACTTCTAACGAGATAAATCAGACCAGCAGCAAAACTGATCGCCAGGATTGCTTGTCCGATCGCTGTCGTCGTGACGTGAATATGAAGCCAGTAACTTTGAAGTGCCGGAATCAATGGTGTTACTTCTCTTGGGAACATGCTTCCATAGGCGATGATTAAAGCAGCCACAGGCAATGTGAACAGTCCCAGTAATGGTGTTTTATACATAAAATAAATGACGATAAATGCTCCTACCAACGACATACCGAAGAATGTCGTGAATTCGAACAGGTTGCTGACCGGCGCGTGTCCGGAAGCAATCCATCTTAAAATAAAAAATGTCAACTGCGAAAGGAAACCCACAATTGTTACAACAAGCCCAATTTTCGCCCATTTGTTAGGGGTGTTTTTTTTGTCAGCATGCCTTTTATCCTTAATAGCTCCCCCGAAAAACAAAATACCGACTAGATAGAGGATAAATGCTGCAAACAGAAAGTTAGAACTCAACTCAACCATTATATTCCCTCCTTACTCCTTCTTTTCTTCTGCCACCTGGTCTTCTGGAGCAGCTATTCCTGAATCTGAAAAGACATCTTCAAGCTCCCTTTTTAAGCCATGCCAGTTTTTGTTTGTATGTGCGGCAGTCCATACCTGGTTATTTATTCTTCTCAACCATACACGTCGATGGTTCCAATATGCCCCCTGGATTACACCGATCATGAATATTAATCCACCAAGCCCGATGATCCATAGGGTATGATCTTTTCTGACAGTCAGCGCGGTTACATTCTTCGTCTCAATCCCTGCGAACGTCATCTTGTAATCATTTTCACCTAAAGGCTCGAGATTCTGCCTGATGGCTACGAAACTGACTTCACCTTCTGTATTCTCAGGAGTGAACATTTTGAAAATAAATGCAGGATTATTGGGTATTCGTGACTTCGTTGCTGGTTCCCCATCTTCATTGAACTCAAAATCCGGGAAATAGCTCATCACTTCGACTTTGTACCCTTTTCCTAGGTCGTACTTCATTTCGGGGTCATATAAGTCTACAGTCACATCACCAAACTGATCCCCTGTTTCTTTATTTTCTAGTTTAAAAGCCATTTTGCTCATTTCATCAAGCTTATAATCGACCTGATACAAGGCAAAACCATCGATTTTCAGAGGCTTATTTACCTGGATAGCCTGGTCACGAATCTTTTCAAGCTCAGGTTTTTCACCCGGGACAATTTCTCCCTGTCTTTGATATAAAGTAGCGTCAGTCTGATAGTTTTTAACTACCGTTCCTGCTTTGTTAATCGCATCCTGGAAGACTTCCTCATCTTTATCTTTATCATATACTTCAAAGATAAATTGATTGTTTTCAAGATAATAGCGGCCTTCTGTTCCAGGAATTGCTTTTGTCTCGCCTTCCCTTAGCCACAGAATTTCATCGACATACATTCCAGGTACGAACCTGAGCATGCCGCCAATCAAAAAAATGATTAGTCCCAGATGGTTCACATATGGGCCCCAACGTGAAAAACGATTTTTCTCCGCAAGAATATCACCATTTTCCTCACGTAGCTTATACCGTTTTTTCGTTAGATTTTCTTTGATTTTTCCTACTGCTTCATCTGTTAGTACTGCATCTGAAGTGCTGAACATTCTCTGGCGCTTCAAAAAGCTTTCATGTCTCGATACTCGCTGGTTTTTCAGAGATCTGTATAATGGAACGACCCTGTCGAGACTTGCGATAACGAGTGATATCCCAAGCGCAGCAATTAAAAGCAAGTACCACCAGGAACTGTAAAGGTTATGGAACCCGAGATCATAATAAAGTTTTCCTAACCAGCCGTATTGCTCTTCATAATATTCCCATGCGGGCATGACTGGCGGAATGTACATTTCCTGTGGAAAAATCGTTCCTAAAGAGGATGCAACCAAGAGGATGATGATCAGCCACACCCCAACTTTTACCGACGAAAAGAAATTCCAGATTTTATCGATAATTGTCTTGTTATAAGTTTGTGAACGGCGCGCGCTTCCTTCATAGCGCATATCAACTAGCTGCTTCTCTTTCTCTTTGTCTTCCAGCACTCTTCCGCAAGATTCACATAGGATCGTTCCCTGCGGATTTATATGGCCGCACTCACATTTTACTTCGTTCATAGTAAAAACTCCCTGTTCCCCTTACTTTTTTTAAGGTTTTATCTGTTCCATGAAGTCACGGACTGTTTTTTCATCTAATTCCCCGGTATGGCTCCTTACGACATTACCTTCTTTGTCAATCAAAAAAGTGATTGGCAGTGGGTTAATACCGTAAGCGGCTTGGACTGGTCCCTCGTCAATCATGACCGGAAAAGTCATCCCTTTTCGCTCAATAAACCTATTAACAGCAAGTTCTGATTCACCGGAGTCAATTGCCAGGACCTGGACACCCTGATCCTTGAACTGCTGGTACTGATTTTCGATATAAGGCATCTCTCGCTCGCATGGCTTGCACCATGTTGCCCAAAAATTAAGGAAAACTCCTTGCCCTTTATACTCAGAAAGCCTGTGTTTGTTGCCTTCCATATCAACAAGGACAAAATCAGGAGCAGGTTTTCCAATCACAATCTTCTGGTTTTTATCCTTATTCATGTTAGCGTACAAAGTATAGCCAACAGCCAGGGCCATAACCGCGAGAATAATCGTTCTAGTGATTAGACGTTTCTTTTTCATCCCCTAAACCTCCCACCGTATTTCTCCCTCATTATAACATTTCAACTACACTCATGTTAGTAAGCCTAAGACTTTTTCATCGCTAGAACACGAAGTTGCTTTACTTCATGATGTGTAAGCTCCCTGATTTCCCCAGTCCTTAAGCCATTCAGCGTCAGGAATCCGTATTTTTCTCTTTTTAGTTTCAAAACAGGGTGCCCGATTGCATCGAACATTCTCCTGACCTGTCTATTCCGTCCCTCATGAATCGTGATTTCGACAATTGCTGTATCCTTCTTTTTATCAACACTCAGCAATTTGGTCCTTGCCGGCGCTGTCTTTCCATCTTCGAGCATGACGCCTCGAGCCAGGCTAGTCAGCTTTTCCTTTGAAGGAATACCTTTTACCTTTGCCACATACATCTTATCAATTTCATTGCTTGGATGCATGAGCAAGTTTGCGAATTCTCCATCGTTCGTCAGCAAAAGCAGACCCGATGTATCATAATCAAGGCGCCCAACTGGATAAATCCTTTGTTCGATTGTTTGGAAAAAGTCGGTTACAACCTTCCGGCCTTTATCATCATGTACACTTGAAATAACACCGCGGGGTTTATAGAACAAGAAATAGACAGGTTCTTCCCCTTCAATCTGGACTCCATCCACTTCAACTCTGTCAGATGGGGTTACCTTTCGGCCAAGTTCTTTGACAACACTTCCGTTTACCTTGACTCTTCCTTCGAGGATCATTTCCTCGGCTTTTCTTCTCGATGCTATTCCTGCATGAGCAATAACTTTTTGCAGTCTTTCCATAAGGTCACTCCTAATTAATATCAATTAACTATGGTTAATATTAATATCTAATCCATCCTTATGAATTATGACATAACTCTCGCTGTTTTCAAAGTAAGCAATGGTGTAAAAAGTGAAAAATAAATAGTGAAAGTTAATTGATCTTTAACAAAGGTTCGTTTTGTAAACATACTGTAATATTATTTTATACTAATAATTGATCAGTTTGCGAATACTGAGTTGATCGGTTTTAAATATGTGTTTTCAAAAGTTGGGCTCTGTTATTTTAGTATGTTGATTTTAGTTTTTTTAAAAAAAAACAAAGAAGATACCTAGAGCAGGTACCTTCTCTTTATAAAAAAATATGAGATTTCACTTTGAGATCTTTCAAGTATCCGTTCTAGCTAATGCTTACCACGTTCTTGTACTTTTTTCTTAAAACATGAAAGTAACAACAATTATAGCTGTTATAATTGCGACTGCGTCTGCAAGTAGTCCGACTTTTAGTGCGTCTCCCATTTTTTTTATGCCGACTGCGCCGAAATAAACGGTAAGGACATAAAACGTCGTGTCGGTGCTTCCTTGGAGTGTGGCAGCGAGTGTGCCAATAAAAGAGTCCGGGCCATGTACCCCAATTAGGTCGCTGGTAATTCCTAGCGCCGCTGTCCCTGAAATTGGCCTGATCAGCGCAAGCGGTACAATTTCAGCAGGAATCCCTACCATCTCCAAACTTGGACGAATCCAGCCCACCATCACGTCAAGTGCACCTGATGCCCGAAAAACCGCAATGGCCACCATCATCCCTACCAGGAATGGCATGATGGAAACGGCCATTTTGATACCTTCCTTACCGCCTTCTACAAAACTTTCATAAGTGGGGACTTTTTTATAGGTGCCATAAATCAGGATAAAGGCTATCATGACAGGGATGAACCATAGTGATATGGCAGATACAATTTCCATTTGATTTACCCCTTTTTGCTTCTTCTGTAATAAAAGAAACGGTCAATTAATATCGCAGCAACTGCTGAGACAGCAGTTGCAACAAGAGTTGGTCCAACGATATCTGTTGGATTGGCTGAGTCATAATTCATCCTTATCGCGATAACCGTCGTTGGAATGAGGGTGATGCTCGCTGTATTGATCGCAAGGAAAGTGATCATCGATCGGCTCGCTTCGTTCTTCCCACCATTCAGCTCTTTCAGTTCTTCCATTGCTTTGATCCCAAGAGGTGTAGCGGCGTTCCCAAGGCCGAACATGTTGGCAATCATGTTTGACAGTATATAGCCCATTGCCGGATGATTGGAAGGTACTTCAGGGAACAACTTTGAAATTAACGGTTTAAACAATGTTGAAAGCTTTGATAACAGGCCAGAATCCTCCGCGATCCTCATCATGCCAAGCCAAAATACAAGGATGCTAATTAGACCGATACTCAGGGTGATAGCTTCCTTTGCACCGCTAAAAACTGCTTCGTTCACCTCAGCCATTGTGCCATTCACCATTGCAAAGCCAAGGCCAATTAAGATCATAACCACCCAGATATAATTAACCATGATCCTTGATCCCTGCTATTGAGGTGAAAATATTCTTAAAAAGATTGAAGAAGGACTTTTTCTCTTTTGCTTCCACTTTGTAATAAACAGGCAAACTTGCAATCTGTTTATCATCCAAATAGACATTTGCCCGACCTGCAATCGAATTTCGCATATCCTCCTCGTTTGGTGCAGCCTTTTTCAATCTATATTCTACTTTGACCATGTCTTCTTCTTCTGAAGTTAGCGGGTAAACAAATGAATGGTCCAGGTAAACTTTATTCTTATAATGCGAATCCTTTATCCCTTTCACTTTACCTTTGGAAAGAATCTCTGTGACATCAAAATTTGAAAATGCTGTTTCAAACATCTGGATATGGTCATTCCAATCATCAGGTGCATTAAGTGTAACTGCGATCAACTCAAAATCGTCCTTTTTTGCTGTGGAGACTAAAGTTCTCTTCGCCCGCTTTGTATAACCGGTTTTTCCACCAGTGCTATACTTATACTTCTCTGTCAGGAGCCTGTTTTTATTTTTCCATACCCTGTCCCATGTTTCTGTTGGATTAGGAGCCCTGTGTATTTTTGTACCGGAAATTTCTTTGTAAATCTCATTTTTCATTGCATAGCGTGTCAGAATTGCCATGTCATACGCTGTGGACACGTGATCTTCGTGGTCATCCAACCCGTGCGGATTTGCAAAATGAGTATTTTCCATGCCGATTTGCTGCGCTTTTTCGTTCATTAAGTAAGCAAATCCATCCAGACTGCCGCCTACATGTTCCGCGATCGCGACAGCAGCATCATTACCCGACCTCAGCATTAATCCATACACCAGATCTTCGAGCCTGATCTTTTCTCCGGGCTTCAAGTAAATTGAAGATCCTTCAGCTCGTACAGCTTTCTCGCTCACTTTCACTTTTTCATCCAATTTTCCAGATTCTATCGCAAGGATGGCCGTCATGATTTTAGTAATACTGGCAATCCTGCTTACTCTGTGAGCATCTTTTTCAAATAACACCCTGCCAGATTCCTGTTCTATCAAAACAGCGCTTCTGGCACTTACCGAAACAGAAGCCTGCGCTGTTTGAGGAATGCAGTATATCAACAGAGTGGCGATTAACAATAATTTCATCCAATTCCTTTTCATTGACAGACCCTCGTCTCCTTTGGCAGTTTGTACAAGTTTATGCAGGACAAGGAGTGTTATGACACAAAAACGTGAATGCTGCCAAGGATGGACTTACAGAGGTCTTAAGTTACAAACAAACAAAAAGTGCAAGCGCCTCGTTCAGCCCCGACATAGGTATCCACATTGAAATTATTTTATAACTTCCTTCCTAATAAAATGAAAAAAGGAACAGCTGTAAATAGCTGTTCCCTAGTTTACGTTATCTTGATTGGAGCATTTTTGTACGGTAATCTGTCTCGTAATATTCCAGCTCTTCCCGGATTCTTTGAAACCCGCTTTCGAGGCTGACCATCAGTTCGTTTACTCCAGTTGACACTGGTTGTCTGAACTTGATGGCATTCTTTCCTGTATAAGCAGCCCTGCTGTCTTCATACCATGCATCACTTTTAGGAGAGAAGAATTCTTCAATGCATTGATAGTAGATTCGGTATAATGTTTTTTCAGCTGCTGGTTTTGAAAATACCTCTGCCTGAAGGATCACCTTGCAGGCATCAAATCCTTCCTCACAGTAAACAGCCAGCTTGCGGAGGCTTGAAAGAATCGTTTTATAGTATTCTTCGTCTGCCTGCTGCCCTTGTTTTAGCACTTCAAGAGTTGTTTCATTCAGGTAGTTCTCCAGCTTAACTACTGTGTCTGCAAGAAATTCCCTTACTTCCTCGATTTGTGTTTTAACTATTGTATTCCCCAAATTGACACCCCCAATGGATTTTTACCATAACTTTTTCGATCGTTGTTGCTTTCCCATGGCTTACGATTCTATCCTGGAATTGGTTCTCTTGTGGGTAATTTCCCGCCACCAATAATCCAATGAAGCTGAAGGAAAAGGCAACAAAGTTCACGAAATGAGCCTTGCTCTATACCGGCTGGACAATATAATCCAAGGGAGAGCGCACTTCAAAGCTGCCTTTTTGCTCGATACCTTCAAGTACTCCAGGAATCTTGCTATAATCCAGTCCCTTGAAAATATCCGCGAACTCTCTCTGTTCATTTATATATACCCTTTTACGATGGCGATATCCTGGATTTTTCAATAATGCAGCAAGTGCTACTAAATCTCTCATATAAACATCCTTCGTTCCAGCCTTGAAGATTGGATCCTGTTCAAATGGAGTGATACTTCCAGCCAACTCATCAAAATACCTTACATAAAGGACATGCAGGGTCTTCTCCTTGCCATCTTCCACAAAAGTCACTTCGCTTCGGTTGAAAAAATCCTCCGAGGTGTTTGATTTTTCTTTTTCAAGTTCATAACCAATACATTGCTTTATAAGCATGGTATTCCTCCCGTTGGACATTCATTCTTAAATCATTATGTACAAAGAAATGCTTTTCCAGAGGAAGCCAGGAGTTCGGCATCCAAATTAAAGCATTTCCCAAATAATTATTTTGATTTTATCATAAATTCCAAACTTTGTGCACAAAAGCTATTGATCTGTTTCCATTGTTTCCTGAAATTTCTCAAAGAAAAGATCCGCATCATCATGCAATTCGTCATCCTCAATATGATCCGGTAAAGGAGGCAGTTCGTTGATATTTTTCAAGCCAAAATAATCAAGAAATTCTTTTGTCGTTCCATATAAAATGGCCCGGCCCGTCCCTTCTGCTCTTCCAACTTCTTTAATCAAAGCCCTGGAAGACAGCGTATGGAGAGGCCTTTCCGTTTTCACTCCACGGATTTCTTCGACCTCTGCTCTTGTAATTGGCTGCTTATAAGCTACAATCGCCAAAGTCTCAAGTGCTGCTTGCGACAGATGCGCGGTTCCTGGTGATTCGACAAGCTTCTTTAAGTAATCAGCATGCTCTTTTTTTGTAGCCAGCTGGTATACTCCTGCCAGTTGGACGATTTTTATACCGCGGTTTTCGTCACTTTCATAATCCTGCTGAAGTTCAGTAACAATTTCATTTGCCTGAATTTCATCAACTTCAAGCACAGAGGTAATCTGCTTCAGGCTCAACCCTTCATCACCAGCTGCGAAAAGAAGGCTCTCCAATATCCCTTTCCACTTCACTATTCCCACTCTCTTACTCCTTTCTGGCTGTCATATATATTTCAGCAAAGTTTTGTTCCTGTTCGACGTCAATTTCTTTCCGTTTGATAAGCTCAAGAATTGCCAGGAAAGTAACGACAATATGCTCACGGTCAGATTCTGGAAACAAGTCATAGAATTTTTTCCTTGTGCCGCTTTTTTTCAGGAAGCTTAAGACTTCGTCCATCCTTTTTTCTATGGAAATTTCTTGACGGGCGATTTTGGTCGATATTGGCCTTTGCAACTTTTTTCTTCTTAAAAGCTTTTGAAATGCACCAAGCATGTCATACAAAGATATATCAAGATTAGTATTGTCACCTTTAATTTCATCGGCATACTCCGTGAGGTCACTTGGAGGTTTGGTATACATCAATCCCCGTTCCTCCTCCAGGGATTTCAGGTCACTGGCTGCCTCTTTGAATTTCTTATATTCAATCAACCTTTCCACGAGTTCATTTCGCGGATCCTCTTCATGATCAAACTCAAAGTCATCTTCCAGTTCTTCTTCATGCTTAGGAAGGAGCATCTTGCTTTTGATTGCTAACAGCGTCGCTGCCATAACGAGATATTCACTTGCGACATCGAGCTGTAATTCCTTCATCGCATGGATATACATTAAATATTGTTCAGTTATTTCTGCAACCGGTATATCATAAATATCAATCTCCAAAGTATTGATCAAGTGCAGAAGTAAATCCAATGGGCCCTCAAAGGCCTCAATCTTCACGTTATATTGCATTATTTCCCACCAAAATTCCTATAATGAACTGCATCATTATATAAGTATAGTAGATAAACTTCATGTTATCCATTACTAATTTATAAGTACAAATATCTAGTTCTTCCTTAAAAATACAAGCTTGCGCCCAAACCCTTCTCTTCGTTCCTGCATATGCTGAAATTGTATATTAGGCTATTTCACTAATAGGAGGTAATGTTAAATGTCAGATAAAAAAGGTTATGGACACGGAGCGGGATTTGCTTTAATCGTCGTGCTTTTCATTTTGCTCATCATCGTTGGTGCAGCCTGGTTATAAGGTATGGCAATTTAACAAGCAATGACTGAATGCCCGGCACCAGCCGGGCGTTTTTAGGTTTGCTGTTTCGCATATCCTCTTCTTGTTTCATCATTTTATTGAATTTATGCTAAGCTAGTGGTACTTGATTGGGGGTTATTACATGACAAAATATCCAACATCCTATATACAATACCTCGTTCATTTCCATGGAGACAGGGACTATTTTGAATGCCACGAGATTTTGGAAGAATATTGGAAAGCAACAGACGCTGGCAATAAAAAATCTATCTGGGTAGCATTAATCCTTTTGGCGGTGTCAAATTACCACCATCGCCGCAATAATTTCCCCGGAGCAATAAGGACCTTAACAAAAGCAGCGGAAATCTTTTCAGATACAAAAGAAGCAACTGCCCGGTTAGGAATCGACCCTGAGCTTTTGACAGAAACACTGTCTAAAAGAAAGCACAACTTGCTTAACAACGTTCCATACACCAGCTTTAATTTGCCTCTATGCGACACCGAGCTTAAAAGACTTTGCTATGATGAGTGCAAACATAATGGTTTTACATGGGGAACAAGCAGTAATCTGCAAAATCCTGACTTGGTCCATCGGCACTCAACAAGGGATCGAAGCGATGTCATTTCAGACCGGCGGATGGCCCTTGAGGAAAGGAAAAGCAGGGAAAAATAAAAAGGCAGTTGGATTTAACATCCACTGCCTTCTACGCTATTGTCTTCCTCGCTGCACTTTTCAAAAAAGGAAGCCGTCTCAGCATTTGCAACTGCTGTCCATTCAGGAAACATCTCCTGCAGGGAATTGACCATACGCCTTCCAATACCCTGATGGCGGTGTGATGGATTCACTGAGATGTGAAGAAGCTGCATCATTTTGTCTTCAGTGAAGTTAACACCCAGTAGCCCGATGATATCTTCACCTTCCTTCCATAAAAACAGCTGCCAGGAATCATCTGTTTCATAATTCCTCATCGTTTGCTGAAGTTTTTTCAGATCCTTCTCATTTGGCATAAAAGATAGCAATCCCATCGCAATCTTTTCAAATGCCTTTTTATATCGAATTAACATAGATATCCCTCATTGTGGTTTGACAGTAATAATGGAATGATAACAAAACCATTTTTTCCATTTTTCATCTAACTTAAACCTTAGCTTCCCGGAAATAGAAAGCGACAAAAAAATCAAATGTTAAAACATTATTTTGATAATATATGTTTTTCCGTCATTTATGGTTCTTCATTTTAATTGAATTGATAATATCATACATAATCTGTACGGATTCTTCAAATCTTTTTCTGCGGGCTATTGTCCTGGTACGATAAAAAACCAGTAGTAGGCTCCCCATCCAACAGACATCAATAATAATAACACAAATAACAGCCAGTTGTTCTTTTTCAAACCGGAATCCCTCCCAATCTGTAATTCTACAATAAGACTGGGTATTTAGCCAATTTTATAAAGAAAAGCGCACGCGCCTTGGTCAGCCCCGACAAGCGCTGGAGGGCCGGCCGGTGAAGTCGTTCTTTGACTTCATTGGACGGACTGAAGCGACTCGAGGGGGTAGGCGCTGGAGCTGGACATTTCTCGAACAGTGAAAAATTTGCCCTCGGACACTATAAAAAAAGCTGCGGGAGAGCAGCTTTAATTTTTCACCTTTTCTTTAAAAGGAAGATCCAATTTCACCATGTCTTCAAATGTTTCACGTCGGACCACCAGTGTGTCCTTGGAATTCTCCAGGAAAACGACTGCAGGCCTTGGAAGGCGATTATAGTTATTGGCCATTGAATAACCGTAGGCACCTGTACAAAAAACAGCCAAAAGATCCTGATCACCAGACCTTGGCAGCGGAAGGTCCCAGATTAGCATATCCCCCGATTCACAACACTTTCCGGCAATCGATACGGTCTCTTCAGGTTTGTCCATTACTCTGTTTGCAAGGATTGCTTCGTATTTAGCCTGGTACAATGCCGGGCGAATATTATCGCTCATTCCGCCATCGACAGCTACATACTGGCGGATATTCGGAACATCCTTTCTCGAACCGATGCGGTAAAGGGTGGTTCCGGCATCCCCAACAAGGGAACGTCCTGGCTCGATCCAGATTTCAGGCATATTCATCGAATAGTGAGAAGCTTGCTTTTTGACCTCAGCAATAATCTCTTCTACATATTGTGCTGCTGGAATAGGGTCATCTTCGTCTGTATAGCGAATCCCAAAACCGCCGCCAAGATTGAGGACTGTGGAGTCGAAAGACAGATCCTTTTTCCATTGATGCAGTTTTTCAAAAATTTTCTGTGCAGCGAGGATGAATCCTGTTGTTTCGAAAATCTGTGAACCTATATGGCAATGCAGTCCGAGAACATCGATATTCTTGTCATCAAGGCAAAGTTTCATAGCCTCATCAGCCTGTCCATTCTGTAAATCAAATCCAAACTTCGAATCTTCCTGGCCTGTTAAAATATAATCATGTGTATGTGCTTCAATACCTGGTGTAACTCGTAATAAAACCTTGATTACCGTATTCTTCTCTTTGCAGATATCCTTCAGCATATCGAGTTCATAAAAGTTATCGACTACGATACAGCCGACATTGTTCTCAATAGCCATTACTAGTTCTTCCCGGCTTTTATTGTTGCCGTGAAAATGGATTCTTTCTGTAGGGAAGCCAGCAGCTAGCGCCGTATAAAGCTCTCCGCCAGAAACGACATCAAGCGAAAGATTTTCCTCGGCAGCCAATTGCACCATCGCAACGGTTGAAAAAGCTTTACTCGCATACGCTACTTGAGCGGTAATCCCGGCATTATCGAAAGTTCTTTTAAACGCTCTTGCTCGTTCCCTGATCAAGGCAACGTCATAAACATACAGCGGGGTTCCATATTTTTCAGCTAATTCGATTGTATCGACACCGCCAATTTCCAAATGCCCTAGTCGGTTAACCTTTGCAGTTCCATGAAATTCCATGTTGTCCCCTCATCCCTTGCCTATCATTTGATTTAAGCTTGTTTTCTTATTGTTCTGTTATTTCAGCATAAACTTTTACCTGCTAAGCACCAGGACACTTAGCCGTTAATAATAAATAAATAGACAGTTCACTTGATGAACTGTCTATTTATTTTTCGCTTTAAGTCTTTAGTAAATTAAAAACACTTTATCATAATTTGAGGGAACGCGCAATTGTAACATGGTCAGGACTTTGATGGCTGCTTGTAGCGGTTCCTTGCATGAACGATGCTTGGCCGGATTTTCGATCCTGGCACAGCTCTCCTGATCAAAATCTGCATAAATGCGACAGGATGAAAAGGAATGAATGGCCAGAGGTAAGGAGTGTTCAAAGATTTAATACTAGCAAGCAACAGCAGCCAAACTGTGGTTCCTGCTACAAATCCCGGAACATGGAATATAGCAGTCGAAATCAACAGGAATACCCTTCCTATTTTGTTTGCTATACTAAGTTCATAACTTGGTGTCGCATATGTTCCGATTGCCGCCACTGCCACATAAAGGATGACTTCAGGCACAAACATCCCCACATCGATTGCGATTTGTCCTATCAGGACTGCAGCGATTAAACCCATGGCTGTTGAAAGTGGCGTTGGCGTATGGATGGCCGCCATTCTCAGGAACTCAATGCCCCCGTCTGCAAGGATAATTTGCAGGAAAATCGGAATGTTGGAATCTTCATTTGGCCCGATGAATGAAATTTTATCAGGCAGCAGGTCTGGATTCTGCACAAATAAGTACCATAATGGCAAAAGTAATAGTGATGCAAGGACCCCAAGGAATCGCACCCACCGAACCATTGTACCGACACCAGGTGATTGTCTGTACTCTTCTGCATGCTGAAGGTGGTGGAAATAGGTCGTTGGCGTAATGATCACGCTCGGAGATGTATCAACATATATTAGGACGTGTCCTTCAAGCAGATGGGTCGCGGCGACATCTGCCCGCTCTGTATACCTTACGAGCGGGTAAGGATTATATCCCTGTTTTACAAGGAATTCCTCAATTGTCTTATCTGCCATCGTAATACCATCTATTTTGATTGCATTGAGTTCCTTTTTGATGACATCAATCAAGCCCGGATTCGCAATATCTTTTATATATGCAATTGCCACATCTGATTTTGACCTTTCACCTACCTTCATCATTTCGAACCGCAGGTTTTCATCCCTGATCCGCCTTCTAGTTAACGCTGTATTGACAATGATATTTTCTACAAAGCCATCACGAGATCCGCGCACAACCTTTTCGGTATCAGGCTCCTGGGGTTGTCTTCCGGGATAACTTCTTACATCGACTACCAGCCCGATTGATTCACCTTCAACCAATATGACAATAAGTCCAGAAAGAACCTGGTCGACAAGTTCATCCATCGTTTTGATCTTCTCGACGGATTGGTGGGTAATCCTATTCTCAACAATCTCCTGCAGATGGGTTGAAAGTTTTTCGTTATCATTTATATCCACTAGTTCTTCGACGATATGTACGATGAAGCTTGTATCGCACAACCCATTCACATAATAAAAATGGACATTTTTCTTCAGGATTTTCAGCTTCCTGACCCCAAGGTCAAAACTGGCTTCAAGGCCAACGTGTTCTTTCATATACTTTTCAGCTTCGTCCAATGATCGCGGGATTGGCAGCTTGTCATTCTTCTCTGGCATAGAATCCGCTCCTTTCAAGGATGATTTCCACTGCTTTCTTCGTGATTGGTGAACCTAATTTATAGTGGTCACGCCTTGCCATTTTACCGATATCACCGATTCCGATTATTAAGGGGACATCAAGCGTATCCAAACAGTACACCGTATCTCCATTAATCCTCCCCATCTCAAGTTCTGGCACCCCATGTTTATCAACACCATATGGTGTGAGTTCACCATCCCGGTCTATACAAAAATCCACTCGGCTCCATTCCGCCATATGCGTTTTCGACGCTACGGCAATCGCACCTATTACCTCAATGTCAGCATGTTCAGCTACGTATTTCAGGGCTTTCTCTCCTGCTCCTTCTCCAAGAAAACCACTATCATCAAACATGACCAAAACTGGGTCCTTGGCTGCTTTCTTGATCAATTTAACAAGCTGTGGCCCAGAAAGGACAGAAGGATTTCCATGTGAAAGAGAGATGCACCGCCCGCCAACATCTGCCGCCACACTCTCAACCGCACGCCGGGCGTAATCATCACCATCTGTAATTAAGATTACCTTTCTTTTCTCGGCCATTTTTTGCCGTCCTTTCTGCAGCTCATATCTTTACTAAACTAAGTTGGTTGCTGGAATTTTTGAAGCACTCTCAAAAGCTTTTAACGTCCTACAAAGTAAATCCAATGAAATAATGATCCGAATACTTTTCCCAGCACTATCGCCATTAGCAAATTCTCAAGTTTGTCATCCACCCTGACTCTTTTAGCGAGGATCGGAAGTACATTCAATACCTCTGTCAACGCTGCAGCCAGCATACCCACAAATATGCCACCCGCCAATCCGAGCGGAATTGTCACATAAGGAGAGAAGTCCATCACAGGGTCTCTCAGGCTTCCTGCAGTTCCAAGCAGAGCCCCGAATACTACTGCCCACTCATACCAAGAAATCAGCTTCATTGTCTTCGTCAGCTGTGTAAGTCTGGGAATCACTCCGAGAACGGATAAGAAAGCAACAAAACCAGATCCTACTGCAAGCCCGCTTGCCAGCCCGATTAGAACAATTAACAAAACACTAATCGTCATTAATATGCTTCACGCTTTCCTTGTTTTCATGAAGAATGACATATTGGTCAAGAGCTTGCTGATAGTTGAACATTTCTACTTCAAGCGGGCTCGGCTCTTCATTTAGCCTCTTTTTGAAAACATGGTTAAAAAACAGGATCATACCCAGACCAATGCCGATCGAGTAGGGAATCTGGAATAACAGCGGCTTCGCGACTTCCTTTCCTGTCATGATAAAATAAAGCCGCTGATGTACCGACTGCATGCTGACATCTTCATGGAAGTTCATAATGGTCAACGCTGCACCGAAAAATAGCAGGAACCATACAAGGAAAAAGAAAGGAATTGACATCCCTTTTTTCTTGTAAATCACCTCGATTATCGTTTGAGGAGGCCCAACAGTTTGGATTTCATGATCAGGATAAATCCCAGCAATGAAACGAATGACCTTCATGACATCGATAATGTGAATATGGTCCTTCGGCGTGACTTTCAGTATTTGAAGCGTTGCCAATTCTTTATAAATTCCCTCACTGGCAATGATCTGCGCTAAATCCTTTAACAAAAGTGATTCCTCAGGCTTGACCTGGACACGGTTTCGCATGCGAATATAAATTGTTTTTTCCATCAGATTCACTTCCAACACATTGTTTTCCTCGTATATTTAGTATGTATTCATACTGTTATTTCATGAAGTCCAATAATTGGTTAAGGTTGCAAGCCACATTTAAGACTTCATTTTTTCATAATCCTTATATTTAGAGGCCTCTAAGTTATTGGTGACCTCTTTTCTGGAATCTTAGGTTTTTAAGG
>NZ_BASE01000041.1 GCF_000813125.1 Mesobacillus selenatarsenatis SF-1
GATACCCTTATGCAGCTGATTGTGCCGCTATAAGGGTACCATTCGCCAAGAAAGATACCCTTATGCAGCAGTTGGGTCCACCATTAGGGTACCATTCGTTTATCTGAAAATTTTGCAGGATCAGCAGGAAATAATCTCGATTTAAAAGGGATTTTTACCATCTATGTAGAAATTACTAGAAAAATGGGAATCCGACAAGGAGGCTTTCTGGTGAGTAGTGCTAACATAGCTGATGAGATTAAGGCACTGAAAGAGAAAATAGCCGCTTTAGAACGAGAAAATTCCTCTTTAATAGAGTGGAAGAATAAGCATCAGCGGACAGCCACTGACTGTTCTGTTCAAATGGTCCCAGCTGACGGTCCAGCAAAAAGTTTTGATGAAAGATTTATTAAAGACGATGGTTTGTTAAAAAACTTATTCCTCGAAACATTGGATGGAATTGTGTTTTGGGGCAAGTGTGGACGAATCATTGCTGCTAACGAAGCAACCTGCAAGATTTTCGGACTCACTAATGAAGAGATGTTAAAGCATAAAATTTCGGACTTCATTTATCAAAAAGATGAGAAATATAGCGAGATGAAACAAATTATCAATGAAAAAGGCGCGCTGCGCGATGAAGCGTTTTTTCTGCTGCCAAGTGGAGAAACGAGACTGCTGGAATTTACTGTTAAGCTCAATGCGGGCGACGGCTATCATATGACTATTGTTCGTGACGCAAGTGAGCGTTACCATATGGAACAAAAGCTTCGGAAAAGCGAAGAGCGATTTCGGAGGATTTTTGAGGGCTCGATTGAGGGAATGATTCTTTGGGATGAAAATTGCCAACACTATGAAATCAACCCCTCTGGCATGGCAAAACTGGAATTGAAGCCGGAAGACCTGGAGGAGAAAAACTTTCGGAAGCTTTTCATGAATCTTGGGCTTTCAGAAGAATTAATCGATGAAAAGGTGCAAGCACTGCTTCGAAAAGGCAGGCTAGATGGAAGAATTACCATTCCGTATGAAGAAGGCAGGATGAAGCACTTTGAATACACTGTCAAACACCAATTAATAGACAGCTTGAATCTTATTGTTTTCAGGAATATCACTGAAAAAATAGAGATGGAAGCCCAGCTCCATAAATCAGATACGCTTAATATGCTGGGAGAGCTGGCAGCGGGTATTGCCCATGAAATCCGCAATCCAATGACTGCGCTAAAAGGGTTCATCCAGCTGCTCGAAAATAGTACAGGCGATGCGTATTCGTTATACTTCCAGGTAATCAAGACTGAACTCCAAAGAATCGACTCGATCATCAACGAGTTCCTGATTTTGGCTAAACCTCAGTCAATAAAATATGAGAATACCGATATTTCAAAAATAATGAATGAGACGGCGGCCCTTCTTACTGCGCAGGCTGTGCTACATGATGTGCAAATTAAAACTTTATATGACGATGATTTGCCAAAAATCCTGTGTGAACCTAATCAACTAAAGAAGGTCTTTATCAATATTATAAAAAACGCGATAGAAGTGATGCCTAAGGGCGGCTTAGTTAGTGTGACGGTCAGCCAGGCACCAGGAAACAGGATACATATATGCATCCAGGATGAAGGAGAAGGAATTCCTGCTGAAAAGATCAAAAAGCTTGGAGAACCTTTTTACACAACCAAGGAAAGAGGAACAGGCCTCGGGTTGATGGTTACCTTCAAAATCATTGAAGAACATGGTGGCACAATTGAAATTGAGAGCAAGGTCGGGGACGGAACAAACTTTCATATTTATTTGCCAATAACCAGGGAAATGTCTGATTAAATTAAATCAGGCGTTTTTTTTGATAAAGGCTGTTTTCGTAAAGATTATTGTTAAAATCCTAAAGCCGATTTTAACGTAATATTAAGCCATTTTGTAGGTCGGTATTAGGTTTGCATGCTCTTTTCTCATATAAAGAATCAACTTTGCGAATAAAAATGGGGCATTCAGTCCTATTTTGTAGTCAAAAGCACCAAAGATTGAGAAAAGAGCCTTGATAAAAGCTTTGTTGGAAACAGTCTCTAAAACCTAACGCAGTAATTTCTTTTAAAAAATTTTTTCTCATTTTCCTTTTAAAATAATGAAGAATGTATTATATTAGATATATAACTAATTAGATTAATATCTAATCGAGTGGAGTGGTTTAATGCAACTGGATAAAATTGTTGCTTTTCATAAAGCAATGGGGGACCCAACAAGGTTAAGAATAGTGGCTTTGCTTGCAAACGGGCCGCTTCATGGCCAGGCAATTGCCGGAAAACTAGGCCTTACCCCGCCGACAATCACACATCATATCAAGAAATTGCGGGATATCAATGTGATCTTCGAGCGCAGGGATAAAAACACGATATATTTTCACTTAAATGAGTCATTAATCAAGCAACAGGCAAAAACACTTGGCAAGTTAATTGAGAAAAAGGAAGGGGAGGTGGAAGCAATGGTACAACAGAATATCGAAAGACAAAAGGTTATTGAGAATTTCTTTACAAAAGACGGTAAATTAAAGAACATCCCGGCGCAACGGAAGAAGAAGCTGATGGTATTCGAATATATGGTCCGAGGGTTGAAAGCCGGAAAAAAATATCCAGAAAAGGAACTGAACGAATATATTACAAAGTTCCATGAGGATTATGCGACAATCAGGAGGGAATTCATCATCAATCATTACATGTATCGTGAAAATGCGATATATGAATTGAACCCTGAAGAGATGTGGGCTAAACCGGAATGATTTAAAATACACACAGTTAAAACCGCCTCAGGATTGTTCTGGGGCGGTTTTCCTGTGATATAAACTAATATAATTCTGGCCGGCGGTCGGCGAAGATGGGAATCTTGCTTCTTGCTTCCTTAACCTCGTCAAGATCGATTTCTGCCAGAAGGATCTCCTCACCTTCTCCACCTTCTGCAATCACGTCACCCCATGGGCCAATGACCATGGAATGGCCAGCGAATTTATTGTTAGGGTCTGAGCCGGCCCGGTTGCAGGCTACAACAAAGCATTGGTTCTCAATCGCACGGGCGATGAGCAATGCTCGCCAGTGTTCTAAGCGCTGGATTGGCCATTCAGCAACAACAAACATCGCTTCGGCTCCATGGAGTGCATGGGCACGGACCCATTCGGGGAACCGAATATCATAGCAAATCAGCCCGGCGAATTTGTGGCCATCTAAAGAAAATACCCCTTTTTCCTTTCCAGCAGCCAGGTATAGATGTTCATCCATTAGCTTGAATAAGTGGAGCTTGCTGTATATTCCTGCCTGCTCACCATTTTTGTCGAATACAAGCAGTGTATTCTCAATGCCTGCTTCGGTTTTATTGGCAACCGAGCCGCCAATAAAATGGGAATTGTATTTCTCAGCTGCATCCTTGAAAAACACTTTGGCTTCTTGTGCTTCTTCTTCTGCAGTGTCTTTTAAATTATCGAGATCATATCCGGTAGTCCAGAGCTCGGGAAGGACAATGATATCAGGATTTTGAGCATTTGCCTGGTGAATCAGGTCGGAGGCTTTTTTGTAATTTTGTTCAGGATTCCCAAAGGCAATGTCCATTTGCAGGCATGCTATTTTATATTTCATCATTCATCACCGCCATACTTTCTGAAAATTATATCTTTACAAGTTACTATTTACGTTATATCATTTGTGACTAGAATTTCAAATAAATATTTTTAATTACTAATATATTTCCTAAGCAGGTGAGAAAATGGAATTTACACAATCAGATTTGCTTAAAAGCCTGCCCAAGCAGTTCTTTGCTTCACTCGTGCAAAAAGTGGGTGCATATACTGAAAAAGGGGCAGACGTTATAAATCTTGGACAGGGCAACCCTGACCAACCGACACCTCAGCACATCGTTGAAAAGTTGAAGCAAGCTGGAGAAAATCCGGCTAATCATAAATATTCGCCCTTCAGGGGATTGAGCTCGTTAAAAGAAGCTGCAGCAGCATTTTATAAAAGGGAATATGGAGTCAATCTAGATCCAGAAGAGGAAATTGCCATCCTATTCGGCGGCAAGGCTGGCCTGGTTGAAATTCCTCAATGCCTGTTGAATCCTGGGGACACAATTCTTGTTCCTGACCCGGGTTATCCTGACTACTTATCTGGAGTCGAACTTGCAAAGGCGAAGATGGTGACAATGCCACTGAGAGAAGAGAATGACTTTCTGCCTAATTATGCTGAAATAAGTGCAGAGGATTTGGATCAAGCAAAACTGATGTTTCTCAACTATCCAAATAATCCTACAGGCGCAGTGGCACATCAGGAATTTTTTGATCAGACAATTGAGCTGGCACGAAGATATGAAATTTGTGTTGTCCACGATTTCGCGTATGGAGCGATTGGCTTCGACGGGAAGAGACCGCAAAGCTTTTTACAGTCAGAGGGTGCCAAAGACGTAGGTATCGAGATTTATACGCTCTCGAAAACGTATAATATGGCTGGATGGCGTGTTGGCTTTGCAGCGGGGAACAAGAGCGTGATTGCCGCAATTAACTTGCTTCAGGACCATATGTATGTTAGCTTGTTTGGTGCTGTCCAGGAAGCTGCAGCAGAAGCTTTGCTAGGACCGCAGGAATGTGTTGCTGAGTTAAATGATTTATACGAATCAAGAAGAAATGTCCTTATTCACGGTCTGAAAAATATTGGCTGGCACGTCACTGCTCCAAAAGGATCGTTTTTTGCCTGGCTCAAGGTTCCTGAACAATTCACTTCGGTTGAATTCGCGGATTTCTTGCTTGAAAAAGCACATATTGCAGTTGCGCCAGGTGTAGGATTTGGAGAACATGGAGAAGGCTTTGTGAGGGTTGGCTTGCTGAGCTCGGAGGAAAGATTGCAAGAAGCAGTCAGCAGAATTGAAAGCTTGGAAATTTTTTAAAAAATAGTTGACATTGATTTATGAACCTGACATAATCCTAATTAATAAATTCACTTTAACCAATTAAATAACTTGATTAAATTATTTTCTTATCAAGAGCAGGCGGAGGGACGAGCCCGATGAAGCCCGGCAACCGATCCAGCATACTATGCTGGGCACGGTGCTAATTCTTGCAGCGAAAGCTGAAAGATGAGAAGAGTTTAGTGTATTTTCTAACCTCTTCTTTGTGAAGAGGTTTTTTTATTGATTTTTTGTACTTTGATTAATATCTAGCTCCAGCGCCTAGCCCCTCGATCGTTTGTCTAGTGTCGCCTCCTAGAAACTCCGAAACTTCAACTCCGCCGGCAGAAGCAAAAAGCGCTTCTTTGTCGGAGTCTCCAGTTTCTGTGTTTCTGGACAGTCGGCTATACTTTTCGATTTCGGTCCGCCAATGAAGTCAAAGAACGACTTCACTGGTCGGCCCTCCGAGGCACACGATGTGCTAGACCCGCCAGCCACAGGACGTGGCGTTTTAGGCGGGCAACGCTTGTCGGGGCTGGACAAGGCGCTTGCGCTTCTCTAACTGAAAGGATTGATCTACATGAGTGAAATTACAGCGACATATATAGTCCACGATGCTAAACATAATCCAGAGAAAAAAGCAGAGGGGATTGCGCTTGGTTTGACAGTGGGATCCTGGACGGATTTGCCTGAATTGGACCAAAAACAATTAAAAAAACATAAGGGAAGAGTTGTTTCTGTAGAAGGTTCTGGCCTGGACACCAATTCAGAAACAGTGGCTACAATTAAAATCGCTTATCCTGCCATCAATTTCTCACCGGACCTGCCAGCCATTCTGACAACTGTATTTGGAAAACTATCGCTTGATGGCAAGGTAAAGCTGGTAGACCTTGATTTCGGAAATGAATTGAAAAAGGAATTCCCGGGTCCGCGCTTTGGAATTGAGGGAATCAGGAGAAAGCTTGGTGTCTATGACCGGCCATTGCTTATGAGCATCTTCAAGGGTGTCATCGGACGTGACATGGAGTTTCTGTTAAAGCAGCTAAAAGAACAGAGCCTTGGAGGAGTTGATTTGATCAAGGATGATGAAATCCTGTTTGAAAATGAACTTACTCCTTTTGAAAAGAGAATCGCTCTTGGGAAACAGGTTCTCGATGAAGTATATGAATCTACTGGACACAGAACCTTATATGCTGCCAACCTGACAGGAAGAACCACACAGCTTAGGGATAAAGCGAGAAGAGCGGCTGAGCTTGGAGCCGACGCCCTGTTGTTCAATGTGTTCGCCTACGGTTTGGATGTCTTGCAGGAACTTAGGGAAGATGACGAAATCGGTATTCCGATCATGGCTCACCCGGCTGTAAGTGGTGCGTTAACTTCAGCTGTAGAATATGGATTTTCACATTCTTTGCTTCTGGGAAAATTACTCCGCTATGCCGGAGCAGACTTCTCGCTGTTCCCGTCACCTTATGGAAGTGTGGCTCTCGAAAAGCAGCAGGCTATATCAATAGCCGAGGCACTGACTGCTGTGGATCAATTCAAAACGACATTCCCGGTTCCATCAGCAGGTATCCATCCAGGAATGGTGCCATTGCTTGTAAGAGATTTCGGAGTAGATTCAATCATTAATGCGGGTGGTGGCGTACATGGCCATCCTGGTGGAGCACAAGGGGGCGGCAAGGCATTCAGGCAGGCAATTGAAACAGTTCTTCAAGGAAAAACGCTTGAAGAGGGCGCACATGAGCAAGAAGAGTTAAAAATTGCTATAGGTCTTTGGGGTTCAGCCGAGGCGGTGGAAAAATGAGCCAGCCAGTGATTTTTTGTGACTTCGACGGAACAGTAACCGAAAAGGACAATATCATCGCGATCATGAATGAATTTGGCCCTGAAGGATGGGATGAACTAAAGGAAGCGGTGCTTGATCGCACCATTTCCATAAGGGAAGGCGTGGGGAAAATGTTTTCCCTCCTTCCCGCCCACCTTAGAGAAGAAATCATTGAGTTTGCCGTCAAGAATGCAAGGATACGCCCTGGTTTTCAGGAATTTCTGGATTACGCCAGTGAAGAAGGAATCCCTGTATACATCGTAAGCGGTGGAATTGACTTTTTCATAGAACCTATCATTCAACAATTTGGCCCAATTGCAGGAGTTTACTGTAACAGTTCTGATTTTTCAGGAAATACAATCAAAATTAAATGGCCGAACAGCTGCGATCAACAATGTTCAAATGATTGCGGCTGCTGCAAACCATCCATCATGAGAAAGTTAGAACAAAGCGGAGATTATAAAATCGTCATTGGTGACTCCGTTACCGATCTGGAAGCCGCAAAACAAGCAGACTTGGTGCTGGCGAGAGATTACTTGAAGGATAAATGTGAAGAGTGGGAGATTCGGCATCTATCATTTGAAACATTTTATGACTGTATTGAAGCTCTTAAATCTGAAATAGGGGTGAAAGGATGAGCATTTTAGAATCGAAGTGGGAAGAACTGGCGGATGTAAAGGCTGAACTGGCTGAGCGTGATTGGTTTATGGGAACGAGCGGGAACCTTGCGATTAAAGTGAACAGCGACCCAGTGCAATTCCTTGTGACGGCGAGTGGAAAGGATAAGCGGAAAAGAACTGATGAGGACTTTTTGCTTGTTGACCTATTCGGCCGTCCAGTGGAGGACACGCATTTGAAGCCTTCTGCTGAAACATTGCTCCATGTAGAGGTATACAGGAAGACAAACGCTGGATGCAGCCTCCATGTCCATACGATTGATAACAATGTCATCTCCGAGGTTTATGGAGACAGGGGCGAGGTGCAATTCCAGGGACAGGAACTAATTAAGGCTTTCAACATATGGGAGGAAGATGCTGTCCTCAAAATTCCCATTATTCCAAATTATTCGCACATCCCAACCCTTGCTAAAGCATTCTCGGAGCATGTAGAAGGAGACACTGGGGCAGTTTTGATCCGTAACCATGGCATCACTGTCTGGGGAAGGAACGGATTTGAAGCTAAAAAAATTCTCGAAGCTACTGAGTTTTTATTCCGTTACCAGTTAAGATTACTCGAGCACAAACCATTCCAATTGTTCAAGGTAGTTTAAATCAGGATCTTAGAGCAATCTCATTAAGTAAATAAAAGACATTATATAAAGGGAGAGATTCACATGGCATTTATCGTAAAGCAAAACACACAGGAAAAAATTGTAGAAGAGCAGCAGGTAGAAGCATTTCTGAACGCGCAAGAAGTTATCTATGAAAAGTGGGATATCAATAAGCTGCCAGCAAACCTTCAGGAAAAGTTCCTCTTAACTGATGATGAAAAACAGCAGATTTTGGAAGCCTTCAAAGCAGAGATTGAAGACATATCTGCACGCAGAGGCTATAAAGCTCAGGACGTCATTTCACTGTCTGACAATACACCGAATCTTGACCAGCTGCTTGCAAATTTCAAGCAGGAACACCACCACACTGATGATGAAGTAAGATTCATTGTCAGCGGCCATGGAGTATTTGTCATCCAGGGCAAGGACGGAGAATTTTTTGAAGTGTTCCTGAATCCAGGAGATCTGATCTCCGTGCCTGAAAATACTCGTCATTACTTCACTCTCCAGGATGACCGCCAGGTAGTTGCGGTAAGAATTTTCGTGACAACTGAAGGCTGGGTTCCGATTTACGAAGAGGAAAAAGTCAGCCAGTAATCATGATGACCGCAAACATTGTCGAAGAAAAAAATTTTCGCGGTGAATATTGTCTTATTTTGCGAATCTATTTACAATCAAACAAGCATTTGCCATAATTCTTCAAGTAAACTTTTATTTATTTAAGGAATTAAAGTAGTAGAGGAGATATAGAAGTGTATCATTCGCAAAATACTTTGTTAAAGGAAATTGATCGCGCTAGGGAATTGATGGTGGCTGCTGCAATGGAATCTGGATACACAAGTGAGGAAACGATCTTTCGAAGCCAGGAACTAGACCGTCTAATTTATGAATATCAAACTTTATGCAAAGAGACGGAAATACAGCGGCAAAAAGCAAAAGTTTTATTTAGGCAAATGATTCTGCTGACTAAGAAACAATATATTTTAGCTCATGCGTGATAACATTCCATCATATCGAAAAAATTAGCCACTGCCAGGAAACCGGCGGTGGCTAAAATGTTTCTAAAAGAAGACTTCAATCAAATATCCCCCCAAGTTCTGTCCGGCCCTCCGCCAATAATTTAACAATTTGCTCAAATTTTCACGTGAAAGTTGCTTTGTGTGATATTTATCATATTTTAAAATTTATATTTTATATATTTTTAACATAGATAGGTTTTTATATCATCATGCGAATCACTCCATCATCATCTACAGTTCAACGCACTGCCATTGTAGACAACTATAAGTTCATCAATGTCATAACCTCATTTTTCACCATTTGAAATACAATTTTGCTTTCCACTTTTTTAATTGTTGGTACTATGCATGTAATGCGATTCATATATCGTACTACATAGCATTTTATTTTTTAACTGCCAAAGTAACCGCTTACAAGTTAATAGTTTTACATTTTGAGGAGGGGAAAAGAGAGTATGCACATTGTCGTATGTGTCAAGCAAGTGCCCGATACAAAGATCATCAAAATCAATCCTAAGACAAATACTCTGGACAGGCGAAGCGCACCAGCAATTTTGAACCCTTATGACGCACACGCTGTACAGGAAGCAGTAAAAATCAGGAATAAAACCGGCGGAACGATCTCCGTTCTTTCAATGGGACCGCCACAGGCAGTAGCAGTTATAAAGAAGAGCGTTGAAATTGGCGCAGACCTGGGATATCTAATCTCAGACAGGGCATTCGCAGGAGCAGATACCCTGGCTACAAGCTATGCGCTCTCCAAAGCGCTTGAAAAAATATCGAAGGATAATCCGATTGATCTTGTTATTTGCGGGAAGCATGCGATTGATGGGGATACTGGACAAGTAGGACCAGGAATCGCCCGCAGGCTGGATATACCGCCAATTACGAATGTTATTGAAGTTTCAGAGGTTAATAAAGAAGAAAAATATGTTCATATCAAGCGTAAGCAAATCGATGGATACGAAGTTATTCAATCACAGCTCCCTTGCTTACTCACTGTTGAAAAGGAGATTAATGACATAGAGTATGCACCGCTTACAAATATGATCAATGCAGCACGATATGAGCCAGTCATCTGGTCTGTGAATGATCTTGAGGATGTTGACAAGACACAGTTGGGATTAAAAGGATCTCCAACGATTGTTGGCAAGATGTTCAGTCCGCCAAAGCTTGAAGGCGGGAAAAGAATTGAAGGAAGCACTGATTCTCAGGTAGAACAGCTTATGGGAATTTTAATGGAAAGAAAAGATTTATTGAAAATAAAAACAGCCAACTCTTGATTCGATTTAAAAGGGGGAGTAGCAGGATGGAAGAAAACCAGGGAGTCTGGGTATTCATTGAAGTAAATGATGGAAGTATTGAAGGTGTTTCACTGGAATTACTGGGTGCGGGAAGGAAGCTTGCAGACAAGCTGGAAGTTCCGCTTTCCGGAGTAATGCTCGGGAAAGATGTCATGCCATTAGCTAATGAAGTTATCTATGCTGGTGCAGATCAAGTATATGTCGTTGATCACCCGGTCCTGAAGAATTATCGGACTGAATCATATATGAAGTGTGTCTGTACACTGGCTGAAAAATATAAGCCGGAAATCTTCCTTTATGGAGCAACGCCAAATGGAAAAGACCTGGCGAGTGCTGTTGCAACTGATTTAAGTACAGGTTTGACAGCTGATACGACAATGCTCGATGTCGATGTTGAGAAAAGATTGCTCGAGGCTAGCCGTCCTGCTTTTGGTGGAAATATCATGGCCACCATTCTATGTAAAAAGCACAGGCCGCAAATGGCAACGGTACGCCCGAAGGTGATGAAAGCCCTAGAAACCGATGAAGGCAGGAAGGGAGTCATCATCGAAGAGGAATTAGAACTTCGTGAAGAAGATATGCGCACTAAAGTGCTTAAAATTGTGAAGGACGTAACAAAAAAAGCAAGCCTTTCAGAAGCCCATGTCATCGTGGCAGGCGGAAAAGGTTTAGGAGACATCCAGGGATTCCAGCTTATTCATGAGCTTGCGGAAGTAATTGGTGCAAGTGTGGGAGGAACAAGGGATGTCGTTGAGGCAGGATGGCTGAAGCATGAGCAGCAAATTGGCCAGACTGGCGAGACTGTCACTCCGAAAATCTACTTTGCCATCGGGATCTCAGGGGCAATCCAGCATGTTGAAGGAATGAAAAACTCTGAGCTGATCATCGCGATCAACAAGGATGCGAACGCTCCAATTTTCGATGTTGCCACATATGGCATTGTCGGCGATGCATTGGAAATTGTTCCGAAATTAATCAAGCAGTTCAAAGAGCTCAGCAAAGAGAAGGGCGGGGAAATGAGCTATGTCTGAAAAATTTGATGTAATCGTCGTAGGAGCCGGTCCTGCTGGAACTTCATGTGCTTATAACTGTGCGAAAAATGGACTGAAAGTTTTGTTGATTGAGCGCGGTGAATATCCAGGCTCAAAGAACGTAATGGGTGGAGTACTTTACCGTAAACAGATGGAAGACATCATTCCGGAGTTTTGGAAGGAAGCGCCTCTCGAAAGGCCAGTTGTTGAACAGCGATTCTGGATGATGGATAAAGAATCCGTTGTCCAGTTTGGTTACAAAGGTCTTGAATGGGCAGCTGAACCATATAATAACTTTACAGTGCTGCGTGCACAATTTGACCAATGGTTCGCACAGAAAGCGGTTGAGCAGGGTGCATTATTGATAAACGAAACAGTTGTTACTGAATGTATCGTTGAAAATGGTAAGGTTATAGGAGTGCGAACCGATCGTCCTGATGGAGAGGCATATGCAGATGTTGTTGTCCTTGCAGACGGAGTCAACTCCCTGCTTTCCAAGCAGCTTGGCTTCCACAGGGAATTCCGCCCTGATGAAGTTGCCCTGACGGTTATGGAAGTAATCAATCTTCCGAAGGATAAAATCAATGACCGCTTCAATCTTGAAGGAAATCACGGTACTACGATTGAGATTTTTGGTGACTCAACAAAAGGCAACCTGGGTACGGCCTTCCTTTATACAAACAAAGAAAGTTTGAACATCGGGGTAGGAACGACACTGTCCAGTATGATCAAAGCTAAATTGAAGCCATATGAGCTGCTTGATTACCTGAAAAAACATCCAATGGTGCGTCCTTATCTTGAGGGCGGGGAATCAGCAGAATACCTGGCCCACTTGATTCCTGAGGGAGGATTCAATTCTGTGCCGAGGGTTGCCGGTAACGGTGTGCTTGTAGTCGGCGATGCCGCCCAGCTAGTTAATGCCATTCACCGTGAGGGTTCGAACATGGCGATGGCTTCAGGCCAAATGGCAGCGGAAGCCATCGTTGAGGCCAAAAAAGATGACGACTTCAGTGAGAACAGCTTGAATCGATATAAGGAAGCATTATTCGGAAGCTTTATCATTAAGGACCTTGAAAAATATAAGGATGCAGCACATACCTTTGAGACTTACCCACAATACTTCAAGGAATACCTGCCAATGATGAACAAAGCAATGAGCAAGTTCTTCACAGTCGATGGAACACCTAAGAGAGAAAAACAAAAGGAAATCATGCGCAGCGTGACGGCTGAAAAAGGAACCTTTAAGGTAATGCAAGACATCTATCGTGCCTGGAAGGCGGTGAAATAATGTCAACGACGAACATCGAGGAAAAACAATTTCTTTTAAGGTTTAAGTGTGACACGAAATCGCATCTTACAGTATTGGACCATGACGTCTGCATGACTCAGTGCCCTGACAAACTCTGTACAGTATTCTGCCCGGCTGAAGTATACAAATGGGAAGGAAAGAGGATGCAGGTAGGCTATGAAGGCTGTCACGAATGCGGCAGCTGCCGCATCGGCTGCCCATACCAAAATATCAAATGGGAATATCCAAAAGGCGGACACGGAATTGTATTCAGGCTAGCTTAATAGTTTACAAGAAGAGACTGGGGGACAGATGTTGTTCGTCGGTCTTTTTGCTGTTGTAAATGCGAAGAAAAATGAAATGAAAACGAAACCTGGTCCATTAAATGCCTGAATAATCGTGGCTTGACTAAAAGGTTCAGAAAATGTCCGGATATGACTTGAATGAGGATGAAGGGATAATACTCTTAAGAAATTGAAACTAACAATTATTCTATATTCATCATATGTAAGTTAATTCACAAATGGGTTCAAAAAAGGGTGGAGCTTTTCAAGAGAGGAATAAATGAGGGGGATTAACTGATTTTTTCTTGCTGGCACACTGCGTGAAGCTGGTCACTAAGGATCTCTTTTTCTATATTCCGCGCTGCCTCAACAGCTTCATCAAACCGATCATACAGAGTTGAAGCATATACTGGTTTGCCAGCATCATAGATTCCGGATGAATCTGATTTATATATCGTAACGTTCCAATGGTAAAATTCCCGGCCATCTTCTGGGTGGCCCTGAAGTCCAATCAGTAAATGAGTATGCAGCATGTCAGGCTGGATATCAAGGAAGGCTTTCTTGTCACTGAGCCCGGCTGGCATAAGTGCCTTTTTGTAAAAATCGCGATACAAATTATTTTGCAATGTAAATTCACTCCTTTTCCTTTAAGCTATAAATTCATTATATGTAAGGATTTATAATATTTGAAGTTTAATTGTTAAAATTTTTAGAAAGTTTAACAAAGTGTCATTCTTTCTTCACATTTTCTCAAATTTATTGTAATTGTGATTCCTATCACAACCTGGAATACGATCACTTTCTATAATGAAACTATCAAAACAAATAGGAGGCCGATTAGGATGACAGGCTGTATGAGTGGTATCAACCAGGATTCAAGTTTTACATTAAGTGCAGGTCTTCAACAATTAAAAAATGAACATCCACCTTTATTGGAGAGGCTGGCGAACCTTTTAAATATTTCAGTAAAGATTGAGGAAGGGGAGCAAATGGAGGAATACTTCTCGAAGTTGAGAGAACTGGTCATTGAGTTCCTTGCTGAGCTTGAACCGCATTCGGAGCGGGAAGAAGGCGTATTGTTTGAGATGATGGCAGTTTATATTGGCAGGGAAATGGGACCGATTGCAGTAATGGAATATGAACATGATCAGGCAAAGCGCTTCATTGGAACCTTCCTCCACAATACAAAGGATGGGACAACAGGTTTTACAAATGAGAAAATGATTGAAAATGCTCAAATGATAAAAAATGCTAACTACACACTGGTGAGCCATTTCGCTAAAGAAGAAAGCATCCTTTTCCCCATGGCAGAGAATATGTTCAGCGAGGAAGAGAAGCAAGAGCTGGCAGCGCGTATAAAAATAATTTAAAAGTAACTAAAAAGGGTGAAGCCATTAAAGCTTCACCCTTTCTGTATATAAATTAAGCTTCTGTAATCGTTACAAGCTTAATGTCTTTCGTATCGAATCTATAAAAAACATTATCTTCACCAGTGAATTCAATCTGGCCTTCTTGATCTTTTGCATCCTGGATGGCTTCTGAAATGTTTTCTACCTCGATTGGTCGTGACACTTTAAAATCTTTTTCAAAAAAATAGTTAATCTTAAACTTAGACATGATGATCTCCCTTCTTTTATCTTCATTTTCTTTTTTTCCTTAACAGGAGCATGCCTAAACATAAATATGCAAATGGAATATTTTTGTTAGGATCTTTTCGTAAACTTTGTTGCTTTCTCAACTACTTATCGCAACCTTGTTTAGACGTATCCTCGAAAAAAGCCTTCTATGAATTATTCCATTCAGCAAGTTTTTCATCTTGTGGAAGGAGCATGGTCAATATTCCGAGGAAGGGAAGGAATCCTACACTGATGATCATCAATGGCAAACCAATCAAGTCAGCAAGATACCCGAGTCCCACAGAACCAATGGCGCCCATTCCGAATGCGAGACCTACTGTCAGCCCAGCCATTGTCCCAATTTTACCGGGAACCAGCTCCTGGGCATATACCACCGTAACAGAAAAGCTCGACATCAGGATGAATCCGCTTATCGTCAGCAAAGCGAATGCAACTACATATGGCATAAATGGAATGATTGCGGAAAGTGGCGCAGTAGCGATCATCGAAAGAAAAATAATGTTTTTCTTGCCGAAACGGTCTGCGAGCGGGCCTCCGAAAAAAGTGCCGAAAGCACCTGCAACCAGGAATGCAAACAGGAAAATTTGCGCCTCCTTAATCGAAATGCCATATTTATCGATTGCATAAAATGCATAGAAGTTCGTCATACCTGAAATATACCAGGATCGGGCAAAAATCAAAAATAAAATCAGGACAAGCGCCATTTTGATATTTTTTGAAATCCCCTTGTTTACTTGTTTGCTAGATTGTTTGGCTTTGGCGGCTATTTTTTCATAATCCAATTTTCGGCTGTACCAGGCTGCGATATATAAAAGCAGACCAACGGCGATTGCAGCTACAAGCGTAAACCAAACTGCTCCGAATTGACCGAGTGGTACGAGAATGAGCGCTGTAATCAGCGGGGCAAGTGCCTGGCCGGAATTGCCCCCGACCTGATAAATGGACTGTGCCAATCCCCTGCGCGGTCCAGCTGCCATATAGGCAACCCTGGAACCTTCTGGATGGAAAACAGCTGACCCAAGACCAATGAATAAAACTGAAAGAATAACAAACTCAAAGCTCGGAGCGAATGCCAGTCCAAGAACACCGAACATCGTCGAAGTCAAACCAAGCGGAAGGGCATAAGGCATTGGCTTTTTATCGGTTGCCATCCCTATCAAAGGCTGAAGAATGGAAGAAACGATATTCAATGAAAAGGCAATCATCCCTAATTGGGTGAATGAAAGACCCATTGATTTTTCAAGTATTGGGAACATTGCAGGAATGACAGATTGGATGGAATCATTCAATAAATGTACTAACCCGATGATGAAGAGTATCTTATACGCAGTATCGTTTTGATTCTGCGGTTTCGTCCTGACGGCGGCAGCTGATTGGGTCATGATTGTCTCCTTCTAAAATTATTTCGGTTTCCTACATATCATTTTACAAAAAAGTCACGAGATAAAAATAGCTTTTCTATTGAAATATATGGTCTAATATAATTTAGAAAATACAGATTATTTAACTAGGGGGACAACCGTATGGAAAAAGCTGTGAGTTCATTGATGACCCAGGAGATTTTACACAATTTTTTGGAGCGTTTCGGCTTGGAGAGAGAAGTTAAAAAGCTTGGTGATTTTGAGAATTATGTTTATGAAACTTATATTAATGGTCATCCCTATATAATGAGGCTTACGCATAGTTCCCACAGGAGCAAGGATGAGGTTCTGTCCGAATTGGACTGGATGAGGCATTTAAACAGCAAAGGTCTGTCTGTCCCAGAAGTTTTTCCCTCGACACGAGGATACCTTGTAGAAGAAATTCTGGCAGCAGATAATAGTGGGTTTTATGGCTGCTTATATGCAAAGGCAAGGGGGAAGGCAGTCAGTGTCCGTTCTGATGAATATAATGGGGAGCTGTTCAAGAAATGGGGGGAAACGACAGGAAGGATGCATCATGCCACAAAATCCTATAAGCCGTCTTCGGGCATAAAAGCACGCAGCAGCTGGGATGAGGACGAACTTCTATCAGTTGAAAAATATTATCCTTCTGACGAGGGGGTGTTAATAGAAAACGCGAATGAAGTGATTGCCGCGATTTCAGCTTTACCGAAAAATGTGGATAATTACGGCATCATCCATGGTGATATTCATTCCGGTAATTTTTTTTATGATGGAGAACTGATTCACGTATTCGACTTCGATGATGCGAGTTACCATTGGTTCGCTTCAGATATTGCGATCCCTCTGTACTATTCAATCATATATCGAATCCCTGCCAGCGAGGAAGAAGAGCGTAGCCGCTTTGGGAAGTTATTTCTAGAGGCTTTTATCGAAGGATACCAAAAAGAGAACCAGCTGCCAGAAGGCTGGAATGAGCAAGTCCCATTGTTTTTGATGCTTCGGGATATTCTTCTATACGCAGTCCTACATAAAAAAATCGCCCCAGAGGACAGGGACGAAAAATTACAGGTGATGATGGAGGAAATCGCAGACAGAATCAGGAACAAAAAGCCGATTGTGAATATCGATTAAGGGTTTCGATTGTTTCTTTTATGAACGGTATAAAGTAAATAGGTTCCACTCAATAGAAGAATGACCAACAGGAAGAAGAAAAAGAAACCAATTTCATCAATTAGCGTACTTAGATAGGCAATCAGAGCAATATCTGTGATTATAGAGATAATCAGAAAGTAGCGGATATATTGCGGGTACATGTATTCTCACCTGCTTTTATTTTCTATTATGTATGTTTATGGAATATGTAATACAAACACACCAGAGCAATTTGCTGCTGGTGTGTTTGTTTTGAAGATGGGGATATATTTTTCCTTGTAAAATGTCCAGCTCCTTCGCTAGTCGGGGCTGACCAAGGCGCTTCTGCTATTCTTTGTCCAACTCCAGCGCCTAGCCCCTCGAGACGCTTCTGCTTTTCTTATTACCAACCGCGGCTGGCACCTCCCCCTCCGGATGAGCCGCCGCCACCTCCACGCGGACCGCCACCACCGCCGCCTCTCGAAATGATCGATAACAACAGGTAGGTAAGGGTGCCTCCGAAGAACATAAAATCGAGGACCACGACGCCGATTACGATGATAATGAGCAGCCAGGACGGTATAGGCAAGTCCTGCTGCTGCTTGACATCACGCGGAGCACCCCCGAATTCATTTGTACCTGAGACTTCGTTGGCAAGCGCTTGGTACGTATTCATGACAGCAAGGTTTGGCTGGTCATTTTGCAAATGTGGAATCGCATATTCATCAAGGATTCGCCCAGATTTGCCGTCGGGGATAGTTCCCTCAAGTCCATAACCAACTTCGATCCTGATTTTCTTTTCCTGCATAGCAATTACTAGCAGCACGCCATTATCGTTTTCTTCCGTTCCAAGCCCAAATTTACGGTAAGCTTCGACAGAGTATTCTTCTATGCTTGACTCACCGATCGAGTCAACGGTAAGGACCGCAATCTGGGAAGTAGTCTGGTCGTCAATCGATCTTCCAATGTTTTTTAATTGTATTTCCTCATTCTCGCTTAAAACATTAGCGAAATCCTGGACATAAATATCACCAACTGGGTCAGGTATCTCATTTGGTGCCGCGATTGCCCCGGCCGGAAGCAGCAATAGCAGGATGCCAAGTATTGCAGCAAGGCCAGGGAATCTTTTTTGGTTCATCGTCAGCCTCCAAAATCAACCTCAGGAGCTTCCTGTGCCTGAGGGTCCGCCTGGAAGTATTCCTTCTCATCAAAACCTGTTATGTTAGCAATAATGGCACCTGGAAATTGCTTTACTTTCCTGTTATAAACGGATACCTGGTCATTATAATCCTTCCTTGCCACAGCCAATCTGTTTTCAGTTCCTGCAAGCTCATCCATCAGTTGAGTGAACTGCTTGTCCGCCTTAAGATTTGGGTAATTCTCAACAACCACAAGCAAGCGGCTTAACGCGCTTGACAACTCGGCATTAGCAGTTGCCTGTTCCTCTGGTGTGTTCGCTCCGGCTAATCTTGCGCGTGCATCTGAAATGGATTGTATGACTTCTTTTTCATGAGCTGCATACCCCTTGACTGAGTTGACAAGGTTGGGGATCAAGTCGAGCCTTCTCTGGAGCTGGTTCTCTACCTGAGCATATGCATTATTGACATTTTCTTCTTCGGCAACGAAGTTATTGTAACTGCCAACTCCCATCATGATGAAAATTCCTAATATGACTAATAAGCCGATAACAATTCCTAAACCTTTTTTCATTCTAGCCACTCCTAATTCTTTGTTGTATGTTGATGCCCGTATTTTTCCCTCAATGGAGATGGTTTTAAACTTCGGGCTATTGATAATCTCTTGCCTCGGAACCTTATCTTTTAATTTTTCCACTTGAACCTCTTTATTTATTATTGAAAACCTGTTGATTGTAGTGGAAGGCGCGTAGACTCCTCCGAAAATGCTAACGCATTTTCATCGTGCGTGGGCGGGTTCAAGGAAGCTTAATCAATGTCCTGCGGGATCAGCTGGACAGGTGAGGCCCCGCAGGAGCTTGCTCCGAGGAGGCTCACCGCTAGCCCCAAGGAAGAATATGAAAAAGACGGCAGTATGTCTTTTTCATATTCTTCCCGCGGAAAGCGAAGCGCCTGGAACGAAAGTCAACAGCCTTGTTTAAAGACATTAATTAGTTTTTCTTATAAAATTAAGGGAAATACTGATAAAAACAACAAATTCAGATATACTCTAGTTATGGATTAGTCGTTTAAGGTAAAGGAATGAAATTGTATGAACAATGAGAGAGAAAAATCTTTAAAGTTATTTATTGTATTGTCGAGAGCATACAGGGCTGTTAATGAAAAGGTGAACAAGGTCATCCAAAAAAATGGTCTCAACCCGACTGAATTTGCTGTTCTTGAGCTTCTATACCACAAGGGTGAACAGCCATTGCAGCAAATCGGGGGAAAGATACTGCTGGCAAGCGGAAGTATTACCTATGTCGTCGATAAACTTGAAGAAAAGGGATACTTAAATAGAGTAGCCTGCCCAAAAGACCGCAGGGTAACATATGCTAAAATTTCTGATGATGGAAAAAAATTGATAGAAGAAATTTTTCCTGAACACAGCGCGTTGATTCATGAATTGATGGACAGCCTTAATGATGATGAAAAAGACTCAGCAATTGAATTGTTAAAAAAGCTGGGCCTTTCTGTAAGCAAATATTAAAAACGGCAAAAGCCGTTTTTTTTATTGTTTTTTTTTCGGAAAAGTTGACGAAAAGAACAAGTAATTAAAAGGAAAATAGGGAATATCCGTAGAATAGGATAGGGATGGGGATAAACATACATCCCTTATAAAGATAAAGGGGGCAATACCATGAAATTTGAGCAATATACATATACGCGCCCGAATTTGGATGAGGTAACTGCCAAATTCGATAATCTGCTGGAACAATTCAAAAATGCTGGATCTGTTGAGGAGCAAAGCATTGCGATGAATGGAATCAACGATTTGCGTAATGATGTTGGTACCATGTTCAACCTTTGCTATATTCGCCATTCAATCGATACCGAGGATGAATTCTATAAGCAGGAACAGGATTTCCTGGATGAACTCGCGCCACAGGTAGAGGGATTGGTAACAAAATATTATGAAGCACTTGTTTCATCTCCTTACCGAGATGAGCTTGAATCAAAATGGGGACGTCAGCTATTCGCTTTGGCTGAAGCTCAGTTAAAACAGTTTTCACCAGAAATAGTTCCTTTGATGCAGAAGGAAAATAAGCTATCAACTGAATATACAAAGCTTGTTGCTTCAGCAAAAATCATGTTCGAAGGCGAAGAGCGTACTCTTGCGCAGCTTGATCCTTTTACCGAGTCTAAAGACCGTGAAACAAGAAAGAAAGCAAGTGAAGCCAAATTCGCATTCTTCTCTGAGCACGGAGAAGAATTTGACCGCATCTATGATGAGCTTGTAAAAGTCAGGACAGAGATGGCCCACAAACTTGGCTACAGTAATTTTGTTGAGTTGGCATACTACCGAATGTTCCGTACTGACTATGACAGCAGAATGGTAGCAGCATTCAGGGACCAGGTCCACAAATACATTGTTCCGGTTGCGTCAAAGCTTAAGGAACGTCAGAAGAACCGAATTGATATCAATGAGTTAAAATACTATGATGAGCCATTCGATTTCAAAACCGGTAATGCAGCACCAAAGGGAAGTCCTGAGTGGATCATTGAAAACGGTCAGAAAATGTATGATGAGTTGTCACCTGAGACGGGTGAATTTTTCCGTTACATGAATGAGAACAATCTGATGGACCTGGTTGCAAAGAAAGGTAAAGCGGGCGGAGGATATTGCACATACATTGAAAACTATAAGTCACCATTCATATTCTCGAATTTTAACGGAACCTCAGGTGATATTGATGTCCTGACGCATGAAGCTGGGCACGCCTTCCAGGTATATTCAAGCCGTCATTTTGAAATTCCGGAATATAATTGGCCAACTTATGAGGCTTGCGAAATCCACTCAATGAGCATGGAATTCTTCACATGGCCATGGATGGAACTGTTCTTCAAAGAGGATACCGATAAATATAAATTCTCGCACTTAAGCAGCGGCTTGCTATTCATGCCATACGGAGTTTCTGTTGACGAATTCCAGCACTGGGTTTATGAAAACCCTGAAGCAACACCTGCAGAAAGAAAGCAGCAATGGCGAGAAATCGAAAAGAAGTATCTCCCGCATAAAGATTATGATGGAAATACTTATTTAGAAGAAGGGGGATTCTGGCAGCGACAGGGCCATATCTATAACTCGCCTTTCTACTACATCGATTACACGCTTGCACAAATTTGTGCATTCCAATTCTGGAAGCGTTCAAGAGACAATCAGGAAGAAGCATGGAAAGATTATGCTAACCTGTGCAAGCTGGGAGGAAGCATGGCTTTCACTGACCTAGTCAAGGAAGCAAACCTTATTTCCCCATTTGAAGAAGGCTGTGTTGAGTCAGTAATTGGCGAAATCGAGAGCTGGCTTGATTCTGTTGACGATAGCAAGCTGTAAATAGTAAAAGCGAAGCTTGTAGTGCCTTCGCTTCAGACTGCAGACAAACTTGATGGAAATCCAGTTTGTCTGCAGTTTTTTTGTATCTCTTTGTTAGAGATGAAAGGTGCTCTTATTGGTGACCACTTTTCGAGATTCTTAGAATTTTAGGGCGCCAATAGCTCTTATTGGTGACCACTTTACGAAATTTTGAGAATTTTAGAGCGCCAATAGCCCCTATTGGTGCCCACTATTTGAGATTTCGAGGATCTTAGGTCACCAATACCCCCTATTGGTGACCATTATAAAGAATATATTCGAATATTGGTCACCAATTGAACAAAAGGTGTTCTCAGCTTCTCATTCAAAAAGCCCGCATGCAGATGCGGGCTTTTTCATTATGAACTGCGTTCTTTTTTCACCTGTCGGAAGAAAAATACTTCATAAATAACAGGAATCAAAATCAATGTCAAAAGGGTGGATGAGGTCAGCCCTCCGATTACGGTTACTGCCAGCCCTTTTGAAATCAAGGTGCCAGATGAAGTGGTAAGCGCCAGTGGGATCAATGCAGCGATCGTCGCAAAGGCTGTCATCAGGATGGGACGGAGCCTTGTGATTCCGGCTTCAATAAGCGCCTCACGGATTGGCATACCTTTCTCTGTACGGTTCTGGCCAATTCGGTCGACCATGACAATCGCATTGGTCGTAACGATTCCGATCAGCATCAGCAGCCCAATCATTACGCTTACTGACATTGGTTCATCGGCAATCCACAGTCCCAGCAAAGAGCCGATTGGAACGAAAATCAACGATGACAGAATGATGAACGGAATCCTTGCCTGACCGAATGTAATCAGCATTGTCAGATAGACAAGCCCGATGGCCACGACCATCGCAATTCCTAGCTGAGTGAATGTTTCAACTGTCTCATCACTTCCGCCTCCGCCCTCAAGGGACACACCATCAGGCAGTTCAATGTCATTTTGGACACCATCAATAACGGCATTCGAAACAGCTCTAATATCATTTGAATCAATTTGTGCAGAAACTCGGGCAAATATCTTGCCATCTAATTTCTGGATTGAAGTGAATGCTTCCGTTTCAGTGATATTGGCGATTTCAGTGATTGGAACAGGTCCTTGTTGTGTGAAAATCATCGTGTTTTTTAGGTCTTCGATTGTTTCGGATTTTTCATCATAGGTTATGGCAACTCGACGTTCTTCACCACCGAGTTTCATAATGCCAGCGTCAACGGGCTTTGTTTTATCAGTGATTGTACCAAGAATCTGGAATCCTGAAATCCCTAATTGAGCAGATTTTTCAGGGTCGATGTCTACAATAATTTGCTTTTGTTTTTCGGAAAAATTGTTAGAAACATATTTTAAGTCTTCCTGTTTCATCATGTATTCTTCTACCCTGGCAGCCGCGTCCTGCAAGACGGCCAGATCAGTAGAGTACAAGTCAATGTTGACATTATTATTGGATGGCGGACCGCCTGTAGATTGTTCCTGGATGCCGATTTTTGCGTCTGGCTCGATTGATAGAACGATTTCCTCCATCTCTTTCTCAAGCTCAGGTATAAACTCGGAAACACTTACACCATCTCCAAGACTGATAAAGTAGTTCGCCTGGTTTTGGCGTTTGAGACCAGTCTGGAAATCCCGGCTGCCGATTCCAACGGTAACATCATTAATTTCTTTTTGCTCTGCGAACATGTTCTCGACCTTCAAAGAGACTTCATTTGTCTTTTCGAGTGAAGTAGAAGAGGGCAGCTGGAAAGTAGCCACTAGCAGCTTTTGCTCTTCATTAGGGATAAAGGTGAAACCAAGGCCTTTGACAAGGAATCCGGAGCCCGCTAACAGGGCAATGGAAAGGAAGATGACAAGAGCTTTATGGTTCAGGGACCATTTGATTGAAGATGCATATGCTCTCTGCAACGCACCTACCTTTTCTTCCTTTGGCACCTTCTTGAATGAGAATTTTGCCAGTATTGGAACGATAGTAACGGCTACAATTAATGACGCAAGCAAAGAAAATACAATCGTTAGAGCAAAAGGAAGGAAGAATTCCCCGGTAATTCCTCCGACAAGTCCTAACGGCAAAAATACTACAACCGTGGTTATTGTGGATGAAGTGATCGCCTTCAGAATTTCCTTAGTGGAATCCTGAATCAATTCATCTGTCATATCTTTGTTCGCTTTGCGGACTCTGCGGAAGATGTTCTCAATAACTACGATACTATCATCGACCACCCGGCCAACGGCCACAGCCATACCGCCAAGTGTCATGATGTTCAATGAAATATCAAGCTGGTTCAAAAAGATTGACGAAATCAATAGTGACAGTGGAATCGATACAATGGCAATAATTGTCGCTCTAAAGTTCCTGAGGAAGATCAGAACAGCGATTGAAGCGAACAGGGCTCCGAGCAATCCTTCCTTTACCAGGGTATTTACCGATTTTTCAATTCCTTCCGCAGAATCGAAACCAATCGCGTATTCGAGACGGTCGTCAAAGCTATTGATGACCGCTAAAACCCTCTCCGCCACTTCGACCGTATTTGCATCCTGCTTTTTCGTAATGGCCATCGACAATGATTCTTTCTCATTGTAGCGGGTGATTTCCGGCTTTTCGGCTACAACCTCGATCGAGGCAATATCACCGAGTTTAACTGGTGGTGCATCTGGCACAAATTTGGACTGGATCACCAGATTTTCGAGTTCATCGATTTCTTCAATTTTTTCCTGTACCCTTACTGGTACCTGGATTTCATTTTCATTCAGGTTGCCAGCAGGAAAACTGAATTTCTTGGCATTAATACTTTCTTTAATCTCATTCAAGCTTAAGGCAAGCTGTGCAGCCTTTTCCTGGTCAACGGTAATTTGGAGGATATCTTCGGTCATACCGCCAACTGATACACTGTTTATGCCCTGGATTTTATTCAGTTCAGGGATAATCTCATCGTTCACAAGCTTTTCAAGGTCCTGATTCCCTTTCGCAAAAAGAGAAATATTGAAAATCGGGAATGTACCAAATGAAAATCGGTTTACACTTGTCTGTACATTTTCAGGAAGTCCAGCCTCCTTGATAAAGGAATTGACCTGCTGTTCTGCATCATCCAGTTCGGTATCAAAAGGGAATTCAAGATTGATGATTGAGATGCTTTCAAATGAAGAACTCTGCAGTTTCTTGATCCCATCAATTCCTTTGAATTTGGTTTCTAGCTTCTCTGTCACTTGCTCATTTATATCCTGAGGCGATGCCCCGGGATAAATGACTTCAACAGAAAGTTGTGGAAACTCGATATTCGGCAGTAAATCGACCTTCAGGCGAGTGAAGGAATACAGTCCGCCGAGTATCAATAAAAAGGAGATGATAAAAACAGCAAAAGCATTTTTAAGACTGAATTTTGTCAAAAAACCCATTAGGTTTACCTCATTTCTTTCAAAGTTATGCTCTTATTCTATATGTCTTCTATGTACATTTCATTTTTAAACTGTAAAAATTTTAAATAGATTTTTCGCATTGATTGTTAATTTGTGACAAAGTTTAACCTGCACTGGGACTCTTTACAAAAAATTCTAAGATAGGTGTGCAACAACAAAGGTGAAAAGGGCATAAAAAAGGTCCGGATTCACTCCGAACCTCAAAAGCTATTATTTTCGTTTAATAACAATTTCCTCATTCTCAAAGATTGCTTGTAATTCAACTGCATCGGGCTCTTCAAGTATGAAGTCCGCGATGGAATCCTCGAGCTTTTCCTGAATCGAGCGACGCAGAGGGCGTGCGCCAAACGCAGGGTGGTATCCAAGCTCAGCAAGCTTTTCCTTAATTTCAGTTTCCACCTCAAGGCTAATGTTCTGCTCTGAAAGTGTATTCTTCAGTTCAACAAGCATCAAGTCCACAATTTGAAGAAGATGCTCTTTTTCAAGTGCCTTGAACTCGATGATGCTGTCGAAGCGGTTCAGGAATTCTGGCTTGAAGAAGCCGCCAAGGGATTCAAGGATACTTGATTCATTGACTGCTGTGTTCTGATCAAATCCGACCTTGATTGTTTTATGTCCGACTCCAGCATTGCTTGTCATGATGATGACAGTGTCCTTGAAGCTTACAGTGCGACCCTGGCTATCAGTCAAACGGCCATCCTCAAGAATCTGCAGGAACATGTGCTGGACATCTGGATGAGCTTTTTCGATTTCATCCAATAGAATTATGCTGTACGGGTTGCGACGAAGCTTTTCGGTCAGCTGGCCAGCTTCATCATGGCCTACATATCCTGGGGGCGAACCAATCAGCTTCGAAACACTGTGCTTTTCCATATATTCACTCATGTCGAGACGAACCATGGCATCTTTAGATCCAAAAAGCTCTTCTGCCAATGTTTTGGTCAGTTCCGTTTTACCAACACCTGTTGGTCCCACAAATAGGAAGGATCCAATCGGGCGGTTCTTTGATTTCAGACCAGCACGGCTGCGGCGGATGGCCTTCGCTACTTTTTGCACAGCTTCCTCCTGGCCGATCACTTTGCCATTAAGGTTGACAACAAGGTTCTTCAACCTTGCTTGTTCGTCCTCCTGAAGCTTGCCGACAGGAATTCCAGTCTTCTTCTCGATGATTTCCTGGATATGCTGGATTGTAACAACAGGGCGCACTGCATGACCATTGTCGTTTAATGCTTTTTCCAGCGTTGCTTCCTCGTCACGAAGCTTTGCAGCTGTTTCATAGTCTTCCTGCTTCAATGCCTCTTCCTTTTCCCTGGCGATTTCAGCAAGGCGGCTTTCGGCATCATTTTTATCTGTATAGTCAGAAATTAGGTTAAGCTTGGAACCGGCTTCATCCATTAAATCGATTGCTTTGTCAGGAAGGAAGCGATCCTGGATATAACGATGTGATAGCTGTACACATGCCTTGATTGTTTCTTCTGAAAAGGAAACCTGATGGAAATCTTCGTACTTGGACTGGATTCCTTTCAGGATTTCGACAGCCTCATTAACAGTTGGCTCCAAGACATGTACTGGCTGAAAGCGTCTCTCGAGAGCTGCATCCTTTTCAATCTGACGATATTCCTTCAGAGTTGTCGCACCAACTACTTGCAGTTCACCGCGGGCAAGTGCTGGCTTCAGGATATTGCCTGCATCCATGGATCCTTCGGCAGACCCTGCACCAACAAGCTGGTGGATTTCATCAATGAACAGAATGATATTTTTACGAGCCTGTAATTCAGAAATAAGCTGTTTCATTCTCTCCTCAAATTGCCCGCGAATTCCTGTATTGGAAACCATAGAGGCTACATCTAAAAGATAAACTTCCTTGTTCTTCAGCTTATCTGGAACAGCACCTTCAATAATCTTTAGAGCGAGCCCTTCAGCAATTGCTGTTTTACCCACACCAGGTTCACCAATAAGCACAGGGTTATTTTTGTTTCTTCTATTTAAAATCTCGATCACTCGTTTTACTTCTTCATCTCGTCCAATTACCGGATCAATCAAGCCGGTCTTTGCGATTTGGGTCAAATTTCTCCCATATTGATCGATAAAGCCATTTCCTCCGCCAGCCGTTTTCGTAGCAGCTGCCGGGTTATGGTTAGGGGGTTGGTTATTCATATTGCCTGAAAACTGTTTGAACATATCGGAAAAAGGCGAGCCGTCAAAGCCGGGAAATCCGGACATCGGATTGCCAAAGGAAGCACCTAATTTCTCTTTTTCTGTTTGGTAGCAATCTTCGCAGAGCATTAAATGCTTCTGGTTACCGTTTAAATTTACTCTCAACTGGATATTTGCGTGTTTCTCCTGGCAATTTTGACAAAGCATTTAAATTCCTCCTTCAGAAATATAATTTCTATTTAAAATGATCAAAGGTTTTTGTTTTGACTTTGACTATCTTTGATCAATTTAACTTTATTATAATTTGACCTTATTTGACTTTCAACAATTTTGATTGTGGTAATTTTTAGTAAACATTATCGTTAAAATTCCCTTTTAAAAAAAGCTCGTCATGGTTTGTCTATCCTTACATATATTGAAAAGGAGGGAGGGGAACGATTTGAAGACGAATTGGGGTGCTGCCTTTCAAATCGCTGCTGTTTATGTTGGTACTGTTGTGGGAGCCGGCTTTGCGACGGGGAGGGAAATCGTTGAATTCTTTTCCCGCTTTGGCATATTTGGATTGATTGGAGTTTTCATGGCGGGATACATTCTTACATATCTTGGTGCAAAATTAATGCGCATCGCAGCAGCTATCGGGGCCCAATCTTATGAAGAAATGAATGTACATTTATTTGGGAAGTTTTTTGGGAGAATCATTAATATCATGATGCTTTTTATGCTGCTTGGTGTTTGTGCTGTTATGCTTTCAGGTGCAGGGGCAGTTTTTGAGGAGCAGCTTGGATTGACAAAATCACTTGGAATCTTTATCACGATTGCATTGTCACTTGCCGTTATGGTCGTTGGGTTGAAGGGCGTTTTTGCTGTTAATACCTTTGTTGTGCCGATGATGATCTTGTTCAGTCTTATTTTATTTTTCCTGTCAGTCAGGTTGCCTGGATTCATAGAGCAGGTCGTTTTTATTCCATATGCAGAGGATGGCTGGAAGGCGGTCATTGGTCCGTTTTCTTATACAGCCCTGAACCTGTCGCTTGCCCAGGCAGTACTGGTTCCTGTTGCAGCAGAGATGAAAGACGATAATACTGTAAAATGGGGAGGAATCCTCGGTGGGATTGCGCTGACTTTAATCCTGATTTCAAGTCATTTGACCTTAATCATGCTCCCTGGGTTCGAAACATTTGAAATACCGATGGCAGTCGTCATGAAGCAGCTAGCTGCTGGTCTCTACTGGATTTTTGTCCTGATTGTATATGGTGAAATCTTCACATCTGTAATCGGAAATATTTTTGGGCTAGAAAGGCAGATTAAAAAATATATCAAGCTGCCTAGCCTGCTCGTTGTCTCACTGCTCTTCTTAATCTGTTATTTCATCAGCTTGATCGATTATGGAACACTTCTTTCAATCTTGTACCCAGTTTTTGGCTATATCAGTTTAATCTTTATAGTGTTGTTATGGATGAAACCAGTTAATGTGAATAAATAAAAAAGAAGGGGAGCAGCCCCTTCTTTATTTATTCTCTTTCATAATCGTCTTGGCCATTTCCAGGAATGCGTTGCGGTGGTCAGCATTTTCTTTTGTGAATAGAGTCAGCTTTAAAGGTTGTTCCTCATTTTTAATTAAATAAGTAGTGACGATGTCTGATCCACTTTTAGTTTCCATTGCCCAAGTATTGTTGAAGAATGGGTCTTCGGGTGTTTGTGCTTCTTTTACCTCGGGGCCAACAGCGGCTAGTTGTGCTTTTGAATTTTCTTCTACTAAAGCCCACTCTGCGTCAGCTGGAAGCAATTCTATCCTCATGAACACACTGTCGTCTTCAGTCCACATCAGTACATCTTTGTTAGGTTCCTCTGCCGACAATTCATATTCAGGCATAACATACATGGAGTAGTGTTGATTATCATTGTATTTCAAGAAAGCAGTTTCTTCCTTTTGTTCGCCATTCACTGTATAAGCAATGTTTTGCTCCATAATGCGAATTAAGCCCGCTTCAGTATCTTTCTCCTGCTCTGTTTTCTTTTGGTCTTCATTTTTTTCTGGCGCAGCAGCCGGCTGGGCTGCAGGTGCTTTGTCTGTTGACTCAGATTCTTCGGGAGAACCACAGCCTGCAACGAATAATGCAGATAATCCGATAATTGCAAATGACTTTGCTAATTTGTTCATTTCTAATTGCCCCCTGTTATTTCGTATGGTGATTTCTACATTTTTAGACGGAATATAATAACGAAAGTTACAATACTTGTCGCACTTACAAAAATATAATGGACAGGCAGATTGGACAATAATAAAAATGACCCATAAGCCGATGATTGGCATGGGTCATTTTAAAGGTTCAAAGTTTACCTTAGCTTAGAGGAATGAAAACAAATAATAATAAATCAAAGACGATGTGAGAGACGATAACGAGTGGCATGCTTCGTTTCCAAGCATATAAAATACTCCACGCCAGACCAGCGATCATTGCTGCTAGCACAAGAATGAACTCCCCGGAATAGAGATGGACGGAAGCATATAATATTACTGACAGACCAATCGACATTTTTACACTAAAGTATTTGCTAAGTCGTTTTTGGATAAAGCCCCGCCAAAAGATTTCTTCACCGGGAGCCAGAATTAACACCAAGACGAGATAATGCCAGAATAATTCAGGTGAGAACCTACTGTACAGACGCGAGATTTGATTGGCGAAAGGTAGATTGAGCATCTCGATCAGGAAGCTTCCGAGCCAAAAGAGGCCAAATAAACCGAGACCTGAAGCAACTCCTAGCGTTAAATAAGTTAGTGTGGATGTATCGTCCTCGATTTCTTCGTTTATAATGGAATAACTGATCAGAACCAGCATCGAAGCTGTGAATATATACCAGAATACGTCTTTATCCTCGAAGGTAAAAAATAGTAGAAGATGAGCGATCAAAATACCAAGAATTAATCTGCGATCCGCCATCCAATTTTTCATTTTTCATAAAACCCCTTTCCAGAAACAAAATTTATTGTACCAAATAATTCATTAAATTTGTAAGGAAAAGATTTCTTCCAGATGGGGCATGGTAATAATGAACGAAATTATGAATGGAGGGAAGATCATGTCAGAATCAAAGCGCGAGAGGGAGCGCAATTGGACTGTACGAAAGCAGGACCAGCACCCGCATGGAAAAGTAAAATCCTTTAAGGAACTTGCTGGCAAGGAAAATAAGGAATAAAGAAGAAAAAGCAGCTGAGGCTGCTTTTGGTATTTTTAAATTAAATTAAATTAAAAACTATTACAATAAGAACAGTTTCTAGCTCTAGCGCCTAGCCCCTCGAGTCGCTTCGGTCCGCTCAATGAAGTCAAAGAGCGACTTCAATGTTCGGCCCTCCAGCGCTTGTCGGGGCTGAGCAAGCCGCTTGCGCTTTCTAGATTAATAGGCTGTGTCTTTAACAATCTTATAGTTTTTATGATTTATGACAGTGCGTTGATCGAGCTCTAGATCCCGGAAATTGTTCATATATGTTAAATCAACAATAACCGAGTTTTCATTGACCTTTTCTACAACACCTTGCAATCCTTCTTTGAATTCGATTACATTTCCAACATCGGCTTTCTTCAAATAAACTCGCTCCTTCGTTATATTTCGAATTACTAACATTTTGCCTTAATTTTTACCTAGCGTAAAGGAAAATCGTATTAAATTTCAAATGTTCACGAAATTTTCATTTTATAAAAGTTAGAAAATTCAATTATATTATCTATTATATAGAATAATCATATTTCCATCTAGCGGAAATTTAAAATGTTCTCGTAATTCATTTCCCATTTTACAAATCTTGAAACAGTTGGGTTTTGCAAATTGAGTAATAGGAGATAAAATAGTTTTAGCTTAAGAAACAGAGGTGGTTTATTTGGATAAAGAACAGGCTGTCCGAATGCTGGAAAGTTTGAGAAATAAAGAAGTGGAAGAAATCTTTGTCTCGAAACAGGATTTTATGGAATTTCGTGAATTTCTTGTAAAAAGGGATGACTTTAAACACTTCAGCGGCATCGCCCAAAGAGGCGGAGATGTCATTTTTAGATATATCGATGAGGCGAGGAGCTAAACTGAGAAAAAACTGTGTACTAAGGTAAATTTTACTATCCCTATTAGTGGAATAGTAGTAAAATATTAACACAGACTGATGAGGTGATCGCTGATGGAAACTGTGTACCCTGAAAAAATAATGGAAGAAATCGAACATAAACGAAGAGAGATGATTTCATCAGCAAGGGAAACAGGGTTTCTAAGCGTTCAAACAATATCAGCAAGCCAGGAACTTGATAAGCTTTTAAATATTATTCAGGAAGAACTACATATTTTCTCAAAATAAATTGCGGGAGCACTAAAAAAGTGTTCCTTTTTATTTGGATAAAATTGGTTGAAAATTCACTTTTTTATGATGTGGTGTTAAACTTTTCATAAGCCTTTTATAGAGAGAAAACAAGAGTCACTCACAAGGGGAGGAAAAAGGAATGGAATTGGTAAATAAACTAGAGCAGTTAAAAATAGAAATTAGTAAAAATGTGGTCGGACGAGAGCATGAGGTAGAGATGATGGTAATCGCGCTTTTGAATAATGGCCATATTTTGATGGAAAGTGTGCCAGGAACGGGAAAAACATTGCTTGCTAAAACATTTGCAAGAGGTATAAGCGGTCTTTTTTCAAGGATCCAATTTACACCGGATGTTTTGCCTAGTGATATTACCGGTATCCAGTTTTTCAATCCGAAGCTTCAGGAATTCGAATTAAAACCTGGTCCAATTGTCACTAATATTCTTCTGGCAGATGAAATTAACCGTGCAACACCACGGACGCAATCAAGCCTGCTAGAGGCGATGGAGGAAAACCAGGTAACGATTGATGGCCATACGATTTCATTGAAATCCCCTTTCCTCGTTATCGCAACCCAGAACCCGGTGGAATCACAGCAGGGGACATTCCAGCTTCCGGTTGCACAGATGGACCGTTTCTTTATTAAGCTATCTCTTGGGTATCCAGAAGTAAATGAAGAGAGGGAAATGATTAAAAAACATCGGTTTGGGACTGCAACGACAGAAGTTAACTCCGTAATAAGTGAGGAGGATATTAATTCTATAAAGGAGGAACTCAAGAATGTAAAGTTAACTGAGGTGGTCGAAGAGTATCTATTGCAAATCACCCGCAAAACAAGGAATCATCCTTCTATAGAATTAGGGATCAGCCCTCGGGGAACGCTTGCTTTAGTAAAGGCTGCTCAAGGAAGGGCACTTATAAAGGGGCGCAGCTATGTAGTTCCAAATGATGTGAAGGAGATGGCGCCTTTTGTGTTAGGACACAGAATTTATCTATCTGCGGAGGCTTCGCTGACGATGACACCAGAAAAAGTAGTCGAGGATTTGCTGGAATCTATTCCGCTTCCGGTTGAAGTTGAGGTATAAGCCAATGCAATGGAAAAAAATCGTCATTGAGGACCGTTTTCTCTCGATATTGGCTTTTCTCGGAATCCTTTTACTGATTGCAAGCTTTTACATAAATTCCTGGCTGATGTTTGGAGCCGGACTGATGATTATTTTTATTGCAGCAGGTAATTCTTATTATCTGAAACATATTGGCGAAGGTTTGTTTTTTGATAACAGCCGCAAGCGAAATCGTTTTTTTATCGGAGACAAAGGGGAGTGGAGCCTTCAGTTCCTTAATCAAGGTCTGCCGATCATGAAAGGCAATCTCTCCATCTATTTTGACAGTGCTGTTGTCCCTGTTTCAGGCGAGTATCATATCCATTCCTCCAGAGTTGATGTAAGTCTGCCATTTTCGATGGGACAACAAGAAAAAGTCGACATCAAAATTCCTTTTATAGCTGAAAAGCGGGGGTTATCAAAAATTAGAAAAATGGAGCTCCATATCCCACATTTCTTTGGGTTCGGCGATACGATTCTCGAGTTCTCTGACGTTATCAACATAGAGGCACTCGTCTATCCTAAGGCTATTTCAGTGCGCAATATCGATAAACATAAATCAGTTAAGCCTGGACACAATCCATCCAATTTCTCACTGTTTGAAGATAATATGGGCCCAATCGGAACAAGAGATTATCTGCCGACAGACAGCTTCAATAGAATCAACTGGAAAGCAAGTGCAAGGAAAATGACATTACAAACGAAAGAGTATGAGCGGATCAATGAGGCAGGTGCGGTTCTTTTCATAAATGTTAGTGACGGCTTTTCAGTGACTAGCAAGCTGGAATTTTTGATGAGCAGCACAGCAGAAATGGCTTACTTTTTTCATAAGCGGAATATTCCCTTCTCGCTATGCATGAATGTCAGGTCTGCAGGATTCACACCATTTACTTATCTGCCATTAGGGTCGGGCAAGGATCATCTGCAAAAGCTGCTTGATTTATTGGCAATTGCGGACTTCCATTCACCAACTATTCCACATGAGCAGGTGCTATTTTTTTATAAAAGGCATTTACCGATTGCACCAACCATGATACATGCAGGGATTCGTACAACAGGATCAGATGGATATATTCAGGAATGGATAAGAGAGGGAGTTCAATTATTAGAGTTGCAAATGCATACCGAAAATGCCTTCCTGGAACCACTGAAAATGAAGTTGAAGGATGTGGCTGGCAAATGAAAAGCAGGGTTTTAAATGTCTTTTTTCGTTTTTATATAGAATGGACCTTTGCAAGCCTCATATTTGTGATATTTCATTTGCTATCTTCCCAACAAATGCCTTTACTGGCAACCATGGGAACGGCTGCCGCAGCCTCAATACTTTTTACGGTATTATTGGAGCTAAAGCCACATCTTGCAAAGCCTTTGTTTTTTCTGGTAATCATGCCTCTTCTTTTCATGGCAGGCAGCTTGAGCAATCTGGAGCACTTTTATATAGGGATTATGGCAATATTGATTTTTTGGAGGGTGCTTAATTTCCATCAGGATTCTACAAGTCATTCGGAAAGTGTTTGGCTTGTCGTCACATTTCTGATTGGGGTGTTCGTTTCACCGCTTGCTTATTTTTATGGCGGGTCCTATTTAATCCAAATCGTGTTCCTTTTAATCTTTCAGTTGCTGTTTATATTATCGGGGCAATTTTTGCTCAAGTGGATGGATGTTGAACTAGGCTCGAAAAATAGATTTGCTGTCACCTACTCGAAGCTGCTGGGGTTTATATTGCTCCTGGTTTCGGTATTAACGTTTGGAAGAGGCATTCTGAAAGAAATTTTCTTTATTGTTTTGCAGGTGATAGGCTGGACACTCTCTCTTCTGTTATATCCTTTTTTTTCCTGGATTGCTTCTCCTGGTATGCAAGTCCGGGCAAATAAAGCATTCTCCGGGCAATTGCCCAATACGGAAAATAACATACCTTTTGAACAGTCCAGGCAGGTTTTCGATCCGAATTTTTGGGGACCTATCCTGTTCGCAGTAATAATTGGATTTGCTTTTTACTTTATATATAAAAAATCCAATTTATTTAGGAGGCAGTCCGAGGAAGAAGCGGTACAATCAGGATTCGTTACCACAACTCCCATTGAGGGTTCAGCAAGCAGCGGGCTGCTGACAAGAATGCGGACAGCAGTACCAGACAACCTTATAAGAAAGGAAATCTTTCAACTCGAAAAATATGCCCATAAAAAGGAGCTGGGAAGGCTTCATCATGAAGATGTCAGGGAATGGTTCGACAGACTTGGCATCCAATATGACCTGCGGACCATCCAGGTATACGAATGGGTCAGGTATGGCGAGCATTTGGATGAAAAAATGAATGGGTGGTTCAAGGCTGAAATCAAAGAAATAAAAAAACAATTCAATACATTGGAAAAATTACAGAAGGAAGAGGGCAAAACAGGGTTGAAAGATAACATAAAGAACATCTTCAGGCGATAAAATATGTTTTTGTCACAATTTCGATAAAATGAAAACGTTTTACTGAAAAAAATGCTCTAAACCTTTAAAAATCAAGGTTTTTTCATTGTCTAAGCCTATCCAAAATGCTATTCTTTTGTGTGGGATGCCAATTCTGATTTCTGCGGAAATGATTGGAAACAATATATGGTGTGAAAGAACAATACAAATGGGTAAAATACAAATATCATTTTAGCGGCCTAAAGTTTTGACCTTTCGCTGAATTGAACCATTTAGTTTGGAAGGCATCATGTATGGTCATCTTAATCATCTATTTAAAAGGAGAATGATATAGTATGGTACAAAAACAATTCAAGGTTGTTGCTGAAACAGGAATTCACGCACGTCCTGCTACGATGCTTGTACAGGCTGCAAGCAAGTTCGATTCAGAAATCCACTTAGAATATAAAGAAAAAAAGGTTAACCTTAAGTCAATCATGGGTGTAATGTCATTAGGAATCGGACAGGGAGCAGATATCACAATCTTCGCTGAAGGAAGCGACGAGCAAGATGCTCTTAACACACTGGAAGAAGCTCTTAAAAAAGAAGGTTTAGCTGAATAATGGGCTTTCTCCAGGGAATTGCCGCTTCAAACGGCATTGCAATCGCGAAAGCCTATAAGCTTGTTGAACCGGATTTTTCTTTTGAAAAAAGAACAATAGAAGCTCCAGCTGAAGAAATTGCGCGTTTCCAGTCAGCACTTCAGACTTCAAAAGCTGAGCTTGAAAAGATCCGCGATCATGCCGGAACGGCATTAGGTGCTGATAAAGCAGCGATTTTTGATGCGCACCTTCTAGTACTGAGCGATCCAGAATTAATTTCACCCATCGAAGATAAAATCAAAACTGAAAATGTCAATGCGGAACAGGCATTGAAAGAAACAGCTGATATGTTCATTGGCATGTTCGAATCCATGGACAATGAATATATGAAAGAGCGAGCGGCTGATATCCGCGACGTAACAAAGCGTGTATTGGCACACCTTTTGGGAATCCAGATTCCCAACCCTAGCTTGATTGCGGAAGAAGTAGTTATCGTGGCGGAGGATTTGACTCCTTCAGATACTGCTCAATTGAATCGCCAGTTTGTAAAAGGCTTTACAACGAATATCGGGGGCCGTACCTCTCATTCGGCCATTATGGCTCGTTCAATGGAAATTCCTGCAGTCGTAGGGACGAAGACAGCTACGGAAGAAATCAACAACGGGGATATCGTCGTAGTTGACGGATTGAAGGGTGAAGTACATTTCAATCCAACTCCTGAAGTGCTTGAAGCTTATAAAAAGGTTCAAGAAGACTTCGAAAAACAAAAGGCTGAATGGGCTAAGCTTGTTAATGAAAAATCGGTAACAGCTGATGGCCATCATGTAGAACTTGCCGCAAATATTGGTACACCTAAGGATTTAAAGGGTGTAGTTGAAAATGGCGGCGAGGCAGTAGGCCTCTATCGGACTGAGTTCCTATATATGGACAGAGATCAGCTCCCTACTGAAGAGGAACAGTACACTGCGTATAAGGCAGTGCTTGAAGGCATGGAAGGCAAGCCAGTTGTTGTCCGTACTTTGGATATCGGCGGAGACAAAGAACTTCCATATTTGAATCTGCCTAAAGAAATGAATCCATTCCTTGGCTTCAGGGCAATCCGTCTTTGCCTTGAGGAAGTGGAAATTTTCCGCACACAATTGCGTGCTCTTTTACGTGCGAGTGTGCATGGCAATTTGAAGGTTATGTTCCCGATGATCGCTACTCTTAATGAGTTCAGGGAAGCGAAAGCAATGCTTGAAGAAGAAAAGGCGAAATTGGTTGAGGAAGGCATCGAGGTTGCTGAACATATCGAGCTTGGCATCATGGTTGAGATTCCTTCCACTGCAGTCCTTGCAGACCAATTCGCTAAGGAAGTCGACTTCTTCAGCATCGGAACAAATGACTTGATTCAATACACAATGGCAGCGGACAGGATGAACCAGCAAGTATCATACCTGTACCAGCCATACAACCCATCAATCCTTCGTCTCGTAAAAATGGTCATTGATGCTGCACATAAGGAAGGCAAATGGGCTGGAATGTGTGGAGAAATGGCCGGAGACGAAACGGCGATTCCAATCCTGCTTGGCCTTGGCCTTGACGAGTTCTCGATGAGTGCCTCTTCGATTCTGAAAGCACGCTCATTGATCAGGAACTTGAACAAAGCAGATATGGAGAAGCTTGCTTCTGATGTGTTGAACATGAGTACAACAGAAGAAGTGGTTGAAGCAGTAAACCAGGCAATTTCTTTGTAACATAATTGTAATATAAAAGATGTTTTAACCTATATAGGGCGGGTATATATGAGTAAGCACTTTGGTTAGACTGAAAGTAAGCTAATCATTCTCATTTTCCCCCAGATTTGGCCGGCTGTTTATCAGCCGGCATTTTTTTGTGCTTTAAAGCCTTTAGCGCAATTAAAAAAGGATGGAAGAGTCGAGGAAAAGCAGAAAAACTCTCAGAAATCAGCCCAAGTTCGGACAGGTTTGGAGTAAACCGCAGGAAAGCTGTCCGAAGTAAGAGCAACTTCAGACAGGTTTGGAGAAAAACAGAGGAAAGCTGTCCGAAGTATGAGAAACTTCATTCGGACAGGTTCAGAAAGTCCTCAGTACGGTCCTCTAAGGCTGTAAAAACAAAAAGGCTGTAAAAACAAAAAGCTGCCTCGCCCGGCAGCTTCTAAACTTTAAAAGGATTCTTCCATTCCATCAGCATTCCATAATTCAAGGATTCATCATCCTCAAGGTAATTTGCTACTGGTTTGACCGGTGTACGGCCGCAGCGCAGTAAAAATGAAACGACAGGGTCCTTCAATTCACCTTGCAGCACTTTTTCTACATACTGGGCAATGGACATGTCTGCGGACTGTATGTGATAACCTGGCATCCGGCCACCGCCCAAAAGCCGTTCGAGCCCCAATTGCACAACGCTCTCATACATAGATTGCATCATCCATTTTCCAAGACCAAGTTTGCGATAAGCAGGGCTTATGCATATGTCGACAATGTAGAGAGTATTGCCCTCCGGGTCATGATTCCGTATATAGCCGTTATCAGTTACTTCTGCCCATGAATGGTCTTCGTCACCATCGTCTAAATGAACAATCAAGCCAGTTATGGAACCGGCGATTCTGCCACCGATTTCCACGCAGAGTGCACCATCCGGAAATAAGCTAATATGATTGGTCAGTTGTTCGGTATTCCACAAGAGTTCTTCTGGAAACGGCGGGGGAAAGGCTTCCTTTTGTACCTGGATCAACTGGTCAAAATCAGCTTTTTTGTAGTTTCTGATGGTGGCTTTTACTGGTTTGTTGCTTTCGTAAACATAAAGCTCTTTATAAAACATATCCGCACCTCGAAAATATAGTATAAGCACAGTATAAAAAGATTGGGAACGTAAGGTCAAATCGTTAAACGTAAAAAAGCATGTTCCTCAATGAAGATTCTAGTTGTTGCCTATTAATGGTTTAGTCAAAAATAGGTTTAGAACTATTGCAGGAAGGGTAAAATAATATTGCGCATAAAATGGTAGATCGTTCTGGAGGCCGAGGAGTAAATTCTCGGCCTTTTGTTATGTCTAATGTTAAAATATAACTAAAATTGAAAAGGGAAGAAGGAGTACATATGCTGTCTAAAGAAGATACGGTTATTGGCTTTATTGGTACAGGAGTTATGGGGAAAAGTATGGCGGGCCATCTGCTCGATGCGGGTTATCAGCTCACCGTATACACCAGAACAAAGGATAAGGCTTCTGATCTGCTGGATAAAGGAGCGGTATGGTCAGAATCACCGCGTGATGTAGCACAGAAGGCAGATGTTGTTTTTACGATCGTTGGCTATCCATCAGACGTGAAAGAGGTTTATTTGGGGGAGAACGGTCTCATCGCGAATGCCAAGCCAGGCAGTTATTTAATTGATATGACAACCTCGACTCCTTCCCTTGCAAAAGAGATTTATGAAAAGGCAAAAGAGAAGGAGGTTCATGCAATTGATGCGCCTGTTTCCGGGGGGGACATCGGTGCCCGTGAAGCAAGGCTTGCTATCATGGCAGGTGGCGATGATGAGGCTTTTCTTCAGGTAGAGCCCTTGCTCAATATCCTTGGCACTAATATTGTTCATCAGGGTGAGGCTGGTGCAGGTCAGCACACGAAAATGTGCAACCAAATTGCGATTGCTTCCAATATGATCGGTGTGTGCGAAGCGATTATCTATGCAGAAAAATCTGGCCTTGATCCTGAAACCGTATTAAAGAGCATATCGACGGGTGCTGCAGGCAGTTGGTCGCTTTCCAATCTGGCACCAAGGATGATTGATGGCAATTTCGAGCCCGGGTTTTACATCAAGCACTTTATCAAGGACATGAAAATCGCCCTGGATGAAGCGAAGCGTATGGACATGCAAGTACCAGGACTTTCTTTGGCGTTGTCGCTATATGAGCAAATCGCGGAAAAAGGCGAAGAAAACAGCGGTACACAGGCACTTTATAAGTACTGGAAACAATCATAATATTTTCTAGTCATAGACCCCTCACCAGGAAAGGATACTAAAACCTAAAGGAGGGGATTTTTATGGCTAAAAGGACGAAAAAGAACGACCCGCAGCAAAAGAACAAAAAGGGTTTTGACTCTGCTGTAATTGATTCTGAGTTTTCACATGAAATTGGAAGTGCAGCAACCAATAAAATCCATAAGGATAAGGCGAAAAAAGAGAAAGCTTCAAAGAATAACGGGAAATACAAGGGATAATAAAAAGCCGTTCCTGCCGATTTAGGAACGGCTTTCCACTTTACTTCCGCAAATAACTTTCCAAACGATCGAGCCCTTCTTTTAGTGTATCGGTTGAGTACGCGTAGGAAAGTCTGAAATATCCTTCTCCTAATTCAGAGAATGCACTCCCTGGAACCACTGCCAGCTTCGCTTCATTGACCAATTCCATACAAAAATCAAATGATGAAATATTTGATGCCGGAATTTTGACAAAAAAGTAAAACGCGCCATCAGGCTTGATTACATCAAGTCCCATGGACTGTAGCCTGTTGAATACATAATCCCGCCTTGAAGCATACTCCTGCTTCATTGGCAATGCGTCATCAATCCCGGCTGTCAACGCCTCTAAAGCAGCCATTTGTGAAATCGAAGTTGCACATGTCACATTGTATTGATGCACTTTCAGAATATGTTTTGCAAGATATTCAGGCGCAAATAGCATCCCTATCCGCCAGCCGGTCATCGAGTGAGATTTGGATAGTCCATTGATAACAATGGTTTTTTCTTTCATGAACTGGGCAATTGAAACATGCTGCTGCTCATAAACAAGCTCACTGTAGATTTCATCTGCTAGGACAAAGATTTCCCTGTCTTTTAGTAGCTGTGCAATTTCTTTCAATTCCTCTTCATTCAAGCTGATCCCGGTCGGATTTGAAGGATATGGGAGGACGATACACCTTGTTTTGTCGGTGATCAGGCTATCAATCAACTCGGCAGTCATCCTGAATTGTGTATTCCTGATATCCGCATAGACCGGTATAGCACCGCAAAGTTTGATAATTGGTTCATACCCTGGGTAAACAGGCCCTGGGATGATGACTTCACATCCTTCTTCAAGAATGGTCCTGAAAGTTATATCAATAGCCTCACTTGCTCCTACAGTAATAATCGCTTCATGTTCTGATGAATAATCGACATTATATTTTTTGCGGTAAAAGTCCGCCGCAGCCTCCCTTAGCTGGATTAGTCCAGCGTTATGGGTATATGTAGTGATGTTATCATCTATCGCTTTCTTGCCGGCTTCTTTGACATGTTCAGGTGTCGGAAAGTCAGGCTGGCCTATGGTCAAGGAAACCATGTCTTTCACATCTGCCACCATATTAAAGAATTTCCTGATTCCCGAGATTTCTATATTTTTTACCCTATTGTTAATTAAATGCTCCACGTCTTTCATCCCTCCGATTGAATATCACTATTTTACCATGATGAATGAGAAAGATGTAAAATTCGTCCTCCCGGTCAAAAAGGTTATTTAGATTGAATGGCGAATATTATTTTTAAGTAATAACTATAAGGAGAGATTCAATTGAATTTGGAAGAGATGAGACAACATTATAAAGAATTTGATGGATGGATTCATTCGCTCAAGGGCCTGTCAGATGCTGAATGGAATAAGCCTTTAGGGGATGGGAAATGGTCGGTGGCCGCGGTTGTGTCGCATCTACTTTTCTGGGATCAATACTCATTAAAGGAAAGGTTCCCTTATTTCAAAGAAGGAGCTGAGTTGCCTTCCTACCCTGATTTTCAAAGTGTCAACGAACGAGCACATGAATACGCAGAAAGTACCACAAAAGAAGAGATTCTCGTTGGCCTTCTTTCTGTTCGAGGGGAATTCCAAAAGATGCTTGAAGAAATGGACAATGACAAGTTGGCTGTGTCATTTAAAATTTCCGAACACCATATGACGGTTGGGGAATATTTCATCGATTTTATCCAGCACGACCTTCATCATCAAAAGCAAGTAGATGCATCATTAGGCAGGACATTGGTAAATTAATTTACATGGCAAACCGAGCTTTCGGTTTGCTTTTTTATTTGGTCTTGGAACCTGGTTTGTAAATTCTCCAACGGGTTTTGCCGTTTTCGTGACAATAGAACATTTTTAGTTTGAAGCACCTTGATTCTCAAGTCTTTGACTAAACAGTTTAAATAGTCGTGCCGATAAGAGGTATATAGTACTAATTTTATATAGAGAAGGAAGAACATTATGAATGATAGCAGTATTTTATTAGAATCAGGCACGAATGAACTGGAAATTGTCGAGTTCGGCATTGGCCAGAATAAATTTGCGATAAATGTCATGAAAGTTAAAGAAATCCTCAATCCTGTACCTGTAGTGGCAATTCCGAACGCCCATCCATTTGTTGAGGGAATCATGGAACTTAGGGGAGAAGTGCTGCCGGTCATCAATGTCGCTGCTGCGCTGGGTCTAAAGGAGTCAACAAATCCACAGCAGGACAAGTTGATCGTCGCGGAATTCAATCAGATGAAGACAGTTTTCCATGTCCATACCGTTTCGCAAATTCACCGCATCTCCTGGGCTCAAATTGAGAAGCCGTCAGAAATGTATCAGGGACAGGAGAGCCAAATAATCGGAGTAATCAAGTTAGGCGGAGAAATGGTACTTTTCCTGGACTTTGAAAAAATCCTTCTTGAGATCAATCCTGATTCTGGAATCAAGGTCAGCGATGTCAAGAAACTTGGTCCGAGGGAGCGATCTTTGAAGAAAATCGTGATTGCGGAAGATTCTGCGATGTTAAGAAAAATGCTTCATGACACTTTGAGTGAAGCTGGATTCCAGTACCTTGAATTTTTCGAGAATGGACAGGATGCCATTACATATCTTGAACACCTGGCAGAGAATACTGACGTTTTTTCACAGGCAGTACAGCTTGTGATCACAGACATAGAAATGCCGCAGATGGATGGTCATCACCTGACAAAGAGAATAAAAGAACATCCGGTTCTGGAAAAACTTCCAGTTATCATTTTTTCTTCGTTAATCACGAATGAGCTGCGCCATAAGGGTAGTGTGGTCGGAGCAGATGCCCAGATCAGCAAGCCAGAGATAAATGAATTGGTCCTGAAAATAGACGAATTGATTTTATAAACAAAAAAAGAAAGCTGGTTATCAGCTTTCTTTTAAGGATAGCGTTCTCCAAGCTTCTTGAATACGGGTTTCGCATATTTCCTCGTCTTGCCTGCTCCGGCTGTTTCGGTGGATTCTTTCAATCCTGTGTAGGCTGACAATAACCTTTTCGCGGTGGTCAAGGAAATAGTTGCTCTTGGGTTCCTCACTGACTGATCGAGTTTTCCTAAGTGGGGAAGCTGCTCAAAATCCTGTTTAGTCGGCGGGATATGGAATGTGTAATCACCGCAAACCACTAGTACGTCTGATTGCTGCTGGCTGTTTCTCGGGTTGTTTGAAAAATGGAGTCCTGTTTTTTTAGCTTTGCCTTCACGCAGCATTTTTTTTATCGCATCATGTTTTAACTGATATAAAAACTTCGGATTGGGAGCAGTCTTGGCATGACGGTTCACAGTGAAGATTGCTTGTGAGAGGTTCTCGATCGTTGGACGGAGTGAGGGGATCTTGTTCCTTTCATTATTCAATGGGTTAGGCTCCTTTCATTTTTGTTAAACAAGTCTTTTTTTAAACTATTTTCATTATACCCTTAATTTGGCTGATTGAGAAATAGAAGCCTTTTAAAAGAGAACTATCGGGTGATTCTGACTCTAGTTCCATTGGGAACTTGTCGTGCCAACTCAAGCACATCTTTGTTATGCATCCGTATACATCCTTTCGAAACGGCTTTGCCGATCGAAGCAGGATTATTTGTTCCATGAATACCATATCCAAGTTTTGATAACGACAACCACATGGAGCCGTATGGGCCGCCGGGATTAGGTTCTCTGTTCACAATCACATATTCGCCAACGGGGGTTCGCGTCAGCATTTTCCCGATGCCAACAGGATAGGATTTTATCAGCGTGCCTGATTGAAAAAGTGTAAGCCTTCTGTTGCCCAGTGAAACGGAAATCGAATAAGGAATTGAAGCTGGATCTGGAAGTCCCGGAATTGCGATTCGCTGGCCAGGATAGATTAGTGCAGGATTCGTGATACCAGGATTGGCCGCAAGGAGTTGTTGAAGCGGCCTGCGATAATTAGCGGCAATCACCGCTAGCGTTTCTCCTCTTTTAACAATGTGATACATGGAATCTCCTCCTCTAATGCAGTCTATGCTGGATGATTGGAGAGGGCACCTTTTGAGTATCTTTTGTCGTTTTTTAGCGAAAGATTGTAAATTTTTAAAAAATAGTATCGTTTTTCCTTATTTTAAAGGGTAAAATAGGAATATAAAACTAGTTCGCAATCATGGACCAGGTACTTTTGTACTTCTGGAATGAGGATGGTTTGATGAATCAGATGAAGCAATCAAGATTAACTAAAAGAAGAGGCGTTTCTGCTTCGACAAAAATAGAACAGATGATTTCAGATATCATCTTTAAACATGTAAAAGATCTTGTTTTTATTATGCAGGTCGAACCGGGTTACCAATTGCGTTATTTATTTGCCAATGAGAATGGTCTGCTCCATGCAGGGATGGCTGTAAGTGATATAGGAAGGACGATGGATGAGGTCCTGCCTCTAAACCATCTGAATCCATTGAAAAAACAATACATTAAGGCAGTAAATGAGGGCGTGGAAGTCGTTTTCCATGATGAAGTAGACTTGGATAATGACAATCAGGTTCTTGGAGAGACGCTTTTGACCCCCATCAAGGATGAAGACGGGGAAGTAAAATATGTTGTAGCGGTAACTAGGGATATAACAGAGAATTTTAAAGAAAAAATAGATTGATTGATAGCGAGCAACGATATCGTTCGCTCATTGACCATAATCTGGATGCTGTTTTTTCAATTGATTTAAAGGGGAAGATCCTTGATGTCAACCCGGCCGCTCAATTATTGACAGGCTATACTGTCAAACAGTTAAAATCGAAGAGAATCACGAGCTTAATATGTGAAAATGACCTGCCTCCCTTTCAGGAAGTCTTATCCGATACGAAAATGGGTAATGCAAAAGAATCGCTCGATTGTCGGTTCATGCACCGAAAAGGAAAATTCCTGACAGTCCATTTAAAGACAATTCCGATCGTAATTCATTCTGAAATAAAGGGTATGTATATCATTATCAGAGATCTTTCCGAGCAGGCAAAAAGCACAGAACTGATTAAGTACATGGCATTTCATGACCAGCTGACTGGATTGCGCAACAGACGTGCCCTCCTTGATCAACTGGATAGTCTTGTCAAAAATAAAAAAAAGCAAAAGACTGAATTTGCCCTTCTGTTTCTGGATATAGATCGTTTCAAGTATTTGAACGATACACTTGGACATCTTGTTGGTGACCAGATTTTGAAGCAGGTAGCACATCGATTGATCGACATCCAAAAAGAAAACTGTACTGTTTACAGACAGGGCGGCGATGAATTTATCATTCTTTTGGAAAAAACAGACAGACAAAGTGCGGGGGAGTTTGCGCAAAAAGTTTTATTCAGGTTCAATGAATCTTTTTATTTTAATTCTCAGGAGTACTATATTACTCCGAGTATTGGTATCAGTCTTTTCCCGAATGACGGGAAGGATGCTGAAACACTGATTAAATATGCTGATGAAGCTCTATATAGCGTAAAAGAAAAAGGAAAGGCCCATTATCAATTTTATCGCTCAGACATGCAGTCTACCGGGGTAAATATCATAGCGCTCGAGGCTCATTTGCGAAAAGCAATCGAACGGGACGAACTAGAACTCTATTACCAGCCGCAGATCAATCTGCTTACCAATGAAATATCAAGCTTCGAGGCATTGCTGCGCTGGCACAACAGTGAATTTGGCTTTATTTCACCAGCCGAATTCATCCCTCTTGCAGAGGACACTGGATTGATTATACCGATTGGCAACTGGGTAATTGACGGGGCATGCAGGCAAATCCAGGAATGGACGGAGAAGACCGGAAAGCCAATCAGAATCGCTATCAATATATCTCCTAAGCAATTCATGCAGCTGGACTTAGTGCGGGTTATCAAGAGTTCGATAGAGAAGTACAATATTGATCCTTGTCTTCTTGAAATTGAAATTACAGAGGGAGCAATGCAGGATACAAAGGAGACGATCCCAATCCTAAAGCGGTTAAAGGACTTGGGAATCAAAATTTCCGTAGACGATTTTGGCACTGGTTATTCATCGCTTAGTTATTTGAAACAGTTTCCTATCGATGTATTGAAAATTGACCAAAGTTTTATAAGAGATATAAAGTATAACGGCAAGGATGCCGCAATCATAACAACGATCATCCACTTGGGCAACAGTCTTGGAATGGAAGTGATTGCCGAGGGTGTCGAGGAGCAGAGCCAGGTTGATTTCCTTACAAATGCCGATTGTGAAAAAGCACAGGGGTTCTTTTTTGCCAGACCATTAAGAGCGCAGGAAGCGGAGGAAAAGTTCATCCTGAAACCAAAAACAAGCAGCTGATCAGCTGCTTGTTTTTTCACTTTTTAAGGTAAAAATCGCAAGTTCAGGCTGGGACAAAAACCTGAAAGGAAGCCTGGTCGTTCCAAGACCGCGATTCACATATAGAGTCAGACCGTCGTTGGGGCCAACAGTATAAAAGCCCTCCACATATTTTTCGGCAAAAGGCGGGGTAACCAATGGGCCGTAAAAGGGAACTTGGATCTGTCCTCCATGGCTATGTCCGCTCATCTGCATTTGAATTGGGAATTGTGCTGCTTCTTCTGCTTTGTCTGGGGCATGGGATAAAAGGATTGTATATGAGTTAGTTGGTATTTTGGCCATGGACGCATTCAGATCAGGTTTACCGAGCATAGCATCATCGATTCCGGCAATCCATATCGAACTGCCATCGAGAAGCTTGATGTTAGCTGAGGTGTTCAGTAATAATGTGAATCCTGATTGCTCCATAATTTGTTTATATAGATCTGACCCGTATCCCCCATGGTCATGGTTACCATACACGGCAAACTTTCCTAGCGGGGCATCCAGGTTGCTCAACATGGAAATAAGCTTGTTTTTTTCAGTGAAGTGTCGGGGGTCGTCAAGTAAATCCCCAGTGAAAACAATCAGGTCAGGCTTCAGTTTATTGATTTTGGTAATCAATTGCTTCAGCTGTTCCATTGTATACTGGAATCCGATATGGGTATCGCTGAACTGAATGACCCTGACTCCATCAAACCCGGATGGCAACGCGGCATTTTTAATAGTATGACGGGTAATATCAAGCATGCGGGGTTCGACTTCACGGGCATAAAAATAGCTCCCTGTGCCGAGTCCTCCAGCAGTCAACAAAGTTCCAACTGCTCTTTTAATAAAAGTCCTCCGAGTGATTTGTTCAGACATGAAAAATACCAACCTATTCCCGAATTTTCTCTACTATACTAGCAAACAAACAAGGATATTAGAAGTGCCATTTTAGGGAAAGGTCCTGAATCATGATGTTTTTAATTAATTTTAAAAGGGAAGAGAAAGGAAATATGACAAGTCCTTTATAGGTAAATGAATTTGAGGTGTTGTTGATGGATGATTATGATATTAGGATGGAAATGATATTTATTCCCGTAAAAAATGGACATATAAAGGTTTTTGTTCATGGTTTTAATCGTTTAGGAACATGGGGGAATGCAGTAGCTGTCTTTGATGGCGAAAATGCTACCGCCAAAGGTTTTAATAAGAAAAGGACCATCGTCCATTCGCTTGTAAAGCTTCACAAATCACTTGAAAAAAAGAGAAGAGAAAATTAAAAGAGTTACATTAGTTGTTGCCTGTTTTCGCCTGAATCGGCTTTCCTCCGGGCAGCCCGCTCGGGAGACTTTTGAGTCGACCACTCTTAATAATAAAAAAGACAAGGCCGGAATAAAATCCAACCTTATCCAATATTTTATCGGTAACTGACTGCTCTTGATTGCATCGCTTTCCATGTTTCTATAAAGCGAGTCTTGTTTACTGGCACCTGTTTTCGGCCAGACAGAGGGTCGTTCAAGTAGACCGTTGTTTCATTGAAACCGACCAGGACGACTGCGTGAAGGTCTAGTGGCGTTTTAATGACCTCATTCCCATGCGTCCAGGTTTCCCACCGATCTGGCAGTCGATAATCGCCGGTAGTCCATACAACTGCTGGATAACCAGCAGATACATGCTCAAGTACTTCGCTAAAATCTTTGCCTGTCAAATTGACGGCTCTGCCTGGTAAATACCGATTAATTAAATCAATCATTGGTTTATCGAAGACCGCGTAACCTGCCTGCTTTCCGGTCATATCTCCAACAAAACCTTCTGCAGGATTCCCCCAGCTCAAAATATCACCGTTTGCTGATCTCTTCAAAGGATCATTATCTTTCTTTATCTCGGTGAAAAGCTTCATTTTATCTGTATCAGCTCCGGCATATTTCAGCATCATAGCCAGGCTGGTTACTTCACAACCGTATTTTAACTCTGGATTTTGTTTGATCAAAGGTACGTTCATTAACGCTTTGCTTTTTTGTTGTTGCTGTCGTTTTTCATGTTTTTGAATAAGGTTTGGGACCGCCATATCCTGAATTGGCTCAGGACTTTCATTCGTGATGATTGGTTCATTTAATGTTCTCTGAATTTGTGCTTCATTTTCGGCGGGCGAGCCGTGGCTGCATCCAAGCAATGGAAGAAGAATGCCGATGAAATGCCACGTTTTCATGTCATCATCCTTCCAAAAGCCTATCTTATTTTTTGGTTAATAAGATGATTTTATGACATGAGGAAAATGGAAACAGTGTAACTGAGGGAATACTCATATTATGGTAAAATCATTCATATCACATTAATGAGTAGTAAAATGATCGTTAATTGTATTTGCAAGCAGTAGCATTTTGAAGGGAGGTTTCTGTTTGAATTGGATGCACTGGATATTTTAACTAACCTTGAACATGTCGTTCCTTTTTTTCAGCCGATTTTTAATGCAGATGAGCATAAAATCATTGGGTATGAAGTTTTGGGCCGGTTTAATAACGGAATTGATGATATAAGTCTTGGGTCTTTTTTTCAGGATGATACCATCCCGGAAGAGTATCGGATCGAAGTTGAAAATGCCGTTTTTACCAAAGCGATGGAAGTTGCCTCTCAAGCAGGGGAACAGGAGCTTTTATGGTTTATAAACAGGAATGCAGGATTATTAATGATGGATGATGGAGAAGGCTTTTTACAATTGATACTTTCGTACCAGGAAAAGGGATTCAAACCTGAGCAAATTGTTCTTGAAATTTCTGTTTCCAACGAACAGGGTCATATAGAGCATCTAATCAACTACTACAAATCCTTTGGGATTAAAATCGCGATGGATAAAGTCGGCAATGAAAGCAGCTATTTTGAGCGCATAGCAGGGATTGAACCTGAAATCCTAAAAATTGATATGTCCTCTCTTAGGTCCAATAACTCTGGTCCTGCTTATCTCGATGTCCTCCATTCTTTATCCATTCTCGCGCGCAAAATTGGCGCAACCCTATTGTTTGAAAACATCGAAACTCCTTACCAGCTGCAGTTTGCCTGGAAGAACGGAGGAAGATTTTATCAAGGGTTTTATCTGATTAAACCTCAAAGGGGATTAGTTGAAAAGGATATCCTGAGGGAAAAATTAAAGTCTGAAATTCATGGGTTCATTCTATCCGAGAAGAAACGGCTTCATTCTTTTTTTGACTTGAGAATCGAGTTGCACACAAAGTTCCAGGAACTGATAAACCGCAATAAAAAATGGCAAAATCCAAGCGAGTTCCTCATGACCCTTGGAGACAGCCTTGATGGAATTGCCTTCCGGATGTATATATGTGACGAAGATGGTTTCCAGCTATCGCCGAACCTTTATAAAACAGGAGATCAGTGGCTGCTGCAGCCAAAATACGAGGGTAAAAACTGGAGTTGGAGACCTTACTTCCTCGAGAATATCATTAGAATGAGGACAGGAAAAAAAGGAATCTTGTCAGACCGCTACAGTGATATTGAAACAGGGGAGGTCATTCGGACGTTTTCGCTGCCTTTAAACGGAACAGAATTTTTATTTGTTGATTTGAGCGCATCCTTTCTTAATCAACGTGAAGGGTTATTTTAACAAGCCGAAAAGAGCATAGTAAAACGGAATATGCACAATTTATATATACAGCCTTCTACAAGGGGGATTTAACTTGAGCATATATACTACAATGCTTTTACTGGCAGGTGCAGGGGTGCTGGTTGCTGGCCTTTTCTATACCTGGACTTTCGGAAAGGGACAGAAGAGGGCTCAAGGCAATCTGGATTCCCAGATCCCTGGCACTGTCCAGGAGCACGCTTATATCCGCAACCCAATTTTTTTGACATATATAATCGTTCTCTCCATAGCCCTGTTGTTCGTCGTTTATTTTGCGGTTACCACAGGAACTGGATATTAACCTCCAAACGGGGGTTATTTTTTTTGTAAGGGTAATTCACTCCAATTTTGTGTTCAATAGCAACAGAGTTTTAGAAAAGAGCCTTTGGTAAAAATGAAAAGTTACCTGATAAAACTACAATTTTTTTAACATATGCGTTAGTTCGAGTCAGATAAGGGTAAATTGAAATTGTAAAACAAGTTTTCCTGTCAGATGTTGAGGTTATTTTACGAATGAATTTCGTAATCAAATAGGGTAAATGTTGGTAAAATTGTATTTACTAGTCATCATGAAGGAGGGGGAGAAAATGGACAAGCAATTAAAGCTATTATTTTTGATTTTATCGTTTTTATTATTTTTGGTACCGGCCAACGCATATGCAAATTCTGATTTGGATGGCAGAGAAGAAGTTTTCGCATTCCTCGGAAAGGCATTTGATTCACAGGTTTCCTTAAGTGAAAAAAGCAGGACAATGGAGGAAATTGAAGGAATACTGGATCCTTATTTTACAGAGGACTATAAATCCCGATTCATAGAAGAGAATGTGGTAGGACAGGAAAATGAGTACCAGACTTATGGAACGGATTTTGCTCTATATTATATTCCTTTTTACGCCTTTTCAGAAAAAACAAAAGTCGTGGAAATGGAGAATGAAATTTATGTAGTCGAGTTTTTCCCTGGCAATACGGAAGGACCTGTAAGCTATGAAGATCATTATGAAGGCTTGAAGCTCGTTAAAGAGACTGGTAATTGGAAGGTAGCTGATTACCTGTATGATGAGGTTCCACAGGAAGTGATCAATAAAGCCTATCCGGAAAAGGCAAAGGAGCAGCATCATGCTGCAAACCCTAAGGACGAAGAAAAGTCGACGATCGGGAAAATGGTATTTGGACCGAATTTCTCAACGCTGAAGACGTTCATGGAGTTAGGTGTAATCTTCAAGAATGAGAGCAGGACATTGTTGTTCGGGTTATTATAAGGCTGTTTTCGTAAAAAATTGTTGTTGAAATCCTAAAGCCGATTTTAACGTGATAAAAGGCTATTTTATAGGTCGGTATTAAGTGTGCAAGCTCTTTTCTCATAATAAGCTTTAATTTTGTGAAGAAATATAGGTCATTCAATACTATTTTGTAGTCAATAGCAACGAAGTATAAGAAAAGAGCCTATTATAAAAATGATTAAGCGTGAAATCTGATATTAGATTTCACGCTTTAATTTTTATTCTTTGATATCTAAAACCTTTTTCAACTTCTCAAGGTCAAAGCCTGTGATGACTGCTTCTCCAATCACGATGGTTGGTGTGGAGTAGGAGTTGTAAATTTCGGTAAGTTCCTGCCTGCTTTTTACATCTTCGTTGATATTTTTTTCTGTATAGGAAAAGCCGTATTCACTAAGGAACATTTTAATGATTTGGCAGGGAGGGCAATCGTTCTGGGTGTACACTATGATGTCGTTCATTTTAATGGGTTCCTCCAGTATTCTTGTTTAAATAATGCGCTAGTCCCATGGCGCTCACATTTATATCGAGATATAGCAGTTCATTTATCGGATGCTGATCTGGCAGTCCCAGCTGGGTCAAGTGAGTTTTAATCTTATCATAAAGTTTCTGTGTAATGTACTCAACTTGCTTTTCTGGATCCTTTTCCTCAAGGACTACCTGTTTTGCTTCTTCAACGAAAACTTCAAGCCAACTCTCCACTTGCCTGAAAGCTTCAGATGGATTTTCTGACATGCCATAATGTCCAAAATAAATTCGCTCTATCCCGAGTTCCTTAAAACGGCTTATGGAACGAAGCATCTTTTCCGGATCAAACTGGTTGGGTGAGGTCGTAGGCAGGTAGAATTTTATGCCTTCGCGATCAAGCTGCGGATAAAAAATACCGGCAGTGTCACCAGAGAAAATCCCTTTTGTTAGCGGGTGAAAGATACTGAAGTGGTGGTTTGCATGGCCTGGTGTATCTAAAAATTCAAGTGTCAGTGTCTCGCTGATTTTTAGTGTGTCGCCGTCGCCTTTAACCACCAGTCGCTCTTCGGGAATCGCAACGATTGGGTCAAATAGCTGTGAAAACTTTTCACCATATACAGCCTTTGCTCCCATAATCAGTCTTGAAGGGTCAGCTAAATGTCTGGCACCCTTTGGATGTACGATTACCTTTGCGTTTGGGCAATGCTGGAGCATCAATCCCGCTCCGCCTGCATGGTCGAGGTGTATATGTGTGACGATTATGTATGAGATATCGGCCGGAGATACACCTAGTGTTTTTAAGCCTTCAAGGATATAGGGAATGGACGGACTTGCGGATGTTTCAATAAGCGTCACCTTTTCTTCCGCCAATACATATGTACCAGTGCGTTCCGCCATATTTAAATCAAAATCATCGATTAGATAGACATTTTCGGATAGTTTCAATGGTTTTTTCAAAAAATCACTCCTTTTCAAAGCTTTTACTTGTACATCGTCTGACATTATTTTATTCTGTTAATATTGACATGTAAAGAATTGTGTATAGAAAATTCTGAAATCATTTTACATGGATATAAATAGGCCAATTGCAAAATCTATTTATAAGTTATTGGTTTTTGTTTTGAAAGGAGAGGGAGCATAATGTCACAGCTTCAGGGAATAGTCACTCGTTTAAAGAATCTGCAAGAGCAGTCCAATGGAGGAGAACCTGCTCAACGCTTTTTTGAAGTGAATGGAGAGCGCAAATGCCAGGTTACATACCATCCAAAAACTGAAACATACGAATTGGAAGTATACACTGACAAGGAAAAGCCTAAAAAATATCAATTCGACAATATTGATATGATTACAATCGAGATCTTTGATCTCATTCAGTAGTTCGCAATTTTCAACGGGACCCTTCTGTGGTCCTTTTTTGTTTTGAATTCTTTATTTAATATCCTCGTTTTCTTGAAGCAAACTAAATAAAAGCGCCTCCATTCGTTTTGTGATAAAATGTAATGGAAAGAAATCCATATTAGGGAGTTTTCGCCATGATTAGTCTTTACAACGGTGAGTTTTTGGAAGTGTCAATTAGAGACGTGATGATACCTTCTGAACGCGTAGCCCATGTCCAAGTCGGCAATAGCCTTGAGCATGCTCTTCTTGTTTTAACAAAGAGTGGGTATACTGCGATTCCTGTCCTTGATCCTCATTATCGTCTGATGGGTTTAATCAGTACACCTATTATAATGGATTCAATTCTTGGCCTGGAGAGAATCGAGTTTGAGCAGCTTGAGAAAAAACGAGTCGAAGAAGCTATGAATTCGAAAATACCAAGAATCAACATCCACTCAACTCTTCAATCCTCCTTAGACCTTCTTGTAGATCACCCTTTTCTCTGTATAGAAGATGATTCAGGAATTTTTGAAGGTATTCTGACAAGACGGACCGTATTGCTGAAATTAAGCAAGCAAGTTAAAAGGTATAATAAAAATTAGATCATGCAGCTCCCGGTTACGGGGGCTGAATTTTTTACTGTATAAGAAAGATAAAGCTTTATTACTTTGATTAGTGTCTAGCTCCAACGCCTAGCCCCTCGAGTCGCATGTCTAGTGTCGCCTCCTAGAAACTCCGAAACTTCAACTCCGCCGGCAGAAGCAAAAAGCGCTTCTTTGTCGGAGTCTCCAGTTTCTGCGTTTCTGGACAGTCGGCTATACATTTCGATTTCTGTCCGCCCAATGAAGTCAAAGAACGACTTCAAAGGTCGGCCCTCCAGCGCTTGTCGGGGCTGAGCAAGGCGCTTGCGCTTTTCTTTTAGAGGTGAATAATGGGACAAGCGGAACAAAAAATGAACAAGAGGGTAACGAAACGCTCTTTTGTCCTGGCGACGGTTATGCTCGCCATGTTTATGGGAGCTGTTGAAGGAACGATTGTTTCTACTGCTATGCCGGCAATAGTCGGCGATCTGGGCGGTTTTGCGCTATATAGCTGGGTTTTCTCTGCGTATTTGCTTATGAATGCAGTTACTGTTCTTATCTATGGGAAATTATCCGATTTATTTGGCAGGAAACCGATATTAACATTTGGAATTATCGTTTTCTTGATCGGTTCGATCCTATCAGGGACGGCCGAAACCATGGAAATGCTAATTCTATACCGGTTCATACAGGGTTTTGGAGCTGGTGCAGTCATGCCGATTGCGACTACAATTGTCGGAGATATCTATTCAAGGGAAGAAAGAGCTAAGATTCAAGGGTATCTCTCCAGTGTATGGGGAATTTCCGCTGTTTCGGGACCGGCGCTTGGAGGCTTGCTAGTGGAATATGCAAGCTGGAGATATGTTTTTTGGATCAACGTTCCACTCGGTATCCTTGCAATCGCGGGTCTCTGGCTCTATCTTCATGAAGATATTGAGAAAAAGAAGCATAAGATTGATTATCCTGGAGCAGTGCTCCTTACTGTGGCGATAAGTTCACTGATGATTGTCCTTGTCGAAGCGGGAGCAAATTGGGCGTGGACATCTCCAAAAACGATCGGCCTGACCGGCTTGAGTGTTCTGACCTTGATCCTCTTTATACTTCAAGAGAGAAGGGCAGAAGAGCCGATGATGCCATTTAATATTTGGCGTGAACGTTCCATATTCATTGCGAATATGACTTCTTTGACAACCGGTGTGATGCTGATTGGTATTTCAAGCTTTTTGCCTGCCTTTGTACAGGGGGTCATGGAGAGGTCCCCAATTGTAGCTGGCTTCACCTTGACGGCCATGTCAATAGGTTGGCCAATTGCAGCGGCTGTAAGCGGTCGCCTGCTGTTAAGCATCGGCTATCGCAAGACTTCTTTATTTGGTGGTGCGGCATTGATTCTCGGAAGTATTCTATTCGTCACCCTGAAGCCTGAAGCAGGTCCATTATGGGCTGCAGCAGGGTCGTTTTTCGTTGGAGTGGGGATGGGTCTTACTAGTACGGCATTCATTGTTTCCATCCAAAGTACAGTTGCCTGGCAGCAAAGAGGAATCGCAACGGCAGCCAATATGTTCATGAGAAACCTGGGCAATACAGTGGGAGCTGCCTTGCTAGGTGGAGTACTTAATAGCAGCATCTTGAGCTATATGAAAAAGAATGGTGCAGAAGAACAGGATCTCACGATAGATACTGCCAATGTCCTGCTCAATGAATCAGAACGGATGAAGCTTCCTGCAGAGTTGAAGACAATGCTTCAGGATGCGTTGACAAATGCCCTTCATTCGGTTTACATTGTCGTATTCATTTTTGCTATTATAAGTTTGCTGTTCATATTATTCCTGCCTAAAAAGGAAAAGACTGCAGAGTAATCTGCAGTTTTTTCTATAATGTAAAAAGATGAAATTTCATTTATAATATAAGAAAATCTTATCAAGAGGTTCAGTTATGTCATCTATTTCAGAGTTTCACCTATTATCTGTGCTTGCGCAGGAAATGAATATGAGGAAGGCCGCGGAGAGGTTATTTGTATCCCAGCCAGCTTTGTCACAGCGACTTCAATCGCTTGAGAAGGATTGGGGTACCAAGCTTTTCCTCCGGTCCCAAAAAGGGCTGACTTTAACTCCTTCTGGAGAGGTTGTAATCCAATTTGTCAATGAGACAATTGCCAGAGAGGAAAAAGCCAGGGAATCAATCCATGCATTAAATTCAGAGGTGTATGGAACCCTTAAAATAGCTGTCGCTTCGATTGTCGGTCAAAATTGGCTGCCACAGGTATTGAAGAAATATGTAAATCGTTACCCTCAAGCGAAAATTTCGCTTGTTACTGGGTGGAGCAGTGAAATTTCAAAGGCACTATATGAAGATCAGGTGCACATCGGAATTATCAGAGGCACACCAGACTGGAAGGGTGTCAAAATCCATTTATTTAAGGACAGCCTGTATTTGGTGGATACGGAAATTACGAGCCCTGAACAAGTATTGGATACAGACCGGCCGTTTATCCAGTTTAAAAGTGATTCTAACTACTACCAGGAAATCCAGGATTGGTGGTTACGGCAATTCCAGACAGCGCCAAAAAGGACGATCATTGTAGACCAGATTGAAACCTGCAAACAAATGACCTTTAACGGCATCGGCTACGCAATCCTTCCGGCAATAACACTTAATGGGGCGGAAAAGGATATTTTTAAAGTCCCGCTGCACGACGAAAACAATGAACCCTTGGGAAGGGATACCTGGCTTCTTGGATATGAATCAGCCTTCCGGTTAAAGCAAGTCCAGGCCTTCATTGACATCGTCAAAGAACATATTGTTGAATCCAAGAAAACAGATAAATAGTTTTTCTTGTTTTAAAAACTTTTGTTTGTTAAAGTAATTTTTAGAAAAGGCTGTTTCCGCGCTGTTGCTTTAGCACATTAATTCTATTTAAGAGCAACTTGTTAACGGGAAGAGGCTGCGAATACATACATAATTGGAGGAATAGTTTATGAAAATGATGGATGCTAATGAAATTATTTCGTTTATTCAAAATAGCAAAAAAGCCACTCCAGTAAAGGTATATATTAAAGGTGACCTGGAAGGAATCGACTTTGGTGAAAATTCAAAGACTTTCATTACAGGCAATACTGGCGTTATTTTCGGTGAGTGGGCTGAAATCAATCCGGCAATCGAAGCTAACCAGGCTAAGATTGAAGATTATGTCGTTGAAAATGACCGCAGAAATTCAGCTATTCCATTGCTCGACATGAAAAATATCAGGGCTCGTATTGAACCTGGTGCGATCATCAGGGACCAGGTGGAAATCGGTGATAATGCTGTTATTATGATGGGTGCTTCAATTAATATTGGGGCTGTTGTAGGCGAAGGTACTATGATCGATATGAACGTTGTACTTGGCGGACGTGCAACAGTCGGAAAGAACTGCCACATCGGTGCAGGTTCTGTGCTAGCTGGTGTTATCGAGCCACCTTCAGCGAAGCCTGTCATAGTTGAAGATGATGTAGTAATCGGTGCCAACGCTGTTGTCCTTGAAGGCGTAACAGTAGGCAAGGGTGCAGTTGTAGCTGCAGGCGCAATTGTTATCGACGATGTGCCTCCATATACAGTGGTAGCTGGAACACCAGCTCGCGTCATCAAGGAAATCGACGAAAAAACGAAATCAAAAACTGAAATCAAGCAGGAGCTTCGCCAGCTTTAATAGCAAGGGTCAAAAAGCGCAAGCGCCTTGGTCAGCCCCGGCAAGCGCTGCCCGCCGATAACGCCACGTGCTGTGGCTGGCGGGTCTAGCACATCGTGTGCCTCGGAGGGCCGACCGGTGAAGTCGTTCTTTGACTTCATTGGGCGGACCGAAATCGAAAAGTATAGCCGACTGTCCAGAAACGCAGAAACTGGAGACTCCGACCCTGCTGGCGGAGTTGAAGTTTCGGAGTTTCTAGGAGGCAACACTAGACAATTCGAAAAGCGGAGGCGACTGTCCAACTCCGACAAGCGCTGGAGGTCCTGCCAGTGAAGTCGTTCGTTGACTTCATTGGCAGGACCGAAGCGTCTCGAGGAGTTAGGAGCCGCAGCTAGACAAGCGACTCGAGGGGCTAGGCGCTGGAGCTGGATTAAGAAAACTATCTGTATTTATCCACAACTAAATCATTTTAGTATTTCCTAAACAGCAAGAAAGCGTGGATATGTGGTCCGCGCTTTCTTTTATAAAGGGAGAGAACTCTATGGATTCTACTACTTTCATAAAAATTAGAAGAGATTTGCATCAAATTCCTGAGCTGGGTTTCAAGGAGTTCAAAACTCAGGCATATCTCATTGATTATTTAAGCAGTCTCCCTCAGGACACCTTGGAAATCAAGACATGGAAGACTGGAATCTTTGTCAGAATCAAAGGAAGAAACCCAAAGAAGACGATTGGTTACAGAGCTGATATCGATGGTCTTCCGATCACGGAAGGAACTGGATTGGAATTCAAATCACTTCATGAAGGGCAAATGCATGCATGCGGTCATGACTTCCATATGTCCATTGCGCTTGGGTTGATTTCCTACTTCGTTACTCATCCGATTGATGATCATCTACTGTTCATTTTCCAGCCTGCCGAAGAAGGCCCAGGTGGTGCTGAGCCAATGCTTAAGACTGATATCATGCAGGAATGGAAGCCTGATATGATCATAGCTTTGCATATTGCACCAGAATATCCGGTTGGGACGATTGCAACAAAGGAGGGGCTGCTTTTTGCCAATACTTCCGAACTGTTCATTGATCTTGTGGGGAAGGGCGGGCATGCTGCTTATCCGCACCAGACTAATGATATGGTCGTTGCAGCTTGTGCTCTTGTGAACCAGCTTCAGTCTGTTGTTTCTAGGAATGTTGATCCACTTGACAGTGCTGTTGTTACAATCGGCAAAATCACCGGAGGCACGGTACAAAATATAATCGCTGAAGCAGCAAGGCTAGAAGGTACAATCCGCACTCTGTCTGTAGAATCAATGGCAAGAGTGAAGGAAAGGATTGAAGCACTCGTAAAAGGGATCGAAGTAGGCTATCAATGCAAGACTTCAATTGACTATGGAGCCATGTATCATCAAGTTTATAATAATGAAGAATTGGCACGTGACTTTATCGCCTTTGCTGAGGAAAGGGAAAATATCGACGTGATTGTTTGTAAAGAAGCAATGACTGGAGAAGACTTTGGTTATATGCTCAAACAGATTCCTGGCTTCATGTTCTGGCTCGGTGTTAATTCGGATCATGGGCTACATCATGCGAAGCTGGACCCAGATGAGGACGCCATCAAGACTGCGATTAACTTGCTGACAAAGTATATTGAGTACAAAAGCAACTAAACCCATGATATTTGTCAAACCCGGCTTTAAAGTGTCAGTGAAATTGACATTCCAAAAAAGAGGTGTTCGATATGAGATTGCGTCAACCTATGCCTGAAATATCCGGAGCCACTGAATGGCTAAATGGAGAGTTTACGAGGGATCAGCTGGTTGGTGAAAAGCCGACATTGATCCATTTTTGGTCGATCAGCTGCCATCTATGCAAGATAGCGATGCCATCGTTGAATGAACTTCGTGACAATTATAAAAATCGACTGAATGTGTTGGCTGTCCATATGCCCCGATCCGAAAAAGACATGAATATGGAAGAAATCAAACAAGTAGCAGCAGAACATCAGATTTCACAGCCCATCTTCATTGATGATGAGCATAAATTGACAGCTGCCTTTGAAAATCAGTACGTCCCTGCTTACTATCTTTTTGACAGAAACGGTCTGTTAAGGCATTTCCAGGCTGGCGGCAGCGGATTGAAGATGCTAGAAAAGCGCGTGGACAGGGTACTCGAAGAAATGGAAAATGAAGAATAAAGAAGAATTTCCGTAGTCTAACGGACACATGTATTCAGTAAGACCACGCGTTTGTCCGATAGAGCCCTTCTAATGGATACATTTCTTCATAAAGACTACGAGTTTTTCCGATAGAGAGCCTCTAATGGACACATTTCTTCATTAAGACTACGAGTTCGTCCGATAGAGAGCCTCTAATGGACACATTTCTTCATAAAGAGCAGCAGTTTGTCCGATAGAGCCCTTCTAACGGACACATTTCATAAAAGAAGCACCTCTTTGTCCGTTAGAGTAATTCTAACGGACATTTTTCTTGCTCACCATTGATTCTTACATCCATAACCAACAGTACTGCTTTTTTGCCCACTAATATCAGATAATTCACATATACAAAAAAATAAAAAAATTCTAACAAAGTACTGGAAAAATATTTCGAAACTCGATATATTAATGTATACGTGCTTTTTCTTTTTGTTAAGCTTTTCCAAAGGTTTTCGTAAAGTGTTGACTAATACAAGCCGCTTTTCGAAAAAGAAACAAAAGCACTCTCGCCAAAAAAAGAATCTTTAATTTTCCAAAGGGGGGAAATGAATGGAGACATTCAAAAAATTAAAGGAATATTATTGGCCTTTTAAAAATTACTTTATATGGTCCATATTATTTATGTTGATTGTAACAGCGATTACAGTAGTTTACCCAATGATCCTGCAGCTTACAATTGACGAAGCGGTCATTGGAGGACGGTATGAGCTTATTCCGCTGCTGGCTGCCGGATTTGTCGGATCGATGGTCGTGAAAGGAATCTGTACCTATATTTATCAATATACAGGGGACCTGTTCGGGATTCATTCTGTCTATAAGCTGAGAAACTCTCTTTATGAAAAGTTACAGTTCCTTTCATTCCGATATTACGACAATGCGAAGACAGGGGATTTAATGTCGAGGCTTACTGCTGATGTAGAAGGCTTCCGCTTCTTCCTAAGCTTTGGCTTCTCAGAGTTGATTCGGTTTGTCCTCTTAATTGGTATTAGTTTTTCTGTCATGTTCTATTATTCTATTTCATTGACTTTTGTGACTCTCGCGACTCTGCCTTTCCTTGCGGTAGTTGTATATAAGTTTGACAGGGCAGTCCATCCAGCGTTCAGGGGCATCCGGAAATCGTTTGGGAAGCTGAATACTAAGGTTCAGGAGAATATAAGCGGGATCAACACTGTAAAATCTCTATCTCGCGAAGATTATGAGATTGGCAGATTCAATGCATCAAATGGAAATTATAAAGATCAATATTTATTCACTTCGGAAATTTGGGCGAAGTATTTTCCGTTAATGGAGTTTTTGGGGAACCTGAGTGTCGTCCTGCTTTTAGGATACGGTGGTTTCCTGGTCATGAATGAATCCTTGCTTCCAGGGGAGTTAGTGGCTTTCTACAGCCTCGTTTGGTACATCATGTGGCCAATCATGAACCTGGGATTTGTTGTGAACCTATTTTCTCAATCTAAAGCATCTGGAGAAAGATTGTTGGAGATTCTTGAAGCTGATGAGGAAATCGAAGAGAAGCGTGGTGCACTGCAAGTTGAAAAGCTTTCAGGAGACGTAGAATTCAATGATGTAACACTCCGGTATGGAGATGATGAAAATGAAGCTTTATATAATATTACCTTTAAAGCGCGGCCTGGGCAGACCATTGGGTTGATCGGATCGACTGGTTCAGGTAAAACAAGCATTACCCAGCTGATGACAAGATTTTACGAGCCAGTCGCTGGCCAGGTCCTGATTGATGGGGTGGATATAAAAGATTATTCAATTCGGTCACTCCGCAGCAATATAGGGATTGTCCTCCAGGAATCTTTCCTGTTTTCTTCTTCTATCAAAGCTAATATTTCTTATGGCAATCCTGACGCTACAATGGAGGAAGTTATTGCTGCCGCAAAACGGGCCCAGGCACATAGTTTCATTATGGAGCTGCCGGATGGATACGATACAATTTTGGGAGAAAGAGGTATGGGGCTCTCTGGGGGGCAAAAGCAAAGAATCGCGATTGCCAGGGCGATTTGTGTCAATCCAAGTGTTTTAATTCTTGATGATGCCACAAGTGCAGTAGATATGGAAACTGAATTCATGATTCAACAAGCTTTACTGGAAGTCATGAAGGGACGTACGACCTTCATCATTGCACACCGTATTTCTTCCCTGAAGCATGCGGATGAGATTCTCGTGCTTGAAAATGGGTCAATTGCTGAGCGAGGAACCCATGAACAACTGATCAAGAATGGCGGAACATATCAAAAAATCTATGATATTCAATTCAAGGACCGAGAAAAGGTTTCGCAAACTGGTTGAAAAAAATCGGAATGATGATTTTTTTGGTCATAGCACCAACTAACTACAAATGTACAGGGGGGGGAAGGTTTTGAGCAGGAAAAGCAACTCTGAAGTATTAAAAAGATTTCATTATTCTACTGATCAGGTCATTGATAAGCCTTTTAACTGGAAACAGATGTCAAGGCTTTTCGGTTATATGCTGCCATACAAAAAGAATCTTGTTCCGCTTTCGATTGCTATGGTATTAATCACGACAGCGGTCAGGCTTGCCATCCCAATCCTGATTGGGATCTACACGCTTGACAGAGCTGTTAAAAACAAGGATGCTACTATGCTGTTATGGCTGGTCGCTCTAATCGCGGGGCTATATTCAGCTTCCTATATCGCAAATATTTTTCGGATCCGCTGGATGAACCAATTGGGGCAAAATGTGATATATGATTTGCGCAAACACTTATTCACACATGTGCAAAATCTCTCCCATCGCTTTTTTGACCAGCGTTCAGCTGGATCCATACTTGTGCGGATTATGAATGATATCAATTCCCTCCAGGAATTGTTCACAAACGGTGTCATCAACTTATTGATGGATATCGTTCTGCTGATTGGTATTTTCTTTATCTTGTTCTCGTTAAGCCCGCAGCTTACACTGGCAATCATGATTATTTTACCGATCATGTTCTTGATTTCAACAAAGCTGAGGAAAAATATCAGACGCTCCTGGCAGGATGTTCGCATGAAACAATCCAAGTTAAATTCCCACCTGAATGAAAGTATCCAGGGAATTAGGGTTACACAATCTTTTACTCAGGAAAAGGAAAACATGGCGTTTTTTGATGGAGTCAACGATGAGACCTTCCAAAGCTGGAAGTCGGCTTCACAGAAAAATGCGATGTTCCGTCCGATGGTTGAACTGACCAACGCGCTTGGAACGGCTGTCTTGATTTGGTATGGAGCGAGTTTAATCCAAAATGGAACAATCTCAATTGGTGTATTCGTCTCCTTTGCCTTCTATCTTGGTATGTTCTGGGAACCAATCTCAAGACTGGGTCAGGTGTATAACCAGTTATTGATGGGGATGGCTTCATCGGAACGTATCTTTGAATTTCTTGATGAAAAGCCAATTGTTTCTGAGGCAGATCATCCGGTTGAGCTTGAGGATATGCGCGGTGAAATTAAATTTGAAAAAGTGGTCTTTTCATACGATGACAAGCGTACAGCGCTTAAGGGGATCAACCTCGAAATGAAGGCTGGACAGACGGTCGCCCTCGTTGGTCATACAGGATCAGGAAAGACGACAATCGCCAATTTGATCAGCCGGTTCTATGATCCTACTTCGGGCAGGGTATTGGTTGATGGTCATGACCTAAAAGAAGTTTCCATAGGCAGCCTTAGGAAGCATATCAGTATCGTCTTGCAGGACACCTTTATTTTTTCTGGAACGATCTACGATAATATTCTGTTCGGCAGGCCGGATGCTACAGAGGAAGATGTAATAGCTGCCGCAGAAGCTGTAGGAGCAGCCGAATTCATTAAGAAGCTGCCTCATGGATATAAAACAGAAGTGGAAGAAAGGGGTAATATCCTTTCAGTAGGTGAAAGACAGCTGCTTTCCTTCGCCAGGGCATTGTTAGCCAATCCAAGAATCCTGATCATGGATGAAGCGACGGCAAGCATCGACACAGAAACGGAAATGAAAATCCAAAAGGCATTAAAAACCCTGCTGAAAGGCAGAACGGCAATTATCATAGCTCACAGACTGTCAACCATCAGGGAAGCGGATAACATCTTCGTGCTAGAGAATGGTATGATCATCGAGCAAGGTAATCATGCTCAACTTATGGAGCTCGAGGGAGAATATCATGACCTCGTCAAAGCACAATTCAATATGCTAGATGCAGTGTAAATGTAGAAAGCCTTCTTCGTGAAGGCTTTTTTTTTGATTAAATTAGGAGCAATTCTGAGTCGTGACAGAAAGGAGAATATGTGTCCGAGATGAGAGCAACTATGGTATTTCGGTCACAAGTGATGCCAACATGTGACTAAGAAGGGAGGGGCTACCACTTTCTTCAGGCAACCTGTAACTTTTTAACAGAGTTACCGTCATATTCATAAATAGAAGTGTTTCAAGGGGGCTTTTCATTGTTAAAGAAGGTATCTTTTATGGTTTTTTTGTTTGTTTTCCTACTTGCCGGCTGCAGCGGAGGCATATCACAGGAAGATAGTAAAATGAGTGCTGATGGTGACATGAATTCTAGCATGGAAAATGTTAGTGAAGATGAGATTGGTTTTTCAGAATCTGATAAAGCTGATTCCGGGGAGGATGCAAAAGCAGAGGGTCAAGCCAGCCAAGAGTTAGATGAAGGTGCTGCTCAGCGGATGGTCATCTATAATGCCGAAATGGATATCAGAGTGGACAACTTTGAAAAAGCGCGCAATGCTCTAGAACAGAAAGCAAAAGCGTACAATGGATATATTGTACAGTCAAATTCAAATCGTTATGATGGCGAGCAGCAAAGTGGCACGATGACGTTCAGAATTCCCCAAGAGCATTTTAATGCGTTTTTGAATGATGCTGAAGGTCTTTCAGTTCAAGTTAATAATCGCCACGTAAGCGGGCAGGACGTTACAGAGGAGTATGTTGACCTGGAATCTCGGTTGAAATCAAAGAAGGCAGTTGAAGCGAGGCTGCTCGATTTCATGAAGCAAGCGCAAAAGACTGAAGATCTATTAAAAATCTCATCCGACTTAGCAGATGTCCAGGAACAGATTGAACAAATAGAGGGCAGAAAGAAGTTCCTAGAAAACCAGACAGCACTTTCGACTGTAACCATCATCCTGCAGGAAAATGAAGTGCCAGTCCCTAAAATAGATAATGACAGCCTGAACACCTGGCAGAAAATAAAGAAGCAATTTGCTGATAATATTAACATCTTGCTGGCAGCAGGTTCAGGAATTGTTGTGTTCCTGATTGGAAACCTTCCAATCCTTTTAATAGTAGGAGTAATTGTTGCTGTTATCATATTCTTTATTAGAAGGAAGGCAGGAACAAAACAAAACAGCAATATTGATTCAAATAGCTAACAAAAAAACCGTTGCGACAATCGCAACGGTTTTTGCTTATACTTCCATGATGATCGGCAGGATCATTGGACGACGTTTTGTTTTTTCATAAAGGAAAGGTGCAAGAGTATCATTGATTTCGTTTTTGATTTCTGACCACTGAGTTGTTTTTCTTTCCATAACTTTATTCAAGTGCTTATTGATTAAGCTCTGGGCATCATTGATCAAGTCACCGGACTCTCTCATGTAGACAAATCCACGTGAGATCAGGTCTGGACCTGCTGCAATTTTAAATTCCTTCATATTGATGCTTACCACAACAACTACAAGGCCTTCTTCGGAAAGGATTCGGCGGTCGCGAAGAACGATGTTTCCGATATCGCCAACCCCGCTTCCATCAATGTAAACATTGCCGGAAGGAATCTTGCCAGCGACGCTAACTTCATTATCGCCAAGAGCAAGTACTTCACCGTTATCCATAATGAAGCAGTTCTCTTCAGGAACTCCACAATCAGTAGCGAGTTTCGAATGCATCTTCTGCATGCGGTACTCACCATGGATCGGCATGAAGTATTTTGGTTTGATCAGGCGAAGCATCAATTTCTGTTCTTCCTGGCCACCATGACCAGAAGTATGGATGTCATTCAATGATCCATGGATAACATCAGCACCTGCGCGGGAAAGCATGTTGATGGTCCTGTTAACGCTTATAGTGTTACCCGGGATTGGTGAAGACGAGAATACAACTGTATCGCCAGGCTGAATTTGGATTTGGCGGTGTGTACCATTCGCAATCCTAGATAGAGCAGCCATTGGCTCGCCCTGGCTTCCAGTACAAAGTATTGTAACCTGGTTAGCAGGGAGTCTGTTGATTTGCTGCGCCTCAATGAATGTATCCTTTGGCGCATTGATATAGCCTAGTTCTTGGCCGATATTGATAGCCGATTCCATGCTACGCCCGAATACGGCAACTTTTCTACCGTTAGCAACTGCTGCTTCTACAACCTGCTGCAAACGATGGATATTGGATGCAAAAGTAGCGAAGATGATCCGCCCATCCACTTTTCGGAAAATATCATGAATGCTTTCGCCAACACGGCGCTCAGACATCGTGAAATGAGGAACTTCGGCATTTGTGCTGTCCGATAGCAAGCAAAGGACACCTTCTTTGCCGATTTCAGCCATTTTGGTTAAATTGGCTGGCTCACCTACTGGTGTAAAGTCAAACTTGAAATCGCCAGTGTGGACGATTTGCCCAGGAGGCGTTTTCACTACGACACCATATGAATCAGGGATACTGTGTGTAGTCCTGAAGAAAGTGACTGATGTTTTACGGAACTTGATGATATCGTCCTCTTTAATTTCGATCAGCTTGGCTTTTCGCAACAGTCCATGTTCTTCAAGCTTGTTTCTGATCAGGCCAAGTGCAAGTTTGCCGCCATAAATAGGGACATTGATTTCACGCAGCAAATAAGGAATGCCGCCGATGTGGTCTTCATGGCCATGTGTAATGAAAAGGCCTTTGATTTTGTCTTCATTTTTTACCAAGTACGAATAGTCAGGGATAACATAATCGATGCCGAGCAATTCATCCTCTGGGAATTTTATGCCGGCATCGATCAAGATGATTTCATCCTGAAACTGCACCCCGTAGGTGTTCTTACCGATTTCGCCTAATCCACCGAGCGCGAAGACGGCTGTTTGGTCATTTTTAACGAATTTCATAAATTATTCGATCTCCAATACTTCAAAGTCTTCTTTTTGCTTCTCGTACTCAAAATAGTTACCATCAACTGCCTCGACATATTCAATATTATATTGGCGGTCAGCTATTTTTGTCCGTACATCTCTCTCAGAGTCACCTTTTACATAGATGGTTTGCGTTTTCTCGCGAACTGGTACTTGCTTGTTTGATTCCTGGAAGTAAACTTTAAAAATCATTAAAAATCTCTCTCCTTAAATTAACTTTTTCTATTTTATAGGCAATTTTCGATGAAACGTTTTGCAGGTTTATGCGATTCCCAGTCTGGAATATCTTAAGGTAAACGAACTCAAATAAGTAGGTAAAGCATAATTCTGTCAAAACAATATTCGAAATCAGCCTTATATAAAAATTAACAATGTTACCATTGTTATTATCCATCCTGCCGTGTTTTCCGCTATTAACCAATTTACAATAAGGAAGGAGCCCTTCGCAAGTTTGAAGGGCTCAAAAAGTTAAGCGATTGTTTTTTTTCGAAGCAAATCTTTCCACTGTTTTAAAAGCTTCTTTCTTAGCTTCTTTAACATAGTGGATCATCTCCTTAGTTCTTATTTTAAACTATCCTTGTCCAAAGTAAAGTAAACAAGGAAAAGTTTAGCAAAGATTATTTTTCAAATTCCTATCTTTTTGTTTATATTATATGATGAAATAGCAAATTTTTTCATGGTTATTGATGGAATGACATAAATTGTCATTGTTTTGACACAGTTTTTCATTTCTTATTTCTGTACACGCACCAGTGAATTTGTTAGACTACCGTGATTACTGCATATAAATCAAATGGTTGCTTTCTTTTTGTTTTCAACAAATATTATGAAAAGAGCCTTTGGGGAAAAAATAAGAAAATACTTTCAAGAAAAGCATCAAAGGAGAAGATCATGAGTAAAATTGTATTTTTTGATATTGATGGTACATTGCTGGACCATGATAAAAACCTGCCGGCCTCTGCTAAAGAGGCGATCGAAACATTGAAGGAAAATGGAGTTTTCGTAGCCATTGCTACAGGACGAGCTCCGTTCATGTTCGAGAGCCTTAGAAAAGAGCTGGAGATTGATTCATTTGTGAGTTTCAACGGACAATATGTTGTATTTGAAGGGGAGCCAATCTACCAAAATCCTTTGAATAGTAAAAAGATAGAAGAAATATATCAAGAAGCATCTGATAAGGGACATCCAGTCGTATTTATGAACCACAAGACGATGAAATCGTCAGTGAAGCACCATAATTACATTGAAACAAGCCTTGGAGGTCTGAAGTTTGCCCATCCAGAACATGATGACCGTTTTTATGTAGACCGAGAGCTCTATCAAACACTTTTGTTCTGTGAAGAAGGGCAAGAAGAGTATTACCGGGAGACTTATCCCGAATTCACTTTTATCAGGTGGCATCCATTTTCAGTGGACATTCTCCCTGCAGGAGGGTCTAAGGCGGAGGGTATAAAGAAGATGGTGGATCGATTAGGTTTCAAGCCGGAAGATGTGTACGCTTTTGGTGATGGGCTGAATGATCTTGAAATGCTAAAGGCAGTTGGCACTGGGGTAGCCATGGGGAATGCCGTTCCAGAACTGAAGGAACTGGCGAATAAAGTAACCCGAGATGTAGATGACGATGGTATCTGGCATGGATTGAAAGAGCTGAAGTTGATTTAGATCAAAGCCATTCGAGACTAATTGAAACAGATTTGATGTGAAATGCCTGATGATGTTCTGTAGTGGTAGTTATTATGACAGGACCGTAATTCAGACAGGTTAGCCGTGAAAAGACGAAAAGCTGTCATGAAACCGTGGGAATTATGACAGGTTGAAGGGGTAAAAACAGAAAAGCTGTCAAGATTATCCCGGAATTATGACAGGCTCAAGCCCATTGAGCGAAAAGCTGTCAAGAAAAGACCGTAATTCAGACAGGTTGGCCATGAAAAGGCGAAAAGCTGTCAAGAAACCGTGGGAATTATGACAGGTTGAAGGGGTAAAACAGAAAAGCTGTCAAGATTATCCCGGAATTATGACAGGCTCAAGCCCATTGAGCGAAAAGCTGTCAAGAAATGACCGTAATTCAGACAGGTTTAGATGGTGAAACCGATAACCTGTCATAAATGAACTCCGATTTAGCCAAAGCATACAATATTAGTATTTGGTAAGGTAGTTGAAGCCACAAAAAAGCCGAATCACTCAGGATTCGGCTTTTATCTTTCAACTGGTTTTGCATCGGGAACTTCGGCGTATGGATCTTGTTTATTAATGTGGTCGTAAAACATTATGCCATTCAAATGATCGATTTCATGCTGGAATACAATCGCTGGCAGGCCTTTCAGGCGAAGCTTGACTTCGTTTCCTTCAAGGTCTACCCCTTTTACGGTTACTCTGGCATATCTCGGCACAAAACCAGGGATCGACTCATCAACTGAAAGGCAACCTTCACCAGCTGCAAGATAGGAACGTTCCACCGAATGGCTGATGATTTTTGGGTTGAAGAGGGCGTGGCTTAGTAAATTATCTTTTTCATCTGTTACATGAACAGCAATCATTCTCTTCGATACATTTATCTGTGGTGCGGCAAGACCGATTCCGGGACGGAGCCCATGTTTTTGGGCAACTTCAGGGTCCTGGCTGTTTTTAACATATTCAATCAGGCTTTCAAGTACTGCCTTATCTTCTTGTGAAGGGGGCATAGGAACTTCTTCCGCGACTTTTCGGAGCACGGGATGTCCATCACGGACGATATCATTCATCGTCAACATTAACTTCACCTCTAGTATGTAATAATGTTAAGTCTAACAAATGAACAGTAAAAAGTTAACTAGAAATGTTAAAAGAGAGAGGGACTAGCCCTCCCTCTTTCCTAACTGCATAAGAAAGCATTTATCACTAAGATTAGTGTCCAGCTCCAGCGCCTAGCCCCTCGAGACGCTTCGGTCCTTCCAATGAAGTCAAAGAGCGACTTCACTGGTAGGCCCTCCAGCGCTTGTTGGGGCTGACCAAGGCGCTTACGCTTTTCTAATTAAAACTTCCAGCAGGCGCAGCCAACAATGATCAGCAGGATGAACAACACGACAATCAAAGCGAATCCATTGCCATATCCTGCTCCTGCCACGGGATAACCACATCCATATCCGTAACCGTGCATTAGGAAACCTCCTCAATTGTATTTTTCGCCCGTAAATCGGTCGATTGCTATAGCCTATGCACAAGAAAATATTAAGTGTAGGCTTAAGCCCAGAGCATAAACACACTGAGGAGTGAATATATTTAGGGTAAGGACAAGCAGTTACCACATCCAGGTTGAACAATTATTTCCGCAAAATTTCATATCTATTGTCAAATCACGTCGCAATCGCTATAGTAAAATTGGTATCAATGAGGAGGTTATTATTTTGTCCATAATCAAAAAAATAAGTTTAGCTATTATAATGATGGCTGGGGTTTTAAGTCTAGCTGGGTGTCTGGACAAGCAATCACCAGAGGAGAAAATGTTTGAAGCGCTTGAGAAGGTCGTTTCGATTGAAAAAGGTTTTGAGGATCAGCAGGATCCGCTTGTAGAGTTGGAGAAGAAGGAAAAGGAAATTTACGAGCAAATTATTTCACTTGGAATGAAAGAATATGACCAAATTGTTAAGCTGGCAGATGAGGCATTGGCTATAGCTGACAAACGTGCAGAACATATTGATAAAGAAAAAGAAAGTATAGATGAATCTGAAAAAGAGTTTGGAAATGTAGACAAAATCATCGACGAAATAGATGACTCAAACCTGAAGAAACAGGCAACTGAACTGCAGGCGACTATGAAAGAAAGATATGAAATTCATGACAAGCTTTATGAAAACTACAAACAAGGTCTCCAATATGACAAAGAGCTTTATGAAATGCTTAAAGATAAGGAACTAAGCTTTGAGAAACTAGAAGAACAAATCAATAAAGTGAATGAAGTATATGAAATTGTCTTGAATAACAATAAAGAATTCAATGAAAAGACTGACCAGTATAATCAAGAAAAAATGGGTTTTTACAAAAAAGCTGGAATAGAAGTTAGCACGGATAAGGAAAAGTAATAAGTGACATGTAAAGCCGCTTTTTAAGAGCGGCTTTTTGTTTTGTGCTTGAAGAGGAAGGCGCAACGGAGTTTAAGGACCTGATAAAGGTTTATGCCTGCAACTGGGAGTACAAGCCGTTTGAACCCACTTCACAGCACTAATACAGTTTGAATTGAAAGTAATTTATTATAGTACAGTAATTAATAAATAGTGATACAGTTACTTTTTTGAGATAATAACATACCGATAGTGAATAAAATTAAAAAAGATGAAACATAGTATTTGACGGACTTATTTTAGTGTTGTAAACTAAAAAACGAATGAGCGGATTGTATTAATCCATTTGTATTTTTCACTGATACAGTATTTTTGGCATAAGAATGGTGAAATAAAAGTTTTTTTATAGTAAATCTGTGGAAAACTAAAGAATGGTGTGTTCAAATGGTGATCCAAGCAATAGTTTATTGAAAAACTTCTTGATTCATTATTGATTGGCCAAAAAAACAATCCAGCTCTGACATGTATTTATAAACCCGGGGAAGTTTATCCTGATATTGGGTAACCTATTTTTGTATATTCAATTAAAATTTATGAAGTATGAAAGGAAGAGGTGGCTCTGATGGCATCTAAAACAAAAAATAACACTTTTGATGCAGTGAAGCAGCTCGAAAATGTTGAAAGCCAATTTGAAATGTTCCAGATTTTGAATGAAGAGGGCGAAGTCGTAAATGAAGCGGCAATGCCTGAGCTTTCGGACGAGCAATTACAAGAATTAATGAAGCGTATGGTTTATACAAGGATTCTGGACCAGCGTTCAATTTCATTGAACCGCCAGGGACGACTAGGATTCTATGCTCCTACAGCAGGACAGGAAGCTTCCCAGCTTGCATCTCAATTTGCACTTGAGAAAGAAGACTTTATCCTTCCAGGATATCGCGATGTTCCTCAAATGATCTGGCATGGACTTCCGCTTACGCAAGCATTCTTATTCTCACGCGGACACTTCAAGGGTAATCAGATTCCTGAAGGTGTAAATGTTATTTCACCACAGATCATCATCGGTGCCCAATACATTCAGGCTGCTGGAGTAGCGCTTGGCATGAAGAAGCGCGGTGCCAAGTCTGTTGCGGTAACTTATACAGGAGATGGCGGTGCATCTCAAGGTGACTTCTATGAAGGAATCAATTTTGCAGGTGCATACAAAGCGCCAGCAATCTTCTTCGTTCAAAATAACCGTTTTGCTATTTCAACTCCTGTTGAAAAGCAATCTGCTGCTAAGACAATTGCTCAAAAAGCAGTTGCAGCTGGTATTCCTGGAATCCAGGTTGACGGAATGGACCCACTTGCAGTATACGCTGCAACACTTGATGCACGTAAACGCGCAATCAACGGTGAAGGCCCAACATTGATCGAAACAATGACTTACCGTTATGGTCCACATACAATGGCTGGTGATGATCCAACTCGGTACCGTACAGCAGATTTGGACAATGAATGGGAAAAGAAAGATCCATTAGTACGTTTCCGTAAGTTCTTGGAAAAGAAAAACCTATGGACTGAAGATATGGAAAACGAAACAATCGAAAAAGCAAAAGAAGAAATCAAAAACGCTATCAAAGAAGCGGATGATACTCCGAAGCAAAAAGTAACGGACCTAATGGAAATCATGTATGAAGAAATGCCAGACTACTTAAAAGAACAGTATGAAATATATAAAGAGAAGGAGTCGAAGTAAGCCATGGCTCAAATGACAATGATTCAAGCAATTACAGACGCTCTTCGCGTAGAGATGAAGAACGATCCAAACGTACTTGTATTCGGGGAAGATGTTGGCGTCAACGGCGGTGTATTCCGTGCAACTGAAGGCCTCCAAAATGAATTCGGTGAAGACCGTGTATTTGATACACCACTAGCGGAATCAGGGATCGGAGGTTTGGCAATTGGTCTTGCGCTACAAGGTTACCGTCCTGTTCCTGAAATACAATTCTTCGGCTTTGTTTTCGAAGTTATGGATTCTATTGCAGGACAAATGGCTCGTATGCGTTATCGTTCAGGCGGCCGCTATAGCTCACCAGTAACAATCCGTTCACCATTTGGCGGAGGCGTACATACTCCAGAGATGCACGCTGACAGCCTTGAAGGAATGGTTGCACAGCAGCCTGGCCTAAAGGTCGTTATCCCATCAACTCCATATGATGCAAAAGGATTGTTGATTTCATCTATCCGCGATAACGATCCAGTCATTTTCCTTGAGCACATGAAGCTTTACCGCTCTTTCCGACAGGAAGTACCGGAAGAAGAATATACAATTCCACTAGGAAAAGCAGATGTTAAGCGTGAAGGAAAAGACCTTTCAATCATCACTTATGGTGCAATGGTTCACGAATCACTAAAGGCAGCTGAAGAGCTTGAAAAAGAAGGCTACTCTGTAGAAGTAATCGACTTAAGAACAGTAATGCCTTTCGATATCGAAACAATCATCGCTTCTGTTGAAAAAACAGGAAGAGCGATTGTTGTGCAAGAAGCACAAAAACAAGCTGGTATGGCTGGACAGATTGTTGCAGAAATCAATGATCGTGCAATCCTTAGCCTCGAGGCACCTGTGTTGCGTGTAACAGCTCCAGATACAGTTTTCGCATTTTCTCAAGCAGAATCTGTATGGCTGCCTAACTACAAAGATGTAATTGCAACAGCTAAAAAGGTACTTACATTCTAAATAAACAGTGAAATTATAAAGGTTTGATAAAAACTTAGGAGGGTGAATTCCATTGGCATTCCAATTTAAGCTGCCAGACATCGGCGAAGGTATTCACGAAGGTGAAATAGTCAAGTGGTTCGTAAAGCCTGGCGATAAAGTTCAGGAAGACGATGTACTATGCGAAGTGCAAAATGACAAAGCGGTTGTTGAAATTCCTTCACCTGTCGCTGGTACAGTCGAAGAAGTTTTAGTAGAAGAAGGAACAGTAGCAACAGTAGGACAGGTTCTTGTAACGTTCGATGCTCCAGGTTATGAGCACCTTAAGTTTAAAGGTGAAGAAGAAGATGCACCTGCTGAACAGCCTAAACAGGAAAAGACCGAAGCTCAGGTTCAGTCAACATTAGAAGCTGGACAAAAAATTGAAAAAGAAGCAGCAGATGCTCCTGCTCCTGCAGGTCAAACTGGTGCTGGCGCAGCGGCTGCACCACAAGCAGAGGTTGATCCTAACCGCCGAATCGTGGCAATGCCATCAGTCCGTAAATATGCTCGTGAAAAAGGCGTGGATATTCGTCAGGTTTCCGGTTCAGGCAAGAATGGCCGAATCGCAAAAGAAGATATCGATAGCTTCCTAAGCGGAGGTGCACCAACTGCTGCTCCGCAGGCAGATCAAGCACAGGCATCACAAACTGAAGAGGCACCTAAAGCTGCAGCGGCTCAGGCTATTCCAGAAGGACAATACCCTGAGACACGCGAAAAAATGAGCGGAATCAGAAAAGCGATTGCTAAGGCAATGGTTAACTCTAAGCATACAGCTCCTCACGTTACTTTAATGGACGAAGTGGACGTAGCGAAGCTTGTCGCCCATCGCAAGAAGTTCAAAGAAGTGGCTGCAGAAAAAGGAATCAAGCTTACATTCCTACCTTATGTGGTAAAAGCATTAACAAGTGCATTGCGTGAGTATCCTGCGCTGAATACATCTCTTGATGATGCAACAAGCGAAATCGTCCACAAGCACTATTATAATATTGGTATTGCAGCAGACACAGATAAAGGCTTGCTTGTTCCAGTCGTGAAGGACGCTGACCGTAAATCTGTATTCTCTATCTCTAATGAGATCAATGAACTTGCAGGAAAAGCTCGTGATGGCAAGCTTGCTCCAGATGAAATGAAAGGTGCTTCTTGCACAATCACTAACATCGGATCTGCTGGCGGACAATGGTTCACTCCGGTTATCAACCATCCGGAAGTCGCAATCCTTGGAATCGGCCGAATTGCAGAAAAGCCAGTAGTCAAGGATGGAGAAATTGTAGCTGCTCCTGTACTGGCGCTTTCCCTAAGCTTCGACCACCGTATGATTGACGGCGCTACTGCACAGCACGCTTTAAATCACATCAAGCGCCTGTTGAACGATCCAGAACTATTGTTAATGGAGGGGTAAAAAATGGTAGTAGGAGATTTTCCAATCGAAACTGATACTCTTGTCATTGGTGCCGGCCCTGGCGGATATGTGGCAGCGATTCGCGCTGCCCAGCTTGGCCAAAAAGTAACAATTGTAGAAAAAGCAACTCTTGGCGGAGTGTGTCTGAATGTGGGATGTATTCCTTCTAAAGCTTTGATCTCTGCAGGCCATAGATACGAAAACGCTCTGCATTCTGAAGACATGGGGATCAAAGCGGAAAACGTGACGCTTGATTTCTCTAAAGTTCAGGAGTTTAAGGCGGGAGTAGTAAAAAAACTAACTGGCGGAGTCGAAGGTCTATTGAAGGGAAATAAAATCGATATCGTAAGTGGTGAAGCTTATTTTGTCGATTCCAATACGATTCGTGTAATGGATGAAAATTCAGCCCAGACATATACTTTCAAAAATGCGATCATCGCTACTGGATCTCGTCCAATTGAGATTCCAGCTTTCAAATACTCTAAGCGCGTCCTTGATTCAACTGGAGCACTTAATCTTCAGGAGCTTCCAGAGAGCATCGTCGTTATTGGCGGAGGCTACATTGGAACTGAGCTAGGCGGAGCATACGCAAGCTTTGGCACTAAGGTGACAATTCTTGAAGGCGCAGACGAAATCCTTAATGGATTCGAAAAGCAAATGTCAGCTCTAGTAAAACGCAACCTGAAGAAGAAGGGTGCAGAAATCATCACTAAGGCACTTGCAAAGGGTGTCGAGGAGACTGAGTCTGGCGTAACAGTTGCGTATGAAGTAAACGGTGAAGAGAAGAAAATCGAAGCAGACTACGTATTTGTCATGGTAGGTAGAAAGCCTAACACTGACGAACTAGGACTTGAACAAGTTGGCATCGAGATGTCTGACCGTGGCGTAATCAAAATCGACAAACAGTGCCGTACAAGTGTAAGCAACATCTATGCGATTGGTGACATTGTTGAAGGACCGCCACTTGCACACAAAGCATCTTATGAAGGTAAAATTGCTGCTGAAGCAATCGCTGGACATCCTTCAGAGATCGACTACCTGGCAATCCCAGCAGTTGTATTCTCTGATCCAGAATTAGCATCAGTTGGTTATTCTGAAAAGGAAGCGAAAGATGCAGGCATCAATATTACAGCATCTAAATTCCCATTTGCTGCAAATGGCCGTGCACTATCACTTAATCAGACAGATGGCTTCTTGAAGCTGATCACTCGTAAAGAAGATGACATTGTCATCGGTGCTCAAATCGCTGGCCCGAATGCCTCTGATATGATCGCTGAGCTTGGTCTTGCAATTGAAGCAGGTATGACTGCTGAAGACCTGGCTATGACAATTCATGCTCACCCAACACTTGGTGAGATTACTATGGAAGCTGCAGAAGTAGCACTTGGAAATCCGATTCATATCGTAAAAT